>CAYNHV010000001.1:0-154853 GCA_964397315.1 uncultured Methanosarcinales archaeon
GAATAAGTTTTTTACGCCACCAGTCAAAGACTGGTGGAAAGCTCAGCTTCTAAAACCGCACAACTTCCAGCTTTTCTTTCTAATAAGCCCAACCCATAGTTTTGCTCAAGTGCGCGCTATGGGCTTGTGGAGTTGGTGCTCTAAAGTTGTTGTTGGGGGCGGCTGGGCGGGACAAAACAATTGTAACTCTAAAGAGGGTGGAGGCAAATTCTGGAAAGATTACCATTTTTGTTCCAACTAAGGATGGCTTTCTCACCCGCAATATGCTTTAATCCTCCAGAAACATTTAAAAACATGAAAGGGCATTGCCTGCATGATGGCAGCAGAAAAGAATCCTCTTGTCAGCGTGATAATACCAACGCACAACAGGCCCGCCTACCTTAGAAGGGCTATCGCTTCTGTGCTGCGCCAGTCTTACAGCAGGATTGAAGTCATTGTGGTGGATGACAGCTCTGAAAAGAGAGCAAAGAATAACAACAAGAGGCTGGTAAAGCAGCTCAAGGACAAAAGAATAAGATATCTTCCGAACAGCAGACAGCTGGGGGGAGCTGCCTCAAGAAACAAGGGAGTTGGGAAGTCAAAGGGAGAGCTCATAGCTTTCCTGGATGATGATGACGAGTGGCTCAGGAGCAAGGTCAAAAAGCAGGTTGCGCTTTTCAGGAAATCAAAAGTGAGGAACCTTGGTGTTGTTTACTGCAACTTTGAGCTCATAGAATACCTCGGAGAGAGGACAGAGAAGCACAGGATAAGAGAAGGAAAAAAAGGCTATGTTCTGAGGGGCCTTCTTGACAGCTTTTGCGTGGGCATAACATCAACAGTGATGGTAAAGCGGGATGTGCTTGAATGGATTGGGGGTTTTGATGAGAGGATGAAATCCTCGCAGGAGTATGACCTTTTCCTGAGGATTGCGGATTATTATGGGTTTGATTTCGTGGACGAGTATCTGGTGAGAAAGCATGAGGACCTGAGCAGGGTGTCCACAGACTTCAGGAACAAGCTGCAGGGCCTTAACCGCTTCTTCTGGAAGCACAGGAGGAAATACAGGAGGTTTGGTATTGGATTCAGGCTAAAGAGCCTGTTGAGATGGGCGTTCCTTGACATGGCCTACCTGATGGGCCTTGTGCTGGGCAACCGCGTTCTGAGGATGCTTAACAGGATTGTTGACATCAGGAGAAAAAGATGATCCAGAAGAGCCTATAGGTTAAGGTCAATGTTCTCCAGCCTCACAGCCTCGTAAAGCCTTGCTGAAAGCACGCTCATGTCTGTTGTGTTCCTCTCCATGAATCCTGTCCTTGTGCTGAAGTAATGATTCACCTGCTCTGAGGCCCACTTTGATATCTCGCTCTGCAGCTCTTTCCTGCTGATTTTCAGTCCTGAGTATCCTGCAAGGGCCTGAAAGGAATACGCTGCCTCAATCCCTGTTGGATTGAAGGCCCATGAGTATGAGTTCTTGCCTGATCTCAAGTCAAGAGGGTGATTCCTCCTGAGATACTCCAGCGGCTTTCTTATGAGGGATTTAAGCCTCCTGTCCTTCCACAGATTAAGGCCTTTATTGTTGTCATAAGCTATTGCGAATCCGTAAGTGTTGAATGCAAGGTATCCCCTGCTCCTTTTGTAAGTAAAATTCCCGCTGCCCTTTGACCATTCAATAAACCTTATTAGCGCTTTTCTTATCCTGTGAGCAAGGCTGTCTCTCCTGAAGGTGTGCTCTATAAGGCCGGGCTCCAGGAACGTGACAATATTCGGAAGGTTTGAGAAGAATGATGAAGCGTCCTCAAGAAGTTTTTTGTTCTTCTTGAGCTTGGCTATGGTGAGGGCCATTGCCCCAAGCCAGAGCTGGTGGTTGAATGTCTCGTCTATTTTGCCGTCAGTTCCGTCAAGATTCTTTATGTGCCAGAGCTTCCTCTGCTTATTGAATTTGTGCATTGAGACAATCTCCTCAGCAAGGTCAAGATACTCCTTCTTCTTGAAGTCACTTCCTATGAAGATGAGGGGCTCTATTGCCCACGCAGGCCCTATAGTGCCATTTACAGGGTCTGCCTTCCTTGACTTCCTCCTGCAGTGGAAGTTATATCCCTCTGGCCTGTTCTTCTTCAAAAGAAGAAAATCGCAGGCCTTAAGCGCCGCGTCCCTATACTTCTTGTCTCCTGATATCTTATAAGCCTTGTGCAGGAGCATGGCCACATGGGCTGTGTTCCTCACAGGAGTCTCAGCATCATTCCAGGGCCCGTTGTGGCCTGGAGGGAAAGAGCCGTCCTTCTGCTGGATTGAGAGGTAATTGCCTGCAGACCTTAAGATGACATCATGAATGTTCTGCTCCATAAGATAAGCCCACAGCCCAAGATTATTTAAATGTTTAGGATAGATTTATATAAAAAAAGGGATAAGTGCCTGCCATGGCAAGAAAGCCGTCTATAAGCGTGTGCATACCCAACTACAATTATGGCAGATATCTTCCCCAAACTATTAATTCTGTCCTAAACCAGAAGTTCGGTGACTTTGAAGTCCTTGTTATTGACAACAGGTCAGAGGATAATTCTGTTGATGTTGTAAAAAGATTTGAAAAAAAGGACAAGAGAGTAAGGCTTATCATCAATGAGAGGAATGTTGGAATGGCAGGTAACTGGAACAAGTGCCTTGAACACGCTTCAGGTGAATTCCTTCTCATACTTAATGCAGATGATTTCCTGCATCCCGGCATGCTGCAGAAGCTACACTCTGCAGCTCAAAAGCATAATGCTGACATAACCTTCTGCGACAGGATAAGGTATATAGAAGATAAGAACAGGTATTCAAAATCAAAGAGCTTATACAAGTCTTCAGGCATTATAAGCTATAAAAAAGTTATTAAAGACCTTTTTACAAGGAACAAGATGATAATGGTCGGCTCTTTCCTGGTGAAAAGAAAGATAATAAACACGCGATTCAATGAGAAATTCAGGCAGATAGGGGACATGACATGGCTGATGAAACTTCTCATAAGCCTCAGGAGAGATCCTCATTACATAAAAAAGAGTATGCTGTACTTCAGGGTGCACTCAAGCAATATAGGCCTTCCTACAAATCCTGAAAAGTATGAAAGGATTCTGAGGGAGAGGGCCATGGAGTATGGGGAAATCAAAAATGCAAAAGGCTTCAGCAGGATGAAGTGGCTTTTCAGGCTCTACAAGCCAAGAAGGGATGTTGATCTTTTTATCCAGTTTGTTCTTGGGACGGGGGTGGTGCACCACAGAATAAAAGATATGCTCAGGAACTGGAGCTTGTGGATCAGTAAGTATTTCAATCCTCTCTATCTACCCATATATCCCTGGGAGTTCATCTTCCTGGCATCAAGAACGCTGTTCAGGAAGATTGCAGAAAGAGGGTCTAAATGAGCTATTTTGATATATATTCAGATTAATACTTAAATTCTTCCTCAAACCTTTTGAGGGATTCTGGAGTGCCGAATTCCCAAACCTCTGTGGAGTGGTCCAGCATTATTTTCTTTCCGGAGTTTATAAGCTCGTTGTAGGCGGGCCCCACATAAAATTCATTGTTGGTTGTTATGCCTTTTTCAATCATCCTTTCAGCTGCCCATACAAAGTCGCTTCCCTTGCTGAAGTGGTACATTCCTACTGTAGCATGGATTGAGATGGGCTTCTTCTCAGCAACCTCAACAACAAATCCGTTCTGGCCAGTTTTTGCATAGCTGAATCTTGGATTGCGTGACTCAAATACTGTAATTATGCCGTCAATGTCCCTCTTTTGCAGGGTCTCCTGCAGGTCTGACCTGAAGAATGTGTCTGTGTTGAATATTATGAGGGGCTCTGGCTTGTTAATATGCTCTTTCGCCAGCAGTACAGTGCAGGCCTGCCCTCTTGTTACATTCTCAACAGGTATTATGATACAATTTGGGTATCTCTTTTTCAGTTCCTTGTCAATATTGTGCTCATCAATGTGCTCTTTCAGGCATATGAATATGAGGGTTTGCTTTTTCAGGTCAAGGAAATCAAAGCTTTTTAGCGCCCACTCAAACATTGGCCTGTCTTTGGCTTGAATCAGGGGCTTTGGGATGTTCCAGCCAGCCTCAAGAAATCTTCTCCCTTCTCCTGCTATTGGGATTGCGATTATCATTTTTCTTTCGCCATCTTCTTGAGGAAGTTCTCATCTATCTTTTCCCAGTCCTCAAACCTTATTGACCTGTCACAGATGTAAATCTCAGCGTTGGGCCTGCCGAAAATGAGTTCATCATAGGGTATGTCATGCTTTTTCAGCCATTCCCGGGTTATGTCTCCAACTCTTTTTTCAACAAGAGAGACATCACCATTGCAGGTTTTCATGTGCCTGGCTGAATGAATTATAATGTAGTGCCCCTTACTCTTGAGGTCCTTGATCTTTTCAACAGCCCCTTTTTTGGGCATCACATCAGCGTAGCTCCCCCCTTCCTTCTTAAGCTCGCTTATTGTCCCGTCAAGATCAATCACTATTCTCATCAAGCACCTCATTGAGTATTCTTATGGCGTTCAGGTACATTGCGGTCTGCTTATCCCTGCTGTCATTGTGTAGAGGGATCATTGAGAGGAAGAGCAGGCCCTCTATAAATCTTACTGTTTTTAGGTCCCATCCATAGTCCTTTAACATGCTTGTGAAGATCTTTTTTATTTCTTCTGTGTTGCTGTTGGAGTATATCTCAAGCTTGTACTGTCCCTCTGCTTTTTTGCTGACGCTGAAAAGGTTGTTGATTATAAAATCATATTTCCCCTCCACAGAATGGAGGAGCTTTGCAAGATCATACCTTATATCCCCATGTATGCCCTCCCTGCCAAAGGAGCCTCTGGGGTCAACAAGCTTCATAACCCTGTTGTTCAGGTCATAAAGAATGTTCGGAAAGCACAGGTCGCCATGGATTATAGTGCAGTTCCTGGAATCATAAAGGCTGCCTGCAAATTCAAGTATTTGCTTCTCCAGGAGGGGATAATTTTTCATTTCAACCCCGTTTATTGAGATCCTCTCTTCTGAAAGAAGTCTCTTGAATTCCCTGTCCTGCTTCAGCTTTTCTGTCCTTCTTTTAGTCTTTTCAACATACATATCATCAAAATGCTTCCTGTCCAGTTTTCCCTTGTGGCTGCTGAATATCTCAATAACCTCAAATATGTGCCTGAAAACAGACCTCCACAAGTGCAGAGGAAGGTTCTCATAGACAAAATAGTCGCTTAAGGTTGTATAGCCATAATACTCCATCTTCACCCACATATCATTATCTTCTAATGAAAAGTCTATAACCCTGGGAGAGAGAACTTTCAGCTCTTTCGGAAGTGACAGGTACCAGTTTATCTCGTTCCTGAACTTGGACGATTTCCTGCTTTTCTTAGTGAGCACTCCAAGGACATCATCAACATCAATTGTGTTGAACTCCCTGGACTGCAGCAGCCTCTTTTTTGACCTGTAATAATTATCTATGTTACCGCAGTCAAACCACTGCTCAACCCTTTCAGCATGGATTCTATGCTTGCTCATGTAGTAGTCCAGCGCAAGGCTTATCTCATACTTCCTTTCATCATCAGAGCTGATTGCGCGCTCAATACACTCAAAAAAGAAAGGCGCATCCCTCAAGTAATACACGCCAATCAATGCATTAGGCTGCTTGTCATAGTTTTCAGGCTTGTCAATAAACCTGCTTACAGTCCCGTCAGGGCCAGCCTCCACAAGACACCACCTGCGATGCTCATCTGTCTCAGAATAAAGCACAAAATCCCTTGACAAATCCATATCCTGCCTGAATATGGTATCGCCAAGAACAACAAGAAGATCGCCTGTCATCTCAAGCTTTTCAGCTGCTTTTATGGAGCAGGAAGGGCCTGCCATACTATCGGGCTCTGTGAACCTCACGCTCATCTTCCTGCTGTAAACCCTTTTTACGTAATCAACCAGCTTCTCCTTGTTCTCCTTCACCACCAGAATAACATCCGAAAAACCGCTCTCATAAAGGTAATCCAGAATCCACCCTATCACGGGCTTGCCATTAAGGGGCACCATGGATATGTGAGTATTGACATCAAAAGGGACAATCTTGTTCCCGTCTGATTTCGCGCATGGTATTACAACAGTGGGTTTCATCTGTTATGATATTCTGATGTTATTTTATAAATTTTTCTGCAAACCCCTTCTGTCGGCTCGCACGTTCCTGCAAAGAGGTCTCACAGGAGGATTAAACAGAGTATGCCATTCAATAAATTTTTATAATCAGACAGGATTTTGACCTTAATGGCAAAGAACATCTTCCTCATAACAATAGACGCCCTGAGGCCTGACCACCTGAATTGTTATGGGTACAGGGAGAGGAAAACAAGCCCTTTCATGGACAGCCTTGCTGAGAAAGGGGCGTTGTTCAGGAACTGCTTCTCAACAGGCCCTTATACCTCTCCGTCATTCTGCTCTATTCTTGCGGGAATATACCCTCTGCAGCACGGCCATTTCATGCCGCTTCCGAATCAGGCTGTACTTGTGAGCGAGGCTCTGAAGAAAAAAGGCTACAGGACAATTGCAATTCACTCAAACCCATATCTTTCAAGATTCTTCGGCTACAGCAGGGGATTTGACATATTCAGGGAGTATGAGTCAAAGACTCCTGTCATGAGGCTGAGCCAGAAAATAACCAGGATTTTCGGGCCTGAGAGCCTTGTTTACAGGGCTTCTGCACTCCTGTTCCACAAACTGTTCTCCCCCATTCTCAGCAGGGTGAAGAGCAGGGATGTCAATGTGTCATACACAAGAGCTGAAAAGCTCAAAAGAGACACCCTGGATATACTGAAGAGCCAGAAGGCTGACAGGGTCTTCTGCTGGATGCATTTCATGGACACTCACGCACCTTACATGCCTCCGGAGAGCATTCTTGAGAGGAACAAGGCAGGCATGAAAAGAAAGAGGATTGAAGAGCTGAACAGGATGCAGGCAGCAGCAAAGAAAAACAGGGATACAAGAATCAGTAAAAAGAATCTTGAGGGCCTGAAGCTGTTGTATGACAATGAGATAAGCTATGTGGACAGCCAGCTCAAGGACTTCTTCAAAAGCCTTCCTGAGAGGTACAGGAAGGACAGTGTTTTCATTATAACAGCTGACCATGGGGAGGAGTTTTTTGAGCATGGCATGACAGACCATGAGGACCTGCCTTATGACGAGCTTTTGAGGGTTCCGCTTATAATCTATGGAAGGGATGTCAGGAAAAAGGGATACAATGGGCTTGTGAGCACAATAGACATTCCCAGCACGATACTGGACATTGCAAACGCAGAGAGGCCTGCCGGATACAAGGGAAAAAACCTTTTCAGGGAGAGCAGGGATTTTATCATTGGCCAGACCCTCATACAAAAGGAGGAAATAAAATATGCCTGGCATTCCCTCAGGGATGTGAAGTTCCAGAAGAGGAACTTTCACAGGCTGGACTTCTACAGGGACAGCAAGCACAAGGCAATGCTCTCTGAGAAGCGCAGTCTGATGTTTAACCTCAGAAAAGATCCGCTGGAGAAAAAGAACATTTATAATGACAAGGAGGCTGCGGGAATAAGGAAAAAGATAAAAGAAGAGGTTTCTGCCGGAGAAAAGGATATGATCAAGCAGGCAGTTGAAAGCTTAGCAGGAGATCCCAAGTTCTGAAACTTCACATGTAGCCGAGATTCTTAAGCCTTTCTGCAACAATCTTTCTCTCTTTTTTACCTAGTTCGCTGCCCCTTGTTTTGTCTTTTGACTTGATTTTATTAAGTTTTTTTCTCATTTCTGAAGCCACATTATCCTTGTCCTTTAATATGTTCCTCGTCTCGTGAGGATCGTTCTTTAAGTCAAACAGGAATTCCTCATTACTATAATTGTCTGCCCTGCGGCCGTATTTGTACCTCTGGCCCCTTATTCCGTCTCTCATGACTTCTTTTTTTCCATCGCTCCGAACAACGGGAGCTAGTGCCACAACATCCTTGTTTTCTCTTTTGTAAGATGGAGGGAGGAGAGAATCGCCTGTTGACTTCTGCTTTGGAAAGCCCATATAATCAATCAGTGTGGGAAAAAGGTCTATCGTTCTTACATTACTCTTAACTGTCTTTTTTGGGAATCCTTTTCCGTGGAAAATGAGGGGCACGTTCATCAGAAAATCATAGATGTGATATGAGTGCCTGAGCCATTCCTCTGGCTTGCCGCCGTCCCTCATCATTTTCTTATCATTCTCAGTTAACCTCTCGTCCAGTCTCTCGCCGTGATCCCCGGTTATGACAAGAACATCAGGGCCCAGTCTTTTCACGATATCCTCAGCAACAGTCTCAATGTGCTTTACGCTCTTGATGTATTTGGGCGAGTATTTTCCTCCTGACGGAGGGCTCGCTCTCCTGTACAGTCTCTGCACAGGCTTAAAAATGCCCGCTCTCCTGAGGAGGTTCACGGCAGAAAAGCTAAGCTTTTTCTTCAAAAGCCTTTTTCTTGAGCCTGTAAAGAGAGGATAGTGGGCTGCCCAGAAGTGAAGCATGACAAACCACGGCTTTCCTGACTTCCTGACCCTGCTTATTATCCTTTCCTTGGTTTTTCCATGGATAAAGTCAAACTTCCCCCTGTACTCATAAAGGTCAAATCCTTTTGAGATACCTGTCTCCTTGACAAGGGGGCCTGTCACAAAAGCCATTGTTGAGTAGCCCCTGCTCCTGAAGATCTCAGGAAGGGTTTTTACATTGCCTGCCAGCTTTTTGTTCAGCACGCCATTAAGCCCGTTCTCAAAAGGGTATTTGCCTGTGAGGATGGAGCCAAAACTGGGGGTGGTGCAGGTTGCAACAGTCATTGTGTTTGGAAAGTAATAGCTGTTTTTTATAAGGCGTCTGAAATATCCTGACTTTGAATCAAGGCCGGAGAAAACATCCTCTCTCATGCAGTCAATGACTATAAAAAGCACATTTGGTTTTTTCATAGACTATAAAACCCTACGTATGATATATAAAGTTTTCGGGCGGATTGCCCAAAAGCAGTATCAAATGTTTTTGCCCCTTATCCTGTCAAACAGAAGGGTCCTTATTATATACTTTACCTCGCTTATCCTTACTGCCCTGAAGAGTATGACAAGTGCTGAATATGCAAGAAGGCCTGCTGCCAGCACAAGAGGGGCTTCTATGTACCACCTGTTTATCAAAAGAGCCTCTTTAACGAAGTAAAGGACAGCAGTAAAGATTATGCCTGCTATTATGCCTTTCACCCAGCCAAGATAGGGCAGCCTTATCCTGTGCTTGTTTATCTCTACAGAGGACATGACAAGCACAAAGAGGTAGCATAGCATTGTGGTGAGTGAAGCCCCTACAGCGCCGTAAAGGGGTATCAGCAGGAAGTTCATTACAAGGTTTATGGAAGCTGCAATGAGCATGAACCTTGATACAATCCCTGGCTTTTCAAGCGCGTAAAAGAAGGAATTGTTTATCAGCGTAATGGTGAAGAAAAGATTGGCTATTGCGAGTATGGCCAGCTGGAGGCTGCCTGCCTCGTACGAGCTGCCGAACAGCACCCTGAGCACAAGAGGGGAATAAAAGACCATTATCAGGGCAAGGGGTATCACCAGGACAAAGAAGTATTTCTGCACTATCTCATACATCCTCACTGCATCAGGCATTTTCTTTTTTGCTATCAAAGAGGCTGCCATGGGCGTCAGCACAAAGGCGAATGCCTGAGGGATTATCCTCATCGCCTCTGCTGTGGGGACTGCTGTCTGGTAAATGCCCACTTCATGCAGTGTCCTAAAGAAGGAAAGCATCACAGTGTCTGTGTATGTGATTACCCTGCCTCCCACGAGTATGAGCAACACAGAGAAACCATAAGTGAGGGTCCTTTTGAAGAGCTTTCTGCTCCAAGCAGATTTAACACTTGTGAAATCCGGGAACAGTCTTCTCAGGAATATTATGGTGGAGCCTGCAAAAACAAGGAAAAATGAGATTATGTAGGAGAGTATTGCAGCGGTAACGCTGCTTGTCTTCATAAAGAGAAGAAGGGCGAATATCAGTATGAGCGCGTTCTTTATGAAGTTTGACAGGGTGAAGTAGTGGGATCTCTCAAAGCCTATGAAAAGGAACTTGTAGAACCTTTCCATATTGTGGAGTATGAGAAGCACGGCAAAGAGTATTATGAGCATTGACGCTCCGCTCCTGTGGAAGTAGGCCTTTGAGAGGAAGCCTGAGAACATAACCATCAGTACAGCTATCAGAAGGGAGAGGCAAGTCTGGAAGACCAGGAGCATTCCTGTGAGGTTCTTTATGTCAGATTTCCTTTTTTTTGCCCTGAACTCTGCTATGAACTTTTGCATGGACGAGGAAGTGCCCAGGTCAGCGAAAATCACAATCAGGCTTATCAAGGCTATTCCTGCATAGAAAAGCCCGTAATCATCCGCTCCCAGCTTTCTTGCGAACAGTATCCTTATCAGGTAGCCCAGAAGAGATGCCAGCATTGCAAAAAAGAAGACAATCACAGCCTGATTCACTGCTTTGCGGGCGTAGCTCATTTTACTGCTTTCCATGAAAGAGACTATATAAAGTTTTTGCAGGAAAAAAATGGGATTGTGGGGGAGATAATGAGTTTATGATTATTATTCCTGATACTTCCCAGGGGATTGATGAGCTTATAACTCCTGGTACTTCCCAGAGAGGATAATGGGTTTGCGATTATTATTCCTAGCACTTCACTCCCTTGGGAGGCTGATATTTTAGTTTTTACAGCTCCAGATTCCACCCACCCTTTCTGCAGAACCATCCCTCAGGTTTACACATTCCAAAACAGCACAATTCCCCGCTTCTCTCACCAATAAGCCCACCCAATGATATGCTTAAAGTGCTCTGTGGAATTGGTGCGATTAGCATATTGAAGGGGGAGGAGGGATCTATCCATCTGTAACTGCGACTGGGGTGGAGGAGAACTCAGGAGAAATTCCCCTTTTTACAATGAGCAGTATCTTTAACTCATAAACAGGGCGGCGGCAAACTCTGTAGGAATAGGGATTTAATCACCTATTAGATCCTCTAAACAGGGCGCCTGCCGCCGATAAGCCTACCCAGCAACATGCTCAGGAGAGCAGGCTGACGAGCTGGGGGTCAGCCATAAAGCCCTCCTTTTTTATTTCCTCAAGCACAAAGTACTGCTCAGGAGACCTCACCTTGTACTTGTCCAGCCCCTCAACAAACTCATGAACCTCCTTGATGTTCCTGAACAATGCCTCTATCATGAAATCATAGCCGTTGTTTATCCTGTATACTGAATTGACAAGAGGCTCCTTGAGAAGGTATTCCCTGAATGCCTCCCTCTGGTCCTTTGGGACTTTGAGCGCTATCTGCACCCTGACATCATAGCCGAGCTTTGAGAAATCCAGCAGGGCAGTGTGCTTCTGTATGAGGTCCTTCTCATACCTCTTTATCCTGTCAAATATTGTTGAGACAGGCATTCCTGTCTTTTTGCTCATGCTCGTGAGGTTCATCCTCGCGTTCTTCCTTAGGTGGGACAGTAGCACAAGTTCTTTTTTTTGTAGCATTTGGAACACCTCCATTTTGTTCGGAATAACAACATTATAGGCAAAAGATTTATATATAACTAACCTCTATAAGTTATATAACTAATATAACAGGTTGATATATAAGATGAGAAGAAAGCTCGTGAAACAGGGCAGGAACGCCCTCACAATAACCCTCCCAGCCACCTGGACAAAGAAATTCGGCCTAAAGGCAGGGGATGAGGTTGAGATTGAGGAGGAAGGAAGGAGTGTGATAATTGGGGGGCAAGGGGAGGGCAGGCCAAGAAAAGCTTCAATAGACTCCACAAAAATAAGCGAAAGGGTTCTCAGATGGTTTCTGTCAGGCCTTCACAAAGGAGGTTGGGATGAGATAGAAATATTATTTGATAAAAAGGAGACTCTTGATGTAATAGATGACCTGATAAAGAATCTCCTGATGGGATTCGCTGTTGTAGAGCAGACAGGCAGCAGATGCCTGCTGAAAAAGGTTTCTATGGACATGGACACAGAGTTTGACTCCATACTTAGGAGAGCCTTTCTCGTAACAATAGCTATGGGAGACAGCTGTATAAGCATGATAAGGGAAAACAAGCTGAAAGAGATGAAAGATTTGATAAGTTTGGAAAAAACCAACAACCAGCTGACCAACTTCTGCGAGAGAATACTGAACAAGAAAGGATATAAGGACAATGACAAAACATGCTTTGTCTATGTGATAGCATGGAATCTGGAGAAAGTCTGCGATTATTACAAGTATGTATGCGAGTACCTTTCAGACAATCCTGATGCAGAAATCAAAGAGGACGTGCTTAAGATGATGGAGGAGGCAAACAACCAGATAAGAAGCTACAATTCCTTGTTTTCCAAATTCAAAGAAGAGGATCTTATAGAGTTAAACAACAAAAAGAAAGACATAGTAAACAGAATAGAGAACATGCTGACGAAAAAAAACAGGCATGAGGTATTTGTCCTCAACCATATGATGTTCCTGGTCAAAACTTGCGAGGACTTTTCAACCTCCATGTTCATGCTCAATTACCACTGATTTAGTCTCACCCAATGCTTCCCTGAGACCATCATAATTGCCTTCTTCTTTCCAGTAGTGTTCAGGATGATGTTCCTTTATGAGGTCTATTGTGCGTGTGCTGTTCTCAACAAGAAGATGCCTTTTATCAGACATTACAGGCCTTTCTGGGGAGCTCCACGCAGAGCAGAGACAGAGGGACCTGAAAATAACAGACTGGAGATATTTCAGGTGAAAATTGTTGAAATCACTTATTCTCTCATCCTCAGAGTACTTATTGTACGACTCCGCATATTGGGTGATAATCTCCTGTTTTTCCTTATCATCGAAATAGTCACCGTAATCTGTTAGATTTGCCAGATCAAACTGCATCGGAACAAGCCCCTTATTCTCCCAGTCAAGCGCTATGATCTTTCCCCCCTCTGTTACAATCCATTGCTCAGGGTGGCCGTCCTTATTGAAGACAAAAGGCTCCTCTTTCAAGTATTCCAAAAGGGGGAGGAGGCTTTGGTTCATCATTTCTATTGTTCTCTCAGGCAGATGTAAATCAGGGTTATAGACTTTTCTCTCCAGATAATCTTTCAGATTAACAGGTTCCAGGCCTTCTGAGGGCATCCTCGCGTGTATAAGGGCAAGAAAGTCTGCTGTTTTTAGAAACATATCCTTTTTTCCTGTTAATTCGTAAAGAAGCTGTCCTTTTTCTCTCTTTAGAGTATACACATATGAATCTCCAAAAGGGAAAATGCTTCTGGATTCGGGGACCCTATAATCCTCAAAAGGTTCTGACAGCGCTCTTCCATTGTTTGTCAGTCTCGTCTCTTCTTCAAGAGATTTTCTGTCCCCTCTCTTGAAGAGAAACATGTTCCTGAAAAATTCCCTTGGTTCATACTCAAGAATTTCGTTGGCAGACTCTCCTTTCTTTTTGAATTTTTTCTGTAATTCAGTGTCAGAGAGCAGTAGATCCAAAGTTTTTTTCCATTCCTGAGCAGATTTCTCTTTATCCCCTGACTCTTCTAGCATCAAAGCATAGATTGCCTTTGAATCTAAGTTTTCAGGAAATTTTTCTGAGATTCTCCCCTTGATTCTTTCAACATAGGAGTAATCACCAACCATATAAGAGAAAACAAGCATATTAAGATGATTCTCTAAGTTATCCGGATTCCTTCTTAGTTTTCTCTTGAATCTAAAATACGAAAAAGCGTAATAATTCGGAGAAAAAAGCGAAGACTCTCTCATAAGCTGTATTAATTTAGGAGTTTCTTCCCTACTAATTCCGCTGTTTATATTTACCAGTGCTTGGTCCAAATAGCCTTCTTTTATATAATCTGTAGCTAAATCAAAAAAAGCTATTCTACAGGGAACACATTCAACGGCTTTCTCTAGTTCTTTTAGTGATCCATAACTAGATGTTTTTAACTTGAGTATTTTGCTTTTAGCGGAGTGATAAAGAAATTTTTTAGAATCCTCTTTTGAAAGAGTATCTAATAAAGAAGTCGCATAATAAGAAAGACCATATATTCCAGCAGTTATTGATGAAGTCATAAGCAGAACAGAATAATACATTTCGTTAATGAATGTCTTTAATTCTTCTTTTGAATCAAATATAGTTCTGATTTTGTCAGGATAATCGCTCCAACTAAAATAAGCATTATTCAGGTGGGCATTCATTTCTACAATATCTGCACTAACTGCTGACATCACAGGAATATTTAAAGATAGATAGATAGCAGTTGGGATTAAAGCAGTCAGGAATGGCCTCTCAAGAAACCAGTTTATGAATCCCTTGTTTTGTTTATCTTTTCCTTCATTTTTATCCTTGCCTACAAGTTTAACAACTTTCTTTCCAAGAGCGGATCTTAAGATATTATGAGAGAACCAACCAGTCACCGAAGATGTGACTATATTAAGAATTGAATAGAAAGTACTAATAGAGAAATAGATGTCGGGATTCGCCTCAAAAGTCTTAAGTACCGCTTTCATACCTTCTCCATAATCTGAGGCTAATTCATGGACAAATAAAGCAGAAGCTGCGCCGCCCACTATTGGTATAAGGTCAACAATCTCTTCCAGATAAAATTTGGCTTTTTCCTTAGTCTTGTGTTTGGATTCTTCCCTTAATACTGATTCAAGCCCACCCATAACACCCAGAAATCCAGAAATCCTATTTAAACCTTGCCTTGTCCCTGTTTTGTGGCTAAATCATGGCTGTTCTCAGGCCTTCTCAGCCATTCCTGCTGTATCAGGCTTGTTTCCCATGAACCATTCAGAGGTCTTTCTTATCCCCTCTTCTATGCTCACCTCAGGCTTCCATCCAAGCTCCTTTTCTGCCCTGCTGCATTCCAGGCTTATCCTGCTCACCTCTCCTGCCACAGCAGGAGTGCTCACTGCTTCAATGTCTGTTCCTGAAGCTTTCTTCAGCATGGAGTATATCTGGTTGACTGATGTCTCCTTTCCTGTGCCTATGTTGAATATCCTGCTCTTGGTGCTCTTCTCAAGGGCAAGAAGGTTTGCTTTTGCAACATCGCTCACGTAAACGTAATCCCTTGTCTGCTCTCCGTCCCCGAATATCTGCGGCTTTTCCCTGTTGATTATCTTGTTGAGGAATATGGCAACAACACCTGCCTCTCCGAAGGGGTCCTGTCTCGGGCCGTAGACATTAGCATATCTCAGTATGTTGAAGTCAATTCCATACATGTGCGAGTAGAGGAACACGTAATGCTCTGCGCAGTGTTTTGACACGCCGTAATGCGAGATCGGCATTATAGGATGGCCCTCAGAGCATGGTATCTTCTCTGGCTCCCCATAGCACGCCCCTCCTGAGCTGGCGTAAACAAACTTCTTCACCTTGTAGTCCCTGCAAAGCTCAAGAAGCTCTAGGGTCCCCACAATGTTTGATAAAGCGTCAAAGACAGGCTCTGCAACTGACTTCCTCACATTTACCTGTGCTGCCTGATGCACTACAAAGTCAGGTTTCTCTTTCTCAAAAACTTTCTCAAGGAATGGCGTGTTCTTTATGTCAACCTCGTAGAATCTTGCTTTTGGGTTTATGTTCTTCCTGTTCCCTGTGGAAAGGTCATCCACAAGAGCAACATCATAACCATTGTTAATCAGGATATCAGCAACATGGCTGCCTATGAATCCTGCCCCTCCTGTAACCATGACCCTGCCTTTCATTTTTTCCTCCGAAAAACGCTGTCAGCCTCCTTAATGTCCTCTGCCTGGCCCATGTCAAACCTGATGCTCTCCTCTTTCCTGAGAGCGTGGATGTGAATCCTGCTGTACAGCCTCATTATCAGGCTTCCCAGATGCTCCTCTGCATGCTCAAATCTCATCTCCTTTATTAATCTTATTGTGTCTGCTGTGAACAGGTAGACAGCAGGGCAAATCCATTCTGACGAGGGCTCTGAAGGCTTCTCCTCAAAGCTCACAAGAAGGCTGTTCTCATCCGTGCTGAGGCAGGCGCTCTTCCTTATCCTCTCCCTGTCCAGCTCCTTACAGGCAGCCACAACACTTGTCTGCTTTTCCCTGAAGAAATCAACAAGCTCCCTCAACTCAATCCTCAGGAGGTTGTCGCCTGCGATAACTATTGTGTCATCCTCAACATCCAATTCCTCAAGCCCCAGAACAAGATCTCTTACTGCTCCCAGCCTCTCTTGGTTGCTGTTGGTCCTGTCATTCACGAGCCTTATTGAAATCCCTCCATCCCTGTTGTCCTTCCATTTCTCAAACTTTCTGAAGTTACTGTTGTTGACAACCAGGACTGCCTCAATTATCCCCGCCCTCTCAAGGTTCTCCATGATGTAATCAATTGCAGGCTTTCCTGCAACAAGAATAAGGGGCTTAGGCCTTCCCTCAACAGAATCCTTCAGCCTGCTGTAGCCGGCAGGATTCTCTGATCTCAGGGATTCCAGCTCTTGTTTCAATCTTGTGCCGTAGCCTGCCGCAAGTATCAGGGCTTTCATTTACCTCCCAACCCCGAAGTAGGTGAAGCCGAGCTGCTTCATCTCCCCCCTGTTGTAGATGTTCCTGCCGTCAAAAATGACAGGCTTGCTCATGAGCTCTTTCATCTTCTGCCTGTCAAGATTCCTGAACTCGTCCCATTCTGTTGCTATAACAAGCGCGTCAGCTCCTTTCAAAGCCTCATAGGGTGTTTTTGCATAGGCCACATCCTTCAGTATGCTCTTTGCTGTGTGCTCTGCCTCGGGGTCAAACGCAGTTATATCCACACCTTCCTTCTGGAGCTCCCTTATTATTGTCACTGATGGCGCATCCCTCATGTCGTCTGTTTTCGGCTTAAAAGCAAGCCCCCACACAGCTATCTTTTTTCCCTTTAAAGGTTTCAGCTCCTCCTTTATTTTGGGCACAAGCCACATCTTCTGCGCCTCATTCACCTCATCCACTGCCTTCATGATCTTCATCTCAACCCCCATCTTCTCTCCTGTTGAGATAATGCCTTTCACGTCTTTTGGAAAGCAGCTTCCGCCGTATCCTATGCCTGCCTGGAGGAATCTGGAGCCTATCCTGGTGTCAAGGCCTATGCCCTTTGCTATCATCTTGACATCCGCCCCTGTTTTTTCGCAGAGCCTCGCTATCTCGTTCATGAAGGATATTCTTGCTGCAAGCATGGCATTGCTCGCGTATTTTATCAGCTCTGCGCTTTTTATGTCAGTGAACAGTATGGGCCTGCCTGTCCTTTCTATTCCAGAGTATATCTTCTGCATCACCTCTTTTGCCTTTTCGCTCTCAGCCCCTATCACTATCCTGTCAGGGTTCGTGAAGTCCTTTATCGCGCTGCCCTCTCTCATGAATTCAGGATTGGACACCACATCAAAATCATGCTTTTCCTTTTGATTCTCTGAGATTATCCTTTTCACCCGCTCTCCTGTCCCCACAGGGACCGTGCTCTTGTCAACAATCACCTTGTAGCTGTTCATGTGCTCTCCTACGTCTCTCGCAACAGCCTCAACATACTCCATGTTCACCGAACCGTCATCTGATGAGGGGGTTCCCACGGCTATGAATATGACTTCAGATTCCTGTATCGCCTTTTTCTTGTCTGTTGTGAATGACAGCCTGTTCTCCCTGAGGTTTCTTTTCACAATGTCCCCCAGGCCGGGCTCGTAGATTGGAATGTCTCCCTTGCTTAACCTGCTTATCTTCTCCTTGTCAATATCAAGGCATATCACCTCGCTTCCAAGGTCTGCCAGGCAGGCTCCTGTCACGCTTCCAACATATCCTGTCCCTATAATTGTTATTTTCATCTTAATCCCCCTATGAGCTTTTCCATCCTCTCCCTTGCCCTTTTCAGGCCGTCTTCTGTGTCAGCTTCCATGTTGAGCCTGAGGAGGGGCTCGGTGTTTGACTTTCTTAGGTTGAACCACCACCCCTTGAATTCCATGGTCAGCCCGTCAACATGCATTATGTTGACAGCCTCCTGCTTAAGGCTTTCCTCAACCCCCCTTATGACCTTGTCCTTGTCCTCTATCCTGAAGTTTATCTCCTCTGAGCTGTAATACTTCTCAAAGGGCTTCAGCGCCTCTGAAAGCCCGCATCCCTTCTTTGACAGGACATTCAAGACCTTGACCATTGTTATCATGGCTGAGTCAGCATACCAGAAGTCCCTGTAGAAGCAGTGTCCGCTCTTCTCTCCGCCGAAGAGTATGTCATCCTTTCTCATCTTTTCTTTTATCAGGGCGTGGCCTGCCTTCCACAGCACAGGAATGCCTCCCTTCTCTTTTATCGTGTCCCTCACCGCCCAGGTGCTTCTCACCTCGTAGAGTATCTTCTCTCCGGGATTCTTCTCAAGAAATTCCTCAGCCAGGAGGGCTGTTATGAGGTCGCTTGGAACAAGCCTTCCGTTTTCGTCAACAAAGCCTATCCTGTCAGCGTCACCGTCAAATGCTATTCCCATGTCAGCTTTTCCCCCCCTAACCCTTGATTTCAGCTCCTCTGTTGTTTCCTCTTTTGAGGGGTTTGCCTCGTGATTCGGGAATGAGCAGTCAACCTCAAAGCAGAGCTTCTCTGCCTCAATGGGAAGGGCTTCCTCTATTTTAGGAAACACGACAGGGGACATGCCGTTTCCTGCGTCAACCACAAGCCTTAACTTCCTGCTTCTTTTAATCTCTTCTGCAAAAGAGAGCACTTTTTTTGCGTAATCATCAAGGGGCTTTTTTCCGCTCACACCCCCCTTCCTGGAAGGCTCCTCAAAATTGTTCTCAACAGCAAGCTTCTTTATCTCTTCCATGCCTGTCTCTCCCCCTATTGGAATTGCCTTTTCCCTGCAGAGCTTCAGGCCGTTATAATCTTTTGGATTGTGGGATGCTGTTATCATGATTCCTGAATCATGGCCGTAGTTTGCAATAGAGAAGTAAAACATGGGTGTTGTTGAGAGGCCTATGTCAATGACATCAGCTCCCTGGTCTGTTATTCCCTTAACAAGAGACTCATGGATTACAGGAGAGCTCTGCCTTGCATCCCTTCCAACAACAACATTGCTGCAGCCCCTAAAAGAGACAAAAGCCCTGCCTATCCTGTAGGCTGCCTCTTCATTGATCTGCCCGGGATATACGCCCCTGATGTCATAGGCCTTGAATATTGACTCGTCAATCCTTGTGCCGCCCATATCTCAATAGGCAACTCAGGCTAGTTTAAAAATATTGCGCAGAAGGGCGGAGAACTTGCAATCACCTGCAAGAGCTTTTCAGATCGCGCTTCAGAGTGCTCTTTTGCATGGCCTGAAAGCCTCTGTGAAGCTTCTGAGCCCCTTGCAGAACAGCAAAAGATTTATATATGAGCATTATCCAAATCAATACCTAAAATCAACGACCGTGATGCCAGAGAAAGTCTTTATATTATGATTATAAAAGAGCAAAAAGGCGTGATTTGGAAGATTCGCAAAAACCCCGACAAAAGGCGTAATGATGACCAAGATCAACAAACTTGTGATGGATGGCTTCAAGTCCTTTGCAAAGCGAACAGAGCTTGTTTTTGGAGATGAATTTAACTGCGTTCTGGGACCCAATGGCTCTGGAAAGTCAAACATACTTGACGCACTGTGCTTTGTCCTGGGAAAGACCTCTGCAAAGGCCCTGAGGAGCGAAAAATCAGCTAACCTCATCTACAATGGGGGAAAGTCAAAGAAGCCCTCAAAGGCAGCTGAGGTTTCAATATACTTTGACAACTCAAAAGGGATATTCCCGACTGACGAGAAGGAGGTTAAAATAACCAGGATAGTGAGGAAGACAGGGCAGAGCATATACAGGATAAACAATGAGACACGGACAAGGCAGCAGATACTGGAGCTTCTTTCCCTTGCAAGGATAAACCCTGACGCCTATAACATAATCCTCCAGGGAGATATAGTGAGGTTTGTTGAGATGCCTCCTGAGGAGAGAAGGCAGCTTGTGGAGGAGATCTCGGGCATATCAGTCTATGAGGAGAAAAAGCAGAAGGCGGTCAATGAGCTGCAGAGGGTTGAGGAGAGGATAAAAGAAGCTGACATTGTCCTCAATGAGAGAAAAAACAGGCTTACCGAGCTGAAGAGGGAGAGGGACCAGGCAATAAAGTACAAGGACATCAATGACCGGATAAAGAAAAGCAAGGCATCCCTCATCTACAAGAGGCTGCAGAACAAAAAGAAGGAAAAGGAGGAGTTTGACTCCAAGACAGAGAGACAGAAGGGCCTTCTTGATGACAAGCAGAAGCAGATAGACGCTATAAAGAATGAGATAAAAGAAAAGAAGTCAAGAATAGACGAGATAAACAAGGAGATAGAGGCGAAAGGCGAGAAGGATCAGGTGGAGCTCAACAAGGAGATAGAGAAGCTTAAGGTTGACATAGCATCATCAAAGAACAGGGTTGAATCCCTGAAAACAGAGATAAACAAGATAAAGCAGAGGAAAAAACAGCTTAATGATAATCTGGAGGAAAAAAAATCCAAGATAAAGAAGCTTGAGGAGGAGAAAGAGGACATGAAAAAGCAGGTGTCCAACAGGGAAAAAGAGATAGGGCAGATAGACAAGAAAATGAGCGAGTTCAGGAAGAAGAACAAGCTTGATGATGTTGAGGGGCTGGAAAAGGACATTGACAGGATAGACAGGGAAGCAGAGGAAAAGCAGAAGGAAATACAGAAGCTCAGGGAGGAGCAGCAGGAGCTTCTCAGGCAGAAGGACAAGATAGAGTTCAGGATTAACGCAATAGACGAGAAGATATCAAAGGTGCTTGAGGTTGAGAAGGAGAACAAGGAGAAGATAGAAGAGCTAAAGTCAAAAAGGGACAGGTTCAAGAGCATCACGATGGGGCTTAACAAGGCTCTGGGAAAGAGCCCTGAGATAACCTCCCAGCTTGAGAATGCGAGAAACTCCCAGCTGAAGCTTCAGGAGGAAATTTCAAAGCTCAATGCAAAGAACATGTCAATCAAGGAGAAGCTGAGAGAGAACAGCGCAGTGAGAAGGATACTTGAGCAGAAGAACAGCATTCCAGGAATACACGGCACTGTATCCGAGCTGGGAAAGGTGAACTCCAAATACTCCCTTGCCATGGAGATAGCGGCAGGGCCCAAAACAACCTCAGTTGTTGTAAAGGACGACAAGGTGGCAGGAAAATGCATAAAATACCTCAAGGACAACAAGCTTGGAATAGCCACTTTCATTCCCCTGAACAAGATAAAAGGTGTTGAAAAGAAGCCTGAGATAAAGAAGATGGCCTCATCAGAGGGGGTTCACGGCTTTGCGATAGACCTCATATCATTTGACCCAAAGTTCAGGAATGTTTTCTCTTATGTCTTCAGCAACACCCTTGTTGTGGACTCAATAGATGCTGCAAGAAGGATAGGGGTTGGGAAGGCCAAGATGGTCAGTGTTGACGGGGACCTTGCAGAGCTCAGCGGAGCCATGCAGGGAGGCTACAGGGCGAGGAAAGGCTCCGGCCTCGGGTTCGCGGAAAAGGATGTTGAGAAGGACATAAAGGAATGCGAAAAGAAGCTGGAGGATAATGAGAGCCTTGTTAATAGGCTGGAGAAGGACAAGAAAGAGAACGAGAATAACGTCGCAAAACTAAGAGAGGAGAAGGCCCATCTTGAGGGCGACATAATAAAGCTTGAAAAGCTGCTGAACCTGCAGTCTGGAGACACGGAAGACTCAAGGAAGGAGAGAAAAGAGCTTGAGAAGCAGGCAAAAGAGGTTGAGAAAAAGATTGAGGATGTGGCTTCAAGAATCACAGAGTGCAACAAGAGCCTTTCTGAGAACAAGACAAAGAGGCAGGAGATAAGGAACAGGATAAGCGAGCTCAGGAACCCCTCCCTCATAGCAGAGCTTAATGCTTTTGAGGAGAAGAGAAACCAGCTCAAGGAGGAGGTTGTGGCAAAGAAGGGTGAGGAAAAGAATATTGAGGCCCAGATACAGAATGTCTTCAGCCCTGAGCTGGAGAACACCCAAAAGATAATAAGGCAGAACGAGAAAGAGGAAAAGGACTTTCAGGAGGAGATAAAGAGCCTTAACGAGAACATATCCTTGATGTCAGCTGACCTCAAGGAGAAGGAGGAAAAGCAGAGGAAGTTCCAGACAAAATTCAGGGACCTCTTCTCAGATAAGTCAAAGATAGACGAGAAAGTAAAGAAGCAGGAGCAGAATCTTGAGACCCTCTCAGAGCAGTACAAGAGCATAGAGCAGAGGATTAACACAATAAATGTTGACTCAGCAAAGGTAAGGGCGGAGCTGCAGAGCCTTGAGGAGGAATTCAGGGACTATGAGGGGGTTGAGGTGATAAAGAACAAGTCAGAGCAGGAGCTGAGGAAGGAGATAGGCACCTGCGAGGGAGTGCTCACAAAGCTGGGCAATGTGAATATGAAGTCACTTGAGATATTTGACCAGGTTGAGAATGAATATAATGATCTCACAAAGAAGAAGGAGAAGCTGCTGCTTGAGAAGGAGGATGTTCTTGTGATGATGAACGAGATAGAGTTAAAGAAGAAGGACATGTTCATGAAGACGTTCAATGTGGTGAACGACAACTTCAAGAGCATATTCTCCGCCCTTTCCAGCAAGGGAGAGGCATCCCTTGTGCTTGAAAATGAGGAGATGCTATTTGATGGCGGGATCCTGATAAAGGTCAGGATAACAGGCAACAAGTTCCTGGACATAAGAAGCCTTTCAGGAGGGGAGAAGTCTATGACAGCACTGGCATTCATATTCTCAATACAGGAGCACGAGCCAGCCTCATTCTATGTTCTTGACGAGGTGGATGCCGCGCTTGACAAGAAAAACTCAGAGAAGCTGTCCCAGCTGGTCAAGAAATACTCAGAGAATGCCCAGTACATCATGATAAGCCACAATGACGGAGTCATAAACGAGGCCAGCATACTTTACGGCGTGAGCATGGACGAGCACGGCAAGAGCAACGTGGTCAGCCTTAAGGTGTGAATTCTTGAGAGTGTTTTAGTGATTGAATAAAGGGATTGAGGAAGAACTCAGCCGAGCATCTCGCTTATCTCCTTTACTGTCCTGTCCCAGCTATAGGCTGAGGTTATTGTCTTTCTTGCCATTGAGCCTATCGCCCTCCTGAGGTCCTCATTGTCCGCAAGTTTTGAGAGCTTTCTTGCAAGCACAGAAGGCTCTCTCGCAGGAAAGAGATAGCCGTTCCTGCCGTCAGAGATGTACTCCTGCATGCCTCCCACTGGTGTTGCAACAACAGAAAGGCCGCAGCTCATTGCTTCCATGGTGGCAAGGGAGGATGTTTCTGTAAGGCTGGGCATTACGAATATGTCCATTGCCTGGTAGTATTTCCTAACATCATTGGAAACCTCAACATGCTTGATGCCTGTCATGTCATCAAACATGGTGGAAAGCTCAATGCCCTTTCCTATGATGAGCAGCCTGAGGCGCTCGTTCTTTTTCTTCACACTCCTGAATGCCCTGTAAAGCGTGGGAAGATCCTTCTCTCTTGCTATCCTGCCCACAAAACCCACCACAACTGAATTCTGGCTGAGCCCTGCCCTCTTCCTGGCATTCCTCTTGCTTTTTGGGGGCCTGAACAGCGAAGTGTTCACGCCCAGGGGAATCACCCTCATCTGCGGGCTTATTCCCGCGTACTTAAGTGACTTCTCGCTGGTGGATGAGGGAACAAATATGAAGTCGCACTTGTTGTAAACATACCTGGCGAATGATTTTGTCAGCGCGCTTATTGTCCTTTTGAACTTGTCTATGCTCTTGGGAACAAGCTCCCACTCCAGTGAGTGGGCGTAGGCGTAGAGAGGCTTGCGGAGCCTGTCAGCCCATATCATGGCCATGCCACCTATGGGGCCTATGCTCTGTGTGAAGACAACATCAGCCTCTTTAACATACTTTCTTATGGTGAAAGGCCTTATCTTGGGAGGATGATAATCTCCTGCCATGAAACTGTGCACGGGAATCCTTGTTATTTCCACATTCTTCATGACAGCCTTTTTTCCCCTGAATTCAGGGACTATAAGCCTTATGTCATAATGCCTGGCCAGCCTCGGCACTGTCTCTGCCAGGAACCTGCTTATGCCATCCCATCTTGGAAGGAAAGAGTCCGCTGCTATGAGCAATTTTTTCTTTTTCATTCTTACAATGATTTATGGGTGTGTTTCATGAGTGGCTTCTGTTTTATCATTCACCTGTCTTGTACCTATCTTATCTTGTGGAACACCTCTGCAAAGAGGCAGTGGGCTTTGAGCCCGTGCTTTATTGCCCTGTAGTATACGCTCCATAGCAGGGAGAGCATTGAGAGCCACTGGCTTTCAAAGCACTTAAGGGCCTTTGTCTTTTTCCTGAATGTTTTTGTTATGTCCACATAAAGCTTCGGAACATTCCTTTCCCTTATCTTGAGGGGATTCCACACGTCAAAAGAGTATAAATCTCCATTATAGCCTATCTCATCGCACAGCTCAACCACGAACTTGTTGACGGCTGTGTGGTCAGGGAGGGGATCGTCACCAGAGTGGGTGAATATCTTTGACGGCTTATATTTTCTTATCAGCCTGCGCGTCTTTTCGTGCATCTCCATCTCCACAAAATCAGTGGGAAAGTTCCCCTCTCTCATGCCGAAGAATATTGTCCTTTCAGCCCCTATTATTTTTGCTGCCTCATGGCTTTCCTTAACCCTCATCCTGACAGTCACTTTCTTCTTGAGCCAGGGATGGCTCTTCTCGCCGTAGGAGAGCACAACTATTATCACCCTTCCGCCCTCTTCAGCGTATTTTGCAAGTGTCCCACCCACCCCAAATATCTGGTCGTCTGAATGAGCGCAGATGACAAGCACTGAATCCTTCTTTTTCCTGCTGGAGCTCTTGGAGGGCCTATTCCCCTTTGATCCGGCTTTCCCCCGGTTTTTGCCCCTGCCCGTGCCTGCAGCCATGAGGCCTCTTATTTGAGAACTATTTTTATATTTTACTGAACAAGCAGGTGCAGGAGCTTTATTCAGCGTTTTGCCCCCGCCTGTTTCTGCCACCTGAACTTGTAGTCAATGTTCTTTTTTTTGAGGAATCTTATGAAATCATCATGGGTGTCAAAAGAGAGCTTTTCAGCGTTGCCCTCCCCGTTTGTCACGCACTCCTCAGGTGAGTAATCCCTGCACACGCTCGGCCTCCTGCTGTGGTTCATGCACATTCCGTTCTTTCTCCACTCGCATGGAGTCAGGAATTCAACGTACCAGTCATTCTCGTCATCAACAAACACTCTCACGTCCTTGTGGAGGAGAAACCAGAGTATCTCCTGATAATCCTGCTTTGAGGTGGGCCTGTCCAGCTCAATAGCAACGTGATTGCAGCATCTTCCGCAGTTTTTGCAGTCAGCCATTTTAAGAGGGCCAAAAAGGTCATTTATAAGATTTTCCTTTGGAGATATGAACCCTGCTCTGTGCTCAGGACTGCCCCTCAGGTTCTTTCTCTTCCTCCTCCTGGGGCATGTGCTCAAGCGCCTTCTGCATGAGAGGGATTGCCGCCTCTGCCTCGTCCCTGAACATCCTGCCCAGCTTGGCAAACTTCCACTCTCCGGTGTTATTGTCCAGGTTCTGTCTTGTCAGCTGCATCTTTGGGGTGCCGTCATTGTAGGAGAAAACACCCACTATTATCCTTGTTGTCTCAAACTGAGCTGTCTCAGAGAAAAGCTCTTTGTCCAGATTCTTGTCAAATGCCATCATATCCCTCCTGTTTTATGTCAAAAACCACCGGTCAGAGACCGGTGGCATGAAGCGAAAGCTTCATTCTCATTCTTTATTGACCTGTGGTTTTTGAGCATGCTCAGAAATATACCCTCTGCGGATATGCCTTTGTGGACTTTGTCCACTGGTTAAATAAACCAGTGGTATATTTCTGACATATCAAACATGATAATGCGCCGACCGGGACTTTCGAACAAGGGTTTTACGACCCGAAAGTCAACCACGTGGATTTTCCAGCGCAAACCCTCAGTTTTCGAACCCGGATAGTCGGCTTGGAAGGCCGAAGTTTGCCAGGCCTGCCCATGGCAGGTCTCATAGCCATTAGACCACCGGCGCATTAATGCCAAGCATTAGATCTGAAAAACACCCCCTTTATAAAGGTTTCTTTAGCTCCTTTTTCAGCTGTTTTATGAATCTCTTGTTGTCCTTCTTCTTTATCACTGCCCCGCAGGCATGCTCGTGACCCCCTCCAAACCCATCTACATTCTTCAGGGCGCTCTCAAGGGCTGCTGATATGTTATCTTCAGCTGACCTCAGGCTGTATTTTATCTCTCCTGACTTCTCCCTGCCCACCAGTATTATCTTGGTAGGATAATTGAAAAGCATCTCGTTAGCTACCTCGCTTGAGAAGCTGAACTTCTCACCCTTGTAGATGAACACAAAGAAGTCGTCCTTTTTCACCTCTCTCTTGGCCTTTTTCAGGAGGTTTTCATAATGCTCCTCAACACTCTTGTATCTCTTGTAGAGGAACCTTCCTGCAGGGGTCTTCTGCTTCAGGATCTCATACGGGCTGTCTATCCTTGTGAGGATTTTCATGCACCTTATCACATTCTCCTTCCTGCCTTTAAGGACAAAAGAGAGTATTCTCACCAGCCTGCCTATGGGCTGGGCAAAGAGAGCTTCTTCAGGCCTTCTCACAGAAGAGTCAAGCAGCTCAGGGTACTGCCTTACAAATTCATCCCTGAAGCCGGGCATCTGCCAGTCCCCTATTGAGCCTGCCATTGCAATCCAAATGTCCTGCTTCACAACCTCATAGCATATCCTTGATATGCATGTGTCATCCCCAGGCTCTTTTTTCCTTGGGTTAAAGTAGAGCACCCTGTCCCTCTTGAGGGGGGTGTGGTGGTCAACCCAGACAACAGAAATGCCCATCTCAGACATGTCATCAATGAAATCCTGCTCTACCATTGCAATGTCA
Organism: uncultured Methanosarcinales archaeon; assembly: GCA_964397315.1. GTDB lineage: Archaea > Nanobdellota > Nanobdellia > Woesearchaeales > UBA12501 > WJJV01. Next base: position 26,893 of record CAYNHV010000001.1, read on the forward strand.
AGAACAAAAACCTTGTCAGGCAGGTACTCCTTTACCTTTCTGGTGTAATTCTTCCTGTCAATCTTGGGTGTTGTCTTTACAATGGATCCCTTGCCCTCACCTATCCTCCTGTAGAAGAGCAGGAACGAAGCCAGGCCGTCTGCGTCATCATGGAAGAATATGAGGGGCCTCTTGCAGGAGGAGAGTTCCTCCCTGAGCCTCTGGATGTGTCTTTTCTCAAGCATGATCTCACCAACACTGAATTCAAAAAAAGATGATATTATGGGCATGAAACATGAAGGCCATTTATAAAATTATTGCATTCTACTGCGCTCTTTTTATGCTGTTGCCTGCCGCGCCTGTTTTGTTTTCCTTCAGCATGCCCTCCAGCTGGGAGGGGTCTGTGCAGCCGTTTATGTTTGTCACAAAAACAGCGCCCCTGTTCTCTGAGTATACATCGTGAAAGTCAAGCATTGCCCCTGCAATCACAAGCTTTCCCGAGTCAATCATGCTTTTGTATTTTTCCACTGCTCTCCTCACCTGGAAGTCAACATTTTGCTCTGCATACTTTGTTTCCCGCAGAACAGGATCAGGGTCGTCAAACTTATTTCCGAGGCCTGCCTTGAGGGTGTCAAGCTCTCTCCTTACAGGCTCTTTCTCCCCTGAATAATCAGACAGCGCTGCTTTCACTGCTCCACAGCCTGTGTGACCGAGAATCATAAGCAAGGGCGTCCTGAGGTGCATTATTCCATAATCAACAGACCCCTCTGCAGTGGACACCTGATTGCCTATGTTCCTTATGTGAAATATGTAGTTTGTAGGGTCAAGGCTGAATATCCTGCTTGATAGCCTTGAGTCAGAACAGCTTACCAGAGTCACCTTGGGGCTCTGGCCTTCCTGCAGTTCCTCAAAGCTTCTGTTGGGGGTTGATGCTGAATAATCCTCATTCCCCCTTACGAGCGCTGAAATTATCTCTTCTGCCCCTGTCATTTCTTGATCCTCTTCAGCCTGAATACGTTCTCCCTTTCCATCTCCTCCAGCCTGAACCTTATGAAGCCTGCTGTCTCCTCCATCTCAGGTATCACTGCAAACTCAAGCGCGTTCACCCTTCTTTTTGTCTTCTCTATCTCATTCAGCAGTTTCTTCATTGATGTCTCTATCTCTGCAGCCAGTATTACCTTCTCCACAACCTTTTCATAGGATGCTGCTGCCTCGTCTATCAATGAAGAGCTGTCGTAAACTCCATAACCCCTCTCCTCCATTGACTTCTGGAGGCCCTCGCTCTCTATCTTGGGCACAACAACGCCCATTATGTTCTTCTTCTGAAGCTCTATTGAAGGCTTCTGGCTTACAGCCATTGCGAGGGACCTGAGCTTTACATCCCCCTCAACAGCCCTTGCCATGTTCATCTTCTCAACAGCATCCCTGTACTCCTGTGTGAGCTCCTGCCTCAGGGTCTTTGCCTTCTTCAGGATCTCAAAGAAGTCAAGTATCAGGCCGTCCCTCTTCTTCTTGAGCAGGCTGTGGCCTGACCTTGCCAGCTTTACCTTGTTCTTTAGCTTTATGAGCTCGCTTCTCGTAGGCTTTACGTCCAGTGCCATTTTAAGTCATTCTGCTCTTTCACTTCTTCCCGGAGCTCTTTTTGCTCTTTGCCTTTTTCCGCGTTTTCTTTTTGCCTGAGGCCTTTGACTTTCCTGCACTCTTTCCGCTTTCCTTTTTGTTTCCTGCTTCTTTCTCAGGAGTTTTTTTCTCTGCGGTATTCCCTGCCTCTGCAGATGCTTTCTTGCCGGTCTCTTCTTTGCCAGTCCCTTTTCCATAGTGCTTCTCTTTCATCTCAGGGCTTATCCTTGTGAGCTCCTCCTCTGGCATCTCCCTGAGCAGGCTCCACCCAAGGTCAAGTGTTTCATGTATGCTCCTGTCCTCGTTCTTTCCCTGCCTGACGAACCTGTCCTCAAAGTGGCCTGCAAAGTGCAGGAGCCTCTTGTCCCTCTCGCTTAGGGCCTCCTCCCCAACAATAGCCACAAGGCCTCTCTGGTCTCTTCCCTCTGCATAGTTGGCGTAAAGCTGGTCAGACACCTGCTTGTGGTCCTCTCTTGTCTTCCCTTTTCCTATGCCCATGTTCATGAGCCTTGAAAGGGAGGGAAGCACGTCTATTGGAGGGTAGATGTTCTTCCTGTGCAGCTCCCTGCTGAGCACTATCTGCCCCTCTGTTATGTAGCCTGTAAGATCAGGTATTGGGTGGGTTATGTCATCCCCTATCATGGTGAGTATAGGGAATTGGGTTATGGAGCCCTTTCTTCCCTGCACCATTCCTGCCCTCTCGTAGATCCCTGCAAGGTCGGTGTACATGTATCCCGGATACCCTCTTCTTCCGGGAATCTCCTCCCTTGCAGCTCCTATCTCCCTGAGGCTCTCGCAGTAGTTTGTCATATCCGTGAGTATGACAAGCACGTGCATGTCCTTCTCATAAGCGAAGTATTCCGCTGCTGTCAGGGCCATCTTTGGCGTAACAAGCCTCTCAACTGCAGGGTCGTCAGCCAGGTTGAGGAAAACAACAGACCTCTCAAGCGCGCCTGTCTCCTCAAAGTCCCTGATGAAAGTCTGGGCTTCCTCGTTTGTTATTCCCATTGCAGCGAATATGACAACAAAGCCCTCCTTCTGGCCTATTACCTTGGCCTGCCTTGCTATCTGCAGCGCTATCTCATTGTGAGGCAGTCCTGACCCTGAGAAAATGGGAAGCTTCTGCCCTCTCACAAGAGTGTTCATCGCGTCAATTGTTGATATTCCTGTCTGGATAAAGTCAGCAGGGGGGCCTCTTGCGTAAGGGTTGATGGCTGATCCTGTGATGTCCATCTTTTTCTCTGGTATTATCTCAGGCCCTCCATCAATAGGCTTTCCTGCTCCGCTGAGTATCCTGCCGAGCATGTCATCTGAAACAGGAAGAGTCATTGTCTCTCCGAGAAACTTGACTCCCGACTTCTTGTCAATGCCTCTGGTGCCCTCAAACACCTGCACTACGACAAGGTCGTCGCTTGTGTCAAGCACCTGCCCGTTCTTTATGGATCCGTCAGGCAGCGCTATCCTCACAAGGTCTGCGTAGCCTATGGGCTCTGTCTTTTCAACAAAGACGAGGGGTCCTGCAATCCTTTTTATTGTCTTGTATTCTTTCATGATATCACCTTGGCCATGACTTTCATCTTGTCCTCATTTTACCAGCCTGTCAAACTCAGAGTCCATCTCCCTCTGGACGCTGTTCAACAGCTTCTCGTAGTCCTTTGTGAATTTTGCGTCTGACACCCTGTTTCTTGACTTTGTCTGCATGATGTCCTGTATTCTCGCTCCTGCCTCAAGCGCGTTTTCCGCAAGGCCCTGGAAGTGTGTTATGGTCTTCATGATGAGGTGGTCTTTCTTGAGCTCCGAGTATGTGTCCACTTCGTGGAATGCGTTCTGCTGGAGCAGGAACTCCCTTATCATCCTTGCAACTTCAAGAGTCAGCTGCTCTTTTTCAGGGAGCGCGTCTGATCCCACCAGCTGCACTATCTCCATGAGCTTGTCCTCTTCCTGAAGTACTGACATGCACTTATTTATCAGCTCCCTCCAGTCTGAACCCACGTTCTTGGCGTACCAGGGCTCAAGCGTGTTAAGATAAAGGCTGTATGAGGTGAGCCAGTTTATGGACGGGAAGTGCCTTCTTTGGGCAAGCTTGGCGTCAAGAGCCCAGAATGTTTTTGTCACCCTGAGTGTTCCCTGTGTCACAGGCTCTGAGAAGTCCCCTCCAGGCGGGCTTACAGCTCCTATGATGGTGACAGAGCCCTCCTCCTTCTCCCTGCCCTGTCCGAGAGGTATTATCCTTCCTGCTCTCTCGTAGAACTCTGAGAGTTTTGTGGAGAGGTACGCCGGATAGCCTTCCTCTCCAGGCATCTCCTCAAGCCTTGATGATATCTCCCTCATTGCCTCAGCCCATCTTGATGTTGAGTCTGCCATCAGGGCAACAGAGTATCCCATGTCCCTGAAGTATTCTGCTATTGTTATTCCTGTGTAAACTGATGCCTCTCTTGCTGCAACAGGCATATTTGATGTGTTTGCTATCAGAACTGTCCTGTTCATGAGCGGCTTTCCTGATTTGGGATCTGTAAGATTAGGGAATTCAGTGAGCACTTCTGTCATCTCATTGCCCCTCTCCCCGCATCCTATGTAGACGACTATGTCTGCGTCAGACCACTTTGCCAGCTGCTGCTGGGAAACGGTTTTTCCGGCTCCAAAGGGGCCTGGTATTGAGCCTGTTCCTCCCTTTGCAAGAGGAAAGAGCACGTCAAATATCCTCTGTCCTGTTATAAGCGGCAGCTCAGGAGCGAGCTTTTTCGCAGACGGCCTGGAATTTCTCACAGGCCACTTCTGCTTCATGCTTATCTTTTGCTTTCCATCAAGCACAGCTATTGTGTCACTTACAGTGAACTTTCCTGATTTTATCTCAGTTATCTTCCCTTCCATTCCCGGAGGGACCATCACCTTGTGCATGAACCCTTCAGTCTCCTCAACCTCCCCGATAATATCGCCTGTCTTTACTCTGTCTCCTTTCTTTGCTTTTGGCCTGAAATCCCATTTCTTGTCAGGATTCAGCCCCGGAGCATCAACACCCCTTGTTATGAAATCTCCCATGTCTTTCTTTAGAACAGGAAGAGGCCTTTGTATTCCGTCGTAGATGCTTGTCAGGAGGCCCGGGCCGAGCTCAACAGACAGGGGCATTCCAGTGTTCTCAACAGGCTCTCCTGGCTTTATTCCAGATGTGTCCTCATAGACCTGTATGACTGTCTTGTCCTCGCTTATCTGGATGACCTCTCCCATGAGGCCTTCTTTTCCAACCTTTACAACATCATACATCCTGGCTTTCATGCCTTTTGCCACCACAACAGGGCCTGCTATCCTGTAAAGGACTCCCCCATCCCCCCTGGAAGCGTCTTTGCCCTCATGGCTTTTCCTTGATCCTGTTTTCCTTCCTGATTTTCTTGTTTTCATTGCCATTATATCACCTTCAGTCCTTCCATAGGTCAACTCCTATTGATTTTATGATCATGTGCCTTAATGCCTCCTGGGCTCCTGCCTCTGAGGAGACGACAACAGTAACGGGCCTGACGCTTGTCTCTGCGGTCTCTCTCATTCTTTCGCTGAGGCTGTTCATTGTTTCCTCATCTGCTATGATTATCCCTGTGTTCTCTGACTCCATCATCTCAGAGAATCTCCTGTCAGCCTCTTTTGCATCAGCAGTTTTCAGGTCAGCCACATTGCTTATCCCCGCAAGCCTGAACCCGAGGGTGAATTCCGGTTTTCCTATGACAGCCAGCTCCATTTTATCCTCCTATTACCAGCTCGTTCTCTATGAACTCATCCTGCAGGCCGAGCTGTTTTCCTTTTATGAGCATCCTTATGTTCCTTGCCTCTATCTCCTTTGCAAACATGTATCCAAGGATTACGTCAACAGACAGGGGGTATGTATGGAGGAGCAGTATCACATCATCAAGAAGCTGCTTGCTTAGCTTCAGCTCAACAGGGGCTATGTCCTTTTTTGACCTGTCATAGGCTGCTGTTATTTTAGCATAACCCATCTTTTCCAGCATGCCCATCAGAGAGTCTGTGTCCTCAGCTCCTGCAAGCTTTCTTAAGTCTGCAACGCTAAGGTCTGCTCCTGACGGGATGAGGAACCTCTCTGCCTCTTCCCTTTCAATGCCCGCTTTCTTCATCCTCAGCAGAATCTTGATGTTGAGCGTGTCAATCTCATTCTCTATGAATTTCCTGAACACATGCCCCTGCCTGGGCATTTTTCTGGAGAACTCTATTGCTCCCTCATAGTATGCCCTGTCCAGCAGGTTCTCCAGCGCAAAAAGGCTGTTCTTCTCTCTGAATAATTCAATGGCTTGATTCACGAGCTCCTGATCAGGAAGGTCAATGGCCTTGATTATGTCCTCTATTGACTCCTTTTTCAAAAGGTCAAGGAGAAAGCTCTCGCTTAGCTCCCCCACAGGAATTAGAAGGTCCTTTATCCTCTCCTCACTCTGGCCTGTGAACCTTCCCCTGATTATTGTCTTGAGATTCCATATGTCATTCCTTTTCATGTATTCCTCCATGACTCTTCTCAGCCCGTCATACTCCGCTATTCTCTTGAGCTTGTTGAAAGTCTTGACTATGTTCTTGTTAAGTGCCAGCTCCACAAGCTCCACTCCTGAATAGCTCACTGCCATCTCGTCTATCTCTTTCTTGTATTCAGTCTCCTGCAGGAATCTTATGATGTCGTTCAGCTTCATCTTCAGAAGGCGGTAATAATCATCTTTTCTTATGAGCTTGCTCCTCATCACAGCAACACGGGCATAGGTGTACGGAGCCTCGCCTAGCCTTATCTTTCCCTCCTTCCTTTTATTTTCTGTCACAAGCTCCTGCATCATCTTCTTGCTCTCCCTATTGCGCTGCTTCCATCATCTGAGCTATGTGCTGGTGAAAAGGCTTGATGCTATCCTCTGGAGGCTGTCCTTTTGTATGCTGTCAAGCATCTCCTCATAGCTGTAGTCAACCCTTATGCTAGAGTCCTCATTCTCCGCTATTATGCCTCCTGTCATGTCCGCTTCAATGAACTTAACCCCTTTCGCGCTGCTTACCGCCTTTTTGTCCCTGCTGCTGCCGTAGACAAGCGCAACCTTTATCTCTTTTCCCGCTTTTGAGAGAAGCTTTTTCACGTGCTCATCCCTCTTATTCTGGGGAATCCCTGCAAGTTTTTGCTTGACTCCAGAGAATACCCGGTCAACCATCTCCTTTTTCTTGTCAAGCTTCATCTTTTTGACATCAAACTCAGCGCCTGACCTCTCTTTCCTCTCCAGCGCCTCCAGGACCTTGCGGGTGTCCTCTTCTGATGACTCCCTGCACTTCTGTATCTGCTCCTCTGTATCTTTGGCTATCTTCTCAGCCTCTCTCCTGCTTTCAGCAGCTATGCTTTCAGCTTCCTTCTTTGCTTTGTCCAGTATTTCCTTTCTCACTTCTTCAAGTCCCATTTTATACCTCTTGGAATAGGCGGGCCACTAAACACAAAAGCATTTAGTGGGCTCATGCCATTCCAATTATAAGGATAGCCACTACAAGTCCGAAGATGACAATGGTCTCTGGGATCACTGTAAGGATAAGCCCCTTACCAAATAATCCCTCTTTCTCTGCCATTGCACCTACTGCAGCAGATCCTATCTGCTTCTCTGCAATTGCTGTTGCTATTGCTGTCACGCTTATGGCTACTCCTGCGCTAAGCGCGATAAGTCCTGTTCCTAAATCCGCCATTTTTTCTACCTCCTGTGTTTTGTTTATCCTGTTTTTCCTATTCAACTTTTGTTTCTGCCCCGAATGGAGCATATCTCATGCCTCCACCATGATAGAACTTGGTGAAGAACTCCACGTAATGGAGCCTTAATGAGTGAAGGAAAGGGCTTATCAGCCCAAGCCCTATGTTCAGGGTGTGGCCTGCTCCCAGGAGAAGGACAGCGCCTATTGCTCCTGCAATGCCTGCTGCAAAGAGCTTTCCTGAGAGGTCGTTGACCACTACTGCCAGTGTCACTGATGCAAGCCCTACTGCCATCAGCCTCGCATAGGAAAGCATGTGGCTGAATATCGCGGGTATCTCAACAAGGCCCTTGGCACCCTCTCCCTTGTATATCATAAAGACAGCAAGCGCAGCCAGGAGCCCTCCTGCTGCTGGGTGCGGGGTGTATGGGATTATGCCTGTGAAGCTTAATGCGAGCAGGACAACTCCTGCCTCAAGCACCAGCCAGCTCAGCTTCTCAAACACCGCGCTCTCCAGGCCGTGAGACCTTAGCTCGTTGTAGAATCCCACAAGCAGGCCTATGTTAACATGCGCTGCTCCTATGGCTATTGCAGCAAGGAGAAGGCCATGGGTGTCATGAAGCCTGTTTATGAGGATTGGATGGTAGAGCTCAACCCCGAAGTATTCCGCAAAAAGCGCACCGAATATTATTGTGGATATTGAGGCGAATATCATTGCATTGACAAGCCTTCCGAAATCCCCTTTTATCCTTGTCCTTAACACCAGGAACAGGATTAAGGTGACTGCCCCATACCCCACGTCTCCGAGCATGAAGCCGTAGAATATCGGGAAGGTAAGGAACATGAGGAAAGTGGGGTCAATCTCCTTGTACTTTGGCAGAGTGTAAAGGTCCATGAACCACTCGTAGAACCTCACTGGCTTTGGATTGTCAAGCTTTATTGGCACTTCATCCTCTTCTGATATCTCTTCAGAATACATATACACCTTTCCGTTTGATACGCTTTCTATCTCTTTCATTGCCTTGTTCAGCTTTTTGGATGGAACAAAGCCTTTTATCACAAATGCCTCCTCTGTAGCTCCGAAGCGGAGGGGGGCTTCTGCTTTCTCTGCCTCTTTTGAAAGCATGCTTTCTGTCCTGAGGAGATAGCCTGACCATTCTCTTTTTGTGTCTTCCAGCTCTTTTTTGAGGCTGAGCTTTTTTCTTTCCAGCTCTTTTATTCTTGAATCCAGTTTCTTGAGCTCTTCTGAAGCCCTGCCCCTGAGGCCCTCATCCCTTATGAAGGATGTGTCAATCTCTGTGAAACCTCTTTTTGAGAGCTTTTCTGATATTTCCTGCCTTAGGCTTTTGTCAAAGAAAAAAAGAGCTATGTTCTTTCCGCCCTCATGGGCTGTCAGGGTCCTGCACCTTCCTTTGGCGCTCTTTAGCTCTTCTGAAAGCCCTTTCACATCCTCAATGTATCCTAGGAGGTGGTCTATTGACTCATAGTCATGGAACGCGTCAAGGCTGATCTTGAGCAGGCTTATCTTGTCTGTTATGTCCCTTCTCTCCCTGAGGGTGTTTATGCTCTCTTCTGTCTCTTTTATTCTTGATGAGTCCAGGGATATCCTGTCATTCAGCCCCTCCATCTTCTTCTTTACTGAAGCCAGGCCGGGCTTTTCTTCCTGTGATAGGTTTTGTGAGACGTTTTTATGCTGTATGCCGAGGAATGAAATGAGGGATCTAAGGGTCACGAGAAGCTCTGATATCTCTTCAGAATCCCCCATTGGAGAGCCTATGTCAAGGTCCTCTGTCCTGGCATGGTCCATTAGGTGGTATATCCTCATGCTGTGGAGCCTGTCAACTATATTATAGGACAGGCTCTTGGGCCCTATGATTGTGAGCTTTGACATCTGTTCGGGCTTTAGCATTTTCAATTTCAGCTTCTTATTCTTTCCTCCAGTTCTTTCATCACAAGCTCTTCTGTCTTGCTGAGGTTTTTCTTTGCTGTCTCCTCTATCTTTTCTGCCTCTTTCCTGCCTTTTTCAAGTATCTTCTCTTTCTCCTTCTCTGCATCTGAAGCCTTCTTCTTTATCCTCTCATCCATCTCTTTGTCAATCTTCTGCTGCTCCTGGCTGAGCTTTTTCATTGCCTCTTGTCTTGCCCTGCTTATGGCATCCTCCTTCTTCTTTTCAGCATCCTCTTTCATCTTTTTTGCCTTTTTCTCGGCTTCGCGTATGTCCTTTAATGCCTTGTCCATTTTAACACCTTTTCTGCTTTGTTTTCCCTTGTTTTATATTTATATACCAAATAGACTATTTACTGTATTTGGCTGTATTATTCCGCTTGGTTTGTCACTGCCCAGTCTATGAACACCTCAGATATGTTGATGAGGTAATGCCTTATCCTAACCTTGTGGTAGGATTCTATTCCCTTTATCTTGTCCTCGCTGAGGCTGAGGGAGGTTTTTGAAAATTTTATTGCAGACTTGTAGTCAAGCTCCTTCTTGGGGTCTGTAGCCAGCTCTACTACCTCCTTCAGGGACCTCACGACCTCCAGCACCTTCTCAAGGAACTTCTTGTCATTGTGGTCAAGAAGGATTATGTGGTCTGCCAGCCTCTCAAGGTCTTTTGATATCAGAGCTGTATAGAAGAGGTCAACTGTCTTCATCTTTGACTCGCTCTTGTATGTCATTGAGCTTATCACTGACTTGTCAACCATTATCCTGTTGCGGTCTATCTCCTCCTCATACTTCTGGACCAGGTCCTTGTTCGGATTCTGGGTCATCACAACAAGCATGTTCTTTATCTTGTTGACCATTGTCCTGAGAAGCATGTTCGGCTCTCCTGCAGCCACTGAGGACTCGCAGGTTATTGTCCTGCCCTTGTTCTCAACCTCTATAAGCTCAACATTGACCAGCCTTTTCTGGTCAAGAAGCTCCCTGTAGTTAAGGGGCTTCTCCAGGTGTATCTTGAAAGAGTCCGCGGGGTTTATGTAGCAGGCCATCACCACCTTGTTGACAATGTCAACATTATCCCCTTTTATGTTTATGTCAACGTGCTTGGGGCTCTTCTTGAGCAGCCTTGGAGTCACAATAAGGCTGCCTCCGCCCCCTCTCGTAAGGCTGACTGTAGCGCCTGATGTTATGCTGTATTCCTTGCACCATGATGTGGGAAGGTACAGGTAATTCATGTCTCCTGTCTTCTGCACTTTCCTTATATCCATACTAAGTAGGAGGTAAATAGAACCTATTTATAAAATCTTTGGTTTTTTAGGGATATTTTATTTTCATATACAGCTGTAATATGAAAAATATTTGTAAATAGCTTCTGTAAATCATTTGGATATGGCTTATAAAGGGGGTGGCGGGCCGGTATGGCATGGACAATTACACCATGTTTTTCGGATTCTGCATGTTTGTTATAGGCATGATTGTGGGCAGGATAACCATGGCAATACAATATGAGGTGATGAAGCCCATTGCTGGGTCCAGGAAAAAAAGAAAGAAAAAGCCCAGGGGGCAGGAAAAGAAAAGGATTGAGCAGCCTCCTGCTGATGAGAAAGAAGCAAGAAGGGAATTCTATGATTATATGAGGAACAGAAGGCCATAGGCATAAAATATTTATATCAAGACACGCTTTGGCTGGTTATGAGAAGCCTCAGCAGGAAGTCCCAGATTCCGTCAACAGTGTTTATCTATGCTCTTGCAGCAATAATCATAGCCCTCATCCTCATATTTGGTTACATGGCAATAGGAAAGCTCATGACCACCTCCTGCGAGACAGAGAAGGCAAAGTTCAAGTCAGACCTTAAGTCAGTCATAGAAGAGGACGCGACATACGGAAAGAACACAGTGATTGAGCTTTCTGCTCCATGCAATTATGAGGAACTGTGCTTTGTTGCGAAAAGTGAGGAAGGAGCGCTTTCTGAGGACATAAAAGGAAGGTATCCTCTTGCTGCAGATGTTGCAGAATCCTCTGACAATGTTTTTCTTGCAGACATTGACGGAAACATAGAGCCGTTTGAGGTTGGAAGATTCAAGATACATGGAGATGCAGCCTACTCACCAGACCTTTGCGTGGAAGAGGACATGGGAGAGTTCAGGTTCAGGATAAAAGGAGAGGGAGACTTTGCCCTTATAGTGCCTATAAGCTGAAGAGCTGTTTTTGCTGATCTCTCATGGTATTACCCACCCTTATTCCACAACCATCAGGCAGGTTTTCTCTTTCTGAAACTGCACAACTTCCAGCTTCTGCATCCAATAAGCCCGCCCAGTAATATGCTTAAAGCGCGCTTAGGTGGAGTTGGTGCGCTAAGCATATTGAAGGGGGTGGGAGATTGCCAAACGAAGTTTGGCAAGTCTAATACTGCAAAACAAAGTTTTGCAGGCCTGAAAATACTTTGTATTTTCAGTAATCCCAGACGCTTGACTAAGCGAAGCTTAGGCAAGTCTTATAATTTCGACTTCAGTCGGAATTATATTTAAGCTTGCGCGAGTCGGGATTATTTTTAGGGGGACTTATCCAGATGTAAGTGCGACTGGGGCGGAGGTCAGGTCTGGATTAACCAGAACAATCAGAATATGCATAGGAGATTCTTAATCATGATACCTCATATATCCCAACTTGAGCCTGCGCAATCTTTATAAAAAAAGGCCCAGAACAAACTTATATGGCAAAGTATCTTGTTACAGGAGGCGCGGGATTCATAGGCAGCCATCTTGCTGAAACTCTTGCCAAACAGGGCCATAACGTCACTGTGGTGGACAACCTTTTTGACGGGAAGAGGGAGAACCTCAGCAGTGTCATGGACAGCATAGAGTTTATTGAGGGAGACATCCGCGACAAGCAGGTGATGGGCCGCGCCTGCAAAGGCGCTGATTTCATACTCCACCAGGCAGCGAGAAGGTCTGTTCCAGCCTCTCTAAAGGACCCTTTTGAGTATAATGACGTGAACATCAACGGCACTCTTAACATTCTTGAGGCAGCAAGAAGGAATGATGTCAGGAGGGTCTTGTTAGCTTCCTCCTCCTCTGTCTACGGTGATGTGAAGGAATTCCCTGAAAAGGAGTCTTTCAGGCCTGACCCAAGGTCTCCGTATGCCCTGACAAAGCTGGCAGGAGAGCATTACCTGAGCATATACTGGAAGCTCTACGGCCTTGAGACAGTCTCACTAAGGTACTTCAACGTGTTCGGCCCGCGCCAGGACCCTAACAGCCAGTACGCTGTTGTCATGCCTCTCTTCATAAAGGCAGTTTCAGAGGGAAATCAGCCGAAAATATTTGGGGATGGGGAGCAGAGCAGGGATTTCACTTACATAGCAAATGTTGTTGAAGGCAACCTGAAGGCCTGCGCTGCGCCAAAGGAGAAGGCTGCAGGAGAGGTCTTTAATATTGCTGACGGAAACTCCATAAGCGTCAATGAGATCGCGGGAAAGATAATCGAGATGTTAGGAAAAGAAATAAAGCCTGTGCACGCGGAAGAGAGACCCGGTGATGTGATGAAAACGCAGGCTGACAACACAAAGGCAAAAAAGCTGCTTGGCTACAAGGGGGATGTCAGCTTTGATGATGGATTGAGGAGAACTGTTGAATGGTTCAGCAAAGAATTCAGCAGAAATAAACAGCCTTAAACGCCCAGATATTCTATTATGGCGCTTGCGCAGGCCTCAATATCCTGGCTCCCTGAATCAACAGTTATCTCAGGACCTTCAGGATCCTCATAAGGGGCGGAAACTCCTGTGAAGTCATCTATCTCCCCCTGCCTTGCCTTCCTGTAAAGGCCCTTGGGATCGCGCTTCTCGCACTCCTCAACAGGGCACCTTACATAAACCTCAACAAAATCATCCCCTATCAGCTTTCTGGCAAAATCCCTCTCCTTCCTGTACGGGCTTATGAAGCAGACAATAGTGTAAAGTCCCGAGTCATAGAACAGCCTTGCGACCTCAGCTATCCTTCTTATGTTCTCCCTCCTGTCCTCCTCTGAGAAGCCCAGGTCGCTGTTAAGGCCGTGCCTTACGTTATCACCGTCAAGAACATAGGATACAACACCCTTCTCAAAGAGCTTTTTCTCAACCTCCCTGGCTATTGATGACTTGCCTGAGCTTGGCAGGCCTGTGAACCACAGCACCCTGTTATTAAACCCGAGAAGCTTTGACCTGCTGTCTTTTGATACATGGCCGTCATGCCACACCACATTTGATGATTTTCCTGATCCCATTTTGGAAGCTAATCTGGAAGCTGCTTAAAGCATTGCCTCAAGGAATTTCACAAGCTCCTCAGCGCAGTCCTCCATTGACTTTTTCTCTGTGTCAAGCACTATATCAGGATTCTCCGGCTCCTCATAATCCTGGGAAACGCCTGTAAAGTCCTTTATCTCCCCCTTCTCAGCTTTCCTGTAAAGTCCTTCCTCATCCCTCTTCTTGGATGTCTCAACAGATGATTTCACGTACACCTCAACATAATGGCCGTGCTTCTCAAGCTCTTTTCTTATCCTCTTTCTCTGCGACTCGTAAGGGGTTATGAACGAGCAAAGGACTATGGCCCTGTTCCGTGAGAGCATCTCAGCAATGTGCATGGCCCTCTCAAGGTTGGTGTCCCTGTCCTTCTTGGAGAAACCGAGGTCTTTTGATATTGTCTTACGGAGTATTGAGCCGTCAAGCCTCTCAGCCTGGATGCCTCTCTGCTCCAGCTTGTAGGCTGTAAGCTCTGCTATCTCTGACTTGCCTGACTTGGGCAGGCCTGTGAGCCACACAACAACGCCCTTTCCAGTGAGATAATCCTCAAGAATCTTGTCAGCTCCCTCTGGTATGAACTCCTTCCACGAGAAGTCATTCTTCTCAATCCTGTCCCTTATCTCTGTCGCGGATATCTGCTTTATGTTGTCAGGCACCTCTATCTCATTGACCTCATACCCGACTCCCCTGCCGTAGTTTATGCTTTCAATGTCATCTATTATCATGACCTTTGCATCCACCTTCAGCTTTGACATCGCCGCCTCTATCATCCTCTTTCTCATCAGGGGAGGGTAGATGTCATAAGGCGTGTCCCTCACTAGTATCAGGAGGGGCTTTCCCTCATCAATCTTCTTCTGCATTATTGCAAGGTGGCCCTTGTGGAATGGAGTCCATCTTCCAATAAAAACAGCTCTCTTAGTCATTCTTGATCATCTCCAGAAGGGTGCTGTGTGACCTGTTGTTTGACACTATAAAGCCTCCTTCCACCAGAGTGGAGGGCTTGTTGTATTTTAAAGGTTTCCCCTCCAGGCCTGTCATGATGCCTCCAGCCTCCCTGACTACGATGTCCATTGCGCAGATATCCCACTCATGGACAGGACCGAGCCTTATGTAAACATCAGCCTCTCCTGCTGCTATAAGGCATCCCTTGACCGAGCTTCCGCTGGTAATCGTAGATTTGAAGCCTGCTTCTTTTATTATTCTAAGGAGATTTTCTGAAGCGTGAGACCTGCTCCTTACTATTGTCATATCACTTATTTTGCCATTGCCTGAAACGCTTATCCTCCTTTTGCTCCCTTTTTTCTCGTGGAACGCCCCTCCCCCTTTCACAGCCCAGTACAGGTCTTCCTTTGCAGGCACGAATATCACTCCCAGCACTGGCTCTCCCTGCATGACAAGGGCTATGTTCACAGTAAACTCGCCAAGCTTGTTTATGAACTCCCTCGTGCCGTCCAGAGGGTCCACCACCCACAAGGCATCTGCCCCAAGCCTTCCTGTGTCATCCTCTGCCTCCTCTGTGAGCATGGGATGTGGGAATCTTTTCAGCTCTTCTGTTATTATGTCATTGGCTGCATGGTCCGCTTCTGTCACAGGATTGTCCTCTCTTCCACCCTTCTGCCTGACACTGACACCCTCCCTTTCCTGAGAGTAGAACTCCATAATCCTCCTGCCGGCTTTCAGGGCTGCATTCCTGGCTGCCTCAAGCTCTTTCTCAAACATGATTCAGAGCCTGCAGGCCAGGTTTATATAGTTTTTGCAAGGATTAATCAAGAGGATGAGGTGTTCCAAGAGTGGTTTGCTTATGATGCCAGGCACTTCCAGGGGGGATAATAAGTTTATGCTGATAAATCCTGGTACTTCCCTCCCTTGCGAGGCTGGGTTAATGCTGATAGCTCATGGTAATTCCCGCCCTTACTGCACAACTGCTTAGCAGGTTCACACCTTCTGGAACAGCACGACTCTCTGCTTCTGCCTCTAATAAGCCCTCCCAATGATATGCTTAAAGCGCTCTGTGGAGTTGGTGCTCTGAGCATGTTAAAGGGGGGGAGAACTCTGGAGGAATTCACCCTTATAAAACGAGCATCATTCTTAGAACTCATAAACAGGAATGCAGCAAAGCTTGCATTAACCACCATATTTAGAGGAGGCTCAATTTCCTGCGCGTGAACTGAGTAACGCCGTTCTGGCGGCAATATCTGGAGGATTTACGAATCTTAAATAATATTCTGAGTGGCGGTCAACTTTGCTTGTGCTGAAGTGTTTTCAGCAATCTTTAAATATGCGAAGTTTTGCTTAAACTACATGGTCAACTACATAGTCTCAGGCTGCCCCAGGTCAGGAACCTCCATGCTCATGAGGATACTGAACAATGCAGGATTTCCAATTGCCAGGGATGAGAAGAGGAAGGCTGACAAGGACAATGTGCACGGATATTTTGAGGTGCATAACATAATAAACAAGCTTAAGGACAATCCCGAGCTTGTGTCCAGGTATGACAACAAGATTCTTAAGGTGACGCACTTCGGCATCCAGTACCTTCCTGAGAGGGAAGAAGGATGGTACAAGGTGATATACATTGAGAGGGACATTGAGGAGGTTCTTGACTCAATGGAGAAGATGATGGGCCAGTCTGACGAGCAGAGAGAGGAAACAAGGCAGGCCTTCCTGAAGTTTGACAAGAAGGTGAGAGAGCTCATGGAGGAGAGGGAGGACATTGATTACATAATAGTGAGCCACAGGAAGCTGATAAAAAAGCCAGATCCTGAGATTGAAAGGATAATAAGTTTCTACGGCATTGACCCATCAAGAAAGAAGGCAATGCTTGAGGCGATTGACCCAAAGAGCTACAGGAACAGGAGATAGCTCATTCAAGATAACCCAGGCTTCTCAGCCTTTTCTTTATCTTTTCCTCATCCTCTTTTGAGAATGACTCCTGCCTGTTCTTCCCCTCCACCCTGTCCATGACCTGCTCCATGACATAGGTTATGTATTCTCCTGCATCGCTGAACTCGCTGCTTTTGACTCTCTTGTCAATCCTCTTTGCCAGCTTCTCGGGTATGCTGATGCTTCTTTTTCCAGCCATTGCCATCATCTCCTTTCCGTAAGTTTCCTGATTTCACTCCCACTGCTTGATGTAGGTGACAACCCTTCCCCCCACAGGGTCTGAGACATCACTCAGAAGCTTGAACTTCTCAACCCCTATGCCATTCATGAAGTAAAGCCTTGCGAACACGCTGTCAGTAAGCTCTGTTCTCATGAGAACAGCCTTGTAAGCTCCTGTTTCAGGATACACCAGGAGGGTGTAAGGGCCTGTCTGGTTTGACTCAAAAATGCTGTCCTGCCCCACTATAATCACTGGGAATTGCTGGCCCTTATACTCCAGCTCTCCGCTTTTCATGTCAAGCACAAAGTTCTTCCCGCATTTCATAATTCTCTGCTCCTTGTCCTGGGAGCAGCGCGAGGGCTGCGATATGGAAGGTATCTTTGGAAGGCTGAAGTCCTCGTGCTCCTCTGCATTGAAGTCCCAGTTTGTGTAGTATCTGAAAACATCCATCTTGCCTATCATGTCATTGTCAAGCACAAGATACCCCTTCTGAGGGTTTTTGCAGAAGTCCTGGCTGAGGTTTATCTCGGGGCTTCTGCTTCTTTTTCCGCAGTCCAGCATCCTGAATATCCTTATCGCCTCTGTCTCGTTTGACGTAAGGGCCCTCGCTGTCCAGTAGAGCCTTGGATTACCACTGCCGCCTGCAGCGTTGTTTATGAGCACATCATCATCAAGATAATACTCATAAAGGTAGCCGTTGTGCCACCACAGATTTACTATGAAATCACCTGTTGCATTCTCCAGAATGTCCCTGCTTGCCTTCTCAACAGGGCTTGTCATCAGGGGCGTCCTGGCTGTCCTTTCCTGGATGGCAGGAGAGAGTGATGCTGAGATTATGACAAGGAGTATGATGGTGAGTATAGCAAAAGAGTGCTTAACAGGAATCCTGGGCTTCAGCTTCTTGTCTGCAAAATTCAGCAGATGGGTGCTGCCGTAGGATATCAGAATAACAAAGGGCAGGCCGAAGAAGGAAAGGAACCTTATTGACTTCCAGCCAACAAAGAGCATCATAAGGAACCATAACGATGTAAAGACAGCGTATTTTGTTTTTTTGCCTGGCTTCCTGTGATGATAAATCATCATTAATAGTGACAGGAGGGCGAGAGCCGCGAGAATGCTGCCGTTAAGGACATAAAGCAGCGCGCTTTTTCCAGGCTGGGCTACCTCCATTCTTTCTTTTGCTGAGAAAAGCTCTGTTGTTGTTGAGAGTGCGCTGGGAAAGTTTCCTGTCTCCTCAAGCATGCCTAGCTTCTTCTTGACCCTGTCCACCTCGCTTCTCACGGATTTTGTGTCATCAGCTATTGAGAACACGCCTATTACAATTACAGTGAGTATTACTGCAACGACATAGTATTTTCTTGAGCCTTTCTCTTTTATTTTCCAGTATAACTCATATGCTGCATAAAGCACTGCAAACAAGATGATTATGAATATGATATAGTACCAACCTGACCAGGTGAACCTGAACAGCAGTGTGACAGGCATTATCAGCAGAAGACAGATTATCTGCCTTATGTTGTTTCTTGCCTTGTCTTTCAGGCTTTTTCCCTTGTTCTTCATGCCAATGCCTTCAAAGAACAGGAATACTATCAGGGCTGAGAGGAAGAGGTTGAGGAAGTTCGTGTCAACAAATCCTGCCTGCGTGGCTGTGAAGTACTGGGGGTGTACGGCGAGCAGGAATGACGCAAGAAAGCCTCCCATGTTGTTCGTGAGCTTTCTTGCTGTGAAGAAAACAAGGACTATTGTGAGGAGGGAGAATATTGTGGGAAGCCAGAATGCAGTTCCCATCAGAGTGGCATTGCTGTTGAATGCGCTGGCCAGTTTGTAGGTGTTTGCCTCAAGCCACGGCAGGAATGACCTTGCTTCACCGCCCTCAAGAACATGGTTTGTCCTCCTGAGATAGGTGTATGAATCAACACCATAGATGTAGGTGTTTCCATTATCATCCCTGAAAGCGCTCTTGTACTGATCTGAGACCTCTTTTATCTTCTCTTTTGCCTGGCTTGTGCCTATAAGATTTTCGCTGCCCGTGCTCCTGTAGTATGCATTAACATTCTCCTCTGCCATCCTGTCAATTGCAGGAAGGCCTGCCGCGTAGAGGTGGAGGGAGAGGCAGACTATGAGGGGGATGAGGATGAGAAATGCTGTCTGGCGCTTTTGCAGGAACTTCCCTGCTTGTTTCATGCCTATTGAGACATCATCTTTTTTCTTTGAGGCCATTGTGCATGGCCAGCGAGGGCTGGTTTATAAATATTTTGAAGGCTCTGGCTTTGCATCAGAAAACTATTTAAATGAGGCAGGAAAAGGTAGTGCCTGAGGGTTTTTTAATGAAGCTCATAGACAATAGGGGAAGGCTATTCGGAAAGTATAACATCATAGATGTGATGGTTGTCCTGTTCATACTCTTAGTGGTTATTGTGGGAGCAAGGTTTGTTCTTGTCCAGCCAGAAGCTGAATGGACCATAGTTAAGGTGAGGGCAGGCAACCAGCCTGACTATGTTGCTGACAGCCTCGCTGTTGGAGACCTTTTATTGGGTGGTGAAGGCAATGTCATAGGCAACATAACAGAGCTGCAGATTCTGCCTGACGGAGGGGACAACAAGAACATTGTGATGAAACTCAATCTCAATACTGAAACCCAGGATAACAAGACACTCTTTAATGACAATGAGCTGAAGATCGGCTCTAGCATAGGGATTAGCACAAAGAAAGTGACTGTAAAAGGCACTGTCACTATTGCAGGGTTCGAAGGCAGGAAGA
Organism: uncultured Methanosarcinales archaeon; assembly: GCA_964397315.1. Lineage (GTDB taxonomy): Archaea > Nanobdellota > Nanobdellia > Woesearchaeales > UBA12501 > WJJV01. The sequence continues at coordinate 46,261 of CAYNHV010000001.1, forward strand.
TAACAAAGGAGGAGCTTGTTGACAGGACAGTTCAGCTAGAGATCAGGAATGCGAGGCCCTGGCTTGCAGATGCTGTTTCAGAAGGCGCCAGCCAGAGGAACAGCAAGAACAGGGTTGTGGCTGAGGTGGTTGAGAAGAATGTTGAGCCTGCAGAAGTGGTCTTTACAACAGAGACAGGAGAGGTTGTAAAGCGAGACCATCCTGTTAACAAGGATGTGACCCTTGGAGTGAGACTTACATTAGAGGAGAGAGAGGGCGGGCTTTACTTCCAGGGCCGCAAGGTCAGCATAAGCAGGAGCCTGAAGCTTGAGCTTGACAGTGTTGAGATCAGCGGCACTATCACGTCAATAAGCGGGTGAACGCATCTGCTGCCATTCTAAAGGCTGTTCCGGTCTGCGCTTCGCAGTTTCAGAAAATTTATAAATGTATTATGCGATATACTCTCCTAAAGCATTATTTACAAGAGCATTATTTGCAAGATTATTAAATTGTTCGCTCTGCAGGGGCCGCGCTTATGCCTGAAAAAAAAGAGAGCTGGCATGCAAAATCCATTGACGAGATGTTCAAGAGTCTTGACACCAAAAGGGATGGGCTTTCGTCCAAGGATGCTGAAAAGCGGCTTGAGGAGCACGGCTACAATGAGTTCAGCGCAGGAGAGAAGAAAACACCCATCAGGATATTCCTCAGGCAGTTCAAGAGCCTTCTTGTGTGGATACTGATCCTTGCAGCAGGAATATCATTCTTCATAGGCCACACCATAGAGTTTGCTGTCATCCTCATAATCATAATCCTCATAATCATCATAAACTTCTTCGGAGAGTACAAGGCATCACGGGACATGGAGGCCCTGAAGGAGCTGAGCCCTAAAAAGTCTGTTGTGATAAGGGATGGAAAGAAGAAAGAGATACTCTCAAGGGAGCTCGTGCAAGGAGACATTCTCGTGCTGAGAAGGGGGGATATTGCAGGGGCTGACGCGAGGCTGATAGAATGCAACACCATCAAGGCTGACGAGTCAGCATTGACCGGAGAGTCTGAGCCTGTGCTGAAGAAGACAGGGACATTCAAGGATGATGCCCCTCTTGCCCAGAGGAAGAACATGGTTTTCTCAGGGACGAGCATCACAGACGGCAACGGACTTGCTGTTGTGGTGGATGTGGGAGAGGGCACTGAGATGGGAAAGATATCCGCGATGATGAAGGGTGTAAAAGAGGAGAAAACACCGCTCCAGAAAAGGCTGGACAGGATGACCAAGCAGATATCAGTTGGAGTTGTTTTCCTCTCGCTCATAGTCTTCTTCACAGGCCTCGCCCATGAGATTCCACTGGCAGCCATGCTGATATTCTCCATGGCAGTGATAGTGTCAGGAATACCTGAGAGCCTGCCCACTGTGATTGCCATCACCCTTGCAGCAGGCGTGAAGAAGATGGCGGGCAGGAACGCCATAGTAAAGAGGATGCCCGCTGTTGAGACCCTAGGAACCTGCACCACAATATGCTCTGACAAGACAGGCACAATAACCCAGAACAAGATGGTGGTCCAGAATATCCTCACCTCTGATGTTGAGCTGGATGTGACAGGAGAGGGGTACAAGCCTGAAGGCATTTTCCTGCTTGAGGATGATGAGTTTGATCCCATGAAGCATAAGACAGTGTCAAAGATGCTTGAGATAGGGGTGTTGTGCAACAACTCAGAGGTAAAAAATGAGAAAGGAAGGTGGAGCATTGACGGAGAGGCCACAGAAGGCTCCCTCATGGTTCTGGCAAAAAAAGCAGGGATAGACCATGAGGAGTACAGGAACAGCTATGAGAGGAAGAAGGAGCATCCGTTTGATGCTGATAGGAAGTGCATGAGCACAGTCCATGTGCACAAGAAAAAGCATTTTGTATACTCAAAGGGAGCTCCTGAGATGCTCCTGAAAAAGGCAAAATACTACCTGCACGCTGGAGAGGTTAAGAAGCTTGACAGGAAGACAGCTGACTTCTTCATTGAGCAGAACAGAGCTTACGCGGAAAATGGCCTGAGGGTTCTGGGGCTGGCTTTCAAGGAGCACAAGGGATCAATGGAGATTGAGGATGTGGAGTCAGAGCTTGTTTTTGCCGGCCTGGTGTCAATAAGAGACCCTCCGAGAGAGGGGGTCAAGGGCTCAGTGGAGAAGTGCAGGCAGGCTGGAATGAGGGTTGTCATGATCACAGGGGATAATGAGGCAACAGCAAAGTCAATAGCAGGAGATGTGGGCATATACTCTGAGGGTGACACTGTGATGACAGGCAGCCAGGTTGAGAGCATGGATGAGAATTCATTTAAGAGGGCTGTGAACAACACCACAGTGTACGCGAGAGTCTCGCCTTCCCACAAGCTCAAGATTGTTGACACCCTGCAGAAGGCAGGCAATGTGGTGGCAATGACAGGAGACGGGGTGAATGACGCGCCTGCGCTGAAGAAATCTGATATAGGCATTGCAATGGGAGAGAGGGGGACTGAGGTTGCCAAGGAATCTGCAGAGCTGGTGCTCAAGGATGACAACTTCAACACAATAGCCAATGCAGTGGAGGAGGGAAGGACGATATACGAGAACATCAGGAAGTTCATAAGCTACCTTCTGGTGGGCAACATCTCAGAGGTCCTTATAGTGCTGATAGCAGTGGTTCTTGGAGTGAACCTGCCCCTCACAGCCCTGATGATACTATTCATAAACCTTGTGACAAGCGAGCTGCCTGCAATAGGCCTGAGCTTTGAGAAACCCTCCCCTAAGATCATGAGTGAGAAGCCCAGGGACCCTAATGAGGGAATACTCAGTGAGTACATACTGCTCAAGATAGCCCAGATAGTGCCCCTGGTTGTGCTGGGCACAATAATAGTGTACACATGGGAGCTTGTGGTGAAGGGAGTTCCTCTGGCAAATGCGCAGACAGTGGCATTTGCTATAATAGTCTTTATGGAGCTGTTCCACTCCCTCAATGTGAGGAGCTGGGGTGAGTCAATATTCACCAGAAGGTTCTTCACAAACGCGTACCTGCACGGAGGCATAATACTCTCTGCGCTTCTTACTCTCGCTGCTATATACCTCAGGCCCCTGCAGGAGATATTTGGTACAGTGCCGTTGGGAGCTGCTGAGTGGGTGATCATACTTGCGGTCTCAGCAAGCGTGATATTCTTCATGGAGATACAGAAGACCATAGTCCAGGCTGAGATGAGGGAGAAGCAGAAGATGGGCCTCTATCCATCAAGAGGTGGCTAGTGAGGCAGTGGCTGTTGTTGTGTGTTAAAGCTCCTGCAACCAAGCTCTTGTCCTGGAACTTCTGCAGTATCTCAAATATGCTGTTCTCTCTTTTTATGAATTTTTCAAACATTTTCAGCTTCCCTGTAGCGCACGCCTGTTTCCCTTCTGTACATCTTGCTTATCATCTCCAATGCAGGCTGGAAGTTGTATATGTGCCTCTTCATGAATGATATGGTGGATTCCAAGCTGTCAACAGGAATCCTGTCTGAGTAAGACACAGGAAAATCGTCCAATAACTCTATGGAGTAGAATATGCCTTTTCCGGATCCTGTCTTTAAGCCTAATCTCCTGCAATGCTCTTTGAAATCTTCTGCATCGCTCTTTTTTACCTTTATGAAGATGGGGTAATGGTCCTTGAACCTTGCTATGTTGTATCCTCCTTTTGTCCATATAAAGACCGCGTCTGTCTTTGTGAAGCAGTATTTCACCCCGAACAATCCCAACACAGAGTAGTGGAAGCTTATGCTGCCTGCAAAGTTCTCTTTGATATAATCCAAGGTGCTCCTGTAGAAGCTGTTGTTCTCGTCCAATTCCAACGCCTGCCTGCTGCTCCTGAAAACCCCCTTTTCAGCCAATTCCTTCACCCACTTGTGGGTCCAGCCATAGCTCAAGCCTATCCTTTTGGATATTGAATTAATTGAATCCTTCTTCCTTGCTGCTATGATTATCCTCATAGTGTGCGGGTTCAATATGTCCAAATCCATAGTTATCAGTATAGTGATAGGTAGTATTTAAAGGTTTTGGTTGTCAAAAAAGCCAAAAATATAAAAGAGAGTGTCTCTCAGCATTGGGAATGGGGCATAGAGAGGTTTTCTGGCTCAGGTGCAGGTCATGCGGGAGGAGAGGGAAGTACATTGCAGACCCTGAGGAAATATCATATCAGAAAGGGCATGGCCTTATCCTGAAGTGGGGCCTTGAGTGCAAGTTCTGCAGCACACCCCTTACTCATGACAACCTGACAGAGATGAGTGTCAAGGAATTGTATATGTATCTGGCAGGCAGGCAGATTGGTGTTGCTGATCTTCTGCTGAAAGAGAATCGTTCAGATTACTGAAAGATTTTTCCATAAAACCTTTCAGTGCACTGAAAGAAATAGGGTTTCGGCTGTGGGGATTGGTTTATAAAAGGCTGTTCTATTAGATTTAATAGGTTTATAAGGGTTTTTTGGGAGGATATGCTTTCTAAAACAAGAAAAATTTAAATATCAGAAAGTATTATTTGATATTAATGGATATCACAGGATATGAAATTGAGATCAGGAGGCATGCTCTCATAAGGGCTATGCAGAGAGGAGTGAGCCCTGACATGGTGGAGGCCACAATAAAGGGAGGCAGAATAGAAAGTTTTGGAAAGAATAACAAAAGGTTTTCAAAAAAGTACAAGGCTTTCACAGTAGTCTGTGTTGATGAGATTACAGGCACAAGAGTAAAGATTGTTACAATAGAAACAAGATGAGGTGTGTTAAAATGGCAAAAAAATGTTCTGAATGCGGCGGGAGCATGAAAGAGCTCAAGGCAAAGACTTCTGAAGGCGTAAGCTACACTTATTTCAGGTGCGGGAAATGCGGGGAGGAGATCCTCAGCATGGGCCAGCTTCACAGTGTAGCAGAGAAGTACAGGAAAATCAAGAGATACCATGCAAAGCTCTCATCCTGGGGAAGAAACATAGGGCTCAGGATACCGAAGGAGCTGGCTGAGAGATACCATTTCAGCGATGATGACGAGGTCACCATAATCCCAGAGAAAGATGGAATAAGGATAATACCTGCCTGAGCAATTACATTGTAGCGGAGACTCTCACAGAGGCTGAGCTAGGCAGGGAGCTTAACAAGGATCTTGTAATATTCTGGAGTGTCCTGAGAAACATAAAACCTCACATATGTCTTGAGAAATCCTCATCAACATCAGCCAGCTTTAGAATATTCTTCAGGGTGCCTATCTTGATTAACAGCCTTATCTCCAGAAATCTTTCTAAGCCCTGGCGCTCATAGCAACCTCAAAAGTTGTCATCCATGTCCTTTTCTTTTCCTTAAGCGGGAATTCCTCAAGATACAGCTCAGTGGCTTCCTTCAGATTGGCCACAGCCTCGTCTATGGTATTGCCCTGGCTGACAGTGCCTGCCTCAGGGCATTCAGCAACATACATATCCTCTTCCTTGTGGACTACAGCTGTCAGGGTTTCCATTGTCTCAAACTTCTGCATTTTGACATGACAGAATGTTATTGGCTGTTCAGCAGCCATTCCCATAATGGCCTGAACCTTATCCTTATGCTGTTTATGTTCTCCTCTGAGGAGGTGTCATTGGTTATTATTGTGCCCTCCTCAAGTTTGAAATGTTCGCATGCTCTTACAAGGCTTTTTGTTTCCCTCTCCCTGGTCTTTGGATCCTCAAGGTCATAGCACACCTGTATCGCCTGTTTTATGCTGTTTCCCTCCTTGACGAGAAAGTCCACCTCCTCATGCTTTGATGTCTTCCAGTAGAATATGTTATCCCTTGTGTTCCTCCTTACCAGCTCCAGGGCCACAGTGTTCTCGTACAGTTTTCCCATGTCGCTGCTGAATCTGAAGCTGACAGCGTTCCTCATGCCTGTGTCTATGCAGTAGATCTTGAAAGGGTTTACCCTCTGTTTTCTTATTGAGTATGAGAAGTAGGGGATCCTTATTATAAGGTAAGCATCCTCTAGGTACAGGAGATAGTTCTTTATGGTATTTATGCTTCTCGCCTGTATGAGCTTGTTGAGGGAGTAGAGGCTGTGGGGTGATGAGATGTTTGTTATGAGGTTGTGCGCGAGCTCCTTGAGCGACTGCTTGAACTTCAGGTTATGCCTTGCTATTATGTCCTTTGTGAGGATATCCTCAAAGTAGTCTTTCAGCATATCATCTCTTCCTTCAAAAACCACTTCAGGAAAGCCGCCGTAATGGAGGTATTCCTCCAGGAGCCCCATTATCCATGCCTTGTTTTCTGTCACCAGCTGCTGCTTTTTTGAGGCAATGCCCGGATTCCTGTGATTGAGGAACTGGCTGAAACTCAGAGGGTATATCCTCACCAGCTTATGCCTGCCTGAAAGGCTTTTTGAGAATTCACTGGCGAGAAGGGATGCATTGGATCCTGATACAAAGAATTTGATGTTCTTCTCATACATTGTGGCCACCCATCTCTCCCACCCTCTTATGTTCTGTATCTCGTCAAGAAAAAGGTGCATCCTGCCACCCTCTTTGTAGTATTCCAGCATTGCCTCGTAGATGGTGTCAAGCTGTTTCAGGCTATCATCAAATCTTGGGTTCTCAAAGTTCACATAAGCTGCATTGCTGAGTTTTTTTATTAGCTGGAACATGAGATATGTCTTGCCGCTTCTTCTGACTCCGCTGATGGCTGTGACCTGCTTCTTGTTGAGGTGGCTCTCCAGCTCATCTGATTCCTGCCTGTCCACTATGTCCTTGGCATTTATATCATTCAGGTTCGTGGCTATGAGCTCTTTTGCCTCGCTTCTGCTTATCATAATGTTTCACCCTACTGAAAGATTTTTATATAAAATCTTTCAGTGCACTGAAATATATAAAGTTTTCGGCTGCAGGCATTACATTTATAAAGGAGTGGCAAAAACTTTATATAATACTAACACCATTATCTTATTTATTAAGATTTTGGTGTTAAAAATGAAGGGGCTGTCAAAAAAGGAGATAAAGGCCATAGCTGACCTTGAGTTCAGAAAAAAGTACTATTTTACAAGGGAGGATATCAGGAGTCATTTTGACAATAAGCGACAGATGACAAACACAATCCACTCCCTGAGCAAGAAAGGAAGGGTCATAAGGCTGAACAGAAACAAATATTTTCTTGTTCCTGTGAAAGCCAGAAGCGGAAAGTGGACAGACCACCCCCTGATAATAGCAGACGAGATATGCAATGGAAAGGATTACTGCATAGGGGGATGGTATGCTGCGTATTACTGGAACCTTACTGACCAGATTCCTGCGCAGGTGGACATCTACACTACAAAAAGGCAGGGCAGCAAAAGGATACTGAACAAGAGATTTGTCTTCCACAGAACAACAAGAAAGAGGATTGAAGAGGCAGTCACAGGGAGAATAGGCAGGCATCAGTTCAGGATAATCAGCAGGGAGGCAGCAAAAAGGTGGATAAGATCAAAAACATAGATCCTGACCAGCTTAAGGAGATTGCAGCTGACAAGGGTTTTGGCCTTGACCTCATGCTAAAGGATTACTATGTCACTATCATACATTATCTTCTGAAGGATATAGAAGGCCTGTATTTCAAGGGAGGGACTGCTCTGCAGAAGATATTTCTGGACTACTCAAGGCTCAGCGAGGATGTGGACTACACTCTCACCAGAGATGTTACGCAGGTCAGAAAGGAGATAAACTCGGCGCTGGAGGAAAGCGGGCTTTTTGAGGGTATAAAAAAAGACAAGGATGTGAGTGATTTCACAAGAATGGTCGTCCCTTACAAGGGTTTTGAAGGGAAGGAGGAAGTCATATTCATAGACCTTAACAAGAGGGCAACTCTGCTCCGGAAACCTGAGAAGCACGAGATCAGCCACTTCTACAGGGATAATATTCCCCAATTCAGGATACTGACCCTTGCAAAGGAGGAAATGATAGCTGAGAAGGTAGCAGCAGCCATGGGAAGGAACAAGCCGAGGGACCATTATGACATCTATAAGATAATCAAGGCTGGAATGCCAATAGATATTGATGATGTGAAAAAGAAATGCGAAAGCTCAGGCATAGAGTTCAACATAACAAGAATGTTCAACAAGGCAAAGAAGCTCAAGGCAAGGTGGGACAGCAGCATGATCCCCTTACTTGCAGAAGAAGTCTCATTCAAGGAGGTCATGGCAACCCTATCAGAGCATTTCAATCTCAGGAAGGGTGAGTGAGCAATTACATTTATAAACCAGTGGCCTGTTATTGGGGATTATGTCATACACTGTATTGGCTTTTAAAAGGGTTCTAAATGGTTTTGAGGGCTTTAAAGTCTTGATGAAGCCCTAACGCAACATTTATATATTAGCACATATTACACATAATACAAGGGTGATAGAATGGTTAACATAACACTTTCAGTGCCTGCAGAAACAAAGCAGAAGATGGACTCCTTTTCTGAGATCAACTGGAGCGCAGTGGCAAGAGAGGCCATTAATGAGAAGATAACTGACCTGGAATTCATGAAGAAATTCAAGTCAAAAAGCACTCTCACAGAGGATGAGGCTGTAAAGCTCGGCAGGGAGCTTAACAAGAGCCTCGCGAAGAGGAGGCAGACAGCTTAATGGATCTTGTAATAGACGCCAACATACTCTTCTCTGTGCTGATAAGAAAAGGGAAGACTGAGGAGCTTCTGTTTGAGGATGACCTTCATCTTTTTGCTCCTGAGTTCATATTTGAGGAATTCAGGAAGTGTCAAAAACCACCAGTCAGAGACCGGTGGCATGAAGCGAAAGCTTCATTCTCATTCTTTATTGACCTGTGGTTTTTGAGCATGCTCAGAAATATACCCTCTGCGGATATGCCTTTGTGGACTTTGTCCACTGGTTAAATAAACCAGTGGTATATTTCTGACATATGAAAAGCTGATATTAGAGAAAACTGACCGTCAGAAGGGGGAATTTGAGAAATTGATGGATATCCTCAACAGAAGAATAAAGACAACCCCAAACGAGGACACATGGCAGTATGTCCAAAAAGCTATAGAGATCAGCCCTGACAGGAAGGATGCTGACTATATTGCATTGGCTCTCAAGCTGAAATGCCCTTTATGGAGCAATGATAAAAAGCTGAAAGATCAGGAAGAGGTCAGGGTATATTCCACCAAAGAGCTGATCAGGGAATTCAACCTATAACAGAGAGCTGGATAGAGCAATTACATTTATAAACCAGTGGCCTGTTATTGGGGCTTATGTCATACACTTTGTTGGCTTTTAAAAGGGTTCTAAATGGTTTTGAGGGAAGCTGCGCTCTTAGGCTGCTGGACAGGCTCTCTGCCTCTCTTGAGAAAGCATTTGAGAGGTCAAAGCTTTACAGGGTTTTTGCCTGGCTTGGTGTTAAGCTAAAAGAGAGCTTTATAGGCCAGTGGTTCCTGAAGCCTGAGGAGGAGGTTGATGTTTTCTCCACCAGCAGGGCCATGAAGAAGGGAGTTGATATTGCTGATGCTGAAGTGAGAAAGGCAGAGAAGGCTTACAAGAGGAGTTTTGCAGGAGGGTTGATTTCTGGCCTTTTTAGGGAGGTGCAGGACAGGCCTGTTTTTGCAGTGAGTGTTGTGGTAGTGTCAGCAGTTGCAGCTAACACACTGTTGTGGCTTGTGTTAGGGGAGATTGACGTGTTTGGCCTGCTAGTGAGGCTTGTTGTGATGGTTATTGGTTTTCTGGGCCTTGGGGGTATGAAACTCCTGAGAAAGGCCTTAAGAGGAAGCAGGATACTGAAAGGCAGTTAGATTTATAAAAGGCAGATTATTTCTTCTGGAACTATGGGGGCAAGAATACATCCTACTGCAGAAGCATCTGATAAGGCTAAAATAGGTGAAGGAACTGTGTTGTGGCATCACAGCCAAGTCAGAGAAGAAGCTGTTATTGGCGAGAACTGCATATTGAGCAAAAATGTCTATGTAGATACTGGTGTAAGGATAGGTAATAATGTTAAGATACAGAATAATGTTTCGGTCTATAGTGGTGTCACCATAGAGGATGATGTCATGCTTGGTCCAGGAATGGTTTTCACCAATGACCTTTATCCAAGGGCTTTCCTTTGGGATGAGAGCAGGAAAGGAAAAACTCTTGTCAAAAAATGCGCATCTATAGGGGCCAATGCAACAATAATCTGTGGAAACAGAATCATAGGGGAGTACGGGCTTGTTGCTGCAGGAAGCGTAGTGACAAAAGACGTTCCTGACCATGGCTTGGTTGCAGGAAATCCTGCGAGGCTTATGGGATTTGTATGCAGGTGCGGAAAAAAGGCAGAAAAGGAAAAAGAAGAGCAGGAAAGCGTAACAATGAGGTGTCCTGAATGCAGGGAGATCTTTAAGATTTCAAAAAATGATTATCTTATGTTTGAAAAATGATTCCAATAGCAAAGCCAGCAATAGGAGAAGAGGAAAAGAAAGCAGTTCTTGAAGTTCTTGAGTCAGGCATGCTTGCGCAGGGTGAGAAAGTAAAAGAACTGGAAAAGAGATTTGCAGCTTATTGCGGGGCAAAACACGCTGTTGCAGCAAGCTCAGGCACAGCCGCACTCCATATGGGACTTTATTCTACAGGAATAAAAGAGGGCGATGAGGTAATAACAACACCTTTCACATTTGTATCTACTGCAAACAGCATAATCATGCAGGGAGCCAGGCCTGTTTTTGTGGATATAAACCCTAAAACATTCAATATTGACCCTGAAAAGATAGAGGAAGCTGTTACCAAGAAAACAAAGGCAATTATTCCTGTTGACCTGTATGGCCAGCCATATGATTATGATGCTGTCAGGAGGATAGCAGACAAGCATAATCTTATGCTGATAGAGGATGCTTGCCAGGCAGTTGGCGCTGAACTTAACGGAAATAAAGTAGGCAAACTGGGCACAATATCCGCTTTCAGCCTGTACGCTACAAAGAATATAGTGGCGGGAGAAGGAGGAATTATTACAACAGATGATGAGAAAATTGCTGAGATGGCAAGGCGATTCAGGCATCACGGCCAGAGCGAGAAAACAAGATATGAATACCATGATTTGGGCTATAATTACAGGATGACAGATATGCAGGCAGCAATAGGGCTTGAGCAGCTGAAAAAGGTTGATTCCCTGAATTCAAAAAGGATTGAGAATGCCGGAATACTAACTGAAGGCCTTAAGGGCATAAAGGGCATCAAAACGCCAACAGTGGGGGCAGGAACAAAGCATGTGTTCCACCAATACACAATAAGGGTTGACGGGTTTAAGCTGTCCAGGGATCAGCTTGTTGAAGAGCTGAAAGATAAAGGCATTGGTTGCGCTGTGTTCTACCCAAAACCACTTCACATGCATCCTCATTTTGCAAGGTTTGGCTACAAAAAGGGTGATTTTCCAATGAGTGAGGAAGCTGCAGAGCAGGTGCTTTCACTTCCTGTTCATCCCTCTGTCAGCAAGGATGATGTAAAAGAGATAATCAGAGCTTTTGAGGAGATAAGCAATGGACAATAATCTGAAAGCAGGAGTCATAGGAGCAGGCATAATGGGGAACAATCATATAAGAGTGTACTCCGACACAAAAGGTGTTGACCTGGTGGCAGTGGCTGATACTGGCAAAGACAAGCACCCTGAACTGAAGGAAAAGTACAAGATAAACACTTACGAGGATTACAAGAAGATGATAGCAGAAGAGAACCTTGACATTGTTTCAATAGCTGTGCCCACCTCCCTCCATCATAAGGTTGCGATGGATGTAATGAAAAGAGGCATACATGTGCTGCTTGAGAAACCAATATCATTAAGCCTTGAAGAGGCAGATGAGATAATAAAATGCTCCAGGGAAAACAAAGTAAAGCTGATGATAGGGCATATTGAAAGGTTCAATCCGGCAGTGCTTGAGCTCAAGAGGAGGATAGATGCTGGAGAGCTTGGAAAGGTATATAAGGTTGATGTTAACCGGGTCGGGCCGATACCATTGAGAATAAAGGATTCCGGAGTCACAACAGACCTTGCTGTGCATGACATTGATGTTATGAGGTTCCTGACAGATTCAGAGCCAGAGAGGATATATGCTGAGGTTGAGCAGAGAATCCATTCAAAAAAGGAGGACCTGCTTGCAGGAGTCATAAGGTTCAGGAACAAGACAATCTGCTACCTAAATGTGAACTGGCTCACTCCCACAAGGATAAGGAAACTGTACATAACAGGGGAGAGGGGAATGTTTGTTATAGACTACATAGACCAGAAACTTTTCTTTTACGAGAATGCATCCCATGCTGACCGTAATAATTCGGGGGAGGCCATAAAGGAAGGAAACATGACAAGGTTCAGGATTGACAAGAAAGAGCCTCTGAGGAATGAGATTGAACATTTCATAGAATGCGTAAAAAAGGACAAAGAGCCTCTTGTATCAGGAGAGGACGGTAAGAAAGCTGTTGAGATAGCGCTCAAGCTTATTGAATCTGCGGGGAAGAAGGTAATAAAGAATGAGAATTAATGTTATAGGTCTTGGAAAGGCAGGGTTGCCTCTGGCAGCAGTCATAGCAGACGCAGAGATCCAGGTTGTGGGCCTTGACAAGGACAAAGAAAGAGTGAAGATGCTCAAAGAAAAGAAGAACCCCATTCCTGAAGAGCCGGGCCTGGATAAAATACTAAGTGAAAGGATAGGCAGCAATATGAAAGTAACTGCAGATTATAAAGAAGCTGCTGAGAGCAGCGATGTGCACATTATTATTGTTCCCCTGTTCATAGATGAGAATAAAAAACCAGATTTTTCCATACTTGACAGCGTATCCACAGAGCTGGGGAAGCATCTCAAAAAAGGAGACCTCGTTGTGCTGGAAACAACAGTGCCTGTGAAGACCACAGAGAAGAGAGTGAAAGACGCTCTTGAGAAGGCCTCTGGAATGAAAGCAGGAAAGGATTTCTATCTTGCCTACAGCCCTGAAAGGATAATGACAGGCCATTCAATAAGCAGGTACAGGGAGTTTCCAAAAGTTGTTGGGGGGGTTGACGACGAAAGCACAGAAAAGGCTTACGAGGTTTATTCAAAGTTCTGCAATGATGTGCAGAAGGTCAGGGATGCAAGAACAGCAGAGATGGTAAAGATATCAGAAGGCATATACAGGGACGTGAACATAGCACTGGCAAATGAGCTGCTAAAGATATGTGACCATGCAGGAATTGATTTTTGGGACATGAGAAGAAAGGCAAACCACCGCTTTTGCGAGATACACGAACCAGGCAATGTGGGAGGGCACTGCATTCCTGTCTACCCCTGGTTTCTGATAAATAATTTTGATGCGCCCCTCATAAGAAGAGCAAGAGAATTAAACGATGAGATGCTGTTGTATTATATCAAAAAGGTAAAGGAGATAAGCAGCAAAGGGAAAGTGGGTGTTGTGGGCCTCAGCTATAGGGAGGGGGTAAAGGAAAAGGCTTTCAGCAGGGCAGTGCCTTTCATAGAAAAGCTTAAAAAAGAGGGATATGAGGTTTATGGTGCTGATCCCATGTACAGGGATGAAGAGATAAAAGAGAATTATGGGATAGGGCCTGTAAAAGACTTCAGAGATATGGATGTAATTGTCATATTCAACAGGATAAAGGAGTATAACACCGAGCTCAAGGGCATGGAGGACAGGATTGTTGACATAAAGAAATCGATGGGGGAGGATGATGGCAAATAAGCTGGAAGGAAAGAGTGTGCTTGTGATAGGTGGAGCGGGATTCATAGGAAGCCATGTTGTGGCTGAACTGCTGAAGGAGCCTGTGAAAGAGGTCGTGATATATGATAATTTTGCTAGAGGAAGATATGAGCATATCAACAAGCTGCTGAAGGACAGCAGATGCAGGCTCTTTGAGGATGGAGGAGATATAAGAGACATTGATGTTCTGGATGCTGCAATGAAGGATGTTGACTATGTGATACACCTTGCAGCAATGTGGCTGCTCCACTGCAAGGATTACCCACGAACAGCATTTAACGTCAATATTGAGGGCACTTTCAATGTTCTTGATGCCTGCGTCAAAAACAAGATAAAAAAGCTTGTGTATTCTTCATCAGCATCGGTATATGGCACTGCTGTTGAGGTGCCTATTAAAGAAAGCCACCCTTTCCTCAACAAGAACTTTTATGGGGCCACAAAAATAGCGTCAGAGGCGATGTGCACAGCCTTTTATGACAGGTACGGCCTGGATTTTGTAGGATTAAGATATATGAACGTGTTCGGGCCGCTGCAGGACCAAAAAGCAGTTTACACAGGAGTAATACCAGTTATGCTGAACAAGATAGAAGAGGGAAAAGAGATAACCATAAATGGTGATGGCTCACAGGCCTATGACTTCATCTATGTAGAGGATGTTGCCAGGGCCAATGTATGCGCACTGAAGAGCGACGCAACAGATGACTTCTTCAATGTTGGATCAGGGATCAGGACAACAATAAAAGATCTCGCAGAGAATATACTCAAACTGAAGGGATCAGAGCAGAAGATAAGGTTCATTCCCTACAGCGAGGGGGATGCAAGATCTCTAGTACAGGACAGGGTGGGATCAACAGAGAAAGCTGAAAAAGAGCTCGGGTTCAGGCATAAGTATTCTCTTGAGGAAGGCCTGAAGAAGCTTATTGGGTGGAGAAATAAAGCAAAATAGATTAGGGGGATTATAATGAAAGTTTTTTTAGTAAGTCCACCACAACCAAAAAAAGATTTAGTATCAAACTTAAGTAAAGGGGAGGGTTTTATTTTACCTTATAGTTTGCTGTGTATTGCAACATACCTTAATTACAAGAAACACAAAGCTAAAGTTTTGGATTGTCCTGCAGAGCACATATCTAATAAAAATCTTTATGATATAATAAAAAAAGAGAAACCTGATGTGGTAGGATTAACAGCTTTTACTTTTACTATCCCAAAAGCATACAACGCTGCTGAAACTATTAAAAAGGCTTCACCAAACACTAAAGTAGCTCTAGGCGGCATTCACGCAAGTGTTCTTCCTATTCAATGTTTAAAGGAGTGCAGGCATATAGATTTTGTTGTTATTGGAGAGGGAGAGTATGTTTTTGAAAGATTATTAGAGGCTCTCGAAAAAAAAGGCGCTCTTTCAGAGGTTAGTAATTTAGCATACAGAGAAGGAAAAGCCCATAGATTAACAAAAAAAGAGCATATATTTCTAGATCCCAATAAATTGCCTCTTCCAGATTATAGCTTATTAAACATGGACAGGTATGTTCCTCACAGGGGAAATTATAAAGATTTACCATGTTACAGTTTTTATACCAGCAGAGGGTGTCCTTTCCAATGTTCATTTTGCTCTGCCAATATAAATATGGGAAGAATGATCAGAAGGAAAAGCATAAACAGGTGTATTAAAGAGATAAAAATTTTGGTTAATAAGTATGGGGCAAGAGGACTGATAATCCAAGACTCAACATTTACCATCCAGAAAGAGTGGGTAAGAAACTTTTGTAAAGCTTTATTAAAAAATAATATCAGATTAAGCTGGAGAGCTAATACAAGAGCAGACTGTGTGGACCTGAAAACCTTAAAGTTGATGAAAAAAGCAGGATGTTATAGGATTAATGTTGGATTTGAATCTGGAAATCAAGAAACACTGGATTTTATAAATAAAGGGACTACTCTAAAGCAGAATAAAAGAGCAGCATATCTTGCAAGAAAAGCAGGTTTGCAGATAGGGTCATCCTTCATAATAGGGCTTCCTAATGAAGGGATGAAGGAGGTTATGAATACTATCAGGTTCGCTAAGGAAATAAAAGCTAAACATGCTCAGTTTTACCTTCCCATACCCTATCCTGGAACAAAACTCATGGATTTATGCAAAAAGTACGGAGGGGTAAGAGAAAATACAAGATGGGAAGATTTTGGCTCTAGAGATTTCAGCAATGCAGTATATATAAACAAAAACTTTGACAAAGAAACCTTTAAGAATCTGCCCAATATGGCATTTAGAAGATTTTATCTTGATCCTAAAACAGTAGCCAGACTTATTTTTACTATAGGAAGCTTTCACGAGTTAAAAGATACTCTGGGAACTCTTAAATCAATAGCAAAAAAAGCCATATTTAACAGACTATAAAATGAAAATACTAGTTACAGGATCTTCAGGTTACCTAGGAAATGCTTTTATTAAACAATTTAAGGATGAGCATGATATAATAGGACTTGACAGAGACAATAGAAAAAGAGATTATAAAAAAGTGCAAGGAGATCTCTCTAATTATAAGAAAATCATGAAAAATCTGGATGAGATAAAAGATGTGGACTGCATAGTGCATTTTGCGAGCCTTACTGATATAAAAGAGTGTGAAAAAAACAAAATGGCGGCTTTGGAAACTAATCTAATGGGGACATGGGCACTTTTAGAGCATGGAAAAAGAGTGGGCATAAGAAAATTCATATACATCTCCACAGGAAGCATATATAAAAAAACAGAAAAAGAAGTGTCAGAAGAAGATGAAACAGAAGCTGATAACTTTTATGAAAGCACTAAACTTATGGCAGAAGAAATCTGCAAACAATATTCGAATAAATTTGATATAATAATGTTAAGACCTTTTTTTCCTTATGGAAAAAACACCCATCCAAACAGATTGATAAATAAAATCATTCAGAATGTAAAAGATGGAAAGAGCATAATTCTAAATAGAAAAAATAAGCCAATTGTATCTCCAATATATGTAGATGACATGAGCAATGCAATAGATACCATAATAAAGAAGGACAAAGAAGAAAAAATTTCAATATATAATCTTGCTGGCCCAAACGGATACTCCATAAAAGAGATTGCAGAAATAATTGGGAAAATAATCAATAAAAAACCAAAATACCAAAAAGGAAAGTCAGACTCCTCCAACTTCTGTGGTTCTGCAATAAGACTTAAAAGTTTAGGTATTAAATTGCATAATATAGAGGAAGGCTTAAGATTAACCATGGAATAAGTTGGCAACATCAGCAGTATATAGTTTAAAAAGAATATGTGCGGCATAACAGGATTATTCAATTTTTCAGGAAGTGCGGCTTCTGATGATGTAATCAAGAGCATGACAGATGCCATAAAGCACAGGGGACCTGACGGCGAAGGTTTCTTTAGGGAAGGGAATATGGCTTTAGGCCACAGGAGGCTCTCTATAATAGACCTCAGTGAGAAAGGCAGCCAGCCCATGAAAGATGAAAACGCCTCTGTTATAATAGCATATAATGGTGAGGTTTACAATTTCAAGGATATCAGGAAAGAGCTTAAGGAGAAAGGCTATGATTTCAGGTCAGAAACAGATACAGAGGTTGTCCTTTATGCATACAAGGAGTGGGGCATCTCATGCATAAGAAGATTCAATGGAATGTTCGCTTTTGCATTGTGGGACAGGAAGAATAAAAAGGGCTATCTTGCAAGGGACAGGTATGGGATAAAGCCCCTCTATTATTACAAGGATGGGGAGAAGCTTGTCTTTGGGTCTGAGATAAAAGCCATACTTAAACATCCTGAAATAAAGGCAGATCTGGACTACAAGGCCCTCAAAGAGTATTTCACATTCCAGAATGTGCTGTCAGACAGGACCCTCTTTAAGGGAATAAGACTTATGGAGCCAGGCAGTTACATAGAATTCGGGCCTGAGACATTCAACAAGGAAAGATATTGGGATTATGATTTCATCTCAGGAGAGCTAAAGCTTCAAAAAAAGGAGATAATAAGCAAGCTCAGGGAGATATTTGAAAGAGCTGTTAGGAGGCAGATGGTGAGTGATGTGCCTGTCTCCAGCTATCTGAGCAGCGGGATGGACTCATGCTCAATAGCAACTGTTGCCTCCGGAAACACTGAAAACATGAGAACATTCACAGCAGGCTTTGACATGAGGGGGGTATCAGGTTTTGAGAATGATTTTGATGAGAGAGAAAAAGCCAGGATAATGGCAGAGCATCTTTCCACAGAACATCATGAGACAGAGGTAAGCTCTGAATTCATGGAAAAATCCATGGAA
Source organism: uncultured Methanosarcinales archaeon (assembly GCA_964397315.1). GTDB lineage: Archaea > Nanobdellota > Nanobdellia > Woesearchaeales > UBA12501 > WJJV01. The sequence goes on from CAYNHV010000001.1 coordinate 64,202, forward strand.
ACCCTTGTTTACCATATTGAGGATTTAAGGATGGGAATGAGCTTTCCTAACTATGCTGTGGCAGGTCTTGTGTCAGGCCATAACAAGGTTGTGCTGGCAGGGACAGGAGGTGACGAGCTTTTCTGCGGCTACCCATGGAGATATAACCATGCTGTGGGCAACAAAGACAGAGGGGAATACATCAGGAATTATTATGGACTCTGGCAGAGGTTGGCAGGAGATGATGAGAAGCAGGAGATGTTCACGCAAGAAGCCTTAAGGATGATGGAGGATTACGACACTTTTGAAGTGTTCAGGAAGGTTTTTGACAAAAAAAACATTGACCCAAATAATAACAGGGACTGTGTAAACAATGCGCTCCAGTTTGAAGCAAGAACATTCCTCCACGGTCTGCTTGTTATTGAAGACAAGATCAGCATGGCGCATTCCCTGGAGACAAGAGTCCCTTTTCTTGATAATGAGATGGTGGACCTTGCCATGAAAACACCTCTCAGTCTTAAGCTAAAGAATTATGAGAAGCTTATGAGAGCAGGGCCTGATGAAGCAGAGGCATTGAGAGGCAGTTATGTTGAGTCCACAGACGGCAAGCTCATACTTAGGGAGGCCATGGAAGGGCTTATACCAGAGGAGATAGCCTTCAACAAGAAGCAGGGATTCTCTGCCCCTGTTGCAGAATGGTTCAGGAAACATAGCAGGAGCTATGTGGAAGATGTTTTGCTTTCAGAAAAAGCCTTAAATAGGGGCATATTCAACCCGGAATATGTGAGAAAAAGGCTGCAGGCCCATTTTGAGGGGAAGGAGAACAACAGGCTCCTCATATGGTCCCTGTTATGCTTTGAGCACTGGTGCAGGAGATGGTTGGATTGAATGATAGGCATCAGTCTATAGCAATCCTGTATGTGTTTTTGACCCTATCAATGTACCACTTATCTATAGAGAGTGTTGATGGATAGTTATATCTCTCATCAACAGCAAAAATATTAACTTGCCCGAAAGAGGATGCTCTGTTATTGGACAGGTTAACAAATCCAAACCCTGCATAATAGTTTTTTCCGTCCCATTTCGGAAATGGCCTTGTAGGGGAGGTTAATGTCATGTACCATGTGCCGTTCCTATGCAGGGTTTTATAATAGTGAAAATCCCCCTGCAACACAAGATCTGTGTTGTACATTGCATTCCAGTGTTCAACAGTCCTGGCTTCAGTCTTACTCCATCCTATTGCCCTGCGTCCTTGGCTATCAAACAATACAGGGGGTTCGGATATCATAATGAGAGTTTTGTTTCTATATTTCCTCAGATTATTTTTGATCCATTCCATCTGATTATCTGTTGGTTTGCCGCTGTGAAGTCCCACAGGATTTATCTCATTCCCGTTAACCACCATAAAATTATACTCGCCTACATTTGCCATAAAATTCCATTTCATGGTGGGAAATGTTCCGTTCTTTTTGGCCTCATTCAAAATGTTTCTTTGGGAGTCAAAGAATACAGGCCTCCCAAATGCTTTTGCGTAAATGACCTCCTCCCCGACCTAAAGGTCGGGGAATTAAACCCCAGTGCTCACTACACTCGCATTAGTGTTTTGGAGCCTCATTTTGCCCTTAGGGGCATTTTGAGGTTTTTAAATCTTCATCAAAATTACAGAAGAAGCATATTTCTAAATATGGGCAAAACAGAGCTTGGTAATGCTTTTAAATGGCCTTTGGGATGTTTAGACTATTTTAAAAGAGGATTAAAGATAAACAATAATTTTATAAATGTGTGGTTTTAGATTATTTAAGTCCCGGAGGGGGTATTGAAGAGGGGTGTATATTTAGATAAATGATAATTTTAACTTTTGACATGGACTGGGCACCTGATTGGATTATGGAAGATATAGCTGACAGGCTGATTAAAAAAGAAATACCATCAACTTGGCTGGTGACCCATGAGACTCCTTTTATCAAGAAGTTATTAAAATACCCTTCTCTCTTTGATATAGGATACCACCCTGATTTCTTAAGAAATTCAATAGAAAAAAAAAGTGTTGATTCAATAATGAAAAAAATGAAGAGCATAATTCCTAGGAGAAACATCATAAGAACTCACTGCCTGTATCAGTATACTGACCTTTTAAGATATTTGTGTACAGACCATGATATACGAGTGGACCTTTCAGTCTATCTTCATCTGACTCAAGATATAAGATCTCATTTCCTGAATTGCAAGGACGGAAAAAAGCTTCTCAGAATACCTACTTTTTTTGAAGATGACCTCTTTTTTGGTGAAAACACAGATTGGGGCATAAAAGAGCTTGGAATAGAAAGGGAAGGGTTGAAAGTATTCAACTTTCACCCAATCCATATCGCCCTGAATTCAAAAGATTACAGGGGATATAGCGAATTAAAAGAGGAAACGCATGATTTAAAACTTGTAAAAAAAGAGCAAATAAACAAGTTCTTTAATAATGAGAAAGGAATAGAATCCCTATTTAGTCAGTTAATTGAATTCATGGAGAAAAATAGAGATAAGGTTAAATCATTGCCTGATATTTCAAGAGAATTGGGAGTTAAAATATGAGGCATGTAAATATTGATATAAATAAGAACCTGATTAAAGGATTAGGTGAAAATGATTTGTCTTTCCTTAAAAGAGTTTACTCAAAGAATATTAATAAATACAGAGAAAGAATTAAGATGATTGGATTTGAAGATAAAAACGCTGTGCTTGATGCAGGATGTGGTTTCGGACAGTGGCTTTTTTCCCTTGCAGATATGAACAAAAAGGTGGTTGGAATAGATTTTTCACAAGAGAGAGTTGATGTATGCAAGGAAATAGCACAAAAGAATAATATAAACAATGTTGAAGTGATTAAATCAAGCATAACTAATACAGAATTGAAAGAAGAATCTTTTGATGCCATATTTAGTTATAGTTCAATCTATTTTACTGATTACAGAAAAACACTTAAAGAATTTTACAGGTTGCTTAAAAAAGGGGGAGTATTGTACTTCACGACCAATAGTTGGGGAAAGTATATATCTGATATCATCAATAATCCTTATCCAACCAGCGATTTTTATCCAAGATGGTATGCTATAAAGACAATATGGAATACATTCAAGAACAAAAGAGAAGGTTTCTCTATGGAAAACGGAGCCTTGGTTATGTCAAAAAAAAAGACTAAGAGAATAATGCAAAAAATAGGTTTTTATGATATAAGAATCGATTATGACGGCCACTTATGCACAAAAGACCGAGAACCGCTCCCTTTAGTTCCAGAAACATATATAGGCATGACTCATTCTTTTGAGGTGTTAGCAAGAAAATGACATGCAACATCTTTTTCATAGTGGGTTGTAGCAGATCTGGCACCACAGCCCTGGTAAAAATTCTCAATACAGCAGTTAATGCAGAGGTGTTTACCGAACAGGAACCTAAACTCTGCATAAATGCAAGGATAAACTATGAGTTTGGAATGCCTCGCAGTAAAGATTACATAAAAGAAAGCAAGAGTAAGGCAATCAAGGCTACTCTCTCTAAAGGGAAAAAATATATGGATAAGAACCCTAATTATCTATTCTTTATAGATGAACTGATGGCTAACTTTGATTGTAAATTCATTTTTGTTATCAGAGATGGGAGAGATGTAGTAAGAAGTGCTATGGATTATGATGAGTATGGAAAGAATCTTTACAGAACATTTGAAGATGAAGATAACCCAAAAACAGTGCAACCTGAAGAAGATTTCTGGGATTTTGCAAGACTAAGGCCAAAAAAAACAGATACTATATTTTATAGTTGGAAGAGTCTGACAAGATTTGAGAAAGCATCATGGTACTGGGCAAAATTCAATGGTCTGATACTTAAAAAGATAGAGAAGAAGGATAAAGACAGATTTATTACTGTGGATATCTCAAACATAAATCTAAAAGAAATTGAAAAAATATTCAATTTTGCAGGGCTTGAAGGATTTAATAGAGACATAATAAGCAAAATGCTCAAAGAAAGAATCAACTCAGCACAAGAAAAGTGGGGCCTGAAAGATATCTTTCCAAAATGGGATAAATGGGATAATAATATGAAAGAATCGTTTAGCAGATATGCAGGACGCATGATGAAAAGATTAGGTTATAATAAATAAGGAGACAATTCGATAAGAGAAGGGGGCATGATATGGAAATACTGTTTTTAGTTTTGGTTCTTGCTTTTGGATTGCTATTGAGACTTGCTTTTATAACAAAGGAAGGCACAGATTTATATGTCCATTTCTGGTTAATTAAAAAGCAGAAAGGAAGAAAATGGGTAAACTATGAGGTAGAAGACTCAATAGTCAAGGGTGTTAGGGCTTACCCAGTGCTTAACCATCTCCTAGTAAGCAAACTGCCTGAAAAATACTGGATTACAGCAGGAAAGGTATTAAACGCCTCTTATGATATAATAACAGCCGTGCTTGTTTATATCACTGCGAGATTTGTAAATTTAGAGGGAGGGTTTTATTATAGTGTTGCAGGAATTAGCCTGCCATTGATTTGCACATTTGTATTCTTGACCCTCCCAGTTCTTTTGCCTTCAAGTGCTCGGATGAGAACAATAGGGGGAAGGTCCATGGGGCTTCTTTTTGTTTCATTATACTTTGTCAGCTTGGGAGCGGGATATTTAATACACCCAGTCTATTTTTTTCCCTCTGTGATATTCGGTCTCCTTGCGATACTCAGCTCTAAGTTTGGTTTCCAGACCATCCTTTTATTTTCTTTTTTTCTGGCTTTCATCAAGCTTTCGGTTATCCCTTTGATTATTACGACTATCCTGATTATAATAGCTTATACTTTTCCGAAATTAGGGGCATGGACAATAATAAAACACTGGTGGGATCACAGGATATGGTTCTTCAATAACTATGAGAAGTGTACAGCTTCAGCAGGAAGAAATAATATAAAAGATATACTATTTCTTCCGGTATACTTATTCAGAGACAGAAAAAAATTCATCATGCAGTGCTATTTCAAGATTACACCATTAATGGCATTGAGAGTCGTCCCTGTTGTCGTTTTCCTTATCATAATAAGGTTTTTTTACCCTGGTATCTGGTCAATAATTCAGAGTAATAGTTATCTGCTATTCTCCTGGGATATAACTGTTGCCTCAATATTCTCCTTCATATTAACTTCAATATATGTTTTTAAGGGTATGGGAGAAGCTGAAAGATATTTTGAGTACAGTTCTCTCTTCTACTCCATCATATTCCCATTTATAATTTTTAATATCTCTAAGTCAAGAGAAGATATATTATTCTCTGTTCTTTTGCTACAACTTGTGATTATATTATCACACCTTCTGGTTATAAATTATAACAAGCTTGTTGATTCTGAGACGATGATACCCAAGAACATGAAAGAGGCTGTTGAATGGATTAGGAATAATGTAAGAAAAAGCAATATATTGACGGTTCCCTGTAAACTTTCAGTAGTCTTATCATCCAATGCAGATAAGGATAACCTCAATAAATTCTATTTTAGGTTTATCATGACGAAAAGAGGGGGTCTAGATTACTTTGAAGAGGACACAGGGGGATACCATTATTCACCAGTAAACGGCCTCATGAGATCTAATGAAGTTTTTAGTTTAACTCCCTATGAGATGAAAAGAAAATATAAAGCAGATTATATTGTTGTGGAAAAGAAATATTTTGAAGGTTTAAAGAAAACATTGGGAAAACAAGGCATAAAGTTCCTAAAGAATCCTGTTTTCGAGAATGGGAACTTCCTGATTTATAAGCTTTAATAAATATATAACCAGTGGTTAATATGCAAAAAAACAGAATATCTCTTAAAAGAAACCTGATTTATGCTCTGTTCACCAATGCTTTTGTGGCTTTTATGGGGTTTCTTTTTCATGTGCTGATAATCAGGAATGTCAGCAAGGACTTGTATGGCCAATATTCCTATTTCATCAGTTTGTCATTGATATTTATTGCCCTTTCAAACATGGGTTTGACAGGATATTATCTTGTTAATTCATCCAAAAGGAGAAAAGACATGAGTAAAAATTACTATAAAAGTATCTATTTAAGGAGTTTATTAGTAATAATTGTTTCTCCTGTATTCTTAATAACATTCATCTTGTTAGAAAACACCCTCAATCTGATATTTTTAACGGTGCTTGCTTTTGTAATATCTGAGAGTTTCCTCAGAGGAACAATGATCGTTTTTCGCTCACAGGAGATGATCAAATACTGGTCCATAAACCAGGTCTTTTATTATTCAGCGAAATTTCTGCTTTTTTTCATATTTATTTACATAGTGGATTGGAGTTCGCTTTTATTGTTTCTTTTCCTAACGCTAACAAACACATTGCTCACTCTTTTAGTTAATAGCATATTGAAAAGAAAACTATTAAGGGTTTCTTTGAGAAAGCTCATTTTAGTTGCAAAAAAAGTTTCTGTAAAGCGCGAAATAAAGAGAATTGTGCCTTTTACATTATTTCAGGTTTTTTTTATTATGTTCTATAAAGTTGATGTTATAATGATTTCAAAGATGGTGTCTGATTCCGCCGTAGCGTTGTACTCCTCTGCTTTCCTTATAATTCAGGCTTTAATCAATGTATCAAAAAGCATTTCAATAGCCATCGCTCCAAGATTTGCTCTTTATTACGAAAAATCAGAGAGAAAAAGATTAGACGAATTGATTAACAAATTAATCCCCCTTATTCAGTACACAAGTTTTTTGATATTAGGAATAATATTGGTTTATGGTTGGAAAATAATAATCTTGATATTTAGCGAGAGATATTCGGATGCCGCAGGCATATTATCAATATTGATATTCTCTTTTTTTCTTATATTTTACCATGACCTTTTCGCCATATTGATGAACAATACAGGACATGAATCTTATGCCACTTTATTCTATGGGATAGCTATGGCCATAAATATAATTCCAAACTTTGTGCTTATACCATTGTGGGGTGCGAAAGGAGCCGCAATAGCAACTGTTGCTGCATTTACTTTTCTGGCTTCTATATCATATATATACACACTAAGAAAGATAACTAATAAAATGGTCTTTTTCAGAAGATTTTTTATATTCTCCATTATAACAGCAATTACATATCTTATCTGCAACCACTATTTCAAACAAGAGCTATTCCTTGGAGTAGCAGTTTTTGTTTCAATTTATACGTTATTGAGTATCATCCTTAAAGTATTTCCAGAGGAAGGTTTTAAGTTTATTAGAGGTATGATAAAAAGTATATCAACAAGAGCTAATAGATGAGGCAGCATATTGATGAAAAGAATGTTCAATTATGTAAGAAATATAAACAGATTTAATGAGATTATAGTTCTCCTGTTTTTAGGTGTTCTGTTAGGAGTTGCTAGCTTCTTTGGTTTTCAAATGGTGTGCACTATCCTACTCTTTATTATTTTGCTTATGATAATTTGGAGAACAAAAAATAAGATCGTTATTGCTGCTTTTTTGATTCGTGTTGCCATACAACTCATGAATTATAGTTTCTCCATACTTGAGCCCAAAGGCACTTCAGTAGGTTACATGACAATTCTTGAAAGAGCGCGTTTTTCTTTGCTCACACAAGGGGACCTTTCCAATGTCTTCTACCAGTCAGGATCATCCAGCTTCCCATACCTTATCCTGCTCTATCCCTTTGCTGTAATCTTCGGAGCATTCATAATAAACTTCTTCATAATCAACTCTTTCCTGGGAGCCCTTGCAGTATTCAATGTCTTCAGGATCTCAGACAGGGTTTTCGGCAAAAAAACAGCAATCATCTCCTCTCTAATTTTTTGTTTCTCCCCTTATATAGCCTACATGAATGGCGTTTTCTCGAGAGATCCTTTAATCTTACTAATAACTACTCAGATAATCTACCTTCTTGTGGATATGGCAAAAAAGAACACGCTCAGACCATCAATATTTGTATTCCTGGGGCTGCTCTTCTTCCTGAGAGTGGAATCATTGCTCATAATAGCATTTGGCTTTGTAGCTTACAAGTTCATCCAGATAAAGGATATCAGGAAGAACGTACTGCTGATAGCCGCAGCTGTTATCCTTGTCATTTTTCTTTTATCAAATCTCACAGTATATATGTTTCCAAGAGGTGACTCCCCTGTAAACACGCTTGATGAGTTCAGGGATTATCGGTCTCATGGAAGATCAGTGTATCTAAAACACCATCAGTATAACACTCTTTTAGATATTGTGTATTATCTACCATCAAGGTTTGTCTATTTTGCATATTCTCCCCTTCCTCATCAGATAGAAAAGCCCAGGGACCTGCTCGGGCTTGTAGATAGCGCTATACTGATAATGCTTACGATTTTTGCCTTCCTGTCCAAGAAAACTATTTTAAGAGACAAACAGGCCCTCCTAATGCTTATAATACTCCTGACAGGATTTGCAGCAAGCTCCATAATAGAGGGAAATGTGGGGGCTGCAATGAGGCACAGGATGCAGTACTCATTCATATTGTACATCCTAGGCAGTTATTACCTGTCAAAACATTTAAAGATACCAGCATTAGACAGGCTTATTAAGAAAAGGATAATCTGAAAATGGAAAGAATAAATGGAATAATCAAAAAATCAATTCCATCTTTTAAAAGAAGGCATTGGTCGTTTGTAGCAGATATAAAAGCAGGAGATAAAAAATTATTTTTGAAGATACCAAAAATGGAGATGGATTTAAGTCTTAAAAAAAGTATGAACAGAAAAAAGAACATTGAACAAGGAATAATTGAAGCTAGAAACCATAAAAAAGCTGAAAGGATTAAGTTCTCAAAAGGATTCAAAGTTACAAAACTGAGAGAGTACGTCAAAAAGTACAACTGCTTAGTGTTTGATTTTGTTGAGGGGAATAATTTATACAAGGTCACTCTCAATAATAATCTGATAAGAGATCAAAATCTTGAAAGAGTATTTAAGATAATTGGTAAAAATTTACATATAATGCACAGAATACAGGTTAGTAAGAAAAACAGTAAGACAGTTGCGGAAGAGATAATGAGATATTCTAAAAGTTTGAAACTACACATTGATAAAAGAGTAATCCACTACTCAAAAAAACAGATTGTGAAATGCGCTCTCTCAGCAGAAGGTTTTGAAATAAGGAACTTTATCACAAATAATAGATGCATATATTTTTTTGACATTGGAGAGCTAAAAGAAGCTCCAGTTTATGAGAATTTAGCAAGATTTATTGTAAGCTCTAAAATAATATATTGGAACAAGCTTTTATTCCTTGCCAGATTGAAGATTAATAAAGCTTATAAAAAATCCTTTCTTAAAGGATACGGGCAGAAAGAAAATGAGCCCATGCTACAAATATTCATACTTAAAGAGCTTTTAAGATTCTATTATCATGCAATATTGTCTCTTAACCATAGAGTCAAAACACGGTCTATGAGAAAATTAATAAAGCGCTGTTATATCGACAGGTTTTATAAGAGAGAGGTGAACAAATGCCAAGAAAAAATAATAAATTTGATTACATAAAAGATACCAAATTAAAGTATCAGGATAAAGAATATGCAAGGAAATATCATTCAGAGTATTCTGGAAAGCTAAACTTAAGCCGCTTGAAGCATAAAATTGTAGCATATAGAGAAATTAAAATTGTTAGAGATTTGATAGACTCCATCAACGCAGGAAATAAAATCAGGATACTAGACATACCTTGTGGAACAGGAAAGCTTTTTCCTATTTTCCTGAAAAGAGGATTCTTGATATATGCGGCAGATATATCTAAAGAAATGCTATCATGCATACCAAAAGAACACATCAAACCTCAAGTAAAAGAGATAAAGACCCTAGATGCTACAAGAGTAGGTTACAAAGATGGGTTTTTTGAGATAGTAATCTGCCTTAGACTACTTCACAGGGTGCCACATAAATTAAGGAAAAGAATAATTAAGGAATTGTCTAGAGTCAGCTCTTCTTACATAATACTCAGTGTAGGGGAGCTTCCTTTTATTACCAAGATGGTTCATTCATTAAAAGAATTATTCCGTGATGGCAAAACATTGCCCTCACCTGCAACACACAATGAGATTTTGGATCTTGCAAAAAAGAACAATCTTGTGATAAAGAAAAGAAAACCAGTGTTTAGGTTTTTGTCAACAGAACATATATATCTTCTGGAAAAATGTGCGGAATAAACCTCATCTTGGACTTAAGCAACAGGAAAGATCTGAAAAGTCTTGTTTCCTCTATGAACAAGTGCATATCTTACAGGGGCCCTGACCCACAGGGAATCCTTTTGAAGGATAATGCATCTTTGGGTCATCGCAGACTGTCCATCCTTGATATTTCAGAGAGAGGAACTGAAAGATAAGTTTTAAAATCAATGGAAAATGAGATTAGGAAACTTTACAGGAGTTATTCCAAAAACAGAGAGGATGACTCAAAGAAGCTCTGGAACGTTTATGTGCTTTCAAAATGGCTGGAAAAGAACAGGATAGAACCATGAAAATCCTTCACATCATAACAAAGCTTGAGGTTGGCGGGGCCCAGCAGAACACAATATACACTGTTGAGCACCTTAATAGGCAGGAGAATGTTCATTCTGAGATAATCGCAGGCCCCATTGTCAGCAGGAAGAACCTGATGAAGAACGCAAGGGACAGGGGCATAAATGTCACTGTAATAAAAGGCATAACCAATGAGATAAGGCCTATAAAAAACCTCACAGCCATGCTGAAAGCCTACAAGCACATAAGAAAAGGAAGGTTTGACATTGTCCACACCCACTCCTCTGTTGCAGGAATAATAGGCAGGATTGCTGCAAGGCTGGCAAAAACACCAGTAATAATACACACAGTGCATGGCTGGGGTATCAGGCCTGACCTTCCAAAGTGGAAGCTGAAGATATACATTCTCCTGGAAAGGATCTGCGCCAGATTCACACACAAGCTCATAACAGTCTCAGAGAGGGACATAAGAAAAGGCCTAAAAAACAGCATAGGAAAGAAGAGCCAGTACACTGTAATAAGAAGCGGGATTGACATCAGCAGATTCTCAAAAAATATAAACAAGGAAAAGAAGAAAAAAGAGCTTGGCATTGACCCAAAAAAGCCTGTAGTAGGCATGGTAGGAAGGCTTGACAAGCAGAAGAACCCTCTTGACTTTGTGAGAGCAGCCTCAAAAGTGCAGAAAAAGCATCCAGAAGTCCAGTTCATCATAGCTGGGGACGGGCCTCTGAGAAAGCAGACAGAATCCCTAATAAAAAAACTGAAAGTAAATAATTTCCACATACTGGGATTCAGGGATGATGTTAATGAAATCATCCAGATTTTAGACATCTCAGTCCTGACCTCCCTCTGGGAGGGCCTGCCAAGAGTGTTTCCAGAGTCAATGGCTGCAAAAAAACCAATCATTGCAACAGATGTTGACGGAGCAAGAGAGGCAATAATCAACAGCAAAAACGGCTTCATAACACAGCCTAAAAAGCCGGAGCAGACAGCAGAAAAAATATATTTCCTCCTGCAGAATCCCAAAAAGGCAAAGAAAATGGGAGAAAATGGCTTTGCAATGGCTGAAAAGTTCTCCCTGAAAACCATGCTTAACAAATTATATGAGTTATATCAGAGACGGCAAAAAATGTCTGGAATAAAAGAAAGTTTTATACTTAAAGATAGACCTGCATTACGTAATGCATTGTTCAAGATATTTCAGATAATTAACATCACAGCCAGAAAATGTTTTATACCTCTTATAGGATACAACTCATCAGAAAAAATAGTGTCAGAGAGATACAGATTCGTCTGCATAACAATACCCATTTGTGGAAGGACCACTCTTCTTGACCTTTTCAGAAATTATTTTGATGATTTTTACATAACAAAAAAGCCTCTCAGCAGATTACTAAAAAGAAATCCAGAGTATAACAATTACTTCAAGTTCACAATAATCAGGAACCCCTGGAGCAGAACAGTATCGTGCTATAACAAAAGGGTAGTTAATATCAATGCGTTAAAAAAGGTTTACCTCCTGAGCAGGTTTAAAGGATTAAACCCAAATATGACATTCAAGGATTTCATAAGATGGCTTAACACAAAGGAGGGTAGTGACGAAAGAGCTGACAAGCACTGGAAGTCCCCCCATAAATTTCTCATGGATGGTAATGGTAAGATAAGATGTGATTATGTGGGAAAGCTAGAAAGTTTAAGCAGTGATTTAGAGATTATATTTCAAAAAATTGGATTGAAATTCTCAAAGGAATGGATTGGAAAAAAAGCAAGCAGCTATGAACTGCACAAGAAACCAGCCCATAAGGATTACAGGGATTATTATGACAAAACAACAAGAGAGCTTATCAGAAAAAGATACAAGGAGTATATAAGATGGTCTGGTTATAAATTCACCCGCTCCTGACCTTCTCCTTCAGCTTCTCCACTATCAGCTCCCAGTCTGGCCTGTTGCTTGCGGGTATGTAGTGGTTTGCCGCGTCTGCTATCCGCCTTATCTCATTCCTGTCCATGTCCAGGGCATCTGCCAGCTTCTTTGGTATTTCAGAGCTGTCATCAAGGAGGTAGTAGAGGTCATAGATGTCCTTTCCCTCCCTTCTTGTGAGGATGCAGTCTGTCTTGTGCCTTACAAACACGCTCTTCTCGTAAACTTCCAGCAGTGACGCGTCACCAGGCACGAACCCGTAGTTCACCACCTGCCTTGAGTGCTTTTCACTGATCTTTTTTGCTGTGAATTCCAGCCTTATCCTGTCCTTGTGGCCAAGGGGGTTGGTGTAGAAAAGGTCGTAGCGGATTGTTGATTTCATCAGCCTGGGCTTTCCCACTGAGTCAAAGATGTCAATGCTCTTGACAATCCTGTCCGTGGTCTTTATCACTTCCCTCGCGCTGCCAGCAAAGTCAATGTCAAAGTCAAGGTCCTCTGAGAAGCGCATCTTTCCTGCTTTTTTGAGGTGTATCCTGTTTATTGCTGTGCCTCCCTTGAACACTATCCCTTCAGCGCCCTGCAGCGCTGCCAGTGTTTGGGTTATCATGCTGTCCTTGGCTACAAAGTTAAGCGATAGCTCATGCTTTGCAGCCTGCTGCCTCAGCTCCCTCAGGTTCATTGGTACCACCATGATAGTATTCTTTTCTCTCCAATGTTGTCCTGCACCTTCCACCTGCTGTCATAGGAGCTTTTCCTGCTGTTATGCTCCAGCTTTACAGGATGCTTAACATGCTGCAACAGCTCCCTGAAAACATATGATGGTATTCTGCATCCTGTCTCTTTTTTCAGCATCTCAAGGACATAGCCTGCTTTCTGGGCTGCAGCATCAGGAGCGCCTGAAAAGGATTCCAGGAACTCCCCCCACTTAATCCTGCCTGCGTCGTGTATGGCTTTTGTAAGGATACTGTAACCCACATGCCTTATCCTGATGAAGCAGTCAAAGAAGGTCTTCTCAAGTGTTGAGACCATGATGCCATCCCTCTCCACAATACCATTATAGGGCCTTATAGGCATGTATTTCAGGGTGTAATCCCCCAGCCTGACCTTCATGTACCTGTCTCTTGTGAGTATGATTATTGTGAAATCCTCGTATTCTGTCAGCCCATGAATCTTCAGGGCTGAGTGCAGGCCTATGTAACCCTTGTGCAGCCTCAGGGCCAGCTTGTAGAAGCTGCCTGTCCTCTCAGGATTGTAGTAAACACCTTTCTTTGCCCTTTTAATGTATCCTTTACTGCAGAGGCTGTTCAGCAGCTTGACCTTCCTGTTCTCACTTAGCTCAGGGAATACCTGGCCTGCCAGCTCTGTGCCTATTATTCCCTTGTTATTCAGGACATTCCAGAGTTTCTGCTCATCAGCTGTAAGATAGTTATTTTTACCCATTTCCTGCAAATAGAGAGCATTTTCTATATAAATTTTTCTAAAACTTCAGGGGAAAGAGCCAAAACTCACATAACGCACAAACCTTAAAAACCCCTTGCTCTCTCCATGGCCTCATGGCCAGCTTTTTGACAATAACAAGCCTGCTGATAAGCTTTATTCTAGTCCTGATTCTTGTTCCCGGCTGGATCAGGAGCGCTGGAAAGTTCAGGCTCACAGGAAGGGATGTGCACAAGAGGGACAGAAGAAGTGTTGCAGAGGCAGGAGGTGTAATAGTCATATTAGGAGCTTTGGTGGGAATGTTCTATTACATCGGAATAAAGACCTTTGTCCAGCACTCAAACGGGTTCATGATCTACCTTCTCGCTGCAGTCTGCTCAATACTCATTGCCCTTTTATTAGGCCTTGTTGATGACCTTCTGGAGTGGAGGAAAGGTCTCAGGCAGTGGCAGAAGATAGCACTCTCAATACTGATACCTATTCCATTGATGGTTGTTAACTCAGGCCATCATGTCATGAACATACCATTCCTGGGCTCAGTTGATTTCGGAATACTCTACTCTCTTGTCATAGTTCCAATAGGCATTGTGGGAGCATCCAATGGCTTCAATATGCTCGCAGGCCATAACGGTCTTGAGGCTGGAATGGGCGCTTTAATACTCTCAACCTTAGGCTTAATAGCATGGCTCTCAGGCAATGGCTGGGCTGCTGTAATAGCATTGTGCATTGCAGCATCTCTCATAGCTTTCCTTGTTTTCAACTTCCACCCTTCAAGCATATTCCCTGGAGACTCAATGACATATCCTGTGGGAGCCTCAATAGCCATAGTTGCCATTCTGGCTGACATTGAGAAGTTTGCTGTAATACTCTTCATACCCTATTTCATAGAGTTTTTACTGAAATCAAGAGGCAGGTTCGTGCATGACTGGACATTAGAGGTTCTGAAGGACAACTCCCTGAAGAACAAGTACAGGAGATGGTACTCGCTCCCTCATGCTGCAGCATACATCATAAGAAAAGCAAAGAAAAAGGCATTTGAGCATGAGATCGTGCTCTCAATATGGGCCTTTCAGGGTGTTTTTGCTGCTTTTGCAATAGCATATTACTTTATGGCATAAGATGTTATTAAAGAATAAATCTCATCAATCCCGGCTTTCTCAAAAGAACCCTTCCAATGAACCTCTTTGGAAAGTCCATATCCCCTTTCTCTCTCAGGATATCTTTCACTTTACCATCATTTAGCTCTTTCAGCATAGACTCTTTTCTGCTGTCATTCAGGCCATCATTGCTGGCCTCACATTCTGTTACTTCTTCTGGTTTTAATGCAAAGATTTAAACCCCTCATCCCTAAATGATGTGGTAAGAAAGAAACAGCTTCTGTGACATTCTTGTGACATATGTAACATTAATGTTTCCGGCAGATGCATACAGGGAATCGCAAAAAGTAGGCTTAACAGAGGCCGCCTGTGAATGCTTTTTTCTGGTGTTTGTGGTAGTATCCTATTTTTCCACTGGACAGGGGACCGTAATAAAATTTATAAATATCAAAATTTTATAAAAATACTCAGGAAAAAGGGGGCGATTAGCGGAAGCAGAGTAGGGGACAAGCCCTCTTTTCTGTTTCTGGCTGAATTTTTGAAAACCCTATGGGGAAGGAGAGGTAGAGAATGAAAGGAGCAACTGATGAAAGTGAGGAAGATCTGCAATCTGATGAAATAATAGCCAGATTGCAGAAACATTCAGAGGAGGACATCTATTTTGCAAAACCTGAATGGAGGGAGTGGATCAAGAAGAGGGAGTTTGACAAGTTTTTGCGTATCAAGGGAGCAAACATTCAGGAGATTTACAAGATCTTTCAGAAGGACAAGATCCTTTATGTCCGGCCTGCTAAAAAAGGCAGGCTTGCGGTCAGGGTCAAACATTCCTCAAATTATGATGTTGAGGTTTTTCTCAAGTTTGACAAGCCGGAAAAGGGCATGATAGAAGTTTATACATATGTCAAAGAATCTAAGCAGCGCAGGAGGAAACAATTTTTCCAGTGAAATCTCTTCCTCCCAGGTCTGCAGTGACAGGCAGCTGGATCTTTTCCTTTTCTTCCTTATAAACAAGCTGCACGAGTATAAAGATAATTTTTTCCTGGTGGTTGTATCTGAAGGTTGTGTCAACCCCCTCTAGGTTTTTGAGCACCTTTTTTGGAATGTTGAATGTGTCTGCGAAATCCAGAAATTCAAGACCGACCACCTCATTATTCTTATTAAAATCAATGATGCAGATGTCTCTATCATTAATAGAGTGGTCTGTTCTAGCTCCTTTTTTTCTCAAAGAGAGAATGTCCACATCATCGTCATATTTGGCGCAGTGACTTCCCATGTTCAACACCTTTTTAATGGGTTCTGCCCTCTCAAAACCCCCTGATTCCAGGTGAAGAAGGGCTGAGAGCTTTAAAAATCTTTCGTTTTGCAACGCTTTTTAGTATGTTTCTGGGGTTGTGAACCTTTTTTCAGGGAGGATAGAATCATTTTCTGCACCCTTTTTAAAGAAATGGAATTATTGGCAATAAAATGCCAAAAAAGCAGGAATTATTGGCAACAGAATACCAAAAAATTTATATATTCTATCATCCAAAACCATGGAATGGACTACTCAAGGCTTAAGGATGCAAATCCCTGGTGGGAGGACAGGGAATTCATAGAGCAGGACATCCACCTGCTGAAGCTCAAAAAGCAGAGAGTAAGATGGAACTACAGGCTCATAGAATCCTTTGATGAGGGGATATACAGCGTTAGAGGCCCTAGGCAGGTGGGAAAGACCACCTGGATAAAACAGGCTATAAGGGATATCCTTGGATCAGACCAGCCCGGCAATGTGTTCTTCTACTCATGCGATGACCTGCGGGACTTCAGGGAGCTCATGGAGGTCGTGGAGCTGTTTCTTGAGACATCTGATTCTGAAAGCAGGAGATATATATTCCTTGATGAGATCCCTTATGTGGAGGAATGGCAGAGGGGCATAAAGCACCTCTGGGATTCAGGGAGATTAATGAACTGCTGCGTGGTGATTTCAGGCTCTCATTCCATTGACATAAACAGGAGCATTGAGAGGCTTCCAGGAAGGGGTGATGAGGGCAAGAGGCATTTCGTGATGCTGCCCCTTACATTCCTTCAGTATCTCAGGGCCACAGGCAACGATCTCACATTCAAGGGAGATTTTGACAAGGATCTTGCAATGCTGAAGATTAATATGAGAACAGCCAGAAAGGCTTTCAGGGAGTACCTCATGACAGGGGGTTTTCTCAGGAACATTAATGAGCTCCAGACCTCAGGCACCATATCCGACTCCTCATATGATGTTTACCTTAAGTGGATCATAGGAGATCTTGCAAGATGGGGGCTTAAGGAGAATTTCTCCAAACAGATGATAAGAAAAATTATAGAATCATACTCCAGTGAAATATCATGGTTCTCCCTCAGGTCAGGCACTGAAATAGAATCCCACCACACTGTGTCAAGATATGCCAATGCCCTGGAGGAGATGTTTGCTCTTGAGATTGTCTACAGGATGGACTACAACAAGAAGGTGGCTGACGCGCCAAGATCCAAGAAGATATACTTTTCAGACCCTTTCATCCTGTCAGCCTGCTACAAGTGGGCGTTTGGTTCAGAGAACCATTTCAGCGCCTATCAGGAGTTTCTTGACTCCAGCATCCACAAGATATCAGAGGGGGTCGTGCTTAACCACCTCATAAGCATGCTGTACAGGAATACAAGCTCCAATATTTACGACTACAAGGACATGGTATTCTACTGGACCAACAAGGCCAAGACAAAAGAGGTTGACTTTGTATGCAATAAAACCGCTTTTGAGATCAAGTACAGGGAGAAGATAAAGCCAGAGCATTACAAAACGCTTCAGGAGTTCAGCAACGGTTTTATGATAAGCAGGGATACTTTCGGAAGCAGGACCTTCCCCCTTCCGGTGTTTCTGCTGCTTTTAGAACAGTATCCTGAGAGATTCATAGGCGGTTTCCAGTCCTAATTCAAAAATCATACGCCCTCAGTAACCAGGAAAGCCAAGGCGGTAAGAATGAAATGTCCAATATGCGGCAAAGGAAAACTGAAAAAAGGAAAAACAAAGGAATACATGTTCGGGGTCTACCTGGGTGAATTTCCGGCAGATGTATGCGATGAATGCAGGGAGTCATTCACAGATTCAGCCACAACAAAGAGGATAGAGCAGGAGGCAAAGCCCCTTTTCTGTTTCTGATTGAAATGCAGAAAACCCAGGGGGAAAGAGAGGGAGTTGATGAAATCTGATGAAATAATAGCCAGAGAAGGATATCTATCCTGCAAAATCTGAATGGAGGGAGTAGATCAAGAAGAGGGAGTTTGACAAGTTTTTGCGTATCAAGGGAGCGAACATTCAGGAGATTTACAAAATCTTTCAGAAGGACAAGATTCTTTATGTCCGGCCTGCTAAAAAAGGCAGGCTTGCGGTCAGGGTCAAACATTCCTCAAATTATGATGTTGAGGTTTTTCTCAAGTTTGACAAGCCGGAAAAGGGCATGATAGAAGTTTATACATATGTCAAAGAATCTAAGCAGCGCAGGAGGAAACAATTTTTCCAGTGAAATCTCTTCCTCCCAGGTCTGCAGTGACAGGCAGCTGGATCTTTTCCTTTTCTTCCTTATAAACAAGCTGCACGAGTATAAAGATAATTTTTTCCTGGTGGTTGTATCTGAAGGTTGTGTCAACCCCCTCTAGGTTTTTGAGCACCTTTTTTGGAATGTTGAATGTGTCTGCGAAATCCAGAAATTCAAGACCGACCACCTCATTATTCTTATTAAAATCAATGATGCAGATGTCTCTATCATTAATAGAGTGGTCTGTTCTAGCTCCTTTTTTTCTCAAAGAGAGAATGTCCACATCATCGTCATATTTGGCGCAGTGACTTCCCATGTTCAACACCTTTTTAATGGGTTCTGCCCTCTCAAAACCCCCTGATTCCAGATGAAGAAGGGCCGAGAGCTTTAAAAATCTTTTGTTTTGCAACACTTTTTGACATTTTTAGTATGTTTCTGGGGTTGTGAACCTTTTTTTCAGGGAAGATAGAATCATTTCCTGCACCCTTTTTAAACAAATGGAATTATTGGCAACAAAATGCCAAAGAATCTATGGCCTTACATTCCGCTTTTTGGCTATACCCTATGCTGCCGCATCCATTCCCTCGCAGGCATGACCTCTATGCTCCCTATCCTGTCCTTCTGGTCCATTGTGATTATGATTCCTCTCCCTGCCCCTGTGCTTTTAACAGCCTCTTTCAAGCCCTTAATCTCCCTTTCCTTGTTCTCTTCATTGAGCTCATAGCATACCTGGACAGCCAGTATTATGCTTCCTTTCTCCCTGACCAGGAAATCACATTCATTATCCCCCTTAAAATAGTATATCTCCCTGTGCTGCCTTCTGAGATGAAGGAACACTATGTTCTCCAGCATCCTCCCCTTGTCCTTTGAGAAAGAGAGGGAGTTAGCTCTCGCAATTCCTGTATCAACAGCATACACCTTTTTGGGATTGACTGCCTGCTTTTTCTGAGAGCGACTGAAAACAGGGATTGTGAAGAGGAGATAGCTGTCCTGTAAGTATGAAACATAGGATATTGCTGTATTCACTGATCCCATGCCGAATATTTTTTTAAGCTGGTTGTATGAGAACACCTTCCCTGTGTTACTGAGGAGGTAAAGGGCTACATCCCTGACTGTCTTCTCATTCCTGATGCCATGCCTTACTATGATATCCCTGGAGATTATATCATTGAAGAGCTGCTGGAGTATTGCCTCGTCATTATACATGAGATATTCAGGGAATCCCCCTTTCTGAAGGTATTCCTCAAAGCTATGGGGAGAGTTCTTTTTACTTGTGAGCCTGAGCATCTCTGTGTATGAGAATGGAAACAAGTCATATGTCAGGTGCCTTCCGGTGAGTTTGGTTCCGAGCTCCCTGCTCAGGAGGGATGCATTAGAGCCTGTGATAAGGATCTTATTGTTCTGGTCCTGAAGTTTTCTCACAAATCTCTCCCAGCCTTCCACATTCTGGATCTCATCAAAGAAATACCTGCTGCTCTGGCCGTATACCTCCTTAAGAGCCTCTTCTAGTTTCTCAAAGTCGCTTACCTCAAAGCCTGCTGCCCGAGGGTCTTCAAAGTTGAAATAACAGGCATTCTCTTGTCTGTCCATCACCTGCCTCAAGAGGGTGCTCTTTCCGCATCTTCTTATGCCTGATATGACAAGTGCATGGTGCGAGTTCATGTCCAGAAGCACATCCTTCTCCCTGGGGATTCCCTTCTCCTTCCCTGAGAGTTCTTTTTTTTGGGTTTCTGCAATGTCATGCAGTGTTTTCCTGAGCAGCATATTATAAAGTTTTCATTACTATTATATAAATCTTTTCATTGCCATTATACAAATCCTTTCATTACCAATGAGAACTTTACAGCACATGCCTCAAAAGCCGCGGCCTTGCCATAAGAAGCTTAAAAACAAACCTCTTCGGAAAGTCCATGTCCCCCCTCTCCCTGAGCACTTTCCTTACAGCCCCGCAGTCCATGTCCCTCAGCAGGCTCTCCTTCCTCTCATCGCTCATCCTGTTCAGCTTTCTCCTTATAAGAAGGTGCAGCCTGAGGTTCCTCCTCACATGCCTTATCCTGCTCTCATAACTCCCTCCTTCAGCAATCACCCCTGCAAGCTCTTTTGCTGCCATGAAGCCGTTAACAACACCGCCTCCTGATGTTGCCTTGACCTGCATTGCAGCGTCTCCAACAAGAAACACATTATCTTTCTGCACCTGAGCTTTCTTGTATACCGGAATGATGCCCCCTGACCTTGACTCAATCCTGCAGCCCCAAAGCTTATCTCTTAAAAGCCTTTTCATGTGCCCCGCAGGCTGCGAGAAAGAGGCAAGCCCTGCCTTAGCCCTCTCCTCATTAATGGGCACGAGCCATGCAAAAAATCCGTCAGAATACCTCCTGTCAAGGTAAACATAAACATTGCCAGTGTCAAAACCCCCTTTCTTTGACCTTATTATTGCCTGCGTTCCTGTCCAGAACCTTCTTCCATTGTAAAGGCCTGAGTTTCTTGCAACACTTGAGTTTGGTCCGTCAGCTCCCACAAGCGCAGAGGCCCTTAGGTATTCTGTCTTAGAGCCCATTTTCAGGCCTATCCGGAGCTCTTTTCCAGCCTGCTTATGATTAACATACCTGTGGCCCAGAACAAGGTCAGAACCTCTTTCTTTGGCTTTCTCAGCTATTGCCTTGTCAAAGGCAGTCCTGTCAAGCACATAAGCCATTGGTCCAGAGCCAGACACCTCAAAACTGGCCTTTCCGCAGCTTATGATAGCTCCTCTAACGCGATTCTGCACAGCCTTCCTGAGCCATGAGCCAGGCACAAACCCCTCTATGTTCCTGCTTATGAGGCCTGTACACTGCTCTGGCCTGCCTACCTCATTGTGCTCCTCAACAATGGAATTACCAATGCCCCTTTTTGAGAGAAGATATCCAAGGTAGCATCCCACAGGGCCTGCTCCGATTATGGCAGCATCATGCATATGGCCATATCAAAGCCCTGGCTATAAAAAATTAGTGTTAAAACAACTGTTTAACTGATTGAACAGAAAAGTCCAGATATTTGAACTAAAAAGGCCTGCTCAAAAAGAGATGATTATTTCTCTCTCATCCTCGCCATCTCATACTCCTCTTTTGTGCCTATGCTGTACCATTCCGCATTGAGTTTGAAGCCGTACAGCCCTCCTGCAGCTGCTATCATGGGAAAGAGGTCTTTCTCAAGGCTTATAATCTTTTTGCGGGGAAGGAGTGAGAGGACTTCAGGCTCAAAGAGGTAATTGCCTGTGCTTATGAGGTTGGATGGAGCTTCCTCAGGAGAGGGCTTCTCAACAAACCTTTTTATCCTGCTGCCCTCAAGGTCAGCAACCCCCTTCTCGCTGACATTCTCTGTCTCTGTAAGGACTATTGATACCGCGGCCCTGCTCTTCTTGTGGAGCCTGTGGAACTTCTCAAGACCTTCCTTTCCAAGATCAAGTATGTCATCTCCATTGCAGACAAGGAAAGTCTCTTTGAACTTGCCATTTTCCGCAAGGTTTATCCACCCTCCTGTTCCAAGAGGCTTTTCCTCAACAATGTAGCCCATCCTCACCCCAAAAGCTGAGCCGTCACCAAAGTATTCCTTTACCTTGCCGGCATGATGGCCTATTGAGAGGAAGACATCAGTTATCCCCATTCGCTTAAGATTGTCAATCACAATCTCTGTTATTGTCCTGCTGTTCAGCTTCACCAGCGCCTTTGGAATCTCGTCATTGGTAAGATGCCTCATCCTTGTTCCGAGGCCTCCTGCAAGCACAACAGCCTTGGTTACTGCCATGAAGAAAAGATTATGCAAGGCATATAAAAAATTATTGATGATGGGATGATGCAGGGGGTGTTTTTGTTAATCTTTTAGGGTGCTGGCTGTCTTAGATTGTGTTGATGACTCCTGATACTTCCCAAGGGATAATAGATCCATGCTTATAACTCCTGGTAATTCCCGCCCTTTAGGCGAGGGGGTGTTTGAGTCAATTTTTCCTGATACTTCCCTCCTCAGAGAGGATTTTGTGTTAATGACTCATGATACTTCCCTCCCTTTTTCTAGAACCATCATGCAGGTTCTTTACTTCTGAAACAGCACAACTCCCAGCTTCTGCCTCTAATAAGCCCCCCCAGTAATATGCTTAAAATGCTCTGTTGGAGTTGGTGCTATAAGCATGTGTGAGGGGGACGGAGGGCGGGATTTGTCCCTCTGTAATTGTGTTTGGGGCGGTGGAGAACTCTGGATTAATCAAAACACTTAGAAGATGCTCAATTTCGTGGAATTTCGCTGCGCTTAATCCCACCTGCGCATGAACTGAGTAATACCTTTCCGGCGGTTAAGTCTGGACTAATCAAAATACTTTGGGAATGCTTTTAATCATAGTACTTCCCACCCTCTCTGCACAACCACCCAGCAGGCTTACTGCTTCTCAGACATCACAACTCTCTGCTTCTGCCTCTAATAAGCCCACCCAATGATATGCTTAAAGCGCTCTGTGGAGTTGGTGCTCTCAAGCTGTTGAAGGGGGAGGTGGGCGGGAAAAATCAGTTTGTAATCGCGACTGGGGTGGAGGATATGTCAGGAGGAATTAATAATAGTATAGATTAGATTCTTAACCATGGTGTTTCCCTTATCTCACCAAGAAGCCCGCCCACTAGCCCATATGAATAAAATAACAAGAAAAAGGAATAAAAAACAAAATCAGTAGTAAGTCTGGCTTGCGCCTTCCTCAAGCTCTTCCTCGTCATCTCCGCCTTTCAGCTTGTTGAAGCCGATTATGAGGCCCAGGATGACAAGCAGCACTATAAGGACTACAAGCCCCACGAGCAGGCCTTTCTTGACGCTGTCCCATCCTGTATCGTCCTGCCCTTCTCCCTCTACCACGTTGGTGCTGAGGGGGAACTCCTTGAGCACATTGCCGTCCTTCTTGACCTGCACTCCAAAGGTGTGCGAGCCGAGTGTTGAGTCCTCCTTTGCTGAGACATAGACATAGAATGTCTCTGTCTTTCCGGGCTCAACAACAAGCAGTGTGCTTGGGCTTACCTTGACTGTGCCGAATGACTCAACCCCTGTAACCCCTAATGAGAAGCTTTTTGCCTCTGAGGCGGGGTTTGTGACTGAAACAGGGTAGATGACTCCTCCCTGGCCTCTTACAGTGTCCTGAGTCTGGGGCCCTGCTGTTATCTTGACAGATTCTCCTGATGGTGTTTCATTCTCTGCAGGCTGGGTTGGTGTTTCCTCTCCAACCACAGAGACCATCTCGCTTTTCTCTGTCTCTTCATAGCCGTCGTCATACTCTATAGTAATCACAGCCTCGTAATCTCCTGATTCAGCTGTTGAAGGTATCCTCATGTACATTTCCTCTGTGGAGACTGAGTCCTCTGATTCAAGCTCGTCAATGTAATCCACTGACTGTATGTGGAGGTCAGGTATCTCAACCTTTACCTTGACGCTGTCCTCGTCCTCTGACCCCACATTCTTGACCCTCACGGTTGTGAGCAGGGCTCTTCCTGCCTTAACCTCATTGCTTGGGTTGAACACGATATCCTTTATGAGGACTGCGTGCTTCTTTGTGTCAATCTTGAGGGGGTAGCTGTATGTTTTGACAGCGCCTGTCCTTCCGGCAACAGTGACCCTAAGGTCATAATCATCCCTCTCCATGAGGTCCGGAAGCTCAAGATCAAGCTCCTTTATGTAAAGGGTCTGGTTTTCAGCGTCAAATGTCTTTGAGGAGTCAGCAATGTTCTCATGCTCATCCCCGAATATCTGGGCTTCAACTGTCACGTCATCAACATCATTGTTGGCCATGACCTCTACTTTCACCTCAACCTCCTGGTCTCTCTCAAGGTTGAGCCTTATCTCATCGCCGTTCTCAACAATGTCGCCGTTAATCTTTACCCAGATGACGCTCAGATCAGGAAGGTCTCCCTGGTTAAGAACGTCCTCATTATCATTTCTTGTAAAGTTGCCGTCTGTCCTGTTCTCATACTCAATGGCCTGTGCAGTGCTTGAAAACAACAGCACAGCTAGAAGCGCGAACAAAACAAATGCTGTCTTCATTTTACTACCACTCATTTTAATACCTCCAATCAGCTGATAAAGCTAATTATGACTGAATAATCGCTTATGAAACACCCCGCAAGATCCTTTTTTTAGTTGCTTGGTAATCGCAACTTGTATTTAAATGTTTCGATTATTTTAGCATAGTAGAGTAGTTAATCATTTTAACTATTATATAGATACTACACCCTTGCCTGTTTTGCGCGCCTCAACCCAGCTCCTCAACAACAAACACGGGCCTGTATTTTGTCCTGCTAACCTGCTCATTATGTGCTGTAATCTGCACATCATACACTCCTGGCTCTGAGTCCTCTGGAATATCAATCCTGAGCTGCCTTGTTGTGCTTTCTCCCTCACCAAGGTCAAATACTGTGCTGTCTGAAACACCAAGTCCCATGACAAGCGCCCTGTACTCCAGCCTCTCAAGTTCCCTGTCACCTGTGTTCTCAAAATACACATTAACAAAAAGCTCCTCTCCTGGCCTTACGTGATTCTCGCCGTACTCGTCAACACACTGCGAGTACAATAGTATCCTGCCAATGTAAAGCTCATAATCCTCATCCTCTTCTTCCGGCTCTTCATCCTCATCTTCCCCTGCCTCTTCCACTGTTATCACAACTGAATCAGAGGCTGTGTCGCCGTCAGCGTCTGTTATGGTGAGGTGTGCTGTGTAAGCGCCAGAGCTTTCATATGCATGACTTGGGTTTTCCTGGCCTGATGTGCTTCCATCTCCAAAATCCCATGAGTATGATATTGGGCTGTTGCCTGCGGAGCTTGAGCTGAAATCAACCTCAAGAGGCTCTTCACCTTCTGACGGATCTGCTGTAATGTTAACCTCTGCAGGAATGTCCTCATAAGGGGATGTGCTTATTGTGAAAACAAGGCTTCTTGGAGCGAATGATGATGCTGTTCCGTCACTGCAGAGCACATTCCAGGTGTATGTTCCGTCAGATATGTTATTGAGCCTGAAGAAGTCTATGAAATGGTTCTGCGTGGTCTGCTCTGCAGCAGGCCCAAAGCTTCCTGTTATGTTGGTGTAAAGTGTGCAGTCAAGCTCTTCTGAACTGTCATCATGGACCCCATAAGCAAATGTTATGTTGCTTGTGTTAAAGACTGAATAGTCAGAAGGATAAAGAAGGGCAACTTCAGGCGCCCCTGTCTCATTCTCCCCTGATTCATCATCATCCTCAGGATAAAGGCAGTCAGGATCATCCATGTCAACAAGCCCGTCACCATCATTATCAATGCCGTCAGAACATTGGGGAAGCTCCTCGTCTGATTCATCATCGTCCTGCTCATCCTCGCAGCCAGGATCCTCAGGATAATCTATGAGCCCGTCATTGTCATTATCCACTCCATCAGAGCACTCAGGAAGCTCCTCGTCTGATTCATCATCGTCTTCAGGGCTTTCGCATCCAGGGTCAGTAGGGAAATCAATCAGCCCGTCATTGTCATTGTCCATACCGTCAGAGCACTGGGGAAACTGCTGTTCTCCTGTAACATTTATTGCAACACTGCCGCTGTCCTCCTCTCCTGCAGAATCCTCAACAGAGCAGGTGATGTTGTACAATCCTTCAGAAAACACCCTGTTAATGGAAAGCTGCCTGCTTCCTGTTTCTGTGCTGAAGAAAAGGCTTCCATTCTCGTATAATGAATAATCAAAATGCCCTTCTCCCCCAGCAGCAGTGCAGTTAAGGATGACATCAAGAGGCTCTTCACCTTCTGACGGATCTGCTGTAAGGCTGATATTCAGGGGGGCTGCCGGAGGAGCCTCCTCCACTGTGAATTCCTCCTCCTCAATCACGCTTATTGTGTTGTAGCACTGGCTGTCAGGAACTGTTGTCTCTATCTCTGCCCTGTAGTCTCCCGGATCAAGAGAGATCTCGCTGCTTGAGACAGAAACGCTTGAGTCCATGAATATGTTCGCATATGCTGTGTCCTGGAACACAAGCTCATTATTGCTGTCATAAATCCTGAACTCAGCCTCAACCTCTGAGGAGTAGAAATCCTCCCTGTAATCCTCAGGAACATAACCAACATTATTGTCTATCTCATTGAATGCGCTCTGCACCCCTGCTGTCATGCTCGCTACGCCTGAGTCCACATTGACATTAAAATCCTGAATCGGCGAGGAGCAGTCAGCCTTTTTTGTGAACGCTATGTCAAAGCTTGTTGAGCCTGTGCCGTGCCATGTTGCCCTGTACTCCATTGGAACATGGCCGTCTGCAAAATAGTAGGCTGCGTAGCCGTGCTGCGTGGCAAGGCTTGTGGGATAGATTATTGTAAGATAAGATCTTGCTCCTGAATCGCCGCTGCCAGGAAGCGGGCTGTCAAGGTCAAGATTGTCGCAGCCGCTGTCAAGGCATGGGTAGACGAGAACATCAACATGATCAACAGGATTCCCTGACTGGGCATCCCTGAAGTTGTAGGTTACGCTTACAGATGCTGCAACAGCTGCAGCTAGAATGATCATCAGAAATACAGGCGCCAGTAGTCTGGTTATTCTTTTCATATTATTGCCCTTCTTTTTAACACACCCTTAATATCTGCATGGGTGGATTATAATCAGCACTAAAAGCCCTGGCCGCCGTGCTGGCCGCCCTTCATTCCCTGCTCAATTACTTTTACTGTAGCCCCTTCTGCAGGCCCGAGTGCCTCATAAGCGCCTGCTGTTGCCGCGCTGCCGACTACAGCTCCTGCAGCAGCAGCTGTGCTGTTCCTCATCGGATCAACTTCAACTCTCTGGTCATGCCTGTCAACAACCTTTGGTGAGCCGTCTGTTTCGTGCCAAACATTAGTATGAAGGTTATAATTGTTCTCTCCCTCGCTGACCTCAACTCCTCCAAGCATACTATGTCCCTTGCCAAGGGGCCTGTAGCCTCCCTCAATCTTATGATCTACATGTTTGAACCTTACCTCATCAGGATGGCCTGACTCATTGCCGCAGATGCCGTTGTTTCCGTTGAGCACCACAGGCTCTCCATGTGTGCCGTCCTGGTGCTCTGCAATCTTGTACCTATACCACTCATTCTCCTTAGGGGTGAATATGTTCCTTGCCTTGGTGCCCAGTGTTTTCTTTCCGTAAACTTCCTCGCCATCTGAATGCTCAACAATTGTCTGAGTGTCATATCCGTTAGCTGCTGCCTCCTCAGAAGGGCCCACTCCGACCATGTCTCCTGAGTGCAGGACCATAGTCTTCCCTTCAAGGCTGTCTGCAGGATGCCTGCCTTCCAGACCTTCCCAGCCCCTGTCTGTGGTGTATGTTATGTCACTTTTAGGCAATGGCTCAGAAGGCCCGCTCACTATTGGCTCTGGCTCAGGCTTTGGGGGGAGGCGAACCACCTCTGTTGGCTGCCTGTGGTCCCAGCTTCCTTTCCTGTCAAATATGTGCACAGTATCATCATTATAACAGTCTGTCTCTCCAAGTTCAGGGTATGTTCCTTGTCTGTCAATCAGCGAGGCTTCTGCAACAAGGTTTCCACTGCTTATTCCGTTTATTATATCCCTTTCAGACATTTTCAGCCCTTCTCTCAGGGTCATCTCGTCAGCAAGACCGTTCTCTCCGACATCAGCTATTGCTATGGGGGTGCCGTCGCCGTGTCTGAAAATCCTCACCACAGCATCGCTCCCTTCAGGCAGGTAGCCTATGCTCTCATCCTGCGAGAGTCTCTTAAGCACTTCTGCTGTTTTGGCATCAGTGTTGTCAAGGCTGAAATGCAGATAATCATCTATTCCGTCATTGTCTATGTCTATAAGGTTAAGGTTTCCAACATTATGGAAGGTTCTCTGATGATTGCCGAAATTATTCTGGTAAGCCTTGTGATAATCATCAAGAAATGCCTGCGTGTCAGCAATGCTAACTCCTTTTGCATCATCTGAGAGCCTGAAGTCACCAAGATGATTATATCTTGCCCTTAAATGTTCTGCATCACTTCTTCCTTCAAGAAATTTGTTTATTTCTTTCTCGGTTACGATCCCGTTATTGTCAATGTCAGCATCTGCCATAAGCCCCCATAATGGCTCGTTTGGACTCAGGTCAGCCATGTTATGGAACGATCCCATGTATGCTTTCGCATCAGCAACGCTCAGTCCCTGCTCACTGTCAAAATCAGAGAAATCACCTATAGAGCTGTACCTCGTTTCTGCAAGCCTCCTCGCAGGGCTGTTCTTCAGGAAATCGTCCGCTTCATGATTTGTTATTATCCCATCATTATTCTTGTCAGCTTCTGCAAGCAACGCCCACAGGGGATCAGAATTCTTCCCTGTCATCTCTCTAAAAAGAGTGTCACCTTCCGGAGTTTCTCCATAATCGGTATCTCCTGGAGAGCCATCTCCGGTTCCATCTCCTGTTTCTGATGCACTTGCATCATAGTCGCATCCTGCCATGCCAAAACCAACTGCCCCGATTGTGCTCAGCATCAGGGCGGGCTTAAGAATTGTTGATACTTTTCCAAGTGTGGTGCTTGTGTCTCCTCTTGATTTTTTTGCAGCATACTGGTTTGCGATCATCCCCGTGCCTCTTGCTCCGCTTAGAACATCTCCAGTTAGCAATCCTACAGCAAGCATTCCTCCTGCAAGGGTATATCCAAAAACATCCGAGATTGCATCCGAGCCTGTTGCTTCTGAAATCCCCTGGACTGCAGTTCCTCCTGCGTAAAGGCCTGCTATCATAGCGCCTCCTGTTGCAAGAAGCGAGCCGCTGAAGAATGCTGATGTCTCGCCGCTGACTGTTGCATAATTCCTCCTAAATGTGTCCCCTTTGTCAACCCCCTGGTAGATCTCCAGGCGGCCAAGAACATTATCCAGCCCTGTGACATCCAGCGTATTGTTAAGGCCCCTCTGGAACTTGCCAAGAAGCCCTGGAACATGGTCTATCTCATGGGCGCTCTTTATTGGCCCGTCTATAGTATAATTTTCCTCAACAATATTCCTCAATGCCTTTCTTGTTCTCCTGTTGTTAACACCTGCAGAAAATTCAGCCTCCCACAGGTCTGCTCCGCTGATATGTCCGCATTCTGCCTTTGAGTTTACGGCCTCAAGGGCATTTCTTACAGCTGCATCATTTCTTTTAAGGCTGGAATATATAGGAATGTGGTTCTTGACTCCTCTTGCCAGCTTTCTGGAAAGTTGCCTGCTGCCTGCAGCCTCTCTGGATGTATTCTCAGAAGGATGATTATTTGAGGGCAGTATTATCTCGTCAATGGTTATTGTGTCTGCGAGCACCATTTTTTCACCTTTAGGCCTCCAATATTGATTTACCATGGGTAAGTAATAACTAATATTTAAATCTTTTGATTTTTGCTACTATAAAGTGAGTAAGAGATATACAGCTGTATTGCACAATATTTATAAAGACTCTGTTTTTTCACAAACTGAATCCAGGGGGTTTTTATGGCCGGAAAAAAAGAAGATGAGCTTGCTATTGACTTCAGCAGGATAACCAGCTTCTTCAAGAAAAAGCCTGCAAAAGGAGCAGAAAGCCCTCCTGAGGGAAAGGAAGACCTTTCTATAGACCTGGAAAGCGCAAAGAAATTCTTAAAAAGGCATCATGTCCTCCTGCTGATACTCATACCCCTCACATTAAGCATCTTCTTCAGGGCCCAGACTTTCTACCTGCCCCAGACAGACGCGTGGGCAGAGGATTCTGTACAGAGCTACTACAAGTCACAGCTCGCAGGCCAGATAAACAGGCAGTACCCTAACCTGCCTGCCTCAAACAAGGAGCAGATACTCCAGCAGGAGCTGAGCAACTACATACAGTCCCACAGGAGCGAATACGAGAATCAGGTGGAGCAGACCTCAAACCATTTCAGGTCAAAAATGCAGGATTCCACAGGCCAGACATACCTCCTCGCCATAGACCCATACCAGTGGTACAGGTATGGAGGGGACATAATTGAGCACGGCCACATGGGTGACAAGCTCGTCAATGGCACGCCCCATGACATGCACATGCTCGCCCCAGAGGGAAAGCCGGTAAGCAGGGAGCTGCACCCATACCTTGGAGCATACCTGTACAAGATAATCAACCCAATAACAGGAACAAACCTCATGGGGGCGTTCTTCCTCCTGCCTGTCCTGCTCATGTCTCTCGCTGTAATACCTGCTTTCTTTGTGGGCAGAAAGCTCGGCGGAAACATAGCCGGATTTTTCGCGTCACTTGTGGTTGCTGTGCATCCTGCTGTCCTCACCAGAACAATGGGCGGCTTCTCTGACACAGACGCATACACCGTGTTGTTTCCCCTCGCAATCTTCTGGCTGTTCATAGAGGCAGCAGAAGCAGGGGATTACAGGAAAAAAGCAGCATACGCCGGGCTCGCCGGACTGTGCACAGGCATATTTGCATTTGCATGGTACGGCTGGTGGTACATATTTGACTTTGTCATAGGAGCAGCAGGCATTTACATTGCTTACCTCATAATATCAGAATACCTTGTAAAGAAAAAGAGGCTTCTCAATGACCTTAAGAGCGACAGGAGAATAAGAAGCATGCTCGCCATACTCCTGGTATTCTTCATCTCCTCAGCGCTCTTTGTAATGCTCTTCACAAACGCCAATAATTTTGCAGGAGCTGCCATAGAAAAGCCCCTGAGCGTGATACGGCTCAAGGAAGCTGCCAAGGCAACATTATGGCCCAATGTTTACACAACTGTCGCAGAGATGAACCAGGCCACCTTCTCCAACATAATGGACACAATGGGAGGCAAGCTGCTCTTCATTATAGGCATTGCAGGGGTGTTCCTCGTGCTCATGAACATAACAGGCTCTGAAAACAGGGACAGGAAAACAGCCTATTTTGTGCTCCTTGCCCTCTGGTTCTTTGGAGCGTTATATGCGAGCACAAAAGGCATAAGGTTCACTATTATACTCACCCCTGCATACGCGCTGGGATTCGGAGTTGTAGCAGCAGCTGTGTATTACCGTCTAAGCAGGATAGTCTCCAAAGGGATGAACCTGAACATAAACATAGTAAAGGCCATATTCATAATAGCGCCCCTCCTGATCCTCATACCAACCTTAAGCTCTGCAGCCAACACAGCAGGCAATGAGGTGCCGAGCATGAATGACGCATGGCACACATCTCTCACAAACATAAAAGGCAATTCAAGCGAGGACGCTATAATAAACTCCTGGTGGGACTTCGGCCACTGGTTCAAGGCAATCGCTGACAGGCCTGTCACGTTTGACGGGGCCTCCCAGAACAAGCCGCAGGCGCACTGGATAGGAAGGACCCTCCTGACATCAGATGAGGATGAGGCTGTGGGCATACTCAGAATGCTGGACTGCGGAGCCAACAGCGCTTTTGAGCTGCTCTACAACAAGACAGGAAAGGCAAAGATGTCAGTTGATATCATCTATGAGATAATAAAGATGGACAGGGGAGAAGCAAAAAAAGTTCTTGCAGATTATGTCACAGAAGAAGAGGCTGAGAAGATACTGAAAAACACGCACTGCCAGCCTCCTGAGAATTTCTTCATAACAAGCGAGGACATGGTGGGCAAGGCAGGAGTGTGGGCTCACTTCGGCTCATGGGACTTTGACAAGGCAAAGATATGGAGGGACTACAGGAAGAAAAAGATGGATGCTGCTGTCAGCGGAATGATGGAGGAATTCAATTACTCAAGAGAGAAGGCAGAAAAGACCTACTATGACATACAGGCGCTCTCCAATGAGCAGGACGCAAACACGTGGATAAGCCCGTGGCCGGGATACATCTCAAACACCCAGTGCTCAAAAGAGTCCAACACCACAATCATGTGCACATTTAATGTTCAGAAGCAGCAGCTTCCTGTAAAAGTCAATGTATCCTCAGAAGACGCTTACATAGAGACGGGCAAGGGCAGGGTAAGGCCGAAATCATTATCATACATAAACAGCAGGGGGGGATTCACTGTGAAGGAGTTCAAAAACAGCACACTCCCTTACTCCATGGCGCTCTCAGTCAGGCCCAACAGGATAACAGGAGTTCTCATGTTCCCGGAGCTGAGCGCAAGCATGTTTACGAGGCTGTTCTACTTTGATGGGGCAGGCCTTGAACACTTTGACTTCTTTG
This sequence comes from uncultured Methanosarcinales archaeon, assembly GCA_964397315.1. Taxonomy (GTDB): domain Archaea; phylum Nanobdellota; class Nanobdellia; order Woesearchaeales; family UBA12501; genus WJJV01. Next base: position 96,761 of record CAYNHV010000001.1, read on the forward strand.
ATTACCAGAAAAGCTTCACAGGCCAGGAGATATTCACATGGAAGGTTGACTGGGACGGGAAATCTGACTCTGCAGCTGAGGCAGGTTATGATGATCAGGAAGAGGATCTTGGGGAGGAAGTGGTGACAAACCCGCCTGCGAGAGAGATTCTGGATAGTGAAGGGATGCTTGAATAGGCCATGTTCTAATGCATCTCATGATTTCTGGATATGTTTTTGTTGATTCCTTGTGGTACTCTCCGCCCTCTGGAAAAGATGTGGTTTTGTTAGTTTTTCATGGGGCTTCCCAGAGGGGTAACAGATTTATGATTATAACTCCTGGTGCTTCCTTGGGAATATTGAGTTTATGATTGTTATTCCTGATGCTTCCCGCTAACCTGGTGAGATCATACTTAAGTTGGTACGTCCTGGTACCTCCCACCCTTACTGCACAACCAGACAGCAGGTTCTCTGATTCTGAAAAAGCACAGCTCCCAGCTCCTGCCTCTAATAAGCCCTCCCATTAATTTGCTTAAATTGCGCTCTGTGGAGTTGGTGCGATTAGCATGTGTGAGGGGGAGGGGGGGTGGGATTTGTCCATCTGTAACTGTGATGAGGGCGGTGGAGAACTCTGGATTAACCAAAACACTTAGAGGAGATTTTTTAAGTATAGTGCCTCTTTTAAATTGCGCTTTTTGTGGGATTGAGCGCAGCGAAATCCCGCCTACGCGTGAACAGAGTAATGCCGTTCTGGTGGAGAAATTAGGAGGATTCATATACTTATACAACATCCAGGAGGAATTAATATTAGATTATAATGCTCTGGAAGGCTTAAAAGTTTTGCATAACCCATGGAATGTTATTGGCCAGGATTCACAACCTAATGAAGAAACATTTAAAGCTCCAAAACCTTTTTAAATACAGTATTAATCTCATCCCCTGGTTGTTGCAATGGATCTCAGCATAGTCATACCGGTCTATAATGAAGAGAAGAATGTTCTGCTGCTGTACAGGGAGCTGAAAGACGTGCTTGAGGGGATGGGGAAAAAGTACGAGATAATATTTGTGGATGATGGCAGCATAGACAGCACAAGCAAGGCAGTAACAAAAATCTCAGGAAAGGACAGCAGGGTAAAGGCGGTCTCATTCAGGAGGAACAGGGGAAAGTCTGCCGCTCTCATGGAAGGATTCAGGAAAAGTAAAGGGAATATAATATTCACCCTTGACGGAGACCTGCAGGACAACCCAAGGGAGATACCGAAGTTCCTTGACAAGATAAAAAAAGGGTATGACATTGTCAACGGCTGGAAATTCAGGAGACATGACCCTCTCACAAAGACCCTTCCTTCAAGATTCTTCAACTTCCTGACAAGGCTCTTAACAGGAGTCAGGGTGCATGACTCAAACTGCGGGTTCAAGGCCTACAGGAGAGAGGCAGCGGAAAGCCTCAGGATTTACGGAGAGCTGCACAGGTACATACCCTCCCTCGCCAACTGGATGGGCTTCAGGGTTGGAGAGGTAAAGGTGAGGCACAGGCCCAGGAAGCACGGCAAAAGCAAGTACGGGGTGACAAGGCTTATGAAAGGATTTCTTGATCTTATAACAATAAAGTTCCTTAACAAGTTTTCTGAGAGGCCGCTTCATTTCTTCGGCCCGATGGGTATACTTCTGGCCCTGGCAGGGTTCATAGCAGGAGTTTATCTTGTGGTGATGTGGTGCATGGGCCATGGCATAGGGGACAGGCCGCTTCTTATACTATCAGTCCTTCTTATGATAGTGGGGATACAGACGTTCTCAATAGGGCTTATAGGGGAGATGATAATAAGCAGCAAGGAGAAGAGGAAAAACTGAGGGCTTTATAACAGCGGAGACGAGAATAAAAAATGAAGGTGTGCTTCATATGCAGGACCTACCCCCCTGTAGTGGGGGGTATGGAGGACTATGCTTCAAGCCTTGTCAAGCACTTGAGAAGAAAGCAGCCTGACACAGGAGTCATCGTAAACACAAAAGGCAAGAAGAACATTCCCTTCTTCTTCATGAGAGCGTTATTCAGGCTCTTCTCCTGCAGCCCGGATGTCTACCACCTTGGTGACGGAGTTACGGCCCTGATGGCTCCGCTCATCAGGATTCTCAAGAGAAAACCTGTGGTGACAACGATACACGGGCTGGACATAACATACAACAGCTTCCTCTACCAGAAGCTGGTTGTGCCATGCATAAGAAAATCTGACAGGATAATTGCTGTAAGCGCATACACAAGAAAAGCCTGCATGAGCAAGGGAATACCAAAAGAGAGGATAACCATAGTGCACAATGCCCTTGACCGGGAAAAACACAGGAAACCAAGGAGAATGAGAAAGGACAGGAGCATGATGATAAGCGTTGGAAGGCAGATAAGGAGAAAGGGCATTGCAGAGTTCATAAAAGGAAAGCTGAACAGTCTAATGAAAGACAATCCTTCCCTAGGGTATTATATAATAGGAGACGGCCCTGAGTCAGCGAGAATAAAGAAGGCAATATCACGCTCGGAATACAGGGACAGAATATTCCAACTGGGAAGGCTCAGTGACAGGAAAGTGCAGGAATACTACCAGAAGGCAGCTTATTTTGCAATGCCCAACATGAGGGTAAAGGGAGATGTGGAGGGCTTCGGCATTGTGATACTTGAAGCCATACACTACAGCCTGGTCATACTGGCAAACCCTATTGAGGGAATAAAAGACGCCCTCAATTACACAAGAAACTGGATTGACCTGAACAGAAAAAGCATAATCCTCAGGAATCACCCTTACAGGAGAGAAAAGACAAGCATCGGGTGGGAAGACAGGATAAAGGAATATATAAGAGTGTACAAGAGCATGGCAGAAGATAGAGGAGGAAAGTGAAACGAGGCAGATTATGGCAGGAGTGAAAAAAACCCGCAGCAAAGGCGCCCTCAGCAAGAGCAGGGGGAGAAGAGGGAAGAGCATAAGATATGCAGCAGGAATTATCGTAACAGCCATAATAGTGTGGTTTTTAGGAGCTGCGCTGGCAAGGAACTGGCAGTCACTCATGGACAACATGAAGAGCTTCAGCTGGGGGTGCCTGGCAGCATCAGTGCTGCTGCTCGCACTGGCCCAGATATTCAATGCTCTGATATGGAAAGATATTCTTAAAAGGCTCAAAGCAAGGCTTGGAATGCAGCAGGCCCTGAAGATAAGGTCTGTCTCAGAGCTGGGAAGATACACTCCCGGAAAGATATGGCATGTGCTGGGCAGGACATACTTTGCAAAAAGGATGGGAATACCTTCAAGAACAACCCTGGCAAGCATATTCATAGAGCTTCTCTTCACAATGCTCTCAGCAGCTCTTGTGTTTCTCATATTCAGCCCTGACGTGCTAAGGATAAGCAAGAGCCTTGTCTGGCCTGCTGCAATAATCGTAATCCTGGCTGTTCTCCTAATGAGGTTTGACATATTCACGGGAATAATGGACTGGGCTGTAAAGAAGCTAAAGAAGAGGAATTATCCTGCAACGCTCATAAACCTTCCGTTTGCCCAGAAGCTTAAGCTGCTGGCATTTTACAGCCTCAACTGGGGGTTTATGGGAGGGTCTTTCTTCTTTGTCATAAAGGCATTTTATGCAGGAACAGGATATGATGTCCTGCCCGCAGTCATAGGAGGATACTCAATAGCATGGGTTATAGGCTTTCTGACATTCCTCACTCCTGGCGGGCTTGGAGTCAGGGAAGGTCTCCTCACCCTTATCCTCTCCCACATGGGTATAGTGCCTGTCTCAATAGCTGTAGTGGCTCCTGTGATGATGAGGCTGGTCTCAATAGGAGTAAATGCCCTTATGGCTGTGCTTACACTGGGGGTGGATGTTTCAGGCAGAGGCACCACTAAAAATAGAAGGGGTAAAAAAAGAAAGCATAAGAAATCTAAAAGATAGTATCAGAATCATTCATACCTTGTCATAACCCCATAGCTTCACAAGATTTTTTCCTATCAGCCTGCTCAGTTTCCTTACTTCAGGCTTGTACTTTCTCATCAGCTGCTTTCTTGTCTCATCAGGTATGCTTTTTCTGGGTGCTTTTCTTGTGAACAACTTCTTGAAAATGCCCTCAACAGCGCCGTATATCCTCAGGGGAATCAGGAAGTGCACAGCTCTCCAGACAGCGGGCTTCCTCAGGAAAGATTTCAAGAAAGCAAACCTTAACTCCTTATTGGGGTTGACATCTGAGAGTGAAGGCCTGAAAGTATCATCAACCCCCAGAAACCTGTAGATATCCCTGCAAACCCCGAGGTTGTCCCTCCTGAAATCATCAAAAACTATGATCTTGACCTGTTTTCTGGGAAACTCCCTGAGATACCTGCTTATGTTATCCGAATATTTAAGCCATTCTGAATAATAAAGGAGGGATGGAGTTCCCGCGCTTTCAGGCAGGCTTTTCCCTTTTCTTCTCTTGTTCTCCAAAGCAAGGGCTTTTTCCATGTCCTTTTCTGTCTCATGGAGGTTGAAAACCATCTCAGAATGAAATGACTGCAGAAACACCACAGGCTCCCTCACCAGAATCAGTATCTTTGCCGAAGGGTTGAACCTGCGTATGTTTGATGCTGCATCTTTTGAGATTATGTAATGGGGGGATGCCTCTCCTATTATAGTGCTGTTCCCTGCATCTTCAAAGAGCCTGAGATAATCAGAAAGCTTTCTCACAGGGAAAAAAGATCCTTTTCCCCTGAAACTGTCGCTCTCTTTGTGAAGGTCAGTTGCAAAGAATCTGGGCTCCTTGTATTCGCTCATGAAAACCTGCGGGTGCTGCTTAAGATACTCATATACAGCTGTGGTCCCGCTCTTTGGAAGCCCCACTACAAAAAGATTGGGTTTTTTCATCTTGGTATCATACACTTATCATATGCTGGAGTAATAGAGTGTCCTGCTGCCCTTTGTTGATTCATACTCTCTTCTCTTAAGCTGGCTGGTTTTTATGGAATCAGATAGGTTCTCCAGCCTGAATGATCCCCCCTCTCTCAGAAGGAGGTATAAAGGCCTGAGGCCCTCACCAGAGCCTGACTGGACAAACCCTGCCTGGGCAAGATCATAATTTGATTCAAGATACTGTTTTACTTCAGGATTATTCAGGTCTGAGAGGCCCCACTCATAAAGGAAAACCCATCTGTAACCATTGTTCATCTCACCCTCCGTTATCAATGAAAGATTATCGGGCAGAGTCCATCCCTTGCGGTGCGCGTGCCAGAGGAAGCCCCTGCTCTGGAATCCGGAGTGGAATGCCTTCTCAGACTCAGATGAGTGATCCTTGACATACTCGCCGGCAACATCAAGGCCTATGAACTGCGTGTCAAACATCCTGTTTTTCGCATCAAAAATGCCGCCCATGCTGCTGAAAACTGGGGGGTAGATAAGCAGGAGGAAGAGAACTATTATGCCCGCCCACCTGAGGTGTTTCATCTTCAAAGCGTTTTCAAGAGTTACTCCTGCAACCACAAAAAAGAAAGCCATCAGTATTATGACCGGCAGAGCCACAGGATACTGGTGGTAATTATGGTTGGCGAGCTTGTCCCCCATGATCCAGATCCAGGGTATTGAGCCTATGAGATATGCAAGAAGGAATACATCACCTCTCCTGCTCTCATCTTCAGATGATTTCCTATTGTAGAAGTACAGGAAAAGCAGAAGGCCTATGAATGCAAAGAAAACGCCTATAATGGAGTAATTGTCAGCAGCGTATGACTTCATTATTGACCAGAACTTTGAGGAGAAGACCATGCCGAGGTCAAGCTGTATGTCTCCCAAGAGCGACCCTCCTGATCCTGCCGCGCCTCCCAGACTGCTTTTTATGATCTTGTTGTTCAACAACCACAATGGAAGCAGCACAACAGGTGATGCTGCATAGAGGTAAGCCTTCCAGTTTTTCCTGAGGTGGGTCTTTGAAATTTTGCTCCAGGGGAACACTGCGAGCATCGGTATTGCAATGAGAGCAAAGGAGTACTTTGTGAGGAATGATATCATGAAGCTGAGGGCAGCGAAAAACAGCATATTGGAGTTGTGAAGCTTATCATCAGACGGTTTTTGAGTGTCAAGCCACTTCAGGTATAGGAGCATTGACAGCAGGCCGAAGAAAAGAGCTGGGTTTATCATCTGAACCTGCCTTCCGAAGAACACAAACAGGGGATTAAGGGAGGCTATAAGGGCTGCAGTAAGGGCCAGGTCCTCTCTCCTGAAAAGCATTTTAACGACAAAATAAAAGAGCGCTATGCTGGCCATCATGAACATTATGGAAGTCCATCTCGCCACCCCTGCATCAACACCAAAAAGCTTGAATGCAGCTCCTGCTGCCAGGGAGGTGGCAGGGAATGTGTCAGCGTGAACACCCCCATCCATTGTTTCAAGATTATATGTCTGCTTCTCAGGTGCTAGGAACCCGTTTGCAAAGAATCCGTCTTCTGCATAATTCCTCGCCTCTGAGAGATAGTGTGTCTCTTTCCAGTTGTGGTATCCTATTACGGGATAGTCAGCATGATATGCCCTCAGCCAGAACCCTGCCAGAAGGATTACAGCAAGAATTATCAGATTCCAGCGGCTCTTCAGGGCCTCCAGTGAGAGCACCACCTCTTCAGACCCCTCCTTTTTGCTTTTATTCCCCCCCATCTTAACCCGCCCTGAAGCATATTTAGGACACGCCGCCCTCTTATACCTTAGTTTTGAATTCCTGCCTTTCTTACCAGGATCTGAACTCTTGCTTATTTTATTATCCCGAACCAGTCAAACAAGAGCCTGTCTGTTGCCTTTACAAGGCTTGTGCCCTTTCCAGCTATCCTTATGCATCCTTCATTCTCCCTTACAACCTCATTATCATCTGACTTGTCCATGAATATGACTGGATTTTTGGGATTGCTGCAGTTCACGATGGGCCTGCTGTAGCAGACTGGTGTTGTGTTCCTGGTGCATGCTGCAACAGGCATTATGTTGAATACCTGGGCGAGATTCACGCTAAGCTCTGCGCTTGCCAGCGCAGTATAGGTGTGATTCCTTCCTGAAGGGTCAAATGCCACGTGAGTCCCGTTGAAGTTCTTGAAATCGCTCACACTGCCCACAACAGGGATGTTTTCCACCTCTCTTGGCCCGTAGTGCAGCCTGACATTGTAAAGCTCTTTAGTGCCTTTCCTCTGAACCTGGGTGAACCACATTCCCCCTCTCCTTACAAATGAGTACCCATCATACATATAGCCCTCGTCAGGGCCAAGCTCTCCCTTAATGTTTTTCTCATGAAGCTCGCTTATGGTGTCCCTCTCCGGGCCTTTTCCCGCCATCTTGTAGCCTGCAAGAATTATGCCAAACAGGACAAGGATTGTTATCACAGCCCAAAGAAGGTGCCTGTCTGAGCTTGATGAGCCTCCAGGGGAGGGGCTTTTCCTCTCCTGCTTTTGGTCTTGCTTTGCGTCCTCCCTTTTTCTCTCTGTCTTGCTGGCCGGCTCTGATTCTCCCTTTTTGACTGTTTTTCTCCTTGATGTCTTTTTTGATTTCTTCTTGGTCATCCTATCACTCCCAGAAATGCGTAGAGCAGCCTGTCCCTCATGGCAAGAACATCCTGCGGGGATTCCGCTTCCATCACAAGGCAGTTGCTGCTGTAGCTTATCCCTGTCTTGTTTCCGCTCCTGATGTATATGACAGGCACCGCAGTTGTGGCATTGCCGCATGTTATGACTGTCTTGTTGAACTCGTTCTCTCCTGTAAAGGCGTATTCAAGAAAAGTGCCTTTTTCCTCCATCACTCTCTTCATCTCAAACTCAGCTTTGCCGATATAGCTCTTCAGGCTGTCATCAGGGTCTGAGGTTATGTATGCCATTCTTGTCTGCCTGAGGGATGATGCCGCAGCAGGCTTTAAATTGAGGTCCTCCACCTCAAGGGGGTGGTGATAGAATGTTATGGTTTCCCCTGAGTGCTCTGTCTGCCAGAGCCTGTTCTGCGTCAGCCTGAAATCATAGCCATTGTATTCCTGCTTTGTGTCTGAGCCTCCTTTCCACATGAATCCCACAACACTCAGCATCATTATTACAACTATAAACAGGCTCATCCAGAATCCCTTAGAGAGCCTTCTGCCCTTTTTCCCCTCTTTTTGGGCTGCAAGAGCCCTTTTCCTGCTCTTTTTATGCTTTTTCATGGCTTAACTGTCCTCCACTAAGCTCGTTTTTAAAGTTTTTGAAGAGCAGAACCAAAAATTTATAAATTTCAGATTATTTTAAATATACAGAACATTCAATAAATAATAAATTTTGTGAATATGCCTCAAAAACAGGGAGATGTGGGAGATATCAATGCCTGAAAAGACCAGGGAGATTGAGGAGAAGATGCTTGACCTTTTCAGCAGGATCAATTACGAGTTCGGCAATGATGATGCAACCGCAAGGCTTGCTGGCATGATATACCTAAGCCCAAAAGAAGTCTCTCTTGAGGAGCTGGCTGAAAGAACAGGATACAGCCATGCCTCAATAAGCAACAAGACAGGAATGCTTATTAATGTCGGAATAATAAAGAAAGTGCGCAGACCGGGAACAAAAAAAGCCTACTTCTACATGGAAAAGGACATGAAAAAGCTGATGTGCAGCACATTCAAGAAGGTTCTTGAGCTTAAGCTAAGGCCCATAAAGAACAGGATGCCTCCCCTGATAGAGGAGTACAAGAAGGAGGTCAAGAAGGGAGACAGCGAGTCAGAGCAGAAGCTCAGGATACTCCAGAACTATCTCAAGGATATCAAGGTTATTGAAGAGAAGATGAGCAGGATGGTGAATGAGCTATGCCAGTAAAAGCCAGAAAAAGCAGGGAAGGAGATCTCATAATCAGGCTGGAGAAAGTATGGAAGGTATACCAGATGGGAGATGTTGAGGTGCCTGCCCTCAGAGGGATGAACATTGAGATAAGCGACGGAGAATTTGTCGCGATAATGGGGCCTTCTGGCTCTGGAAAATCAACAGCAATGAACATGGTGGGCTGCCTGGACATACCCACAAAAGGAAAAATATCTCTTGATGGAAAAGACATATCCCATCTTGAGGAGTCAGACCTCGCCCAGATAAGAGGCCAGAGAATAGGCTTCATATTCCAGCAGTTCAACCTGATCCCGACTCTTACTGCGCTGGAGAATGTTACACTGCCCATGGTGTTCCAGGGAATGCCGAAGGAGAAGAGGCTTGAGAGAGCCAGAAAACTGCTTGAGATGGTGGGCTTGGGAGACAGGACAAACCACAAGCCAGCAGAGCTCAGCGGAGGGCAGCAGCAGAGAGTGGCCATCGCAAGATCCCTGGCCAATGACCCTGAGGTCATATTGGCAGACGAGCCCACAGGCAATCTTGACACCAAAACAGGAGGCACTGTCATGAGCTTCCTGTGCAAGCTTAACAAGGAGGAAGGCAAGACAATAGTCATGGTGACCCATGACCCAAAGGTGGCTGAGAGCGCTGAAAGGATTGAGCAGCTGCAGGATGGGGTCATAGTCAGAACAGCAAAAGGAAAGAATCACAAGAAATGAAAGGGAGGTAATAGAAAATGAAAAGAAACATAGGATCAAGGATGATGATTATCACAGCAATAATGATGCTGATGGCGTTCTGCCTCTCGCCAGCAGTGGCTTACGAGAGCAGCAAGACCATGGCAATGGCGGAGACAGGCCACACCCCGAACCTGCAGGTGCTGGCAACCAAGTATGAGCCTTATCCTGTAGAGCCTGGGGAGTACTTTGACGTATGGCTCAAGATAGGCAATGAGGGCAACTCTGACATAGACGACTTCACATTTGAGCTCACTCATGAGTATCCGTTCAGCCTTGACGCTGGAGAGACAGCCAAGAGGCACTTTGGAAAGATACCCTCCCACTCAATAATGCTCGTGCACTACAAGGTTAGGGTAAGCGAGGATGCTGTTGAAGGGGCCAATGCCCTGAACTACAGGTACAGGTACGTGCAGAGCGACCTTAAGTGGATAGAGGCTCAGGAGAGCATAAAGGTGCAGACAAGAGAGGCTGTGCTTAATATAATATCTGTGGAATCAGAGCCTGACACCATACCTCCCGGAAAAGAAGCGAATGTGACAATAACCCTGAAGAACCATGCGGGCTCTGTGATAAGGGATGTGCTTTTCAAGCTGGACCTCTCAATGTCAACAGTGGCTCAGAACCCATCTTCACTGACACCAACAAGCGCGGTGATTGACTATTACTATAATGCAATACCTCTTGTTCCGGTTGACTCATCCACTGAAAAGAGAATAGGCCACATCAAGGGGGGAGAGGAGAAAAAGGTCACCTACCATCTCAAGGCGTTTCCTGATGCAGAGTCAAGAGTCTACAAGGTGCCCATAAGGGCAACATACCAGGACGAGGTAGGAAGGAACTACACAAAGGACGATGTTGTGGGAATAACAATAGGCGATGTTCCAGAGCTTGACATAAAAGTGGATGACAACAACATATACCGGGCAGGAATGACAGGAGACGCAACAATCAGGGTGGTCAACAGGGGAGTGACAGACGTCAAGTTCTTCAACATAAAGCTAAAAGAATCAGACAGCTATGATATAATCTCCTCAGACAGCGTATATGTGGGGGATGTTGACTCAGATGACTATGAGACAGTTGATTTCAGGCTCTATGTCAAGGGCCTTGAGGATGACATTCTTAAGCTTCCCCTTGAAGTCCAGTACAGGGACTCAAACAACAAGCCTTACAGCAGGGAATTAACGCTTGAGATGAAAGCCTACTCCCAGAACAAGAGAGAGGCTGGAAACGGAAGCTCGCTCAGCATAGTGGTCCTTGTGCTCGTGCTTCTCGGAGGAGCATGGCTGGCATACAGGAGATGGGAGAAGAAAAAGAGAAAAAAGAGCCAGAAGTGAAGCCTGGCCTCTTTTTTAACCCCAGGGGAAGATAGCCATGTTAGGGGATTTCATAAAGCTTTCATTTGAAAACCTGAAAAGGAGAAGGCTCAGGTCCTGGCTCACCATGATAGGCATCTTTATAGGGATTGCTGCTGTGGTGGCTCTTATAGGCCTTGGAGAGGGCCTCAGCAACGCCATAAACGCCCAGTTTGGATTTCTTGGAACAGACATGATCTCAGTTACCGCATCGGGAGGCTTCGGTCCCCCTGGAGCAGGCACAGTCAATCCCCTCACAGACAAGGAGCTTGAGGCTGTAAAGGATGTCAGGGGGGTGAAGGAGACAGCAGGAAGGCTGCTGGAGCCCGCCAAGCTGGTGTACAACAATAAGGCTGCCTTCACATACGTGGCAAGCATGCCTGATGGAGATGGAAGAAAACTGATAGAGAACTTCATGGGCCTTGAAACAGAAAGAGGAAGGCTGCTTGAGGACGGGGATGGGGAATCTGCTGTTGTGGGCTATAATTTCATGGAGGATGAGATATTCGGAAAGCAAGTCATTCCCGGCAAGAAGATAAGAATACAGGACAGGGATTTTGAGGTGGTGGGGGTTGTTGAGAAAAAAGGCAATTTCCAGATTGACAGGTCCGTCCTCATAAATGAGGATGTGATGAGGGAGGTTTTCAACAGGGAAAGCGATGTCTATGACCTGATTGCAGCAAGGTTTGACGAGAATGATGACCTGGAGAGGATAAAGAAAGATATTGAAAAGGAATTAAGGAAAGTGAGGGATGTTGAGAAGGGAGAGGAGGACTTCTCAGTAGACACGCCCCAGTCAATGCTTGAAAACGTAAACTCTGTCCTGCTTGGGGTGCAGATATTCGTCTACATAATAGCAGGAATATCAATCCTTGTGGGAGGGATAGGCATAATGAACACAATGTACACTGCGGTTGTTGAGAGAACAAAGGAGATTGGGATAATGAAATCCATAGGCGCAAGGAACTCCGCCATTTTCATACTCTTTTTCATGGAATCAGGGTTTTTGGGTGCTGCAGGAGGCGCGATAGGCGCTGCAGCAGGCTACGGCCTGGCAAAGGGGCTTGCTTTCGCAGGAAAGCTCGCCCTCGGCTCAGGGCTCATCTCAGCCCACATAACCCCCCAGCTGATCATGGGCTCAATCCTCTTTTCCTTCCTCATAGGCTCTTTTTTCGGAACCCTGCCGGCATGGCAGGCCTCAAAGCTTAATCCGGTTGAAGCCATAAGATACGCAAAATGAAAAAACAAGGATTGTAAAAATGATAAGGGACATTACAAAATACGCGCTGTCAAACATATGGAACAGAAAGCTCAGGAGTTTTCTCAGTGTCCTGTCCATAATGATAGGGATAACCGCCATATTCGCCCTGGCAAGCTTCGGCCTTGGCATGCAGTATTTTGTTGAGGATTTCGGAAAGCAGATGGGAACAGACAAGATAATGATAATGCCAAAGGACTTCATGACAGCAGCTGCTGAGTCAAATGTGGAGTTTGATGATGAGGACCTGGAGTTCATAAAGAAGGTGAATGGCGTGGACGGGGCCACAGGCATGGTGGTGACGTACGCGAAAGTGGGTTTCAAGGATTACAGGCCAACATACCCATTTGTGATGGGGTTTTCAACAGAGGCTGAGGAGATGAGGCTTGTTGAAGAGACCTTCTCTGGCATAGACATCATAGACGGGAGGGCCCTTAAGGAGGGTGATGTCTATAACTCTGTCCTGGGATACAATTACAGGATACCTGAGAGGATATTTGACAAGGGAGTCAAGGTAGGGGACGAAATAAAGATAAATGACATTGAGGTGGAGGCTGTTGGATTCTATGAGGAAGTGGGAAATCCTGAGGATGACAGGAATGTCTACCTCAGTCTTGAGGGGGCAGAAGAGATCCTGAAAAAAGAAAACTATATTTACATCCTGGTGAGGTCTTCCGCAGCAGAGGATCCCACAGAGCTGGCAGATGAGATAAAAGAGGATTTCAGACAGCACAGGAACCAGGAAGAGGGCCAGGAGGATTTTGTGGTGCAGACATTTGAGCAGGTAATGGAAACATACACCTCAATACTGAACATCATAGTGTCAATTCTTGTGCTGATAGCCCTGGTCTCTGTTGTTGTTGCTGCGGTGAACATAATGAACACGATGTACACCTCAATCATGGAGAGGACAAGGGAGATAGGAGTGATGAAGTCCATAGGCGCAAGAAACAACCTTATACTGGGCGTTTTCATGGTGGAGGCTGGCGCTCTGGGCATAATAGGGGGGATACTGGGCGTTGTCTTCGGCTACGCTGTCGCAAAGGCAGGAGGGCTCGTGGCAACGTATTACGGCATCGGAATGCTCCAGCCTTACTTCCCTTCATGGCTTATAATGGGATGCCTGCTTTTCGCTTTTGCAGTTGGAGCAGGAGCAGGCGTATTTCCTGCAAGGCAGGCAGCAAAGCTCAAGCCTGTGGATGCTTTGAGGTATGAGTGAATGTAAATGGGAACAAAAGGCGCTATAAGGGGAAGGCATGCGCAGAGTTTCGCGCAAAGGGCAAGGAAGGCGGATTTCCAAGCTATAATGAAAGAAGAGGTAGCCCCTCTGATCAAGAAGAATGATGTTGTCGCAGACATATGCGCCGGCTCAGGGCAGTTAATCCCCTATATTTTAAGGAATGCCAAGCGGGTGACAGCAGTTGATGCAAGTGATGACATGATCAACATCCTTTCCAGGAGATATGGAAAGGATAGAAGGGTGAAGATAATCAGGGCTGACGCTGCTAGAACCAGCCTTCCGACAGAATCTTTTGACGCTATAACATTCACCTTCAGCCTCCACCATATAAGAGAAGGAGGGGAGGTACTGCGTGAATCAGCAAGGCTTCTCAGGCCTAATGGAAGGCTCGTTCTCGTTGACATGGTGTTTAATGGAAGGTGGTACCATAAGATTTTTGAGCCACTATGGAGATTAAGAAAGGCGGTGAAGCAGGGATGGCATGAGATATATTGTGTGTATAGGGATACGAGGAACATTGAAAAACTTATCAAAGAATCTGGCTTTAGAATAAGAAGGAAGAAAAGGATGAAGAGGTACAGGAAGGGTTACAGGGACAGGGTGTATCCTACACTCCTTTATGAACTTGAGAAGGCCTGACCATCCTTTTAAGATAAGCATAAATCTTCTTCTTTACCTTGTCTTTAAGGTCATCATCAACATTAAGCTTTTCAACCTCCTTTTCCCAGTCAGCATCAGGCAGTCTTGTCAGGCTTCCCGCAAACTCCCTGCCTGCATTTTCCGCCTCCTGCTCAATCCGCCTTGCGTAGCTGGTGTTGAAGAGCTTTATCGCAGGAAATTTTGTTATGGCATCTGCTCCTGCCTCCAGAAGCTGGTGTATCTCTCCAAGCCTGTCCACCCATGAGCCTGCTATTATCTGCATCCCGGGAAATTCTTTTCTCACAGCCCTTATCCACTTGACGTAATAATCAGTTTCAGGGCCTTTTGTAAACGGCGTACCCTCATGAGGGTTCAGGGCGTAGAATGTTATCCTGTCAAGCCCGTGCTTTCTTATGAACTCAAGCAGCAGAGGGATGTCATCTTCTGTCTCTCCCAGGCCTATGATTATGGTGGCTGCCTTCTCAAGACCGAGGTCTCCTGCTGCATCAAGCATTGCCTCTATGGGCTCAAGGGGCTTTGAAGGGCATACCTTTTTCCTGATGTCAGGATTAACGCACTCCACTGCCCCGCACACGCCCTTAATGTGAGGCATGAAACTCTCAATCTCCTGCCGGCTGAGGGCCCCTATGTTCAGCCACTGCTTCCTGCCTGTTATTCTGCTTAGCTGTTCTGCAAACCAGACAATATCAGGGAGGGGGTGGGAATCATATCCTCCGCTCAGGAACTCAATTCTCCACCCGCATGCTTTTGATATGAGAGCTTCTGCCAGTATGCTCTCCCTTTTCCTTACTGCATTCGCCCCCTTTATCCTCTGTTTCTGGGTTGACATGTAGCAGAAGCTGCAGTCTCCGATGCTGCAGTACCAGCTTAAGAAGATTGCCCTTTCAAACCACGTCCTTCCTGAAGAATATGCCGGAGATTCCATTTTAGTTCTTGTTTTTAAGTAATCAAACTTCAGTAATCAAACAGGTTCCTCTGGCGGCTGTTGAACCTCTCCCTGTACTTTGGAGGCTCTGCCTTCCTGTACTCAAACCCCCAGTCCTCAAGCATCTTCCTTGCGTTAGGTGTTACGCCGTTGCAGGCCAGAATCCCTCTTATCCTCTCAGTGCCTTTTGACTCCTTAATCTTCTCAACATACCTTCTTAACTGCGTGACATCAGAGAGGCCTCCCTTGTACCTCTTGCATTCTATCACAACAAGATTTCCTCCTGCATCGCGGGCGAGCACATCCACAAAACCGTATCTTGTCTGCTCCTCCTGGCTCACTGTCCTCAGCCCTTCCTCTATAATGTCAGGGCTGCACATTATCATCTCAGCCATGTCCCGCTCTGTTCCATTGAGCTGTATCTTCTGGCCGTCCTCCAGCCTTGAGCTGTTCATGAAGTGCACTTTCCTTATCAGTATGTCAAGATATTCCTTCTGGGAGATGTTCCTGCTTTTCAGGACAAGAGAGCCTTCCTTAACCCCTGCCTCATGGGCTGACTGGGCCTTCATGTAATTCACAGGATTAGAGCCGTCAGGCTGGTGCACCAGCAGTGTCTTGTCTCCTTTAATGATAACAAGCCTGTCCCCCTCAGGAAGAAAGCTCTCTGCCCTTCCTGAGTATCTCACCTCGCACCTGCAACCGAGGGTTACGGTCTCAGAACTGCTCAATGCCTGGTTTATGTCCTCTGCAATCCTGTCTGCTGGTTTTTCCATGGTCATCACACAATCATTATGCAAAGCCCCTGGCCGGATTTGAACCGGCGATCTTCTGCTTGCTCTGTAAGATACGAGGCAGATGCATTAGCCGCTATGCTACAGGGGCGTATTAGTGTATTTGAAAAAGCAGAAGAATCAGAGGTTTTTAAGTATTTCTTCTTTAGAGCCTTTCTGTTTCTGGCATTCAGGGCAGAGGGGGTGTTTCTTTCCCTTCTTATCCTTCACATAAGTGCCGAGTATCTTCTTCAGGAAGGTCTCCTCAATCTTCTTGCCGCATATCCTGCATTTTAATGCCATAATCCTTATCTAGGGGGGCGCATATTTAAATATTTCCTGCAAGGGTCTTGTTCATTTTTGGAGTTTACTACAAAAATTTCCAAAAATCTTTGATTTTTGATACTTGAGCCCGCCATCAAGGACTACATCCTCGCTTCGCTCGGAGTAGCCCGAATAACTAACTGAATTTACAACTACACCTTCACAAGGCGCATATTTAAATATTTCCTGTTGTAATTCATGCTCATGACAAGGATAGCTGTTATTGAGAAGGAGAAATGCAACCCATCCGGCTGCGGGGATTACCTCTGCATCAGGCTGTGCCCTGTCAACAGGACAGGAGAGGAATGCATTGTCAGGGGAGACGACAACAAGGCAGGCATAAACACTGAGCTGTGCACTGGCTGCGGAATCTGCTCCAAGAGATGCCCTTTTGGAGCGATACACATAGTCAACCTTCCTGAGGCGCTGAAGCAGGAGCCGATCCACAGGTATGGTGAGAACGGATTCCACCTGTACAGCCTTCCAGCGCCAATGTTCGGCAAGGTCGTGGGAGTGCTGGGTGTGAATGGCATAGGAAAATCAAGCGCAATAAAGATACTCGCAGGAGTCCTGAAACCCAATCTTGGAGGTGACAAGGAGGCGGATTACAGCAGCATAATAGAGTATTTCAAGGGCAGCGAGGCCCAGCTCTTCTTTGAAAAGGTGAGAGACAGCAAGATAAAGGTCTCATACAAGCCCCAGCAGGTTGAGCTCATCCCAAAGCAGTTCAGAGGAAAGGTTATTGACCTTCTCAACAGGGTGGATGAGAAGGGAAAGGCGCAGGAGATAATTGACCTGCTTGACCTGAGGGATTTCATTGACACAGACATATCAGACATATCAGGGGGGGAGCTGCAGAGGGTTGCTATAGCAGCCACTGTGCTGAAGGATGCCAATCTTTACATATTTGACGAGCCAACATCCTACCTTGACATAAAGCAGAGGATAAAGGTCAGCAGGTTCATAAGGGAGCTTGCTGACGAGAACACAGCAGTGATTGCCGTGGAGCACGACCTCATAGTACTGGATTACATGGCAGACCTTGTAAGCATAATGTACGGCGAGAAAGGCGCTTATGGGATAGTGAGCCAGCCCAAGCCTGTAAAGTCAGGAATAAACACCTTCCTTGAGGGGTATCTGAAAGAGGAGAACATAAGGTTCAGGGATTCCAGCATAAGGTTTGGCTCAAGGTCCGCGCAAAAGGAGAGGGAGAAGCCGGTTCTTGTGTCGTGGACAGGGCTGAAGAAGAGCCTTGGAAGGTTTGAGCTTACAGCAGAGGAAGGAAAGCTTAAGAAGAGCGATGTTTGCGGAATTCTCGGCGAGAACGGCATAGGAAAGACCACATTCGCCAGGCTGCTTGCAGGTGTTGAGGAGCAGGACAGCGGAGAGATCAACGAGAACATCAAGGTGAGCCACAAGCCCCAGTACCTTCAGTCTGACAGCGACGAGCTTGTTGCCTCATACATAAGCGATGCTGTGCAGAATTACGAGGTGCAGCTTGTCAGACCCCTCGGCCTTAAGGGGCTTTTCACAAAAAAGCTCAGCGAACTCTCAGGAGGAGAGCTGCAGAAGGTGGCAATAGCAAGGTGCCTCTCCCAGGATGCAGACCTTTACCTTCTTGACGAGCCATCTGCCTATCTTGATGTTGAGCAGAGGCTTGTTGTCTCAAGAATGATAAGAGACATGATGGAACAGAAGGGAAAGTCCTGCCTTGTTGTGGACCATGACCTTCTTTTCATAGATTACCTGTCTGACAGCCTCATGATATTTAAGGGAGAGCCCGCAAGGCGCGGCATGGTAAGTGGGCCTTTTGACATGGCAGGAGGCATGAACACCTTCCTCTCAGGGCTTGACATAACAATGAGAAGGGATAAGGAGAGCAACAGGCCGAGGATAAACAAGCCGCAGAGCCAGATGGAAAGGAAGCAGAAGTCTGAGGAAAAGCTTTATTACAGCTAGGCATTCCCCCTGCTCTCTCCCATTGTGATTCCCTGGGCTATGAGGTGGGCTGCCCTTACAGGCTCTGGTATGCAGGACCTTGTGCATGCAATCCTGAGCATCTCCCTGACATCCCCCTCCTTTATTCCGGTGTGCTGCACGTATATCTCCCCCATCCTTACAGGTTCTCCTGCGTTTTCAAGAAGCCTTATCCTGCTGTCCATCCCGAGCTTTTTAAGCGCGGAGTGTATCTTTTTCAGGTCAGGCTTTCTCCTTATTATCACAATAACAGGAATCTTTGTCTTTCTGCTGAGGGCCTCAATGTCAATCACATTAAACCCTCCCACCGCAATCCCGTCAAGAAATACCGCCTGGATCTGGCTGCGGAACTTGCTCCGGTTTATCATTCCCGCGATTTTTTCTGTTGAGTCAATTCCGTCAACATCTGCCTTTGTTGACATCACGCCGTCAAGAGAGCTCCCTCCCCTGAAGAAAGCGCCCACTACAATAACTTCAGAATCATTGAACTTGTCAAAGCAGCCGTCATCAATCCCGACCATCCTGATCTCTTTTTTCATGAGAGAATCCTCTTCCATAAGATGATTATCCGAATTTTCTGAGGAATGTCAGAAATCCGGTGTGGCCAAGCCCCTTGAAGTCGGGCCTGGCCTTGTTTCCCTCAACAACCCACTCCCTTTCTATGAGCTCAATAGTCTTTAAGTGTATGAAGCCCTTCTGCAGCGCCTCGTTTACTGTCCTCTGGGATTGTGTTATGTGGGGGGAGTATGAGACCATGAAACCTCCAGGCTTAAGGGCCTTCCGCGAGCTGTCAAGCGCCTTCCACGGCTCTGGCAGGTCTGCTGTTATGACGTCAATGTCTCTCTCGTCTACGCCCGTGTAGCAGTCCTTGTTCTTCACCCTGAGGTTTTTCAGGCCCAGCATTTCCGCGTTCTCCCTTGCTGTCCTTATGCTTCTTTGGTCAATGTCATATGTTGTCACTTTTTTGGCAATGCCGGCAATGAGGCAGGCGAGAGCCCCTGATCCTGAACCCAGGTCCGCCACTTCTGATTTCCTGTTGATTCCGGTGAAGGCTGTTATCATGCCCGCGTCTTTTGGCGTTATGATCTGGGCGTGCCTTTTTATTTTCCTCCACGCGTCAGAGAATGAGGGCGTCACAACAGCCACTTCCTCCCCCTTGTTTGTTCTGGCAAGGCCGTCTCTTTTCATGTCTTTTTTGCTTATGAAGCCGTGCTGGGTGTGAAAGTCCTTTTTCGTCTCATCCGCGATTATCTGTCTTCCCTGCCTTGTGAGGATCAGCCTTTTCTTTGTTTTCTTCATTTCATCACCCCGTCTATGTCTGATTCCTTCCATCCTCTTTCAATCAGGCTTTTCTTTATGTCCTCCCTGCTCACTCCCTCTTCAAGAGCCTCATTTATCTTTTTCTCAAGCTCCCTCTTCATCATCGCCCTTGACTCCATCTTTAGTATGGAGTCCACAACCTGAGGCTCCCATCCCGCGTCTATGAGCTTTCTTCTGACTTTTGTTTTGGACACGCCTTTCTCAAATGCGTTTTCAACATAATCCTCTGCTCTTTTTACATTGCCTATGAACCTGCTGTAAGAGACCGCTCCCGCCCCCAGGAGGAAGACAACTGCCAGGGCAGCAACGGCTGGAAGGCCGTACTTCAGCATTTTCCTGCCTGTGCTTAGAGCTTTTTTCCCTGCTTCGGATATTCTGGAGGGCTTTTCCTCTGAGGATTCCTTTCCTTCTTCATCCTCCTTTTGTTTTTTCTCTGTTTCCTTGTCTTTCTCCTCTGGCTCCAGTTCCTGCTCAGGTCTTGTTTCCCTTGTTACGCTGCTGACCTCCAGCACTGCAGCAGAGCCTTTTATTGAGGAAAGGCTGACCTCAAAATCATTAAGAGTGTCATCATCAATGTCAAAGCTCTGGGACTGGTTTATTTCCAGTGTCATGCTCCTGCCAAGGGATTCTATGCTGAGGTTTATCTTGTCAAAGTAAACCTTGTTGAGCCTGAGCACCTGCTTCTTCCCTTTCATTTCAAAAGATGCTGCTTCCCCCCTGTAGAGCACAAACACAGGGTTCTCATCTATGTTCTGCTTCTTCTCCTTCCCTTCTATTGATAAGCCTCCAATTGCTGATCCTCCGCTTGAGCCTGAGCCCGCGCTTGGGAAGCTCTCCCTGGAGCATGCTCCATCATCAACGCTTCCGTCACAATCATTGTCTATGTCATCGCAGTACTCAGTGGCTCCAGGATATGTGTACTTGTTGCTGTCAAGGCAGTCATGAAGTATGGAGTAATAGCCGTCATTGTCAGAGTCGTCAAAAGGCTCTGTAAGGTTGCCGCAGGATCCCACAGGAGCGAAACTGCTGTTTATGCTGCTGTTGTAATAGTTGCCCTTGGATTGTGTCAGTTTCTTTGCCGAATAGACTCCCCCCTCAAGATGGCTTATGACATTGACGCATAGCGAGGTGGATGTCCCGTTGTCCATGACTCCTCCTGAATAGAAGTTGTTGAGCCAGATATTGTTTGAAACCATGGAATACAGTATGTGGATTCCGTAGTATGAGTCTGCAGCATCCCTGAAAGTGTTTGCTGTTATGTTGTTGTGATGGCCCTTAACTGTTATAAGGCTTTCAAGTGTTGAGTTTGAGAGTGTTGAGTTTGCTATGAGGGTGTTATTGGAGCCCGAGCCTATACTGACTGCCTCATAGGCATTGTTATCCAGCTCAAGCTCATTAAGCGTGTTGTAGGATGACTGGCTTAAATTCATTCCTGAGCCGGAGGATTCTGTGGTGTTGGAATAAGTTATCAGGTTGTGGTGGGAGCTGACCAGGAGGATGTTCTCCCTTGCATTGCTTTCCGCGCTGCTGTGCTCAACAAGGCTGCTGTTCACGCTCTCAAGCATGATTCCGTAATAGGAGTTGCCTGAGGATGATGCCCATGAGAGGTTGGCATCCTGCGAGTCCTTAATGTAAACGCCTGTCAGGTATTCTCTGAAGGTGCAGTTTATGAGGGTGAGGTTGTTGAACCCCTCGCTAAATGCGCCGTATCCCTGTTTCATGCCCTCAATAACAGATCCCCTGCAGTCCAGTGTCACGTCTGACGCGTTGAATTCCAGAGCTCCCCGCCCAGGGGAGGGGGATATGTTGTATATGCCTTGGCTGCTTATGGTGTAATTGGCTCCGCTGTCCATGAAGGTTATTGTGTTTGATGTCAGATTCTCCTCAATCAGGGCCTGGGTTATGTTGGAATACTCGCAGGATGATGTATTAGCGCATATCATCTCATTGTCAACAATAGTGAAATTATCATTCAGGGATGCAAGGTTTGTGGTGGAGTCATTAGAGTATACTGTATAGTTGGCATGGCCGAACTCAGGAAAGCTCTCATTGAGGGTTATGTTGATTCTCCACACTCCGTCATATATTGTGCCGCTTGCAAGGCTCAGATCCTGAGACCACACAACTGAGGAGCCGTTGCCTTCAGACCAGAAGTCAATCCATGCTTTGTCCACTCCAAAGGTGTCGTTTATCTCTGCATTGATTATAAGCTGCTCCCCTGAGCCCAGCCTTAATGGGAAAGTGACAGAAATGCCATTGCCGTCTGTCTCGTTAAGTATGGAGATGTCCGGCTCTGAATTGTCTATGCCAAACACTGAGCTGTTGTCATTAGTGCCGTAGTGAAGCGAGTCAAAAGGCCTTACGCTTATCATGTAGCCTGTCATGTCAGCCATGCCTGAAACATTCCAGGAGTAGTTCTTATTGGAGGTGTTGGTTATGGGATGCCAGGATGTTCCCGAATCCTTGGAGTACCTCAGAGAATAGTTCAGGTTTCCCCTTGTTTTTGTCTGACCTGTCCAGTTTATGAAGATCGTGCCTGTATGGTTTGTGTGGGCTTGAGGGGCTGTCAGATTGGTCAGTCCGCAGTCATGAAGGGTGTTCTCAATGTAATCCCTGCTTATGCCCTGCTGGTAGAAGTTTCCCCTGAGCCTGAAAGGCACACCCAAAAGATAATCGTGGACGCAGAAGCTGCTGGAGCTTCCGGAATCATTAACGCCCCTGCTGTAGAAGCTGTTATGGGATACATTGACATTTGAGGCAGTGGAGGTTATGTTAAGGTCAGAGAGCTGGCTGTAGTCTATGAGATTGAACTTGAGGAAAGCGCTTGAAGTGTCATTAACCAAAATTCCCTGACTGTAGTTGTAGATGTAGCATTTCCTCACAGAGTCAGAATCAAACCCGCTTATGAGAACGCCGTATCCTGTGCCGGACCCTTCTATTTTTCCGTAATCGCAGTTGAGTGTTGTGTTGGTGGCGTTTATCCTGATTGCCGGCTCTCCTGAGGGGGGAGAGATGTTGTAAGATCCCCTGCCTGAGAGGAGGTATGTTCTGGAGGCGTCAAGCAGTGTAAGGGTGCTGTCTGTGTTGTTCGCCCTGTCCAGCGCATGGGTTATGTTGGGGTATGCGCAGTAGGTCTGGTTGGAGCAAACCCAGTCGTTCATCTCAAGGGTGAAGGAGTTGTTGTCATTAGTGCCGTTGTAAGCTCCGTCTGAAGGCACGATCCTGAACCTGTAATTGCCGCTCTCGTTCATGCCGAGCAGTGACATGTTGTAAGTCAGGCCAGGAGTTGATCCCAGGGAGTGCCATGTTGAGGCAGAGTCATTGGAGTAGTAGATGTAGTAGGTTATGCTTTTCTGGGAGCTCTGGCCGGTCCATGATGTTATGAGCCTTGCTGTCCCCACTGTATCTCCAGAGGAAGGGGCTGTTATGTTAGGGGGCCCGCAGTCACCCCCAAAATAGCCCTTGCTCTCTCCTGTACCGTTTCCGATGAATGAGATGTTGATGGTTTCAGCATAAAAGTTTCCCTCACCATTGGTGCAGTAATTGTTAGAGCTTCCAGAGTCGTTTATTCCCCTGCTGTACAGGTCATTGAGCCAGAGGTCTGTGCCAATGGCGGATCCTGAGAGGGTAATGTCATAATTTCCTGAGTCATAGAATGAGTTGTTGACTATGTCAGAGTATGAGCTCTGGTTGATGTAAAGGCCAAAAGTGAAATTCCTGAATATGCAGTTCTTCAATGTTGCATTGTCAGCGTCTATGCTGGCCCCGTAGCCTGTTTCTGTGCCTGTTATCGTGCTGTCATTGCAGTTGATGGTTATGTTTGTTGCGTTAATCCTTATCACTGACTCTGCTGCCTGGGAGAGGGGCATGCGGAATGTGTAGTCTGAGTTCATCTCATATAATGTGTTGGACTGGTTGAGGAAGCAGCCCGCATCTGTGTTGTTTATTGCAATAAGGCAGTCAGTGAGGTTCTTGTAAGTGCATCCTGAACAGACATAGTTTGAGGCAAAGTTTTCTGCAATCGCGCTGGAGCTGCCAAAGCTGAAGAGGAGCTTGTGGGTTCCGCTGGTAATCACTTTAGAGGTCTCGTATCCTGTGCTGCTGCAGGAGTAGTTGTGGTAGAAAATCCTGCTGCCATCATACTCAGGCTCAAGGGTATTGTCTCCGCACCTCAGCTCAAGGAATTCAAGATCGGTGCTGAACTCTGTCCCTTCAATGCCCCTTATGGTGAGGTTGGCGGTGCCTGTTGTGTTGAACTCCACAGTCCAGTTGCCGCCTACAGAAGGGCGGCTTTTGAGGTTTATGACCTCAATCCCGAATTCAAAGATGTCAGACTCTGGCCCAACGTGCAGCCTGAACTTTGGAACTCTGCCTTTCTTCAGGGGGATTGTGAGGGTGACTGTCTCGTTCAGCCCTGCCATGCCTGATGTAAGATCGTAATCCGGCGCTTTCTCAACCCATACTGGCTGGGGTGTTGTGGAGTTGTGATGGAACTTCACAATAAATCTGTTTCCCCTCTTTTCAACGCTTGTGAAGAAGGTCTCAAAACTCTCATCATCCTTAATCTTTCTCCCTACTTCCCTGTTCTCCCCATCCTTTATTGTCTCATTGACCTTTGCTGCCACCTGCGCTTCTTCCTGTTCTGGCTTTAAAGCGCCATCACTTGACTGCTTACCTCTTTTTCCCCTCCCCCTGCCTTTTTTGGCATTCTCCACCACTTCAAAACCCGTGCTCACATTTGCTGTGATGTTCTTAAGCCTCAATACAGCGTATGCTGTGTAATTGCCTGCTTTTTCAACCGGAAAGTCGGTTGAGGTAGCATACAGTTTTTTGTCAGGCCCGTAAACCTCTAGGTCATAGTCAGCGCTCGCAGGCACCACAAACAGGTGCGCCATCTCGCCCTTCTCGTAAGAGCTCTTGCCTGGAAACACCTCTGCATTCTCCAGAACCGCGCTGCCTGTCATGGATGGGCTGTTAAGAACAGCCACTATTATGAGGGCGGCTACTGCAAAGAGGAATACAGCCTGCAAAGACGGCAGCTTTCTCATATTTCCCTGAACCCTCCGTTTTCTTTTTTTGCGTATGCCTGGATTGTGCTGGTTATGTTCTTCTTTTCTATGCCTATCTTCTCGCTTTTCTCGTATATCTCCTTGAGCGAGGCATCGTGATAGTCAATCTCGTCATCATCAATCCTCTTGAGAAGTATTCCCTCATCCTTCAGATAGAAAACCCAGAAGGCAGTTCCCTGATCTATGAGCAGCTCTCTCCTGACGTCCCGGGGGATGACCATCTGCCCGCGGGAGTCACAGCTTACCGGCTTGTCAAACTTCTTCATTAGCCTGCCTCTTCCTGCCTTTTCCTGTCTTGAGCTTCAGAAATATTCCCTTGTCTCCCACTGCAAAAAGGTCAAAATCAGCTTCCCTGATTCCCAGCCTCTTTCTTATCTCCTTTGGGATTACTATCTGGCCCCTCCTGCCGCACTGTACAATCTCGGGTGTTAACAGCATTTTCTGAATTTAAGTTTTTTTATCTTATTTTCTGATTTTTATTCTTATTATCTTACTAAAGGATTTACTAGAGTCTGAAAAATAAAAAAAATATCTTATTTTCCCTAATTTTTTCTGAAAATAAGAAACTTAATATAAAAAGTTTGCGGTGGAGAGCTCAGCAGTCTCTGCCCTGCAGGAAGCAAGCCATAGCTTCAAGCTGTCTGGAAGCCTTAATAATATTTATATAGGCCCTGCGCGAACACAGGTGCATGGCAAAAAAAGAGACCTTCATGCTTGTAAGCCTTGAGGAGGAAAAGGCAAGGAAGCTCGCCCAGGTCATCTCAAACAACACAAGCAGGAAGATACTTGATTATCTTGCAAAGAAAAAGGCAACAGAGACAGAGCTCTCAAAGGAGCTGGGAATCCCCATCAGCACAGTGCATTATAATCTAAAGCATCTGGTGGAGAACAAGCTTGTGGAGTCAGAGGAGTACCATTACTCTGAAAAGGGAAGGGAGGTCCTTCACTACAGCCTCGCAAACAAGTATGTCATAATAGCCCCAAAGAGGGTTGATGGCAGCCTCAAGGAGAAGCTTAAATCAATAATCCCTGCTGTGATTGGGGTGGGGGTGATTGCAGCTGCGCTGCAGCTTGGAAGGTTGTTTCTTTTTGGCTCTGCAAAGGCAGCATCCCCTGTGATGCAGGCAGCCCAGGAGGACGGGATAATGGCAATGGCAGGGGAGAGCGCTGCAAGAGAAGCCTCCTCATCCGCAGCTGTAACTGCAGCAGGCGCAGTGCCTGACCTCATAGGGCTTTGGTTTGCCATAGGCGCAGTAACGTTCCTAATAATATATCTTGCTGCTGATTACATCATAAAGGGCAGAAAAAGCAGATGAAACCCGGAAAAGAGCGCTTATGAACCACAAAAGGATAATCCTGGCAAGCTTCATAGCAACAGTTATTGCCTGGCTTGCAATGTACGCTGTGGGAAGCAGCCTGAGGCTTTTTGTAGTCCTTTGCAAAAGCGGGGTTGACTGCCCTTCAGGGCTTGACCTGTTTCTTTCCTACTCAATAATCCTGCTCCCTCTCCTTTTCCTGTTTGTCCTGGGAATCGCGTACCTCCTGAGCCATATTCTCGGAAAAGGCAAGTAATTTAAAGGAGGAGTGGGTGGGGTTGAATGATGGAGATTCCAAAAAAGCTCCCCCCAATAGTCATAGTAACAGGAACTCCCGGAACAGGAAAAACAACCCTGGCCAGGAGAATAGCAGAAGAGCAGGGGCATGAGCGCATTGATGTCAATGATGTTGTCAGGAAAGAGAAGCTTTCTGAAGGATATGACAGGAGCAGGAAGACAAGGGTTGTTGACGAGAAAAAGCTTGCGCTTGCCCTTGAGAGCATTATAAGAAAGGCAAGAAAAGAGGGGAGAAAGCTGGTGATTGACAGCCACATGAGCCATTACGCAAGCCCGAAGCTTGTTGACCTGTGCATTGTGACAAGGACAGGCCTTAAAGAGCTGGAGAAGAGGCTCAGGAAGAAGGGTTACAGCAGGGCCAAGATTGATGAGAACATGGAATGTGAGATAATGGATCTCATTCTTGAAGAGGCAAAGAATGCCGGGCATAAGGTAAGGGTTGTTGAGACTTGAATGATAAATGAATTTGATATCAGATCAAAAAAAGATTATAGGAAAAAAAGAAATAAAAAAATAAATCAAGATCATTCAAAGACAATCCTAAAAGTCCTCGCTTGTCAGCACATTAACTCTTGTATTGCCGCTGAACTTTGAGTCCATGCCCACCAGGAACTGCACCCTGGACTTGTCTGCTGTCTCAACAAGGCTCTTGTCCACGCTTCCGTCAAAGACTATTGCGTACACTCCAGAGCCCAGGCTCTTGACAGTGGTCTCCAGCTCTGTCAGGGGAACCTTGCCAAGGATGTTCATCTCCTTGTCAAGTATGTAGGCGCCTCTTGTTCCTATCAGGTCTTCCAGCATTCCCTTGAACTTCTCTTTTTCGCCCTCGCTGATCCTGGCCTTCCTCTGGGGCTTCTGGGCCTGCTTCTGCTGGCCTCTGGAGTCCCTTGAGCCCTGATATCCTCCTCTGCGATCCTTGCCTGAATTCTGCTGTGCCTTCTGGCCCTGTGGCTGCTGCTCCTGGCCTTTTCCATTGAGCTCCATCTTTGCCTGCTCCACAGCAACCTTTGCCCTTAATGCAGTGTGAATCTCCTTCTTTGTCAGCTCCTCAACTTCCTTGCCTGCAGGAGCCTTGCACACAAAGTCTATCTCTGCAACACCGAGAAGGGCCTTGACTATGAGGTCTCCTCCCCTGTCTCCGTCTGTGAACACAGTCACTTCCTTCTTCTTGCACAGGTCCAGCACAGTCTGCGGCACTGATGTCCCGTTTATTCCTATAGAATTCTTTATGCCGTGCTTCAGGAGATTGATCACGTCAGCTCTTCCTTCCACGAGGATTATGTCGTCGCTCTCATCTATTAGAGGTCCTGCAGGCAGCCTGTCCTTTCCGTACTCTCTTGCCTCCATCACCCTGACAGAATAAGCCACCTCGTCTGCAAGCTCCTGGGAGTCAGGCATTGTTGAGTCAACCAGGGTCTTGAGCAGGGCCTTTGCCCTGTCTATGACAAAGTTCCTTTTTGATATCCTGACATCCTCTATCTTTTTCACTCTAATCTTTGCATTGCAGGGCCCTATCCTCTGGATTATCTCCATTGCAGCAGCTATTATCGCGGTCTCTGCCCTGTCAAGGGATGAGGGGATTATGATCTCTCCTCTGGTCTTGCCTGACCTTGTGTCTGTGTTAACTTCTATTCTTCCTATTCTTCCTGAGCGCTGAAGCTCCCTGAGCTCCAGCTCTGTGCCGAGGAGCCCCTCTGTCTGGCCGAATATAGCTCCTATGACATCAGGCCTGTCAACAACACCATCTATTTCTATTTCTGCGTGTACTATGTACTTTGCAGCAACCGGGCTGATCTTTCCCATTTTTCTCGCCTCCTGAGTCTAATCTTTACACTGGATTGTGTCTCTCATTGTATTTCAGAAGAAGCATTAGCTCTAAAGCCTGTTGTCTGTAAAGCAGTCTTTGCTGCCTTCTAAGGTGAACATGGTGATGCCTTTGATAATGCTTCTTCCTGCCAGCTAGAACAAGACAAACACAGCACTAAGTGCCCCCCTATGAGTGTCTGAATGATAGTGAAATGATTGTAATGTGTCTTTTTCCAGCTGGTACTTTTGATTTTGCTTTGAAAAGCAATTCTGAGCTTCAAATGAAAAATAAAGGTTAATAAGGGTTTTGTTGCCCGAAACACTAACTCCCAAGCTCATTGCTTGGCTTTGCCGTAAGCTCCATTGAGTACTCTCGTGTCGGGCTGTTTTATGCAAGAGTGGCTTGTTTTCATGGCTTAAAACAGCTGTTTTAGCTCAACAAGGACCCATTTGCATAAATTTTGAATATGATTCTCTAATGACAGAGCTTTTTTAAGCTTTTTGCACAGCAAGGATTATCATCAGCAGAGCCGGGCCTGTAAAGGGATTAAAAACCCCTCAGGACCAGTATGACAGGTCCCTTGGGGAAAAAGAGGTGATAGGTTTATGAAAAAGAAGAAAGCAGATAACCAATGGTTATCTGCATCCTTATAGGGGGTGTCAAGTTGTTACTTAACAGTAATGCATAGGAACTATATAAATATTTCTGTTTTTTAGTCACTATTTAGTGGTTTATTAAGGTGTTTATACTTACATTGTAAGTAGAGATGTTGGTTATCTGCCTCAGCAAGAACATCAACATTTAAAAAGCAGCTTTTTTATCTGCAGGAGATGGAATTGCCAGAAGAGCAGTGGAATGAGTTCATAATCAGCATCAGGCAGGGCATGGGCAGGATGATAAAAGACAGGCAAGAGGCTAAAGACCTGCTCAAAACAGCTCTTGTTGAGGCAGTGAGGGCGAGGCTGCCTGAAAAGGGAAACATAGGGGTGTTGTTCTCAGGAGGAGTGGACTCAACACTTCTTGCAGTGATAACAAAAAGCCTTGGCCATAATCCAATATGCTATTCAGTCGGTCTGGAGGGTGCAGAAGACCTTGAATGGGCAGAAGGGGCTGCAAAAAAGCTCGGGTTAAAGCTCAGGAAAAGAGTGCTGGCAGATGATGACATAGAGAGTACAATTGTAAAGCTTGCGGGATTCCTAAGAGGATTTGACATAATAAAGGCAGGAGTTGGCTGCGTAACATATGCTGCTGCAGAGATGGCAGCAGGGGACAAGTGCAGCACTGTCATCACAGGCCTGGGCTCAGAGGAGATATTCGCAGGATACCAGAGGCATTATGAAGCAGAGGATGCCAATGAGGAATGCTGGAAAGGCCTCCTGTCAATGTGGCAGAGGGACCTTATGAGGGACATCCCTGTTGCAGAAAGCCTTGGATTGAGGATTGAAACGCCGTTCCTTGACAAAAAGGTCATAGAAACAGCAATGAGAATGCCTGCAGAATGGAAGCTTAAAGGGGAGCAGAACAAGATAATGCTGAGAGAGGCTGCAGAGGATCTTGGAGTTCCTGAAGAATTCGCGTGGAGAAAGAAAAGAGCAGCCCAGTACGGCAGCAGGACAGACAAGGCGCTTGCAAGAATAGCAAAGAAGAAAGGCATGAGAAAATCAGAATACATAAAAAGGCTGGCTGAAACCAAAGGAGGTGCATAAGATGAAGCTGGGAGTGCTGTTCAGCTCAGGCAAGGACAGCAATTACGCAATGTGGGTGATGAAAGAGAGGGGCCACGAAATAGCCTGCCTCATCCTCATGAGAAGCAGGAACAAGGAATCATACATGTTCCACACCCCTGGAATTGATATTGCAGGGCTGCAGGCAGAGGCAATGGGGATCCCTATTGCAGAGCACGAGACAGAGGGGGAAAAGGAAGCAGAGCTTGAAGACCTTGAAAAGGGGATGATAGATGCAAAAGAGAGGTTCGGGATTGAGGGGGTTGTCACAGGAGCGTTATTCTCTGAATACCAGAAGAACAGGATTGAGAAGGTCTGCAAGGGGCTTGGCCTGAATGTATTCTCCCCCCTCTGGCACAGGAGCCAGGAGGAGTACATGAGGGAGCTTCTTGAAAACGGCTTCAGGTTCGTGATTGTTTCTGTGGCAGCAGAAGGGCTTGACAGCTCATGGCTTGGAAGGGAGATAACACATGAGGACATTGACAGGCTCGCTGAGCTTAACAGGAAAAACAGAATAAACATTGCCTTTGAAGGAGGGGAAGCAGAAACATTAATTATTGACAGCCCCATGTTCAGGAAGAGGATAAGACTCATGGAAAAAGAGATAAATGAGGAGAACGCCAGCACTGCAGTGCTTGAGATAAGAAAAGCAGAGCTGGAGGAAAGAGAGAAGAGGGGATGAAAAAGCATAATGGTCTCAATAATCAACGCAATACTGCTGGGGATAATCCAGGGCATAACAGAATGGCTGCCTGTATCAAGCTCAGGCCACCTTGCAATAGCAGAGCATTTCTTAGGCATAACAGAGCCCCTCCTGCTCAACATAAGCCTTCACATAGGGACTCTTCTTGTGGTGCTGCTCGTCTTTCACAAGGATGTACTGCAAATAATAAGGTCATTTGCAAGACTGGATTTCAGGTCAGAGCATGGAAGGCTGGGAATACTCATACTCGTTGGCTCTGTGCCCACTGCAATAATAGGGTATTCCTTCCATGACCTCTTTGCCTCGTTCTTCACAAGCATGACAGCAGTCGGAGCCGCGCTTATAGCCACCTCAGCGCTGCTCTTCTTCAGCAAAAGGTTTGCAGGAAAAAGAAGGGTGGATGTGTGGGATTCAATCATAGTCGGAGCAGCGCAGGGCCTTGCCATAATACCAGGCATCTCAAGGAGCGGGGCCACCATAAGCGCTGCAATGATAAGCGGGGTGGAGAGGGCAAAGGCGGCAAGATACTCCTTCCTCCTGATGATGCCCGCTGTTCTGGGGGCTGCAGCTTATGAATTTGACGCGGCAGCTCTCGGCGCTGACCTTGGCCCTGTACTGGCTGGAACCGCAGCCTCAATCATCGCAGGATACATCTCCCTAAGGTATCTCCTCAGGCTCATAATGAAGGGCAAGTTCCACTTGTTTGCATACTACTGCTTTGCTGCCGGAATACTCCTGCTCGCTTTTGCGGTTTGATGGCTGTTTATGCTGATAAAACCCGGGGGGCTGTCCATTCTATTGGCAAGATGGAGCTGACTTTTTTATTTTTGATAACTCCTGGTAATTCCAGCTATTTAGAGAATTTGCTTGTGTTTATGATTCCAGATTCTCCTCCTTAGAGTGGTTTGTTTATGATAATAACTCCTGGTACTTCCCACCCTTACTGCACAACCACTTAGCAGGCTCACACCTTCTGGAACAGCACGACTCTCTGCTTCTGCCTCCAATAAGCCCACCCAATGATATGCTTAAAGCGCTCTGTGGAATTGGTGCTCTGAGCATGTGTGAGGGGGACGGAGGGCGGGATTTGTCCATCTGTAACTGTGATGAGGGCGGTGGTTAAGTCTGGATTAATCAAAACACTTAGAAGATGCTCAATTTCGTGGAATTTCGCTGCGCTTAATCCCACCTACGCGTGAACTGAGTAATGCCGTTCCGGAGGTCAAGTCTGGATTAATCAAAATATGAATGGAAATTATTAATCAGAATGCTGCCTGTTCCTGGCTCTTAGCCCCATCAAAAGTATTTTAAATAACACCCTCTTTTTCCATCCCATGATTGACATAGTCATACCAGAGCAGAACGAGAGGGAATTCATTGCAATGGCAGAGAAGCTGGGCTATGACAGCCTGTGCTTCTATTACAGGCAGCTAAAGCCTGCCTACCTGAAGCACCTTGAGACCCTTGCAGCAGGCACAAGGCTAAAGCTTTGCACAGCAGCGCCGCAGGCAAAAAAAACAAGGCCGGACATTGTGATTGTCAAGACAACAGATCCAAGGCAGTGGATTGAGAGCAGAAAGGCGGACATTGTCTACGGAATGGAGCAGTCAAGGGAGAGGGACACCATAAAGCAGAAGAAGTCAGGCCTGAATCAGGTGCTGTGCAGCCTGGCCAGGAAGAAAGGGAGGATGATAGGCCTTGACTTCGCCTCAATTGCAAAGGCAGAGGGCCAGAAGAGGGTGGTGCTCCTGGGAAGGATGATCCAGAACATATGGCTCTGCAGGAAGTACAAGGCAGAGACATGCATTGCCTCTTTCGCGCATGACCCAATGGATATGAGAAACCCAAAGGACATCATGGCCCTGTTCCAGATGCTCGGCATGGAGGCAGGGGATGCAAAGGAATCCCTTGAAAGGGCAGGGAGAAGGATAAGGGAGCAGAGGAAACCAGGCCAGTCCTGAGGCCGGAGAGGCAGGAACTGACAGAAATATTTTTAAAGTAAGGTTGTTTTAAACTTTTAATACGCAGTATAAAAAGAGGATGGACAAATGAATAAAGGCATATCCTTTGTGATCAACAGTTTCATAATGCTGTTAATCATCCTGCCATTTTTTGTGAACGGAGCTTCTGTAAGTGTTAACAATGAAGGGTATGCTGAAACAGAAGCATTAGATGCCCCATCCAACTCTGGCTTTAAGGGCAGGACAATTAATCTCGGAGATTACAATTATGTTGAGGGGGCTGTACATGTCAAAATAGTGAGTGAGGGATGCATACAGGTCAAGGATTTCAGGCTGGTCGGCGCGGATGGGGGAGAGTACTCAGCCAGTGATAAGAATGAAATAATATGCTATAACTCACCAGACCACACTCCACAGGCAGTGATATACCCTAATGCAGGGGGAATGAGTGTCAGCAGTTTCAAGTTCAATATAAACAATGATGTCAGAGAGGCTGAGCCAAACACTGTTCCAGAGTGCGGGGGAGTGTGGTGTAAACACCCCTGCAGCATTGGATTTTCTGGCTGCCAATGTAAGCCCTCTTGGGATTTCTGCTCCTTCCACTCTGTGAGTTGTACCAAATTTGGTATTACTACAACAGAGACATATAATTCTTGTCAGCCTTCAGCAACACAGCAAACGTGGGGCACTGGGGAGAAGTATGTCCTCATGTGGGTGACTGACGCTGACAAGGATGGCCATTTCAGGGAGACTGACTGTGATGACTCTGACGGAACAGTCTATCCAGGGGCTCCTGAGGTGTGCGACGGCCAGAGGAACAACTGCGGGTGGAATGAGGAAAAGACAGAGTGCGAGTGCTCAGGCCCTGTGGAAGGGGACTGTGAAGATTATGATAATGATGATTACTGCAGTGCGGGCATGAATGTCAGCCTGGAATACCTGATGGACAACTGCCCTGGAGGCGAATGCTGCGGAACTCTTGACTTCTACAGGGAGCTCACAGGAGCAGAGAATCCCTCATCAGGAGATGCATGGAGCCAGATAATTTCTGAAGAGGATGAGTATGGCAAGAAAAGATACAGCGCATCCGTAAAAATAGTGAAAGGTGAAGAGCATCATTTTGTCACAGGATCTGATTGCGATGATTACAATGAGAATGTAAACCCTGGAGAGGAAGAGGCTTGCCATCCAGACACTTTTGATAATGATTGTGATGATTGGGATGGGAAGTGGGATAACAAGGCGCAAACCGGTGTTAATGAAGGTTGTGAAGCGCAGAGTGTTCAGGACTGCGGATCATTAGGAGGTGAATGGGTTGGTTTGAAAGACCCTGGAGCAGGGGATTGCTGCGGCGAGGACGGCGACGGCGACAACAAACCGGATATTGAAGAAAATTTCACAAGATGGGTGAAGCAGGTTGCTGATAACGAAAAATCGGCATGCTTTAGGTCAGAGGCGTTTGAGAACCTGGCAGTTGTTGATAAAAGCGAAAAAGTTCTCCACTACAATGGGAATTTCTATGGGTGCAATCTTGATGATGCAGAGGACTTAAAGGATTTTGAGTACAGATTCATGCTTGAGTCTGAAAAAAGGCAGATAACAGAGAAATCCAGCACTGAACAGGGATGCGATAATGTGGGTGATGAAGAGGGAGGACACTACTTCTGCTCCCAGGAGGGTGTTTGGAAAACTTACAATGGCCTGAAGGCAGGGAACATTAAAACAACCCCTTTTGAGAATGACGGCCTTCCTGGCTTCTCAGAAAGTGAATGCTGCCCTGAGCTCTGGTGCTGGGATGGCCATGAGTGTGTTGACGGCTCAAACCCAGAGGGAGGGCAAAATACCCTAAGAAAATGCGTGCGCGGGGAGTGGGAGGAGATTGAGGAAAAGCCCTCCCAGTCAAATCCAAACCAAAGGGGACAATGCGCCATAAGCCAGTGCTATTACCTCCCAGAGTCAGGGGATGGAATGTGCGTTAATGAGGGCAACTGGACAAAGGACCACTATTGCAATGAGGGGGAGTGGACCACAAGAACAGCGCTGCTGGCAAATGAGCTTCAGGGCTTTGCTGAGGATGAATCAGATGATTACTCAATCTTCTGCGGAGCGTATGACAAGGTGCTGAATGACCTTCAGGCAGTTGAAGGTGAGATAACATTCTCAATACAGACCTATCTCAGCAATCAGCAGTCCAACAATTTCTGCGCTCTCCTCTACAATGATGGCAGCGAGAAAAAGGTTGTAATAGGGGCATCGCTAAACATGCCTGTGAACTCTGAAGAGTCGGAATTTCTCTACCTTTTTGAGGAGTCAAGATATCAGATGGGGCCTGTAACCTATTACAATTACTGCGACGGCGCAATAGAGGAAGGAGAATCAGAGGGGGCTGGCTACTTTGGATGTAATTATTACAATGTGAAAGACAATGCAAAGATATGGTACAATGCAAAGCTTGACAGCATAATATACTCCTCAGAGGAGATAAGCCTCAATGGAGAAGAATCGCTTATAGAGTTGTTCATAGGGTATATCAGGAGCATGATAGGTGGAGAGGAAGAAGCAGAAGAGGATGCTGTTCCTGCAAAGCACTTTGACAGGCTGTACATGAACAAGAAAGAAGGCAAGCTCATAAAGGGTTTTATGGACGAAACAAGAAACAAGATGAGAGTGGAATATTCTGGTGTCGGATCAGATATCTGTGGATACCTGAATGATGTTTTTGCCGAGGAGTTGCAGGGAACGAACATAAACTGCAGAAGAAGCCTAAACTCTAAGGGAATCCCCTTCTATTACATTGAATCCAATGATGAAAACATAGCTAAAGACTACTGGCAGGACCTGACAGGCAAGATAAGGCTGAATGATAAGGAATATCTTGAAGAGAGGGACGACCTTATAGAAAGCATAGGCGCTGAAAGAGAAAACAAAGAGGTGATAGGGGACCAGCTTTCCTGTTCAGTTAAAGAAGCCTGCGCACCATGGGAGCTGCCCCTGTTCTCAATGTACAGCCTTTCTGATTCCCATGCGGGCACGCAGGACTATTTTGGGAATAATGTCTGCTGCGGTATAGAGGGGCTGAAGCCAGGAATGGACTGCACTGCAGGAGCATTTGTGCTCACAAAGTTCCAGCCTGACGACAGTCATGTGAGCGTGACAGAGGGCTATTATGATCATGATGTGTGCCTGAGAGTGGAGGGAGGGAGCGTCAGCTGCAGGGTTGACAAGAGCCCTTCAGACGGCAGGTGCGAAGAGGAAGAGGCCTGTGTAGCAACCCTCTATCAGGATGATGATTCGCACATCGCAGCATGCCCTGACAGCACAGGAGATCCTTATGATAATACAGTATGCTGCAAATACACTAAAACATGGGGTGAGTAAAAATGAAGTTTGAGATAAACATTGCGAAGAAGCATGCCTGGATGATTGTGGCGGCGGTGACGCTTTTGAGCGTTACAATGCTTGTTTTTGCCACAGGCTATTCAAGTGGTCTCCAGTCCCATGCCACACTGTTTGCTGACACAATAAGAGGGAAGTCAGGAGGGAGTGTGACTGTTGATGATACGCTGTCAACCACTGGAGACATTTCCGCTGACGGGACAATATCAGGAGACGGCTCTGGGTTGAGTAATGTCCATAGTTCCTTATGTATGCATAAAAGAGGCGATTCAAGCCGAAATGATAAGGTTTTATGGTGCACTGAAGATTATCCCGTGCTGGTTCACTGCTCGGGGCCGGATGATCAAGCCCCAGATAGTGTAGATGACCTAAGTTCCGAATGCTCTGACGATGGAGATTGTGAATTTAGTGGTGAAAGAGGTTCTCTGGGGGGGGATTATATATACTTTGAAATAATCAGGAAAATAACATCCGATGGCGTGGAAGTACGAGGGTGTGCGGGTTATGATTATGAACATAGTCACGTGGATTACAAGCTTGATATAGTATGTTGCAAATAAGACTGGCAAAAACACTGCTCAAAAGCAGAAAATTATAAAACCAAGTGAAGAGGAGTGTCCTCTGTGACTTAAAACAATAAGCTAAAATGCCCAAGAAACGCAAAGCAGGACTGTGGATGGTGGTTTTGGTAGCTCTGGCTGTGATGGCAGGGAGTGTTTATGGTGAAATGATTACAAAATCATCTTCTTGTGGAGAAGAAGGAACTGTTTCATGCCCTCCTGAATGTGCTGAGCATGGTGTTGAGTGCACCACTTCCTCCTGCAGTCTTCCACAGTCTTACCATATAAATTGTGGACCCCCCTCCTCAGGTTCGGGGTGTGAAGGAACGTACGATGAAAACAGCGACCTGTCTAAAGGATTTTGCGCGAGTTTTTGTACGCAGCAGTCAAACCTTGAGTTTATAGAATGTTCTCAAGAGAACTGCGTCGCCTCCGGAGGCAGTGACAGTTCCTGTTGCTGTAATGATATGGTCTGCTATTATGAGGGTGTAAAAAAAATATGCACTTATGAGGTGATTAGTTGTACAGATTCTGATAATGATGGATATTCTAAGGAAGGCGGAGAGTGCGGAATCGTGGATTGCGATGATTCTGACTCTTCCATAAATCCGGATTCTTCAGAAATCTGCGACGGCATTGACAATGACTGCGACGGCCAGGTTGATGAGGGCTGTGATGATGATGGTGATGATTATTGCGATGCTGAAATGGAGGTTGTAGGCACTCCTGGTGTATGCTCTAACGGAGGAGGTGACTGCGATGACACAGACCCTGACATAAACCCCTCAGCTGCAGAATCCTGCGACGGCATTGACAATGATTGTGATGGCCAGGTTGATGAGGATTTTGACCTGCAGACTGACCCTGAGAACTGCGGCAGCTGCGGTAATGTATGCGGAGCAGATGAGACCTGCGAAGCAGGCGAATGTGTTCCTGCGGAGCAGGAATGCACAGACTTCTCTGACTGCCCTTCAGGCGAGGTTTGCAAGGGAGGCCTCTGCGTCAGGGGCATAATGGACTGGAGCGATGATGACTTTGCAATATGCCACACTGAGACTTGCGCTCCGTCATGCGTTGTGCCTGAGGATGACACCATACTTAACAATGACACTGTCCTGTGCAGGGGCTATTATGAGGTGGCTGACCAGGCCAATAACGGCACTATAATATTCAACTCAAGCGGCATAGAGCTTGACTGTAATGGAGCAGAGCTGAGAGGGGACTGGACAGGAACAGGAATACTCGCTCCAAAGGACAATGTTAACATAACAGGCTGCAATATATCAGGGTACAGCACAGGAATAAACCTCAGCTCCTCATCATCCATTGTTGAGAAAAGCACGCTTAACAACACAATGGACCTTCTCATACAAGGATCCTCCAATGAGTTCTCCCTCAACCACTTCTACGGAGGAGGCGTGCAGGACTCAGGCAGCGGAAACGTGTTCTGCAGGGACAGCAAGGGAAGCTTCTACCATGAGAGCCTTGGATTTGAGAGCATAGGAGGCTCTGGAGAGAGCGAGGACTGCGGGCTCAGCATAATAACACAGCCCTCATACAGGTCACTCTTCTCCCCCGGCGAGGTGATTGACATCTCATGGAGCAGCCAGTCAACAAAATACAGCGAGCCTGTGAGCTACTGGCTCGGCTACTCTTATGAAGGCGGGGAGTGGAGCACCCTCTACACAGGAGATGGAACAAGCTACACATGGGACACAGCTGAGAGCATAGACACAGGGGAGTATGATGTAAAAGTAATTCCCAATGATGGGTATGCCAACGGCACAATGAATTCCACCCTTATATTAATAAGCAATTATGGTATTGTGGAAGGAGAAGTCTCCTGCAATGGAGATTCTGTTGAGGGAGCCACTGTGACAGTGGCTGGATACCCTGACACTACTGTAACAACAGAAAGTGGCGGCTCTTACACCATAGACAATGCGCCTTTCGGCACCCACACTATCACAGCATCAAAAGAAGGCAGGACAACAAGGCAGAAGAGCTACACTATTGAGTCAGGAGGTAACGATCAGGCAGAAGTTAACTTTGAGGATGTCTGCCCTGTGAGCCTTGACTGCGAGTCTGACTGCACTCTCAAGGGAGGGGACGTGTGCATGGCAGAATGCAGCGGTTTTGAGGGCTGCTCTCTTGAGCCCTTGTGCGATGGTGTTAAGAAAGGCCTGCTCCTGGACACTGACGACTCGCTGATGCTCAGATGCTGCCAGGGAGAGATTGTTGAAAAGAGCGAGGAGATATCTGACGTGCAGCTGAATGAGACAGTTGACGCAGAGAACATAATAAGGACAACAAGGATTGTCTATCACGAGGGCAAGCCTGTGAAGATGGTGGTGGTCACCTGGGAGTGAGCCAGGCTAAAGATTAATAAATCTCTCCTTTTTCCTTATGGCCATGCAAAAAAGAGGTTACTTTTTCACGCTTGACGTATTGATAGCCCTTATTGTGATTGTGGTCGGCTTCATCCTCATATGGTCGTCAATGGCGTCCAGGACGCATATTGTCCAGCCATACTTCCTCTCGCAGGACACTCTTGACCTTCTGGCATCTTCCACTGTTGCTGACGTTAGCTCTTTGGATTATGTGAAAAAGCTCAGAGAAGACGGCAATATCACCCTCCAGCAGTATGACAACACCCTGCTGGAGCAGATGGCCCTCTATTATCACCAGAATGAAACTGGTTCAAGGCCCAATGATTATGTGCTGAAGAACTTCACAAGAGTCATACTCACGAATGCCACGCCAGAGCAGTACTCCCTTGAGCTGAGGCTTGACAACAAGACGCTCTATTACCAGCAGAATCCATTCAACAAGCCGCAGGATGACTCTGGGGCTCTCGTGTCCTCAAAGACAGTTGTTTCTGTGGTTATACAGGGTGATGAGATATCAATCTCTGAGCCTTACATTGCTGAGGTGAGAGTGTGGCAGTGAGAAATAAAGGCTCAGCCAGGGGAAAGGGAAGAAAGGCGGTCTTCTTCACCCTCTCTTCAATAATTATAGTGTCGCTGTTCATGCTCTATTTCTCCACACAGGGAGAGCTCACTGTCAAGGAAAAGGCTGAGATACAGGAGTTCAGGGTCTCTGCTGTAAACGAGTTTGCAAAGAACTTTGAGAATGTCTATTTTCCCAGGGCATTGTATGCAACAAGCCAGAAGGCGCTGTACTCTCTTACAGAGCGCATGATTGAAAGATCTGAAAACACTTACCCCAACCCTTATGTGAACCTTTCAAGAGACTTCCACACTGTCCTTGTTAACGGAACAATATACAATGAGGAGACAGAAGAATATGAAGCTCTTAAGTCAATGGAGGAGAGCACTCTTGAATACTGGCTTGAGAAGCTCACCAATGTCTCAAGGCAGGAGATGAACCTTTACGCAGAGTTCAACATAACAAGGATTGTCATAAACCAGACAAAGCCCTGGTATGCTAATGTGACAGCATACCTGAGCTATAACATCACAAGCCCTGGTGTTGTGAGGATAACCAAGGAGGACGCGGCCATATCAACAGAGTTCAGCATACAGGGCTTTACTGACCCTCTTATTGCGGTTGAGACAGGAGTTAAGAGGAAGATCAACCGCTCCAGCCTTCCCATTGAGGAGGAATCAGAGGATCTTAATATTGACGCTGGAGATCTGATTGACAGCGGATCATACATATTCCAGAACAAGACAGCGCCGAGCTTCCTGATGCGGTTTGAGAAGAACCTCAATGCATCACCCTGCTGCGGAATAGAAACCCTTATTTCGCCTGAAATCTATACTGCCTCTGGCTACAGTGGCAAGATATCAAAGGCATTCACTGGCTACCAGTTCCTTGTGCAGGAAAGTGCAGATCCTCCAGGCCTGTGCTATGACTGGAATCTAGATGAAGAAGACACACTCTATAACATAACTCTAGATGTTGCCACAAACGAATTCCCGTTCAGGATTGATGAGTTCCATACTTTCATGATCTACACAAAGGGTAGATCAGAAGAGACAAAAGACAGTTGCACCTGAGGAGCATCAGAAAAAATGTTTTGCGTGACTGATGGAGAATGCTGCCTCTCAGAACAAGGTCACCTGAACCTTTCAAGAGACTCTTCCTCCATGAAGTGAAGCTCAGAGGGTACTATAATGCAGTAAGGCGGCTTTCCGAAGTGCACCTCCCCAAGCTCCCCTGCTTTTCCTGCCTTTATGAACGCATCATCAGAGCCGAGCCTTGCGCAGCCCACAATGAGGGTGTCTTCAGTAAAAACCTGCTCTTTTCTCTTCTCCTCTGCGCTGTTCAGGATTGATATTGCATCCTTTATTGTCATGAACCTGTCTTTTGCAGGCTCAAGGTCAAGAAGAACAAGGGTGTGCATCCTGCTGCTCATGTTCTGCTTTACAGCATCATATGCTGCTTCTGCGCTTCCGTTCTCAGGAAATGGAATGCTTGTTGTCCTGCCGAACTTGTACAGCTGCAGGCCAGTAATCCCAACTGCTGTGAGCACAGACGCATTGTTTATTACCCTGACCTCAATGCCTTTTTCCTCTGCCCTGAGCATCATGTCAATATGGGTTGTTGCTGACATTGGATCTCCCACAACAAGCAGGGCTGTGTCTTCCTGGCCTGCCTTATCAAGAATTGTGTCAGCCTTGCTCTCAACCATGTCCCTGTCTGCCTTTGCTATCCTCCTGCCGTAGAACTCCTCAAGCTTCTTCAAAGGCACCTGCAGCAATGAGGTGTAGGTTTCAATATACACATGGCTGCATGCCTTCACTGCCTCAAGGCCCTTTACAGTTATGTCCTTCTCGTCAGAGAGCCCTATTCCTATGATGTAGAGTGTCATGGTGCCTGTTCTGCTGCCCCTCCTTATAAATATTTTTAAATCTTGCCACTGTTAATATGGAGCTGCACGTACATTAACCAAACCAATATACAGAAATCCATACTAATATATCCTTTAAAATATAGTTTTAATCTCAGAAATATATTTATATCATATATGTTTTATAAAAATAAGAAATATTCGGGTTTTTTGGCGAAAACCCTTGTATGGCGATTAAAAGTTTTGGCGATAAAAGTTAAGTATACTTGTTGGCGCAAGTAAACTTGTTCTAGGGAGAATATAGTGTAAGCCTATATTTAAATATTTAGGTAGTTTAGACTATATTCTCAAAAATATAAGCCACAGGCTATAAAAGGTGAAAGCTGGACAAAAACCAAAAGGGGGTTTAAGAAAATGGATTTTATTGTGCAAGACGCTGTAAAACAACAGGAAGAGCAGAAGGAAGAGCTTGATCTGAATCAGGCCAACATAAAGGTGATTGGTGTTGGAGGGGCCGGAAACAACATGATAAACTGGCTCTACAAGAAGGGAATACAGGGCGCTGAGATACTTGCTGTGAACACTGACTCGCAGCACCTTGGAATAACAAGCGCTGACAAGAAGTTCGTCATCGGCCAGGAGCTCACAAGAGGCCTGGGCTGCGGAGGCTTCCCGAACAGGGGGGCAGAAGCGGCAAAAGAATCAATACAGAATATCAAGGAAACCCTTAAAGAGTCTGACATGGTTTTTGTCTGCGCAGGCCTTGGAGGAGGAACAGGCACAGGCGCAGGTCCGGTAGTGGCCAAAGTGGCAAAAGACACAGGAGCGATAGTCATAGGAACTGTTACAATGCCCTTCAAGATTGAGAGGGCAAGGATAGACAAGGCAGAGTTCGGGCTGCAGCAGCTCAGGGAAGTCTCAGACACTGTGATTGTCATTGACAACAACAGGCTGGTGTCCATAGCAGGAAACCTTCCTGTGCAGCAGGCATTCGCAGTTGCAAACGAGCTCATCTCAACAATGATCAAGGGAATTGTGGAGACAATAGCCATACCAAGCCTGGTGAACCTTGACTATGCTGATGTGAGGGCGATAATGACAGATGGAGGAGTGGCAGCAATAGGAGTTGGAGCCTCAGACACAAGCAGCAAGGTTGACGAGGCAGTGAAGGGAGCGCTGACAAACCCCCTCCTTGACATAAGCTATGAGGGAGCGACAGGAGCGATCATACACGTGTGCGGAGGGCCTGACCTCACCCTTGACGAGATATCAAAGGTGGGAGAGCTTGTCACAGAAGCCATGGACCCTGATGCCAATGTCATATGGGGCGCAAGAATTGACGACAATATGAAGGGCAAGCTCACAGTGATGACAATCATCACAGGAGTCAACTCCCCATGGATACTCGGGAAGGCAGACTACAGCCAGCCAAGCCCTCAGGCGCAGCAGGTAAGCGACGAGCTGGGCATTGAGATGGTGAAGTAAGGCAGTTTTATTTTCATTAATTTCTGCCTTCATCTTTTA
This sequence comes from uncultured Methanosarcinales archaeon, assembly GCA_964397315.1. Classification (GTDB taxonomy): domain Archaea; phylum Nanobdellota; class Nanobdellia; order Woesearchaeales; family UBA12501; genus WJJV01. The sequence continues at coordinate 139,288 of CAYNHV010000001.1, forward strand.
AACCACCCCCAAACCAACTTGGATGAAGGCAAGCATTGCCCCTTCGGGGGCTTTTTCTTTTTTTTCTTAAGAAAAAGTAAGTCCTGGTGATTCTCGCCCTTGGGAGGCTGATATTTTGGTTTTTACAACTCCAGATTCCTCCCGCCCTTAGGAAGGTTTATTTATGATAATAAATCCTAATTATTCCCGCCCTTTCTGCAGAACCACCCAGCAGGCTATCTGATTCTAAAACAGCACAATTCCCAGCTCCTGCTTCAGATAAGCCCGCCCAATGATATACTTAAAGCGCTCTGTGGAGTTTGTGCTCTCAAGCTGTTGAAGGGGGAGGTGGGTGGGATTTGTCTATCTGTAAGTGCGACTGGGGTGGTGGAGAAATCTGGATTAACCAAAATACACACAGGAGATTTAATCATGGTGCTTCAACGCTTAAAGGGCATTTTATGGGATTGAGCGCAGTGAAATCCCGCCTGCGCTTGAACAGAGTAACGCCGTCCCGGAGGAGAACTCCGGAGGGATCCCATTTTTACAATGAAATTATTCTTAGAACTCATAGACATTCACTCTGTATCAACGCCTTTCTTCTTCATCTTCTCCTTTATCCTGTCCTTGTGATGGGTGATCTTCTCCTTCATGCTGTTCCACATCTTCCTTGCCTTCTCCTTACTCTCTTTTGCAGTCTCCTCCATCTGCAGGCTCCAGTCCCAAAGCACCATGTTAAAGTTCTTAACCCTGTTCTTGTACTTCTGTATGTAAACCATTGACTCAAAGACATCTCTTGGAGGCACCGGCACCTGCTCGTCAGGATAGCCAAGTGTTATCAGCATGTGCGGTACAGCTCTTGCAGGAGCGCCTATGGCCTCCATTACCTTGTCAGTGTCAAAAGCCCCGACCCAGCAGCTTCCCACTCCCAGGTCAGTTGCTGTTAGGAGCATGTTCTCTGCCACTGCAGCGCATCCCTGAGTGAGGTAGAACTTCCCCCTCTCGCCGTAATAATGCACGAGCCTGTCCTCTTTTCCGCATATCGCAAGTATCACAGGAGCCTCCTCTATCCAGTACTGCTTCAGGCAGGCCTCTGCCAGCTGCTTCTTAATCCCAGGGTCAGACACAACAACAATCCTGAAAGACTGCAGGTTGCCTGCGGCAGGAGCGTACCTTCCTGCCTCCAGAATCTGGACCACCTTGTCCCATTCCACAGGGACATCAAGGTATTTTCTTATGCTCCTCCTCTTTTTGCAGATCTCAAGCACGTGGCTCATAACCTCAGCTTATATCCTATTATTTAAATAGTTTTTGTTAAGCATGAACCCTGGCTGCGCTTTTGGGGTTTCATGCAGCGCAGGGTGGTAAAATTTATATATCCTCCTGCAAACTATTACTTCATGGATTACAGCGAACTGGCAGAAGTGTATGACCATCTTGAGTCAACATCAAAAAGGCTTGAGAAGACATGGATAGTCTCACGGCTTCTGAAGAGGACAGGCAAGGAGGACCTTCCCCAGATAACCCTTCTCCTGCAGGGAAGAATCTTCCCCCAGTGGTATGAGGGCAAGATAGGCGTTGCAGCAAAGACAGTCATCAAGGCGCTAAGCCTGTCAACAGGCGCAAAGGCTGATGACATAAACTCAGAATGGAGCAGGATAGGCGACCTTGGCAGGGTGTCAGAGAAGCTTGTTAAGGGGAAGAAGCAGGCCACTCTCTTCTCAGGAAGGCTTGATGTCTCAAAGGTCTACAACAACCTGAGAAAGCTGCCTGAGCTTGAGGGAGAGGGCTCTGTTGACCAGAAGGTTCAGCTCATCTCAGAGCTTCTCACAAGCGCAAAGCCCATGGAGGCAAGGTACATAGTCAGGACAGTGCTTGAGGACCTCAGGGTTGGAGTTGCAGACGGAACAATGAGGGATGCTATTGCATGGGCGTTCTTTGAGGATGAGATATGCCTGAACTATGACAATGAGAAAAAGACAATATCTCCTGAAAGCAGGGAGGAGTACAACAGGTACATTGATGCTGTGCAGAACGCTTATGATATGTGTAACGACTTCTCTGTTGTCGCCGGAGCAGCGATGGAGGAAGGCATTGAGGGGCTGAAGAATATCCGGCTTGTGGTGGGAAAGCCTGTCAAGGTAATGCTGTTCCAGAAAGCAGAAGGTATTAAGGACGCGTTTGAGAGAGTGGGAAAGCCCGCAGCATTTGAGTACAAGTATGACGGGTTCAGGCTTAATGTCCACAAGAAAGATGATAAGATAATCCTCTTCACAAGAAGGCTTGAGGACGTGACAAGGCAGTTCCCTGAGGTTGTTGAATATGTAAGGAAAAATGTTAAGGGAAGCAGCTTTATCCTTGATGCAGAGGCAGTCGGCTATGACCCTGAAACAGGGGATTATCTTCCGTTCCAGAGCATAAGCCAGAGAATAAAAAGAAAGTACAGCATTAAGGAGATGGCAGAAAGGTTTCCTGTGGAGCTTAATGTCTTTGACATACTCAGCTTTGAGGGAAAAAACCTCATGAGAGAGCCCTTCAGGAAAAGAAGAAAGCAGATTGAGAGCATGACAACAGAGGAGCAGGGAAAGATAGTGCTTGCAAAGCAGATAATAACCTCTGATCCCGGAGAGGCTGAGGAGTTCTACAAGGAAAGCCTTGGCAGGGGCGAGGAGGGAGTCATGGCAAAGAACCTTGAAGGCATATACAAGCCGGGCTCAAGAGTGGGTTATGGGGTGAAGATAAAGCCTGTAATGGAGACTCTTGATCTTGTTATTGTGGGGGCAGAGTGGGGCACAGGAAAGAGATCCGGGTGGCTCAGCTCGTTTTCAATAGCCTGCAGGGATGACAGCACAGGAGAGCTGCTTGAGATAGGCAAGGTGGGAACAGGCATAAAGGAGCTTGAGGGAAGCGGTGTAACTTTTGAGCGCCTGACAAACCTCCTTAAGCCGCTCATAACAGAAGAGCACGCCAGGGAGGTGAAGATAAGGCCTGCTGTTGTGATTGAGATAAATTATGAGGAGATACAGAAGTCACCCACCTACAGCTCCGGATTCGCGCTCAGGTTTCCCAGGCTTGTCAGGATAAGGGATGACAGGGGGCCTGATGACGCCTCTTCACTCTCAACAGTTGAGGACCTTTACTACAGCCAGGGAAGGTAACAGCCTCATGATAAAAAAGAAAAGGAATAAATGAAAAAGATTTGCCCTTTTAATCATAGGATGGCTTTGCAAGGTATGTCTTTGAGTCAGAGCCCAGCTCCTTCTCATTCTGCAGCCCGTCCCTTAATGTGGCCTTTATTGAGTTAGGCTCGTGCAGGCCTGAGACTGCCATGCTGACCTCCTCTGTCCTGAACATCTTGTAGCCTGAAGGCAGAGTCTCATACTCAAACCTTTTTATGCTGCTGTCGCTCTCTCCTCCCACATAAAGGATTACGATTGGCTTTATAGGGCTGTCACCAAAATTCCTTATGTCAAACTTGACTGATTCAACAACACCAATATCCTCATCATCTATTGTGTACTTGAGAGTTATCGGATCAGCAGTGTCTGATATTGATATCTCATAGGTGTCCTCAGGAAGTTCAGGCCCTGAGTCCTCTGCCTCACCTGTCTCCTGCTCCTCCTGCATTTCATCCTCAGCTTGAGTTCCTGCAGCATCCTGCTGCTCCTGCACAGGCTGCTCAGCACTGCTGCAGCCTCCAAGAGCAAGAATAATCAAGATTACAGACAAAAGTATTTCCTTTCTCATTAAATCACCCCCATGATCTTATGCTGGATTGTGAACTTTCATTTATAAAGATTGCGGAAGAGTGATGGTATGGGCCAGATATCTACTCTCAGATTAAAGATTATCTAGTGTTGTTTAATCCTTTATAAAAGGTGGAGCGGATTATCTCAGCTTGGTCAAGACCCAGCTCTTGTTCTTCGTGACTTTTAGAATAATAGCAGTTAGGATTAATCTTTTGGCTGCTTTTAATTCTGTCTTCCACTTGGAATTGAAAAGTTTTTTCAGGACTATCAGGGGCAAAATATGGGTAAACATCCCTGATATCTCTTAGCTCAAAATTTCTCTCAGTGGTTCTTAATCTTGGCATCTGAATCCTCCTTTTCGTAAGCCGGTGAGCATCACAGATTTATAAAGCTTTCTCAAGTGAAGGGTATCTCCGGAATCTATGAAACAATTATCCAGCGGCAGACCTTATTTTTAGAGCAAAGAATTTCTTTATAAACCAGAACAAGGTTTTTCTAGTCCTAATCACCTTTCAAACAGACTCTGAAGGCTATCTAAAACAAGAAATTAGGAACCCAAACATTAAGCTTACAGGATCTTTTTTCTTGAGATTCCCTTCAACCAAGCTACTTATACCAGATAAATCTTCATAGGCTGTCATATATGAAAATATATAGGGGAGCATACAAAAATTTAAATATCTGCAAAAGCATTATATCCCTGTTGCATATAAAATCCCCTTTGAAAGAAGTCCCTTAAGGGCGCTTCATTGCATAAGCGGTGGAGCTTGACGAGTAAGAGGGGTGTTGTAACAATATTCATTTCTTTCTTAATACCTGGCCAGAGAGTTTAGCTTTTCCCCCCGATACAAAATTAATGTAATAACTGTCTTTATTCTCAAATTTTCTAAACAAGGCACCGCTGATTATATCTGTTGCCTGCAAGAGCTCTGATTGCCTGGAGTTTTTATGTTCAATTATTAGAGGAAAACGTGTCTCATCACAATCTTTCATCTTTGAATATTCCTTCTCATCTATGACTCTAAAAGATACCGGTACATTACTATGTTCCTTTTTGCTTCCATCTCCATTATCTTCTATTACCTTTGAGGTTTCATACTTCTCAAGTGAAAAATAATTCACTTTATTCCTGTTGCTGAAGAAATTTAAGTCAGCTACAACCTTCTTTGGAGGTATGCTGTTGGAATTATTGAAGATATGTGTGAACAGGTAACCTAAGATAGTGGGTTTAACATCCTCCTTTATTGCGCCTTCTTTTACAAAGCACAAATAGTAGATATGCATATCAATATTGGATAATTCTTTCAGAAATCTCTCTAAAAGTTTTTTGTCAGGAAAACCGTAAAACTTGATCTCTCCTCCATGCTGGTTTAGCCATTTGGCGTGTTTGTTTTTCTTCAAAATGGTTTGTTTTACATTTCTAACAAGTTTTGTGATTCTTTTTACTTTTCTGGTGCACATCAGTACTAAGATAAGGTGGCCACTATCACTGCCGAGATCACCACTCTCATCCAGATAAGCAAATTCCATAATCATCCTTACAGAGGGTGTACTTTATTAAGATTTTGCTCTGTCAGGAGCTTTCATGAGAACTCTTAAAATAAGGGGCTTTACAGACCTTAGAAATATCAAATGCCCCTGCCGGGAATCAAACCCGGGTCTCCAGGACCGCAACCTGGTATTCTATTCATTAGACTACAGGGGCCTGGAGGGCTTTAACAAACTCTCATTTAAAAAGAAATCGGAAATCTGCTTTCAAATCACTGCTTTTTTATTGAGTTCTTCCTGCTGCTTATCCTGTCCCTTATGTTGTTGAATCCGTTCCTCAGGGCAGTGCCTGAGTGTATCCTCACTGAAGGGCCTATGTACCTTGAGTGTTTTGTCAGCGCTTTTGAGTATGATATTGCCCTTGGAAGCATCTTTGTCTCCCTCCCTGCCACATAGTTCTTCTTCTTTATTATTGAGTCAAGGAAGGAATTGACATCATCAGCTCTTGAGTAAGTGACAACAGATCCCAGCTTGTAGAGGGTGTGGCCGTCAGAGCCTCCTGTTATGCCCAGTTTTTCCTCAAAAGCCCACTCAACAGCCCTCACATTAAGCCTTCTTAGGATGAGGCCGCATATGACCTCTGCGCAGTCAAGGTGTTTCATTATTCCCCTGCTTATCTTTCCCTTCTTTATCTTTTTCATGAAATCCCATCTGGGCGTTGCCCTTGGGTGTGCTGCTGACACGATTGCGTTGTAATCCTTTGCCCTCCTTGCGATCTCCAGGGATGAGAGCTTCAGCGCCATGTAAGGGTTCTTGTCCTTGTTGTCTTTTACGTGCTTTTCATAGAACTCTGTCATGTCTTTCAGGCTGTAAAAATAAGCGAGAAGGTGAGGTCCTTCTTTTGATGATATCTCCATGCCGTTTATCAGCGGAACATTCCTTTCCCTTGCTTCTTTTCTTGCGTCAGCGCATGCCTTTATGTTGTTGTGGTCTGTGATGGCAACGCCCACACCCCTCTTATCTGCGAGCTTTATTATTGATTTCGGCCTTGTGAATGTGTCAGAATACCTGCTGTGGAAGTGCATGTCAGCGCAGAAGAACCCCTCTTTTTTCAGCTGCCTGAGCTGCGGAACTCCGAAATGTATCCTCTCTATCATACAAGGTTATTTCTGAAACAGCTTTATAAATGTTGCTGAACCTGGAAGTTCAGGGCGGATTGTCTGAAGCTCTTATAATGCCTCTCAAGGTCTCTTATAGCCGTTATTGCCCCTTCGGGGGCTTTTTCTTTTTTTCTTAAGAAAAAGTAATAAACAGCACAAGACTCCTGAAGAGATATGTTTATGATTTCTGGTGCTTTTATGAGGTATAACAAGGTCATGATCATTATTCCAGGTGATTTCTGTAAGAGGGTATGCTTATTATTCCTGCTACTTCCCGCTAATCTGGTGAGATCATATCTAAGTTGGTAAATCCTGGTTACTCCCACCCTTAATACACAACCGTCCGGCAAGTTAGTCTCTTCTGCAACAGTACAACTTTCCACTCCTGTCTCCAATAAGCCCTCCCAATCATATGCTTAAAGCGCTCTCTGTGGCTTGGTGCGCTAAGCATAATAAAGGGGTCTAATAATCCCAGACGAGCTTGCGAGTCGGGATTATTTTTAGGCGGGCAAAGCGATTGTAACTCTAAACAGGGTGGTGGTAACACCAGGAAGATTCATTATCTTTATACAACAACCGGGAGGAGTTAATAATATTAGATTGGAATGCTCTGTGTGCTGGGAACATCTGGAGGAACTCCCATTTGTACAATGAATAACAGCATAATGAGTGTGCCATGTCTTAGAATCCTTCAGTAATCCTCAAGGCTGATCTGGCCCTTTCTCTTTCTCTCGGGAACCCTGGCCTTGTCAACATCCTGGCCCACCTGCTTCTTTATGTTGAATGCTGTCTTCCTGCCCATGAGGTGGGCGAGTGTTGTTATGTCAGAATTCTTGACATCCTTAACATCCCTTATCCTGTTGTTGTAAAGCTTTCTCGCCCTCACCCTTCCCACTCCCTCAAGCCTCAGCAGGGGAAGCAGCTCCTCCCTGACTCCATACCTTAGCCTCAGCCTTGTCTTTATCACCTTCTTTGTCACGTCCCTCTTTTTTGTCATCCTTGCAAGCTCTTCTGCAGCATACAGGAGCCAGTTCGCAAGCTCCCTCTTCACCCTTATCTCGCCGGGCCTTATGCTGTACTTCTCAAGAAGCTCCTCCTCATCCTTCTCCCCAATCCAGTCCTGGAAGAAGAGCGCTGTCTTGAAAGCATTGAGGAAATCATCATAGTCAGGATCATACAGTGAAGGCTCAAGCACAATAAGGCCTGACTCGTGCTCTGCAAGCTTCTCCTGAATGTCATCATATTCTTTGGACCTGACCTTCAGCAGGGGCCTCAGCTCAATGCAGGAGGATATCATGTGAAGGAATGAGAACTCATCAGTCATCTTCTCAGAAGCCCTTTCCATTGCAATGAGCATGTTATGCGCTGTCAGAGGGTCAATGTAAAGCTCCGCAACCCGCTTTCCTATTCTTGTGGCCCTGAGCCAGGAGTCAGAATCAAGCTCTGACGCGCTGACAAAACCGTCATTCTTTTCCTTTGATGACTCAACAAAGCCGTAGTCAATCAGGAGGCTGACCATCCTGCTGATTATGCCCCCCATTTTGTTCATGTCCTCATACTGGTATGCCCAGAATGTTTTTGAGAAGAAGCTCTCAAGCTCTTTCTCGCTTGCCGCAAATTCAGAGGCTATCAGAGAGAGGACATACGTTCTTAGCACCGGCTCAACAGCCAGCTTTGAGTATATGCTCTCTGTCTCTCCAAGAAGGTACCTTTCTTCTATCCTCTCCCTGTCCTTCTCGTCAGACGCAACAGCTATAGCCTCCCCCCATTTGTCAAAGCCGGGCCTTCCGCACCTTCCTGACATCTGCTGGTATTCAAGAACTGGAATCCAGTCAAGCCCGTGCCTTGTGTACCTCCTGAGATCCCTTATTATGACCCTGAATGCTGGGAGGTTAAGGCCAAAGGAAAGAGTTGGCGTGCACGCTATTATCCTTATCATGCCTTTCCTGAAAGCGTTCTCAATAAGTGACTTCTGCTTCTGGGCCAGGCCTGCGTGGTGGAATGCAGTCCCCTTCTTCACGCATCTGGCAAGCCTCTCGCACTGCCTTGTCGGCTTCTGAAGCGCGTGAAGCACATCTTTTGAGAGTTCTTCAAGCCCTGTACGGCCTGCAAGGCTGTTCCTGCTCACCTTTGAGGCAATGTCCTCTGCAGCCTTCTCAGCCCCCCTCTTTGTGTTGACAAAAACTAAGGCCTGCTTCTGCCTCCTGATTGTGTCAAGCGACAGGTCTATTGCAGGGCTGTTTGTGGGATTCTTTATCTCAAGAATACCTGTTTTTGGCATAACAGGATTGAAATCTGCTTGTTTATATCTTTTTTCTATAAATGCTGATTTTATACAAGATTACTATTAAAAAGTAATAAAAATAGATACTTTTAAATATAAGTGATATACCTCCCTCAGATGTTAAAATGCAGATCATAAACCCGGGTGCAGAAGACTATCATATACACAGCATCAACTTCTCTGACGGCCTCAACACAATAGACGAAATAACCTATTTTGCAGGCAAGTTTGGCCTGAAAAAGATAGCAATCACTGACCACAGCCAGGCCCTGCTTGACAGCATAGGCTATTGTCGCAGGGGCGAGAGAACTCTTATCAACAGGTGGAAAAACATACTCAATGATGTTGAGGTCATGTTTGGTGTTGAGGGAGACCTGCTGAATGAAGAGGGAGATGTGTGCAGCTATATTCAGGAAAAGGATTCCGGGCTGTTGATTCTTTCTGCCCACCCCGCGGTCTACAGCAGTCCCAGAGAGACAATAACCAAAGGTTACGTAAATGCAATCAAGAAGTTTTCTGATAAAATAGGATTTATAGGGCATCCATGCTCCACATATTTCAGTGATTTTGTAAATATCAGAGAAGTCGTGAAAGCTGCAAATGATTATGGGGTTGCGCTGGAAATGAACAGCTCAAATCTTGCTAATAATCGCACCCACCTGGAAAACCTTGACCTCTTGCTGGACATGGCTGATAGGGTGTTTGTAAACAGCGATGCGCATACACTGGGTGAAATGAGGGATTCAAGAAGCTGCGCTTTTGATTATCTCAGGAAGAAAGGCGCTGATTCTAGGATATAAACCTTGTATATAAAACATAAGACAAACCTGTTCATATGGAGTAGATAATCATGTCTTTCTAAAGCCTAAAGTTCAGGCTTTTTGCTGTTTCTGATTACCCCGTTCTCTATCAGCTTTTTGGTGGGCTCGCCTTTGATGAAAGTCTCATGGCATTCCTCGGCCAGCACTCCTGTGGTGAAATCTACAGAAAACTTATCCTGCTTAAACAGCAGGGGGAGGTTCTCTTTGAAATACATGGCTCCGCTATTGTCAAGGTCTATGCCGCATACAACTTTTTTTATCCTGCTTAGAATACATGCGCCAAAACACATTGGGCAGGGCTCGTAGGTGGTGTATAAAACAGCTTTTCCCTTGTTCTCTCTTAATAAAGCTGTTGCCTGCTTTATAGCTGATATCTCAGCATGAGCAAGCTTGTCTTTTTTTGAGTAAACCTGGTTGTGTGCCCTGGCAATTACATTATTGTTTAATACTATAACGCAGCCGATAGGCCAGTTTCCTTCTTGCAGAGCCTTCCTTGCTTCTTTTAAGGCTTCTTTCATGTAATATTCATCGTCCATGCAATTTTCAATCAGATTAAGCTTATTAAATATTTTTCGGCATAAGGAGGAAGTGCCGGGGAGATTCTTGCTTCACTAGGATATCAGAAGTCAAAAAGGGAACCTAGCTTCACAAGCATGGGATTTGATTTTATAAAATTGAATGGGCCCGCGGAGATTTGAACTCCGGACCGCACGATTATCAGTTTCACATCCTTATAGATTATTTCTAAAAGGAACGTGTGCTCCAATTGCCCAACAGTACGCTGTTAAGCGCAACCTATTGCCAGGCTAAGCTACGGGCCCGAAACGCCCCAGGGCAGACTCGAACTGCCGACCTCGCGGTTTCTCTCAGCTGAAAACAGGATAACAGCCGCGCGCTCCGCCTACTAAGCTACTGGGGCTTTGAAGCCAAAAAGACAGGGGTGTATTTAAATAGTTTTTGGTGATTCGGAGTTTGTCGCAAAATAAATTCACCATATTTAAACATTAAGCAAGGCTTTTAAATGGCATTTATAGACTGTCCGAATTATGCGACAAACTCTGGTGATTCAAAAGCTTTAAATATGGCTTTTTGTAATACACTATTATGAAGCCAAAAAGCGAAGTCTGCAGGGATTGCGCGAGCTGGAAGCTCTTTGGAGAGAAGTGCTGGTTCTTCTGGGAGGACAAGAAGGAATGCTCCCAGTTCAGGGATGATGAGATGTCAGAGCCGAGGCACAGGAACACCAGGATTGACCTTGAGCAGATGCTGGAGGACCTTGTCTCAGAGAAATGATAAAACTTTTTAAATACCCTTTTCTCTTATGCTGTAATGGCCATAAACCAGATCTATTATGCAATATCTGCTGTCATAACACTTATCATAATTCTCCTTGCTTATTACAAGCTCTGGTTTCTGAGGAAGCCTGAAAGGAGCATACCTCCGGGCAGAAGCACTGTAGTATCTCCTGCAAACGGAAGGATATCAAGGATAATCAGGACAGGAAGCAGTGATGTCAAGCTGAGAAAAGGCCTCATCGGAAGGATCAGGACGATGACAAGAGACACTGCAAAAAACTCCTGGCTCATAACAATTGTGATGAACCCTTTCAATGTCCATTACCAGAGGGCTCCCTCGGAGTGCAGGATAATCTCAAGGACCTACAGGAAAGGAAAGCTCCTCAATGCAGTGTCAGGAGCAGGCAACATGAAGGCCACGCTTGAGAATGAGAAGAACGAGATTCTCATGAGCACGGCTCTGGGCAGGATGAAGGTTATACAAGTGGCTGGGATGTTCGCGAGAAGGATAGAATGTTTTGCAGGGAAAAACCAAAACATTAAAAAAGGCGGAATAATAGGGCTTATCAGGTTCGGCAGCCAGGTGTGCCTGGTGATACCCCGGACTTCAGGATTTAAAATCCTGGCTGAAGAAGGCCAGTATGTTGTTGACGGCGAGACAGTGATCGCTGAAAAAAAGGGAAAATGAAGCTCAACAGGATAATGAAAACACCGGACCTTTTCTCTCTCCTAAATGCCGCTTTCGGAACGCTCTCAATAATATTCTCCCTGAAGAAAGGCTTTTTTGAGGCAGCCCTGTTCATGGTTATTGCTGTGGTGTTTGATTACCTTGACGGCATGTTCGCGAGGAGGACAGGCAAGGCCCACGAGTTCGGAAAGGAGCTTGATTCATTATGCGATATCATATCATTCGGAGCAGCGCCTGCTGTTTTCGGGTTTGTTTACGCCGGCGCCTCCCTGGAGGGGCCTGCTGAGACCCTGCTTATGGTATCCATTGTTGTCTTTGTGCTTGGCGGGGCTCTCAGGCTGGCAAGGTTCAACATAACAAAAGCAAAGGGAGTGTTTGAGGGGATGCCTATAACACTCAACGGCATAATCCTGCCTGCAGCGTACATCGCAATGCTTCCCCCTGCTTATTATTCTGCAGTTTACCTGGTGTCAGGCCTGCTTATGATAAGCTCTTTCAGGATAAAAAAGATACTCTGAGGTGATAATATGAACATGCTGACAGAAATTGTGCTGAACAAGGTTATCCTGTCATGCGTTGTGGTAATAGTCATTGCCCAGGCTGTGAAGCTGGGAATAAACTATTCAAGAAACAAGAGATGGAACCTTTCCCTGCTGCTTTCAACAGGAGGCATGCCTTCAGGACACTCTGCAGTTGTAGCGTCCCTTGGAACGGCAGTGTACCTTTCTGAGGGGGCTACATCACTCTTTGCTGTTGTGTTTGTGATAGCTGTCATAACAATCTACGACTCTTTGACAATAAGGAAGACAGTGGGGCATCACACCAGCATTCTCAACACAATACTGAGGGCTCTTAAGCTTCACAACAAGTATTCTGTCAGGGAGCTGACAGGGCACTCTTTCACGCAGGTCCTGGCAGGCATAGCCCTGGGCATTGCAGTGGCGCTTGGTGTCTTCAGCATACTTTAAAATGGGGCCTGCAGAACTACTAATGCTCGCAGTCAAGTCCTTCTATTTCATGCTGCCGGCCTACACAGCAAACATATTCCCTGTCCTGTCAAGAGGGTTACTCAAATCGCTCTCAAGGCCTGTTGACTGCGGTATCAGGCTGAGGGGGAAGCCTCTTTTCGGCCCCCACAAGACGATAAGGGGGGTTGTTGTGGGCGTGGCTGCAGCGCTTATAACGTTCCAGGTCCAGAAAAGCATTTACGGCATTGACTTCTTCAGGAGCATAAGCATTGTTGATTACCACTCAATGTATATCTCTTACTTTCTCCTGCCCGGCCTCGTTCTCGGCTGCGGCGCTCTGCTGGGTGACATGATTGAGAGCATGTTCAAGAGGCAGTTCAGCATAAATCCGGGAAAGAGCTGGATACCCTTTGACCAGATTGATTTCATCATAGGGGCTTTGCTTCTTATATCGCTGATATACATCCCCTCATGGAAGGTTATTGTGATGCTGCTTGTCCTGACTCCGGCTCTTCACATAGCAACAAACCATCTAGCCTACTATCTTAAGCTGAAGAAAGAAAAGTGGTAGCGCAGTGACAAAGAATGAGATGTTTGACAGCAGTATGTAGGAGATCTGCTGCTTCCGGGTTCTCTTCTCGTTTTCCATTGCGCATATTGTTCCTGATGCAAGCCCCATTATGAATATGAGCGAGGCTGCGAGGGTTACCACTCCGCTGAACTGGGAAAGCACACCCATTATCGCCCCTGCGAGAGGATATATTATTCTTATGTCCTCCACTTCCCTCAGGAACCTGAAGTAGACCGCAACTCCTATCAGAACAATGATTCCTAAAGCCGGCTCCTGGATGTACAACAGAAGAAGCATGAGAAGCACGGTCATGATGTCCTTGAGAGCCATGAAATACCTCCTGCCATCCTTGAGCTCCTCACTCGCAAGAACAGCCAGGATGAAGCCTCCTGCAAGGCCAAGGTATGCTACAATGGACATAATCAGGTAATTCAGGAAGGTCACCATTCTGAATGCCCCCATTGTATCAGAAGGTCAGGCTCAAGGTCCCCCATCTCAGGGATGTCGCACGCCCCAAAACAGGTTTCAAGCCATATAACCGGCTCAGCAGATGTTTCCTCTCTTATGCTGTCAGCTATCTCCCCTGCCCTTGGCTTCAGGCCGTCAGGCAGCTGTATGCAGACGCTTCTGGCCTTGCTTTTCCTTATCTCAGAAACAGCATTCTCAATCTCCAGGTCATAATCTGTTCTTACCATGCTATATCAGGGTTTGAATCCTTCTCTTCCTTTTGAGTGTGGCTTCCTGCGTAACCGCAGGCTCCGCATATGTAATAGCCCTCATCCCCTCTCTGCACCCAGCTCATGTCTGTTGAGCCGCATTTCGGGCACTTGTTCACTGAGGTCATTTTTCCGCAGCTGCAGCCTCATTGAGCTCTTTGAGGAACTTGCCAACATCAATGCCATGCGCGGCAGCTCCCTGCTCAACAGTCTCAAACTGGGCCACATGGCAGCCTATGCAGTGCATGCCGTGCCTGAACATGACTTCCGCAGTCTCAGGATACTTCTCAACAACATCTCCTATTGGCATGTCCTTGCTTATCAGCTGCTTTCCTTCTTCTTTGCTCTTGTTTTCCTTGCTTTTTTCTGCCATTTGGAAAAGGTTAGAAAGAGCATTTTTAAAGGTTTTGATGGGTGAAGACGCCCCCGCCGGGATTTGAACCCGAGTCTTCGCCTTACTCCCCTTGGTCGAGAGGGCGAAATGATTCTCCGGCAGGCCATATTATGCGGCATGTGGCCGGACTACACTACGGGGGCAGTGATTATATCAGCTCTTTTTGGTCGTGGGATTTCCGAGCAAAGCGAGGAATATCCCACTTAGCGTTGCGTCCGAGGGGAGCGTAACCCGCTCCGGTAGCTACACTACGGGGGCAGTGATTATATCAGCTCTTTTCCGCCTTCCTTGTCCTCTTTTATGTGGATCACATTCACAGGGCATCCCTGCGCTGCTCTCATGTTACATTCAAGCTCTTCCTCGCTTATGCTTGTCTTTTTTGGGGATGCCTTTCCATCATCTTTCATCTCCCAGTTGTCCTCGCAGTTTGCAGCGCATGCTCCGCAGCCAATGCATCCTTCCCTATTCTGTTCTATCTTGTATTCTGCCATTGTTTCACTTCTTTTCTTTCTTCCACGGGCCCGCAGGGATTTGAACCCCGGACCTTTCGGTCTCTCTTCAGAGTTAAGAGCCGAATGCTCTAGCCAGACTGAGCTACGAGCCCTTAAAATGCTTGAAACCGGATTTATTTATAAAATTTATTGAAAATGGCTTTGCGCCATTTTCAAGACTAAAAATTTGACCATCTAAGATGCAAATCCGTTAATACCCCACCTTTAGGGTGTGGTTAGGATTTGCTTTATAAGATAATGGTCAAATTTTTATTATGCGGCTGCCGGGACTTTCGGCAGCTGGCATTCAACGAATGCCTGGCGTGGGATCCCTTGCAGGATCTGTGGGCCTTTCTGCTTCGAACCCGGGCACCTGCCTTGGGAGGGCAGTGTCATACCGCTAGACTACAGCCGCACAATAGGGTCAGTTTATGGTATGGTTATAAATCTTTTGATGAGAAATGCAGGTGATGCAAGAAAGAAAACACGCCGCGGCCCGGATACAGGAACGAGCCTTTTGATTAAAGCCTCGGGAAAACTCAGGCAGCTCCTAGTGCTTGCGTACCGGAGCTCCCTTAGGATATATTTACAGAAACCGTTTTCAACATTGTTGATTCGGAGGATTCCGAGCGAAGCGAGGATATCCTCCTTAATGGCCGGATCAAGGAAGAAGACCCTTGTCGGGAAAACTCAGGCAGCTCCTAGTGCTTGCGTACCGGAGCTCCCTAACGCCGCGGCCCGGATTCGAACCGGGATATCCCGAAGGAAACCGGCTATTTTTGCTGAAAATCTATGATTTTCACCACTCAAGGCCGGCGCAGTACCAGATTGTGCCACCGCGGCAATGGCAGTTGTGGAAACAGTGGGTTTTATAAAGCTTTTTATGGGGTCAGTATCTCCGAAGGGATTGTCAAACAAAAATATAGTTGAGCGGCTACCACCGGTGGAACACCGGATGGCAT
>CAYNHV010000002.1:0-114509 GCA_964397315.1 uncultured Methanosarcinales archaeon
GAAGAGGATATATAGCTTATTAAAAAAGCTTATGTCAGAGGGTTTCTGTAAAGCCAACCAAAGCATAAATTTAAATATGATTACTGGACTGAGCAGGGATTATTGCCAGCGCGTTTATTGGGCCAGTAGCTCAACCTGGATGCAATAGCAGGGGATTAGAGCGCCGCATTGGCTATTAACAACCAAAGATGCGGAGGCTTCGGGTTCAAATCCCGACTGGTCCATTCATTCAAAAGGAAAACATTAAAAAGCAGCAGGATACAAGCTTTAGAAGGGGGTACAGATGATAAAAGCAATACTCTTTGACTTTTGGGGCACGCTTGTTGAGCAGGGCGTCTATCCCTCGCCTTTCAAGCAGGCCAGGTATCTCTTGAGGCTGAAGATGCCTTTTTCAGAGTTCGCCCCCAGGTTTGAGAAGGCTTTCATGCTCAACAAGCATGACAGCCTGTATGACGGGTTCAGGGAGGTTGCAAAAGAGTTTGGCGTGAATCCTCCTGATTTTGTTTATGACAAGCTTGTCGGGCTGTGGAATAAGAACAAGCTTCTTGCAAAGCCCTACACAGAGACAATGGATGCCCTCACCCATCTCAGCAGGAAATACACTCTGGCCATAGTGTCAAACACAGACTGCTTCTCAATAAATGAGATTGTTGACAAGTATGACATGAGAAAATTCTTTGACGTGATCTCCCTCTCATACGAGACAGGCCTCCTGAAGACTGACAGGAAGATGTTCTCCAGCGTGCTTAAGAAGCTGAGGGTGAAAAAGGAGGAGGCTGTCATGGCAGGAGACAGCATGGAGTCTGACATAATAGGGGCAGAGCATGCAGGGGTGAAGGCAATTCTCGTGGACAGGAGAGACAAGAGGGATTACCCCAACAAGGTAAAGGGGCTTGATGAGATAGAGGACACTATTCAAAATCTAAAATGAACCTCTCTTTTGTCACATCAAACAGGCACAAGTATGAGGAAGTAAAGAGCATACTCTCCGCTTTTGGCATTGAGACTGAATGGGTCAATGAGGAATACAACGAACCCGGCGGGGATGTTGACTTTGTGGCTGGTGAATCATCACGGATTCTGGCAGAGAGGCTTGGTAAGCCTGTCTGCGTTGATGACACAGGAGTCTATTTTGAGGCTTATCCAGGATTTCCGGGACCGCATCCCAAGTTTGTTTTTGACCGCATAGGTTATGAAGGCATAATGAGGCTTCTTGACGGCAAGTCCAGAAAGGCTTATTTCAGGACTGCTGTGGGCTACTGCGAGCCAGGCAAAAAGCCTGTTGTGTTTGAGGGGGTCATGAACTGCACTATAGCAGGCCAGGTGTTTGACGAGGACAAGGATGTCATGCCTTATGAGAGGATATTCATTCCAGAGGGAAAGAAAGGGCCCCTCTCCAGCCTTTCAAGGGATGAGAAGAACAGAATAAGCCATAGGTATGAAGCCTTCAGAAGGCTTGGGGAATTCCTGAATAAGAAGAAGTGATAATAGGTTCCGGCCAGACTGGACTACTTCCGGATTTCTCACCAAAAGACATATAAAGAATAGATTCATTGATAATCTTATGATAAACTTAACAAAGAGCATGGACAGGATGCACATCTATATAGATGGTTTCCTTGTAGTGCTGCTGACAATCATACTGACAATCATAACTTTCATGCTGATATTATGGCTCATAAAAGGTGTTAACTGATGAAAAGAAACACATATCTTAATATTATGTCAGCAGTGTCTCTTCTGCTGAAGATCGTGGGGTTAATCATTGGTATTACTGCTCTTTTCCTTATTGCATGGAAAGTTTTTGGAGCCAGCCCAACTTCTGATTCAGTGATAATTACTGTAATATCCCTTCTGACAGCGCTTATCTGCGCTAATATAGCACTGAATTTCAAAATGATGTATAAGATGGGCTGCATGGAAACAGATCTGAAACATATAAAGAAAATGACTTATGCCATTGCAAGGAATCTAAGAAAGCACATCCAGCAAGGACATTAACAAACTTTTTATATCCTCCCTCTTCTTCACGAGTCATGAAACAGGAAAGAGTGCAGTTTGAGAACAACAACAGCGAGGTTCTGCAGGGCATGCTGAGGGTGCCTGAGAGAGGCGGAAGCGGGGTTCCTGCAGTCATACTCTGCCATGGGTTCAGGGCAAACAAGGACAGGGAGATAATGTTCAGCCTCTGGGACATGATATCCAGGCAGGGATTTGCGTGCCTGAGGTTTGACTTCTCATGCCACGGAGAGAGCCAGGGGGATTTCAGGAGGTTCACGATAACCCAGGCAGTGAAGGACCTCAAGGCTGCTTTTAACCTCATGGACAGGAGAGAAGAGACAGACAGCAAAAGGATAGGGATTGTGGGCTATGCTTTCGGCGGTCTGGTGAGTGTCCTGTTCTCAGCAGAACACAATAAAGTAAAGTCACTGGTTTCCATAAACTCAAAATACAGCACAGAACAGCTGATAAGCTCTTATTTCAGCGATTACCAGCAGAAGGAGTGGAAGGAAAAGGGTTACATAAGGTTTCATGACTTCAGGGAGCTGGGAGTGGAATTTCTTGAGGACTCCAGAAAGCATGACGTGCTCGGCTCTGTAAAGAATCTGGGCTGTCCTTTCATGGCAGTGCATGGCACCCATGACTCAGCAACCCCCTTTGAGAGTGCAAGAGAGCTGTTTAACCATGCTAAAGAGCCGAAAAGGCTTGAGCTTGTTGACAATGCAGACCATCATTTCACTGACGCAGAGCACAGGCAGCAGCTGATTGACGCTGTCTCCCAGCAGCTACAGGCCACAATGCGCTGAAGAAGCTGGTAAATCTGTTTTTCTTCTCCTGAAAAGGGCCTGCGCCATCGGAAATATTCAGAAATATTTAAAAACAAAGCCATATATGAAAGCCTAAAAGAGGTGTATGATGGGAGCTCTAAAGACAGCAGTAAAGGTTTTTGGTGTTTTCACCCTTCTGCTCCTTATTGCCATCTCTGCAGTTGGTTTTATGGCTGTTTCTGATGCAAGGGAGTTCTCCAGGAGGCTTCCTTCAGAGCCCAACGCATTCCTTCTTGCTGATGAAGGAGAGGTTCTCGCAGGCGCAAGAAACCTCATGCATGAGGAATCACCTTCTCCAATGAAAGCAGAGGCTGTGGAATCCTACGAGAATTACATTTCTCAGAATGATTATGAGTCAATGGTGGGGGATAATTACAGGGTGTTTGTGGTGAGCTTTGACACTTTCAACAGCCTTGACAACAATACTAAAATTGGGGATGCAGGCGCAACAATTACAGTGAAGAAAGCAAAAACACTTCTAAAAGCAGAATCCTCCAGGAAGAAGCTGATTGAGGACGCGCTGAGCAGCAAGGCTGTTCCAGAGGGTTATGAAGAGCAGGCAAGGAAAATGGCTGAGGACAGGATACCCTCTGAAAGCGAGCTAAGGTCAAGCCTTTTCCTTCTTCTGCTGAGCGCTTATGCTGACTTAGAGGGCCCCTCATTCATAATCAGCGGATACAGGGAGGGTAGCATTGAGGTCTACCCAAAGACCATGCTTTTCAGAGTCCTTAAAATAATCCCTGAGCCGGCCATAAACGCCGTGGAAGCGGGAATGTCAGGGGAGGGAGCATAAAATGAGAAAATGCATTCTGCTGGCGGTTTTTTTGCTGTGCATGGTTCCTTCAGCGCTTGCAGCAGGGAACAGAACTTCAGAGCTTTCCAGGACTTTTTACTCAGGAGATACTTTCAAGCTGGATGATGATATTTATACTGTGGACGTTAACTCTTATGAGGAGATAATAATAAGGTTCAATGACCAGTTTGTGGTGGTGAGGAACGGCTCATGCTCAATGAGGGGGTTGACATATGAGTTCTGCGCTGATGACATAGGATTTGATTTTAGCAATAAAAAGAAGGAAGTTGACCTGTCGGTTTACTCTTACAAGCCGGATATTGCGGTGACAAGGACAGTGTCAAAGTCAGACCCTCTCGTGGGAGAGACAATCAATGTCAGCGTCACCCTGGAGAACCAGGGAGCAAGGAAGGCCTCCAATGTCACCTACACAGATACTTTCCCTCCAGATATGAATGTTTCAATACCAATATCACAGCCAGGAGTTTATGTGCAGAGGAACAGGAAGGTGAAGCTGGCAAACGGCTCAACAGCGAGGATGCACACTGTATTCTGGCAGGGAGAGATGATAATCGATGATTCCACAAGCTTCCTGTACAGGCTGACACCCCTCAAGCAGGCAGACCACTCCTTCAGCGCCAATGTGCACTACATGAAAGGGCTTGAGGAGGTTGATGAGGAGACAGACAGCTTTGACATAAAGGCAGAGCCGTATCTGGTAATGAAGACAAACCTTATTGACGTTGGATACAAAGTCCCTGCGGGAAGGACAGACGTGAAAACATGGGAGACAAAAGACCCTCTCCTGGGAGAGCACATGCTGTTTGTGGTGGACATAGTCAACAGATACAAGGACAACAACTCAATAAACATGTCAGAACTAAGGATTCATTTTCCGCCGGGCATAAGGTATGAAAGAGAAGCCACGCTTAGGGTCTACGACAACGCCTCTGACGCAAATTCCTCATATCTCACAGGAGGGGTAAGGCTTAACAGGGTGAGCGACACCCTCTATAACTGGTCAGGAAAGGTCATCAAGGATGGAAAGACATTTGTGATGAAGGTCAGGGCAGTCAAAAAGGGAACTCACAGGATAAGGGTGGCTGCAGACATAAGGAAAGGGAATCTTCCCGAGATATATGATTATTCCGCCACACAGAGCGTTGAGGTGACAGGAAAAGAGATAGAAATAGAGAGCAATTTTGCTGACGGAGACTCCTTCAATGCAGGGCAGGAGAAATATTTTACCCTCTACCTTGCCAATCCCAACACTTACGCCAACTTCACTGACATCAACGTGACAATGGACATTCCATGGTCCGACATCAGGAAGAAGCACATCAGCCTGGTAGAGGATTCCAATTACAAGGACGTGCTCAACAAGAATATTGTCATGCCTGATGTTTCAGTTCCCACACCTCTCAAGTTTTATGTGAATGTGAGCTACAGGACGCAGTTCGGGAAGAGGATGAACAAGACATTCAAGAGAGGCATAACAGTCCAGCCAGTGCCTGACTTTGATGTTATACATGAGATTGGCGGCAAACAGGTGCTCAACTCAGGCAGCATGGAAGTGGACCACAGGGAGAAAGAGGTTGTCCTAAGGATAGACAGCAACGCTGAGGAAGACCTGAATAGCGTCACAGTAAGAGAGGTCTACAACAGCACCCTCAACCCCTCAGGAGGCCTATCAACAAAGCTGATAACCCTCAGAAAGGGCAGGATGAATGACGTGTTCAAGTATAAGATAAACCCTCCTGACAGCAACATGAGGAAGAATTACACTCTCACAACATACGTGGCCTACAGGATAGGCAACCACACCTACAACCACTCACTTGATGCCGTTCTGACAGTTAAGCCTAAGATGATGGACATCAGAATAATAAAGGAGCTTTTTGAAAGCACTCTGGCAAGAGGCCAGACAGCGCATTTCTCTTACAGGATAAAAAACACAGAGAACGAGCCCATAAACAACATAACCATCCACTTCCCGCTCCAGCGCGAGACAGATGTTGTCGGCGCGAGAGAATTTGTCATAGACTCGCTGAAGCCGGGAGAGACTGCTGTGGTGAACAATGAGGAGAGAGTAAGAGTAAAGAAGAACGGGACTCTCAGCTTCAAGAAGACCAATGTCACATTCAGGGACGAAGCAGGCAACATATTCAATGACACCTCCAACATAGTGAGAGATGAGGTTGAGGATGGGATTCTTGAATCGCCTGCAATCTTCATGAACAAGAGCGCGCCCTCTAATGTCACAGAGGGAGAGCAGTTTGAGGTGGAGCTTATTGTGAAAAACAAGGGAGGCATGCCTGCTTACGTGACTGTGAGGTATCCCAGGCCGTGGTACACAAGGGAGTACACATTCAGGGCCCTTCCAGGCTCGGAAAGAAGAATAGTGTACAACACAACAGTGAGAGAGGCGGGCCTGCTCAACCTTCCTGACAACATAGCAAACCACTCATATAAGGGATTCCAGTATTACACAGTCCCAAACAAGGCTGAGCTCTACTCCAACCCCAAGAAGGAGCCTGAGCCTGTTAAAGAAGAGGAGGAAAAGGAGAAGAGGGGGGTGAATGAGACAGGAAAAGAGCAGAAAGAGGGGAAGGTGTTCAACATAAAATATTTATATCTCGCGGTCTTCATTGTCCTTGTCTGCCTTGCAATACTTTATGTGATAAGAAGACCAAAGAAAAAAAAGGGATTTGAATTCCTGGAGGAATAAAATGGCATTTTTAGACAAGCTCAAGTTCTGGAAAAGCGGTGACGAGCCCCTGAAGCCTCTTGGAGGTGAAGGAGGCGGCTTTGGAGGGGAGACAGCAGGCGCTTCCCAGGGAGCAGGAGGCACAGGAACAGACAGCGCAGGAGGAGGGGGAGACTCTGCCCCGGGCCTTGGTGGAACAGGAAGCCTTGGAGAGATGCCCGGAGCAGGCTCAGGAGAGGGGCAGCCCCAGCAGAGCTACCCACAGCAACAGCCCCAGAATCCTGCAGGAGCACCAGCTGACTCTGACCTTTCCCTTAGAGGGCCGAGCTATGAAAAGCCGCCTGAATCAGGTGACTTGAGGCACGCTCCCCTGTCTCCTGCTGAGAGGCAGCAGCCCCAGCAAGGCAGCTCAGGCCAAGTATCTCATGACGCAGAAGTGCTTTCAGCCAAGCTTGACGCGATAAAAGCCAACATTGAAAGCATAAACCACAGGCTTGAGTCAATAGAGAGGGTTGTGATGAACCAGGAGAGGAGAAGGGTGCAGTGGTAGCCTGCTGCCTAATACTCCCGGTTTATTAGGAAGTCAGAGATTCCAATCAGAAAGTCTTTTCCCTCTTCTCTCAGCTCAGCTTTTTCCAATGACCTCCTTGCTCTGGTTATAAGGTCTTCTGCAAGCTTTCTGGAATAATCCAGGGAGCCTGTCTCAGTTATTATCTTCCTGACTTTTTCTATCTCATCTTTTGAAATGCCCTTTTTTCCAAGAGCATCAAGCAGGATGTTTTTCTCCTCTTCGCTGCACTTCTCAAATGCCTTGACAATCAGCAGTGTTATCTTGCCCTCCTTCAGGTCAGAGCCCACAGGCTTGCCCAGCTTCTTCTCATCACCAAACATGCCCAGAATGTCATCCTGTATCTGAAACGCCTGGCCAAGAGGAGCTGCAAATTCGTTCAGGGCCTTAAGGTCCGATTCCCCTGCTCCTGCAAGCACAGCCCCCATGTGAAGCGGACCCTCCACAGTGTATGATGCTGTCTTGTACTTATTTACCTTCATGACATCCTCTTCCGTGACTTTGTGAACAGGCCTGCTGTATATCATGGTCTCAAGCAGCCAGCCGTATTCTGTCTTAAGGGCAGCCTCATGATATTTTCTGAGAGAGGAATTTACCCTGGCTGCATCAAATCCTGAGAGCAGGAGCGCCTCATTTGCCAGAGAGTTCTGCATGTCAGCGGCAACAATAGCTATGCTCTCTCCGAATCTTTTTGGAGATATGCTCTTAAGATGACCGTATCTGTTCTCATAAACCTTGTGAAGCGTAGGGCCGCCCCTCCTGAGCTCGTCCTGGTCAAGAACATCATCATGTATCAGAAAAAAACCTTCCATAAGCTCAACAGCAAGCGAGGAGCGAATGAGATCCTGCTCGTCATCAGGTTCTGCAAAGCATTTGTAGCCATGCATCATCAGTGCAGGCCTTATCCTCTTGCCTCCCCTGAGGTTGAATTCCTTCAGGTTCTTCATCAGCTCAGCAGCAGAGCTGTCAACCTTTTCCGCCTCTTTTATCTTCCTGTCAAAGAATTCAGACAGCGCAGAGTCTATCCTCTGCTTGTAGTCCCTCAGCTTTTCCATTGCGCCTGCCATGCACGTCTCTTGCCTGCTTCTGTTTAAATTTTTTCCGATTTTTTGGGATGCGGAATTGCAATAAAATTATAAATGAAAACAGAATCCTCTCCCTTATAATGGCTATGTGCAGAAACAGGGCGGGATGCACCTTTAAGGGAGTTGCGCTTCTGGTTCTTGTAATTGACATCATAACCAAGATGCTCGCCAGGAGGCATCAGCCCTCAGGATCCGGAGTCATCAGCATAGACTACACAACCAACACAGGCGCGGCATTCGGCATGATGAAAGAGGGGAATGTGCTGCTGATTATGATATCCATTGCTGTCCTGGCTGCCATAATCTATATGATGTTCTTCAGCAGGAAAAGGCCTTCAATGGGAACTGCTGTTTTCCTGGGCCTGCTGGCCGGAGGCGCGCTGGGAAACCTCCTTGACAGGATTTTCTTTGGGTTTGTGACTGACTTCATCAGCTTCAGCTTCTGGCCTGCCTTTAACGTGGCTGACATTGCCATAACAACCGGTGTTATAGGCCTGGTTGTGATAATAATGAAAGAATAGTGTTTTTCAGAACTCCTCGCTTTCCTCAAGCCCCTTGAGATAGCCCTTCTTCTTCAGCCAGTCAACCTGGGACGGCCTGTACTTGAAAAGAACATCGCCCTTGCCCTTGTCATACTCCCAGGGCTCAACGATTATTATGTCACCCTCCCTTATCCAGAGCCTTCTCTTGAGCCTGCCCGGAATGCGGCAGATGCGGGTCTTTCCGTCAAAGCACCTGACAGACATCCTGCTTCCTCCGAGGCGCTGCTCAACAACACCAAAGCTCTGCTTTCCCCTGGGAAGCTTGATCCTGCTTATCTCCTGCTGGATCTTCTCCTGCCTTGCCTGCTCTTCCTTCTTCTTGCTCATGAAACACATAAAAAAAGAGGGGGTTTATAAGGGTTTTGGTGGTATAAGGAGTATTAAACACAGCCCCTTATACTTTCTTCTAAACTTCTCCTGCTTCCAGTATGATAAAAATCACTGAGAAACTCTTGTATGACATTTTTCTTAGAAGGAAGTGAATGCTTTCTTTTTTTCTTAGATCTTCTTTTCTTTTCTCCAACCATAGTATCCATCTTCCATGCCAAAGAATTCTTTTTTAAAGGTTCTACACCTGGTTGTGATATCTTCTTCAATCCAGCAAGATAAACTCTGAATTTAGAGTCTCTAGCTTTATAGAAACCAGAAAATGGTAATACATCAAAACCAAGGCTTTCTAAACCTTTATGGAATTTTTTAAGGTTATTAGATGATATCACAGTATAAGGCAAGGTAATCAGGGAATAGCCTCCTGTATCCAAAACTCTATTCATCTCCCTTAATATTGCTTCTCTTTCATTTATCCCACCATCTTTTTGTGCAGAATCTAATCTAGTCATATGTAATGCAAGAGAACAAACAGCTAAATCAAATGAATTGTCTGCAAAAGGTAATTGATGCATTGCTCCCTGAACAGATTCATTTCCAGGTACCACTTTCCCTTCATCCTCAAGTATTTGACCTGCCTTTAGCATATAGTTGCTCAAGTCTAAGTTTGTCACTGGTTCATTTATTACTCTTGATAAGGAAAACGGTCCAGAGGCAACATCCAGCTTTCTTTCCAGACCATGACTCTCTTGCAAGATATTAACTGCTTGCCCATAAAGACTTGCAGTGTTTCCTGCATAATAACCCTCCCAATAAGCAGCATATAATTTTGCCACATACTCCGCTTCCTGAGGATATTTACTATAGTGGGCCATTATTTTGTTAAATCCTTTCCCTCTCAAAAGGCCCATATGCAAATCCATGCCCCTGATTGGGCTTCTAACTAAAGGAGCTATATGTTTTGATTTCCTTATTTTGCCATTCTTAATTTCATCCAAGTCTTCCTTTGTCAGCAATAATGGTTTATCCAGAAGATACTCAATAATCCTTTCTTTATCCTGGAGCAATCGTTCCATGCCTTCCGTGACTACTGGAATCATGTCTAGATGAGGCATCACTGTGTAAGCATTCACAGACTCTTTATCTATTTCTCCTATTCTCTGCGATCTCCTGTTTCTTTGTTTAAAAGCTGCTGAATCATAAGGAAGAGTCAAATGGAAGATATCCGTAGCAGCAGTTAAATCCACACCCTCATCCATGACAGTTGTTGCAATTAAAACCTTGCATTCTGGGTCTTCCTGGAATCTTCTTCTGGTCTCTTCTCTCTTGCTTAAACCGCCATTATTACTGTTTGAAGTAACCTCTTTATCAATAACTACAGCACCATAATCAGCATACCTTCTCTTTAGTCTATTTGTCACACCTTTCCTGAGGTTTGAGAACATAAGTACTTTTCCGCCATTAGAAGTGATTTTATCTATTTTGTCATCTAAAGCATCATAGGTGCAGGAATCCATTCTTCCAGATTTAGAAGCCAGTCTCGATTTAAGAAAATCAGGATTAACTAGATTGGGGTCTATGGATGCTTTTATTAACTGAATTAATTTTGTTGATGGTTTGATATCATCATTGTTGTGGATTGCCATGTAAACATCAGCATGGTCTCCTGTTAACTCTGTTTCAAGATGACTTTGATTAAGCTTTGGAAATTTATCAGGCAGATATTCCTCAGCCTTTCTTCTTATCATCCTATCCCCTATAAGAGCCCTTCTTACAAATTCGGGATCGCTCCTAAAGAGGGTGTAAAAACCACTTAAAGCAGCTCTGGTATTGTCTGGATCCAAAGGAAAGCTTTCATTATCCAATAAACTCAACAACATATAGATATCAGGAATAGTGTTTGGAATTGGTGTTCCAGATAATATGGAGAGGTAATCCACTGAATCAAAGAGTTCCTTCACGCCTCTGCTTCTCGTAGAAGCGGGATTTTTAGCATTATGAGCTTCATCAAGGATTCCATACTGAAAATCTAATTTTCTTAAATTATCAATTTTATGTTCATTGCGGCCATAGCGAGACAGAGTGGGGTAACCTACAATAATAAAATTATAATCTTCTGCATCTTTTATATCTTGGTCGTAGGAAGTGCATTGTATCTTCTTAATCTTGTTCTTGCCTCCATCATCATACCATATTCCAATTTCATCTTCCCAATGGTCTGCTACAGAGGCCGGGCAGACAATCAACGTTCTGCCAGTGTATCCTTCTTGCCTGTGGACAGCTTTTGCTCCAATAATAGATTCAGCGCACTTGCCCAAGCCCATATCATCAGCTATCAAGATTCTCTTTTTATCTACAAGATCTTTTACAGCTTCCATTTGATAAGCTCTTAACTCAGGCATTCCAACTCCCTCCCAAGCTCTAAAACATCCTTATAATGCTGAGACAAACCCTGATACAACTCACTCTTTCTACCTTCGTAACTATCAGCCAGTTTATCAATATTCTTGATGGTGCCCTCAGGATCCTCATTAAACACGGGGCCATAGGTATACCTCAACAACCTGACAAGCCTGTCCTCCAAAGCAAGAGTAACATTCCCTTCAGGTATGACATCTATTGCTTGTCCAATTAAGATAGGGATAATTCCATTACCTTCCAAGGTAAAATCTCCAAGATAAGCTCCAAGATTAGTAAGGCCGCTCCTTATTACTTTATAAACTTCATCAGTATTCTCTTCAAGAAACTTATGAATGTCCTTCTCATCCCCGAACTTATCTCTATAAATATCCATGATTACCTTTTCCATGTCCATCCCTTGACCGTTCAAAGTAATGGCCGCTGCAGCAAGAGTTGCTGCTGCTTCATCATTCTTGAGAAAGTCAATGAATTGATGGTTGGAGGTTATTTGATCATAGCCCATTTTTTCTCTTACAGCAAGAAGACCATCATGATGAAGGTACATGGCATTGATTAAGCTATATTTCTTCATTTTACGAAGTTCTGCTGTCTCTGGGAAATGGCCTAAAATTTTAATCAATCTATTAATTTCATTTTCAACATACCCCCAATCTTTGCCAAAGCCGTTTTTTTTCTTTAATTCTTTATAACCCATCCTTTTTCTTACCTCGTTTATCCCATCATGATAATTTCCTATAGCTCCAGCCAAACTTATGGGTAATTCTTCATATTTAGGAAAACGACCTAATTTTTTAATAAGATTTTTTATTTTACTTTCCACATTATTCCAATCTTTAAGGCTGCCTTTTTTTGCTATTAATGGTTCATAACGCATTCTTTCTCTAACTTCAAAATAGCTGCCGTGATATCTATAGATAGCATTAATAAGAGGGACTTCATTTTTTTGTAGATAACTAGAAGATGGAAAATGCCCAATATCTTTTGTTATTTTTTTCAATTCTCTTTCAACATTTTTAAATTTTTTAAAGCTATTTGATTGATTTTCACCTAGTCTTTTTCTAACCTTTTTAAGTCCACCATGGTGGTTATATATTGCAGTTCTTAAATCGCGTCGACCTAAAGCATCAAAGTCTTTAAATTTAGGGTATCTCCCCAATGTTTCTTTTATATCACACACCTCTTTTTTGATATATTCCCAGTCCTTGTTTTGTGTTTTTGTTGCTTTGTTTGGTTCTTCGTGACCCATATTTTTTATCACTCTGTTACATCCTCCATGATATCTATTTATCGCATTATATAAGCTAGATGCCTTAAGATAGAGTAGCTCTTTCTTGTTTGGGAAGTGGCCTAACACTTCAATTATTTTATTCATTTCCCTTTCAACATTATCCCAAATTCGCCAATATCCCCTCGGCTTCCTCATTTTCCACCTTCAAATTGTTCATTTTATAGAGAAATAGCCAAGACAGTTGTCAGAACCATCTCTAATCCTTTTAGCCTGTGAAGGATCTGCTGCTTTACCATTGATTTTTAGATGTTCTCCCAGAAGCATCCCATCCAAACCGTTTAGATCTAAGAAATCTGTAATCTTGCCAGCACCTTCAACTACGCCATCATGAAATGCAACTGCTCTTATTTCCACGCATGAAGGGTATGCTCTTCTGTCTGTTGCTATGTTGAGTAATTCACTGCCCCTATAAGGCATCAAGAACAATGTTCCAGGAGCATACAGCATTCCCTCCCTGGAGGGGGTTATGTTGCCTCCTTCATAAGCTCCAACCTGCACTATTTGCCCAGAAGTAACTCCTATCTCACTCTCTCTTGATAACTGCCTGCCTAACAAATCTACAGCCACTTCAACGGCGTCTCTTGAAAAAAATTGCCTATAATTACTTACCATCAGAGGGAGTATTTTAAAGGACATTTATAAAGCTTTCGGTTTGTCACTACTCTAAAATAGAGAAATAAAGGGAATTTACTCTTTAGCCCCAACCTCCTCCCTCATCTCCTCCAAAAACTCCTCAACCTTCTTCTCGCCGTGCACCTTGTTGTCCCTTGTCCTTATGTTGACTGTTCCTGCCTTCTGCTCATTATCCCCCACTACCAGTATGTAGTTGATCTGCTGCAGCTGCGCGTCCCTCACCTTCTTTGATGTTGATTCTGCCCTCATGTCAGTCTCAACCCTTATTCCCGCGTCAAAAAGCTTCTTCCTCACCTCCTCCGCGTAATCATGGTGCCTGTCCGCTATTGGCAGCACTGCTGCCTGCACAGGGCTCAACCATAGGGGGAACTTTCCTGCGTAATGCTCAATCAATATGCCGATAAACCTTTCAAAAGAGCCGAGGATTGCCCGGTGTATCATCACAGGAGTCTTTTTTGTTCCGTCCTTTGCCTCATAAGTTGCATCAAACCTCTTGGGCATTGAGAAGTCAACCTGTATCGTGCCGCACTGCCAGTTCCTCCCTATCGCGTCCTTGATGTTGAACTCTATCTTTGGCCCATAGAATGCGCCCTCTCCCTCTTTTATCCCGTAATTCACCTTTCTCTTCTTTAGGGCGTTCTTCAGCGCTTTGGTGGCCTTCTCCCATGCCTCATCAGAGCCTATGTGCTTGTCAGGCTTTGTGGCAATGTAAGTCCCCACCTCATTGAAGCCGAACATCCTGTAAAGGTCAACAGCATAATCAACCATGTCAATTATCTCATCCTCAACCTGCTCCTCTGTGCAGAAGGAATGCGCGTCATCCTGCGTGAAGGCCCTCACCCTGAACAGTCCTGACAAGACTCCTGAGAGCTCGTGCCTGTGCACGTATCCGAACTCAGCCCTCCTGAGGGGCAGCTCCCTGTATGAGTGTATTCTGGTTTTGTATATCAGCAGGCCGCCGGGGCAGTTCATGGGCTTCACTGCAAACTCCCTGTTGTCAATCTTTGTGAAGTACATGTCATCCTTGAAATTGTCCCAGTGGCCTGAAACCTTCCAAAGTGAGGAGTCAAGTATTGAGGGAGTCATTATCTCTGTGTATCCTCTTTCCCTGTTCTTTTTCCTGGCCAGGCTGAAAAGCTCCTGGAATATCACCATGCCCTTTGGGTGCCAGAATGGCATTCCCGGAGCCTCGTCATGGAATGAGAAAAGGTCAAGCTGTTTTCCTATCTTCCTGTGATCCCTCTTTTCTGCCTCTTCCATCAGCCTGGTGTATTCCTTGAGCTCTTTCTGGGTGTAGAATGATATACCATAGATCCTCTGCAGCTGCGTGTTCCTGGCATCGCCTTTCCAGTACGCTCCTGCAAGCTTTGTAAGCTTAAACGCCTTTATCATTCCTGTTGAGGGAAGGTGAGGGCCCCTGCAGAGGTCTACGAAATCCCCCTGCTTGTAGGCGGAGATGCTGCCTTCCATCTCGTTTATCATCTCAATCTTGAACCTGTTGTCCCTGAAAAGCTCAAGAGCCTGCTTTTTAGTGAGCTCAATCCTCTCAAAAGGCTTATCCTTGTTTATTATCTCCTGCATCCTCTTCTCTATCTTCTTCAGGTCATCAGGATGGAATGGAGGGTGGTCAAAATCATAGTAGAATCCCTCCTCAACAACAGGGCCTATGGTGGGCTTTGCCTCAGGAAAGAGCGAAACAACAGCTTCTGCAAGGACATGGGCTGTTGAGTGCCTCAGGATATCAAGAGACTCCCTGTCTCTTGTGGTTATTATCCTCAGAGAGGAGTCCTTGTCAACAGGCCTGCTAAGATCAACCATCTCGCTGTCAAGGTAGGCTGCAACCGCCTCCTTTGCCAGCCTCGGGCCTACTGACTCTGCAATCCGCCTTATGGAGGTTCCTTTTTCAAATTTCTTTCCTGAATTGTCAGGGAAGGTTACCTTTATCTCAGCCATGCAGTCCCCCTAATATATTTTATATATAAAGGTTGCTGTATTAGAGTGGTGTTTAGACACGCCATGGGTGTTGTGCAGAGGGCGTGCAAATTAATAAAGCTGATAAATGTTCTGGTGTTGCCAGTTCCCAGAGCATTATATAAAATTTCTAAGTCCTCCTGACACTGCCTCCACGCTGTTTATTAGTTCTAAGAATGATGCTCGTCTTAAAAGAGGGAATCCTCCTGATTTCTCCACCGCCCCAGTCGCAGTTACATCTGGATAAATCCCGCCCCCCGCCCCCTCACACATGCTTAGCGCACCAACTCCACAGAGCGCTTTAAGCAAATCATTGGGTGGGCTTATTAGGGGCAGGAGAGTGTAGTTGTGCGGAGACAGAATCAGATAACCAGAGGGTGGTTCTGGAGTAAGGGAGGGAAGCATCAGGAGTTACTAACCTAAATCTCATCTCACCAGATTGGAGGGAATTACCAGGAGTTATAAGCATAAGCCAAAACTCACAAAAGGGATTGCCAGGATTTGCAGCAGTTTAAGGCTGAGTTTCCATAACATTTATAAAAAACAGGGATTTTTTCATTTCCATGGAAAGAGGGGGTACTGGTTTCAGGTTCTCAATCATACTGATTATATTAGTTATCCTGCTGTTCTTCTCGCGGATTGCCGGCCTTGTCACGGACTTCTGGTGGTTTGACTCTCTCGGATTCTCAGGAATATTCCTCATAAGCCTGAAGGCAAAGATTCTTTTATTCGCTGCAACAGCAGTGTTCTTCTTCGCCTTTATAATGGCGAACCTGTGGATATCCTCGCGTTTCTCAGAATCAGCAATATCCCTCAGGCTGAAGGCGGTAATTGCGGCAGTCATTGCGGTTTTTGCGGGTCTTGCAGCCTATCCAAAGTGGCTTGCTCTGCTTCAGTACCTCAACCAGGTTAATTTCAACATAGCTGATCCCGTGTTCATGAGGGATGTCTCCTTTTACGTGTTCTCGCTTCCATTTTATATCATAGTGTGGAAGCTGCTGCTGGCCTGCCTGATAACAGCCATAATAGCCACAGCAATAGATTACTTCCAGGCGTCCCTCTCAAACATTGTGAAGCAGAAGGCAGAGATGAAGCCCCAGACTCCCTCAGGGGAGGTCCCCTCAGTGACAATAAAAAGCATAATGCCAAAGGCAAGGAACAAGGCCCTCGCGCATCTTGCTGTTCTCGGCGCAGTATTCTTCGGGCTGCTGGCCTTCAGGCATTACATCTCCAGGTACTCAATAATGTACTCAGAGAAAGGAATAGTTGTGGGAGCGGGATACACTGATGTGGTGGCT
Source organism: uncultured Methanosarcinales archaeon (assembly GCA_964397315.1). GTDB lineage: Archaea > Nanobdellota > Nanobdellia > Woesearchaeales > UBA12501 > WJJV01. The sequence continues at coordinate 16,462 of CAYNHV010000002.1, forward strand.
GTGCTTCCGGCAATAAAGCTGCTGATGGTGCTCGCCCTGGCAATATCAGTGCTGTTCATCTTCTGGGTTCTTTATATCTCAAAGCACAGGGAGGTGAGGAAAAAGCACGTGATACCCTATGCAATAGGGGCTTACGCGCTTGTTTTCATAATCGGCCTTGCCTTCATTCCCGGGCTGATACAATCGCTCAAGGTTTCTCCTAATGAAATAAATCTTGAGAAGCAGTACATAAAGCACAACATAAACTTCACAAGAATAGCCTACGGGCTTGATGACATTGAAGAGAAAGATTTTGATGTTGAGCTGGGCCTGGATCCCCAGAAACTCTCAGAAGCCTCTGAGACCCTTGACAATGTGAGGGTGCTTGACTGGAGGCCCCTCACCCAGACTTACAAGCAGACGCAGGAGATAAGGCTCTATTATGACCTTTCAGGCATTGACATAGACAGGTACAATATTGACGGAAAGTACACAGAGGTCATGCTGTCCCCGCGGGAGCTCAAGCAGGAGAATATAGCTGACAATGCAAAGACATGGGTCAACCTTCACATGATATACACGCACGGCTACGGCCTTGTGATGAGCCCTGTCAACAATGTGACAGAAGAGGGACTCCCAAATTATTTCATCAAGGACATCCCCCCGTCGTACACTGTTGAGGAGGAGAGCATAAGGATAGACAATCCTCAAATCTACTATGGAGAGCAGGACAACAACTTTGTTCTTGTTGACACTAAAACAAGAGAGTTTGATTACCCAAAAGGTGATGAGAATGAGTACACGCACCACGAGGGGGATGGGGGAGTGGAGCTAAGCAGCTTCTTCAGGAAACTCCTCATGGCAATAAGGTTCAGTGACATTAAGATACTCCTCTCGTCTGACGTGACAGATGAGAGCAGGATAATGTTTATGAGGAGCATCCAGAAAAGAATCTCAAAGATAACTCCCTTCCTCCTGCTTGATGAGGATCCTTACCTGGTTGTGAGCGACGGAAAGCTTTACTGGATACAGGATGCTTACACTGTGACTGACAAGTTCCCCTATTCAGAAAAAGCTGACTCAAGGTCAGGCATAAACTACATAAGGAACTCTGTAAAGGTTGTGGTTGACGCGTACAATGGTGATGTAACCTATTATGTTGCTGACAAGGAAGATTCCATTATACAGACTTACGCCAGGATATTCCCGCAGGAGTTTAAGTCATTAAGCTCAATGCCTGAGGGGTTGAGAAAGCACATAAGATATCCTGAGGGCCTGTTCTCCCTGCAGTCAAAGATATACATGACATACCACATGAGCGACCCCACAGTGTTCTACAACAAGGAGGATGCGTGGGAGGTACCTAATGAGATATACGGGACAGGTCAGCGGGTGCAGATGGAGCCGTACTACGTGATTCTCAACCTTCCCGGAGAGGATGAGGCTGAGTTCGTGCTCATGATCCCTTTCACTCCCACAAGAAAGGACAACATGATAGCGTGGATGGCCGCAAGGTCTGACGGGGATGATTACGGCAAGCTGCTGGTTTACAATTTCCCCAAGGACAAGCTTGTCTACGGCCCCTCGCAGGTTGAGGCAAAGTTTGATCAGGACTCTGAAATATCCCAGCAGCTGACACTGTGGTCGCAGAGAGGGTCCAGGATTACCAGAGGAAACCTCCTTGTAATACCAATAGAGGAGAGCATACTTTACATAGAGCCGCTCTACCTTGCGTCAGAGCAGGGAGAGCTTCCCCAGATGAAAAGGGTGCTTGTTTCAGACGGAGAGCGTGTTGTCATGGAAGAGACGCTTGACCAGTCTCTTGAGGCCCTGTTCGGAAAGAAGAAAGAGAAGCCTTCTGATACCGGAGAGAAAAGATTAAGGGAGGATATGATAAAAGAGGCAGGAGAGCATTACGAATCAATACTGGATGCAATGGAGAACAATGACTGGCAGGGTTTCGGAGAAAGCTTTGACAAGCTCGGCAATGTTCTTGAAGAGCTGAAAAGAGGGTGATGCAGCTTCAGTTTAAGTGTTTCTTTAGAAAAAGGATTATAAGGATTTCTTCTTGTGCCTGCCCCTGCCCTCAACAAGAGACATCCTGTCAAGAACAAGCGATGAGCTGCGCGCGTGCTCTGCGTATGATTCAACTGCTGTTCTAAAGCAGTCCTCTGCTATTGTGTAATGCTTTGACTCAAGGGCCTGCTTAAGGAGGTGCAGGTCAACTGCCTTGTCTTCCACCTTGTCGGACATGAAGCTGAGCCCGAAATCTATGAAATTAAGTCTGTTGTTCATGTCAAGCATCATGTTTGACGTTGTCAAGTCACCGTGTATTATGCTCCTGTTGTGAAGCTCAGCTATTCTCCTTCCAATTTCCCTGCTGAACTCCTCCTTTTTCTCCTCAAGAGTGTCCTTCAGCAGCCTGCCTCCTATCTGCTGCATCCTTATTTCCATGCTCTTGTCGTCAAACTCTGTAATCCTGGGGCTTGGGAAGTCAGCTGCAGCAAGCCTTTCAAGAATTCTTGCCTCCTGCCTGGTCCTCTGCTTTCTCAAAAAGTTGTCTATGAGGGGATGGCGATATGACTTCTCAAACCTCTGCTTGAGAATGCTTCCATTATCCTTAAAGAGCCTTGCCTCGGCTCCCTGGGCTATCTGCTCCATGGGTTAGAGAGCTAAATCGTTATATTTAAAAATCTTGCCCTTTTCCCTGCATTTTACAGCCCCGTAGTCTAGCGGTCAGCTGCAGCAGCAAGCGAGCAAGCTGGCGCCCGCAGAAGGATCTTTGGCTCTGGTGAGCGAAGTGCCTGAACTTCGCTCAGGGAGACCAAAGGACCACGGTTCGAAATGGGCTGAGCAGGCTGAGCATAAAAGCGGCACGCTCTCCCACGCACTTCCGTGCGGGGCTATTTTTCACCACTCTCTTTTTCTCACCTCTGCTTTCTTTTCCTCATCTCTGCTATGCCCCCTCCTTTGTCATGCCCTGCCTTACCTCAAATTTAAAAGTGACCTCCCATTCATGTATATAATGGCTGAAAAACGCGTTCAGAAATTCATAAGAAACCCAAAAAGGGCCCTGTTCACGCTTGCATGGCCGATTCTCATGGGCATGTTTGTGCAGACAATGTACAACATAGTGGATACTGCATTCGTTGGCAGGCTGGGCGCTGACTCAATAGCAGCCCTCACCTTTGCATTCCCTGTTTTCTTCTTCTTTATAGCAATGACAGCAGGAGTAGGAGCTGGGATAAGCTCAAGGGTGGCAAGGTTTATGGGTGAGAACAGGAGGCGGGATGCTGAAAGCACCTCATCTCATGGCATAATAATAGCCCTCCTGCTTGCGCTGGTGCTTTTTGCAGCAGGATACCCTCTTGCAGAGGGCATACTATCCATTGTGGGAGCTGAGGGCAATGTGCTTGAGCTTTCAACAGCATACCTGAGGATAATCCTTTCAGGAATGTTCTTCATGTTTCCTGCTTTTGCGATCAATTATACTTTCCAGGGGCAGGGAGACACAAAGACACCCATGAAGATACATGCAGGCACCCTCCTCCTCAACATAATCCTGGATCCTGTGTTCATATATGTCCTGGGCTATGGGGTTAAGGGAGCTGCGATGGCAACTGTCCTGTCTTTCATGACAGGCCTGGCCGCATTTTCGTTCTTCATCAGAAGGGCCAGAGTAAGGCCGAGGTTGAGGGGGCTGCGCATCTCGCTGCTCAGGTTCTATGAGATAATGAAAGTTGGCATTCCCGCGGCCCTGATGATGCTGATAATGTCATTCTACTTCACCCTGCTGAACAATGTCATGGCCCGCTTCGGAACTGATTATGTGGCTGCTTTCGGGATGTCAGCAAGGCTGGAAAGCCTTGCAATAATGCCAATAGTGGCTTTCTCTCTTGCGCTTCTCGCCCTGGTGGGAATGTTCTACGGAGCAGGAAAGTACATGCTGCTCAAGAACACAATACTCTACACCATGAAGCTGGCAGTGCTTGCAAGCGCGGGAATAGGGGCTTTGATATTCATCTTCACTGACATGTTCTTCAGGATATTCACAGAGAACCTCTTCCTTATAGGGCTGGGCTCTGCCTACATGAAGATCAATGTTTTCACTCTCCCCCTGATAGCCATCAGCATAACAGTGAGCAGGGCCCTGCAGGGCATGGGGATGGGCATGCCCGGCCTTGTCATCAACATTGTGAGGGTTTTTGTGGTTTCAATACCCCTGGCTTACATATTTGTGTTCCTGGCAGACATGGGATACCTGTCTGTTGCAGTGGCAATGGTACTTGGGGCCCTGGTGGCTGTTTCTGTGGCTCTCACATGGCTGAAGGTCATAATAGGAAGGTGCGAGAGAAAGGCTTAGAGAGAAAAGATTAGCTTCAAACCAGATGGAAGCTTAAATAATATTTAAATACCCTCTCCCCTTACCATTAGAAAAGGCATTAAAAGAGGCAATTGAAGGTGATAATGATGAGAAACATGATATTTTGCGCGATGATTGCTGCCCTGCTGCTGGCAGCAGGCTGCAGCAATGGAGAAGCCGATGATACAAGCAAAGGAGATATAAACAGTTTTGAGGAGTGTGTTGAGGCAGGAAACCCTGTGATGGAGTCCTATCCGAGACAGTGCAGGGCAGACAGCAGGGTATTTGTTGAGGAAGTGAATGATACAGAAGGCCCCTCAGAGCATTACTGCACTGAAGAGGAGAAGGCAGCTGACTTCTGCACTATGCATTATGATCCTGTCTGCGGTGATAATGGGAAGATTTACAGCAACGGATGCGTGGCCTGCTCCAGCGGGGAGATAGAGAGCTACACTCCGGGAGAGTGCGGGGAGAGCGGGGAAATCAGAAATGAGAAATCCTTTCTTGATTATGAGGGGGCGGCAGCAATAGCTGCTGAAAGCGAGTGCACAGAGAAGGGGAGCTTGACAGAAAGCTATAATTACAACAATAACAGCAGGACGTGGTGGATAGACCTTGACATGAAGGAGGAGTTTGCAAAGGAAGGCTGCAATCCTGCCTGCGTTGTCCATGAAGAGACGCGGAACGCGACAATAAACTGGAGATGCACAGGCCTGGTGAGTGAATGAATCGTGGGCTGAAGTATAGCAGAATAATTATGATAAAAGAGGCAAAATGGAGGGATGAGAATGGCAATTGGAAATCAGCTGAAGAGGATTAAGGATAACTGGCTGCTTGTGCTGCTGGTGATAGTGCTGGCTCTTGGGGTCGTGGCATCAGGCAGCATGGTCAGCCTCATAGGAGGAGCAACGTACAAGACAGCGCAGGGCATGACAGCAATGCCTGAAGCTGCAATGAATTCAATGGCTTACAGGGGAGGAGTATACCCCCAGCCAACAGAGGACTTCGCGCCTGAGACAGAGGAGAGGAAGATAACAAAGACAGCGCAGCTCTCCTCAGAGGTTGAGAGAGACGACTTCAAGAAAGAGGAGTCAAGGCTTAAGGCAATAGTGGAGTCAAGCGACTCTTTTATTCTAAGCGAGAATGTTGACAGGGTAGGCGAGGGCTGGAAAGGGTATTATCACGGCTATTACAGGATAAAGGTTGAGGCTGACAAGTATGATTCTGTCATAACCCAGCTCAAGGATATAGGAGAGGTGCAGTCTTTTAACGAGAATGCTGTTGACGTGACAGGAAGATACACAGACCTCAATGTTGAGCTTGAGGCAGAGAAGGACAAGCTCCAGAGGTACAAGGACCTTTACAGCCAGGCAGAGAACATAGAGGACAGGATAGACCTTACTGACAGGATAGCCAGGCAGGAAAGGACTGTCAAATACCTGGAGGATGCAGTGGAGAACATTGACAAGAGAGTCACCTACTCAACCATAACAGTGACACTTACTGAGGAGAAGTCAGGATTTTACGGCCTCAGGTTTGTCAAGCTATCAGAGCTCGCAGCAGGATTTGTCAAGAGCCTGAAAAGCCTGCTTGTATTTGTGGCATACATACTGCCCTGGGTGATAGCACTGCTCTTAATCTTGCTCGCGGTAAGGAAAGCCAGGGCAAGAAAGTAGGCCTACAGTAAACTTTTTATTTTTCTTCTTTTCTTTCCTTATTCTCATGATAACCTGCAAGGACTGCAACGGCGACTGCTGCAGGAAGCTCGCGGTCCAGATTGACACCCCAAAGACAAAGAGGGATTTTGAGGACATAAAATGGTATCTCTACCATGAGGGAATCTCTGTCTACATTGACAATGAGGGTGACTGGCTTGTGCAGCTTCCCAGCAGGTGCACGCATCTGAAGAGGGACGGGAAGTGTGCAATATACGAGAGAAGGCCCCCTGTGTGCAGGGAGGCTAAAGTAAGCGAATGCGAGAGGAACATTAAGGAGACAAGGGTGTTGTTCTCAAAGCCTGAGGATATTGAAAAGTACCTTAAGAAAAAGAGATAATCCTAATAATAATCTCCGTGCCCCTCTGGCTCTTTTTTGCCAAAGAACGGCCTGTCATAATCGTATCTCCTGTAGTGCGAAGGCAAGTCCTGCGCTGTCCTGTACACATCCCCCATTGCAGAAGGGTCTTCTTTTGCATTGTAAAGGTTGACTGACCCTGTCAGGTAAGCTCCCTTAGGGTTAAGATGCCTGGAGTTTGAGAGGTCTGTCTGGGAGAGCTCTGCGTTCCTGAAGTCAGCTCCCTCAAGGTTCGCGCCTGACATGTCAGCCTCCTCAATCCTAGCATACGAGAAATTAGCTCTGCTCAGGTCAAGGCCTGAGAGGTCTCCTGAGATGCTTGTCTCTGAAAGATCAGCTCCTTTTAGTTCAGGGCCCTCAAACTGCACCTTCCTGATGCTCTCCTCAACTTCACTTTCGCTCCCCTCACTTCTCCTTCCTGATGAGCCCTGCCTGGGCATGAGAACAATCCTGTTGATCTTGCCTTCGCTCCCCATTTCAATCTCTATGCTGCCCTCTAATCTGCCCTTTCTCAAGCTTTCAACAAGTTCTCTTAATGAATCCTTACCTGCCATGTTCTTCCTTTTACTCCTGTATCCTCCTCATTTAAAAATATTTTTAAAAGCTTAAACCTCCTTCAGCAAGCCCGTATATGGAGCAAACAAAAAATTATTATAAGCCAGGCTCATACAGCCGCAAAATTGCGGGCAGGACAATATCCGTTGTCCTGCAGGGGGTGATATGGTGAGGATGTTGATTCTTGCTGCAGTGACCGCTTTTGTGGTTGCGCTTGCAGGGTGCGCAGGCGAAAGCGCATCTCCTGACATTCCCGCGCCAGAAGGAGATTATGGAGGTGGAAGCATGGAGATATCAAGCAGCTCTTTTCAGGACAGCGGAGACATACCTGCTGAGCACACCTGCGACGGGGAGGATGTTTCTCCTGAGCTGAGCATAAGCGGAGTGCCTGAAGGCTCAAAGAGCCTGGCTCTGGTGATGGAGGATCCTGACGCTCCAACAGGGAATTTCGTGCATTGGCTTGCATGGAACATCCCTCCTGAAACAAAGACAATAAACAGGGGAGAAGAGCCTGAAGGCTCTCAGGGAACCAATGACTTCGGCAATGCAGGCTATGGCGGGCCCCGCCCTCCCTCAGGAACCCACAGGTATTATTTCAGGCTTTACGCCCTAGACACAACACTTGATGTTGAGCAGGGAGCTTCAAAGGACGAGCTTGAGAGCGCAATAGAAGGCCATGTGATAGACAAGGCAGAGCTGATGGGCAGGTACAGCAGGCAGGCATGAGAACATAAATGCTTTAAGCCTGGTCAATGCAGTTCATTCTGCAAGAGAGGAGTATATCCTTTTTATCTCATCTGCGCTCTCCGCCCTCATGAGCTTCTGCCTCATCTGCCTCGCTCCCTTAAGCCCTTTTGTGAACCACATTGCGTGCTGCCTTATTTCAGTGAATGCCCTGCCTTTCTCATGCATCTCATAATAATCAAGCATCCTCAGGAAAGCCCTTATCCTCTCACCTGCCTCTGGCTCAGGAATGTTCCTGCCTTTCTCAAGAAGATGTTTTGCTCTTCTGAAGATAAATGGGTTGCCTATGGCTCCCCTCCCTATCATCACAGCATCACATCCCGTGCTCTCAAGCATTGATTTCGCGTTTCCAGGAGCGAAAATGTCGCCGTTGCCGATTACAGGCACAGAAGCATTTTCTTTTGCCTTCCTTATCTCGCTCCAGTCCGCCTTTCCTGAGTACTTCTGCTTTTTTGTTCTCGCGTGTATTGCTATTGCGCTGACACCCAGGTCCTCCAGGATTCTCACAATCTCAAGGGTTTTTACAGAGCCCTCATCCCATCCGGTCCTTATCTTTGCTGTCACGGGCCTGTTGGTTGCCGAGAGGACAGGGGACACAGCCTTTTCTATCTGCTCAGGGTGCTTAACAAAAAAAGCCCCTGCCTTCAGCGCAAGCGCGTCCTTCTCAGGGCATCCCAGGTTTATGTCTATTACATCAGCGCGCTCCTCAATCAGGCCTGCAGCCTCTGCCATGAGCCTCTTGTCAGAGCCGAGCAGCTGGACGCTTATGGGCCTTTCCTTGTCAAGAAAGCATGTCCTCTCTATTATCTTCTCAGGATTAGCTGTAAGCTGGTTTGCCACAAGCATGGGTGTTGAGACCATTCCCGCACCCTCATCTCTGCACAAAAGCCTGAATGCAGCGCAGTTCACTCCTGCCATTGGAGCCAGGATAAGAGGGGATTCCAGCTTTACACTGCCTACGCTGAAGCTTTTCATGCCTTTCATCAGGACAAAATAAGACGCTGCCAATATAAAATTTGCGGATTGAGTAGTGTATTATTGTTGATTTGAGGTGGTGATTTTTATTATAATATTTTCAGGTGATTCCCGGCCTCTGGAGGATGATGTTTTTATGCTTATAACTCATGGTACTTCCTTTTGGAAGAATGTGTTCCTGCTGGCTTTTCATGGTAATTCCCACCCTTGGGTAGACGATATTTTTATGATTATGATTCCTGGTACTTCCCTCCCTTTAGGTGAGGGGGTGTTTGATTCAATTTTTCCTGATACTTCCCTCCCTTACTGCAAAACCACCCAGCAGGTTATCTGATTCTGTCTCCGCACAACTACACTCTCCTGCCTCTAATAAGCCCACCCAATCATATGCTTAAAGCGCTCTGTGGAGTTGGTGCGCTAAGCATATGTGAGGGGGGAGGCGGGAGGGCTTTATCCAGATGTAACTGCGATTGAGGCGGTGGTTAAGCCTGGAGGAACAGAGATTGCAGAAAAAGCATTTACAAAAATCCCTGAACAGGGAGGCGGTAAACTCTGGAAAAATTACCAGCTTTACATTAAACTTATGGCATATTGACCAAACACTATCTGAAGGGGCAAACTCTGGGGGAACACCTCTTACAAGATGGTTATCTTCAAGATTTTTTAAACAGGGCAGCGGCAAACCCCTGAAGAATGCCATTTATGGAACAATAAGTCCAACAGAGTCTCATTCTGCGGCTTTGTTCTCAGAAAAATTTTTATAGGATGCTTATTAAGGACATTTAAAAAATCATTAAGGGCATTAAAAAAGGTGTATGCGATGAATCTTATACTGTTCCTGGCCGTAGTGTTCCTCATAACATTCATAGTGGGCCGCCTTCTTGAGAGGATAAGAATCCCCTGGATATTCTCTGCCCTTCTGATAGGGTTAGTGATGGCTGTCTACAATCCTGTAAAGGACGTGACATCCTCATCATCATTTCTCCTGCTTGCGGAGCTGGGCATGTATTTTCTCCTGTTCATAATAGGCTTTGAGATAGACTTCAAGGAGATAAGAAAGAGAAAGAGTTTCATCGTAAGGACAACCCTGGGAGTCATATTCGCTGAGGCTTTGCTGGGAACATTGTTCGTGCACTACGTGTTCGGCATGTCATGGATAATATCAGTCCTTGTGGCCCTCTCCTTCGCTACAGTGGGCGAGGCTGTGCTCCTTCCCATCCTTGACGAGTTCAGGCTCACCAAGACAAGCCTGGGCCAGACAATAATAGGCATAGGTGTTCTTGACGACATTATTGAGGTCATAACAGTGATAGCGCTCAGCGTCATAGTGGGGACATCAATAGGCCACAGCAAGACACAGATATCCTTAACTCTAGGTGTGCTGGTTTTGCTTTTCGGGCTTGCATACCTCCTGACCCTGGGCAAGGACAAGGCAGCTAAGATTCACTTCAAGGGAATAGCGTCATTCTTCCTCTTTGTGATATTCTTCATCTTCCTTTTCATAGGAATAGGCCTGCTTGCAGAGGCAGCTGCCCTGGGCGCTCTCCTGGCGGGAATAGCGCTAAAGAACTTCATACCTGAGAAGAGGCTTAAGATTGTTGATTCAGAGATAAGGACCATGGCTTACGGCTTTTTCGCGCCCATATTCTTCCTGTGGGTGGGGCTGGACACTGACGTGATATACCTGCTGAAATATCCCCTTCTTGTTGTGGCTGTCATTGCAATAGCCAATAGCACAAAGATAATAACAAGCTATGTCATGGGAAGGAATGTCCTTGGCCCAAAAAAATCCCTCCTTCTAGGCATAAGCCTCACAGTCAAGTTCAGCACCAGTATAGTGATAATAAAGCTTCTTTTTGAGAGGGGCCTCATACCTCTCACCCTTTACTCTGTTCTTGTGGGCACCACCATACTCTTCAAGTTCATAGTGCCTTTCCTCCTCTCAACCCTCATCAAGAGGTGGAACATAACCCCCACAGGCAGGAAGCAATAGCATTCATACATCCCTGAGATGATATTCCAGAGAAAATATCCTAAGATAGAAACACACTAAAGGATTATTCTTCCTTTATTTTTATGGCATTCTCAGGGCACTGGCTGTCGCAGGCATTGCATCCTATGCAGGCATTGGGCTTCTTGACAATAGCCTTGCCGCCCTCTATTGAGAACACGTCCATCGGGCATACGCTCGCGCATGCGCCGCAGCCGTTGCACTTCTCATTCACCACAGGATAGGGTTTTTTGCTCTCTTTTTCCTCAGCCACTTGGGTCACTTCCCTCTGACTTTTCTCTGCTTTTGCTTTTCTGGCTGCTGCCTTCTTCTGCTTTACTGCCCTGCTTTTCATGGCCTGTCTTTTTTCCAGAATCAGAATTATCCTTTTTAATCTCCTTTCCCTTCCCTGCTTCAGCCTTTGGCTCTTCCTTTTTTGTCTCTTTGCTCTCTTCCGGCTCTTCTTTTTTCTCCTGAGCCTTTCCTTCCTCTGCGGGGATTTCTTCTTTTTCCGCAGGCTTCACCCCGCCCCCTTCAAAAGACAGGATTCTTATCTCGCATATTTTTATTGGATAAATCTTCTTGAGCGCGTCCTTGAGGCTCTTCTGCAGCCTGTTATGCATCACTTCCTGCACAAGAATGTCTCTTTTTGTGTTTTTTATCCTGTTTTTGAGGAATTCCATTGTTTTCTTTCTCAGCGCTGTTGCTGCAGAACCCTTCACATGGCCGGATGTTATGAGAAGCGGCTTTATTCTTGCCTTTTTGCTGTCAGCTGTCGTGCAGATGAAGGAGCAGTCAATCCTCTCCTTGCCTCTCCTGACAAATCTCTTTATTGAGGATGGGTTTATCTCAAAGCTTTTTACGCTGGTGTAGGCTGTCTCCCCCATAACCCGGTCTATCTCAAACACCACGTTCATGTTCTGCTTTTTCATGTCCCTGGTGAGGTGCATGAGGTTTGAGGAGATTGTCCTTCCTGCGACTATGGCAGGGTCCAGGGATGGTGTTTCTCCCACCACCTGCTCATTGAATATCTTGGGAGCCAGCACCCTGTACCATCTCTTCCTCTTCCAGGTATCCACAACCTGCCCTTTTGGCTTTGCTTTTGCCATTAGAGATATACGGGAAAAGCAGCCATTTATAAATATTTCGGGATTTCGCCTCTTCAGGAGACAACAGCCCTTCTACCGGTCTTCTGTAGTGAAGCCCTTTTTCTCAAAGAAGTGATGCAGGCCGCACCATCCATAAGGCATGGTGACCCTTTCCTCTCCGCTCTGCCGGTCATAAACCCCGGATATTTTGTGATCAATGTCATTCTTTCCGAGAGTCCCTGCATATGCGGCGACCCTTCTCCTTGCAGGGCTGTCCTCCTCAACCTCAAAGCAGAGGGGAATCTCGGGCAGGTTTTCATTAGGGAAGGGCCTCTTCATCCCTCCTTTCCTGTTCAGCTCATCAGCGCAGTCTTCAAGAAGCGTCCTGCCATCACGCCGCTCATGCCTGTAGGACAGGGTTATCTTTTCAGGAGCCATTTTCAACATCGCACTTTCAGATATCAATGTTCACTGCTTTCCTGGCGTTTTCCTTGATGAATTTCCTTCTGGGCTCCACCTCGTCTCCCATCAGGACAGTGAATATCTTGTCAGCCTTTACAGCATCCTCTATTGTAATCCTCTTCAGCATCCTGTTCTCAGGGTCCATGGTGGTCTCCCAGAGCTGCCCGGGGTTCATCTCTCCAAGGCCCTTGTACCTTTGTATTGACACCCCGTCGCTGCCTTTTTCCCTGAGTATCTTCTCTTTTTCCGCTTCAGAGTATGCATAGTCTGAGGACTTGCCCTTTGTTATCTTGTAAAGGGGAGGTATGGAAAGGTAGATGTAGCCTTCCTCTATAAGCTCCTTCATGTACCTGTAGAAGAATGTGAGCAGGAGTGTTGTTATGTGGTTTCCGTCCACATCAGCGTCTGTCATTATTATTATCCTGTGGTATCTTGCCTTTTCAATGCTGAACTCTTCGCCAATGCCAGTTCCTATGGCTGTTATCATTGCCACAATCTCATTGTTGGCGAATATCCTGTTGAGCCTTGCCTTCTCAACATTGAGTATCTTCCCCCTCAGGGGAAGTATGGCCTGGAACTCCCTGTCCCTTCCCTGTTTTGCTGAATTATGCACGAATACCCCTGATGCAAGTGCAAAGTTATGCGTTCCTTCCACCTCCAGATCATATACATCCATTTTCTGTTTTAGTTTAATCATGCTTTTTATCTTGTGATTATAGTTCATCTCATAACCCCCGATAGTTATTCTGTCTTTGATCTCTGACAGTTTTCTATTCAAGGGCATTATGCTCATATTATCCCTAAGATTTTCAGCTTTCTCATAACTGCCATTTCTTAACATAAATTTATGGTCCGGTGTGCATATTATCTCTTCATCATTGTCCAGTATTATCTTGATTACTTCTGCACTCTCTTTAGTTTTTCTTGGGTATTTTATCAAGCTAATGCCAATTGATCCGTCTTTTTTTATTGTATAGCAATAATTCTTCTTTCCTTTCTTGTTTTCGTTTACTAATTCTTTGAAACTAAGATTTCTTCCATCAGCCAATGCAACCTTTGTATCTCCACAAAAACATCCTCCTGCGCTGTCTCCCTCCACAATGAAAATCTCTGACTTTGAGGGGTCCTTGCTTGAGCAGTCAGCCAGCTTTCCAGGCAGGTTGCTGCCCTCAAGAGCTGACTTTCTCCTTGTGAGCTCCTTGGCCTTCCGGGCAGCTTCTCTTGCTTTTGCTGCTGTCACGCTCTTGTCAATTACTGTCCTTGCTATGACCGGGTTCTCCTCAAGGAAAGTGCTGAGGCCTGAGCTGACAAGAGAGTCCACAATCCCCTTCACCTCTGAGTTGCCCAGCTTTGTCTTGGTCTGGCCCTCAAACTGGGGCTCTGGTATCTTGACTGATATTACAGCACTGAGCCCCTCCCTCACATCATCGCTTGAGAGCTTTATCCCCTGCAGCAGCTTTTTATCCTCGCCGTACTTGTTGAAGCATCTTGTCAGCGCTGTCTTGAATCCTGCAAGGTGTGTTCCGCCCTCTCTTGTGTTAATGTTGTTCGCAAAAGAGAACACGTTCTCCTGATAGCCGTCATTGTAGGCCATGGCTATCTCAAGCATTATTTCATCCTTTTCCTTCTGGAAGTATATAACATTATGGAGGGGGTTCTTGTTCTTGTTCATGAACTCCACAAATGATTTTATTCCGCCCTCATAATGGAACTTCTTTTCCTTGCCGTCCCTCTCATCCTTGAGGGTTATGTGAAGTCCCTTGTTCAGGAATGCCAGCTCCCTGAGCCTTGAAGACAGAATGTCAAAGTGGAACTCCACTGTCTCAAATATATCAGTGTCAGGCCAGAAGGTTATCTCTGTGCCTGTGTCTGTTGTGCTGGATCCTGCCTGAAGCGAGGTGACAGCCTTTCCTCTTGAGTATTCCTGCTCATAAGTGCAGCCATCCCTTTTTACTTCTACAACGAGCTTTTTTGAGAGAGCATTGACCACCGACACTCCCACGCCATGCAGGCCTCCTGCAACCTTGTATGTCTTTCTTGAGAACTTGCCTCCTGCGTGCAGCTTGGTCATAACCACCTGCAGGGCAGGCATGCTGAACTTGGGGTGGTTCTCAACAGGTATTCCCCTGCCATTGTCTGTCACAGTCACAGAACTGTCCTTGTTTATTATGATTCTTATCTCAGTGCAGTATTCTGCAAGGGCCTCGTCAACAGAGTTGTCCACTACCTCATAAACAAGGTGATGGAGCCCGCTTATTCCTGTTGAGCCTATGTACATGGCAGGCCTTTTCCTGACTGCCTCTACTCCTCCAAGCACCTGTATTGATTCTGCACTATAACTGCTTGCCGGATCCTGCTTTTTCTCAGGAGCTTTTTGTTCGTTTTTGTCTTCTTCTGGCATTTTCTGGTCTACCCTTTATCCTGCTTCTTGTTGAAACCCTGTATTGCTTAAATATCGCCTCTAGAAGCTCTCTAGGAGGTGTCTTGCTGGAAAGAAAGAAGACTGTTTTGTTTATAAATTTTTTGCTTGTGGAGTGGTTCCAGAGAGGCTGAGGAGCTAGAATTTGATGGTCTCAGGGTTTTTTGAATTCTGGACCAGATGTTTTTACTTGAGTCAGAATATTCAACTTTATCGTAATACTTCCGAAAAAAAATCATTTTCTTGTCCTTCTTTCAATCTTTCAGAAAATTCTCTGTTTTAGTTGAAAGATTTTCAGATATGCCGAAAAAACTCATTTAAAAGTCAAACACCTATTAAGCACAGATACAAAGAACCTGAGAGAGGTTCTATCTGACTATACATGCCGTGATTAAGGTTAGCGGCAGCTACATAAAGGTGGAAAAATGAAAGACCTCATACTCGTAAACAGCCCAAACCAGTTTTTTACAACAGACTCAATGGGAAACGAGCTTAATACTGACAAGACTTATTCTGTCGGGCTTGGTTATGTTTCCGCATCCCTCAAGAAGGAAGGGTTTGATGTAGGGTTTGTGGATGGTAACTTTCAAAGGACTCCTGTTGAGAGTATTGCAGGGGAGATTTCCGCTCAGAAGCCAGCTGCAGTTGGCATGAATGTCACTCTGCCAAATTTGAGTGTCGTGCTTGACACCGCCAGAAAAATCAAAGAATCCTACAATCCTCTTATAATTGTTGGAGGTCCTGGCGCCACACTAATACACGACAAGATAATAAAAGACGACAGTATAGACATTGTAGCCAGAAATGAGGGGGAGGAGACAACACCAAAACTGCTTTCAGGAGCTGACCTTCAGGATATTCCGGGAATAACATACAAAAGAAACGGCTCAGTCATAGCAAATCCTAAGTCTGAACCCATTAAGGACCTTGATTCGCTTTCATTTCCTGATACTGATGTAATCCCTCAGGAGATAAAGGAACTGGGCATAGTGTCCATGTTTACCACCAGAGGCTGTTCAAACCGCTGCACTTACTGCTCCACTCCAGAAATATGGGATAGAAAGATAAGGTTCAGAAGCGCTGAAGGCATAGTTGACGAGATCAATAATTATAGAGAGCATTTTAATCTCAAAGAGGTGCATTTTCTTGATGACACTTTCACAGTAAGCAGAAAGAGGCTTTATTCCTTCCTGGATGCTTATGTTCAAGCAGGGCTTAATAAGGAAATAGGGTGGAGATGCCTTTCAAGGGTTAACACTGTGGATGAGGATACCCTAGATTATATGAAAGAAGCAGGATGCAACCATATAAGTTATGGCATAGAATCTGCAAACGAAGAGGTACTGAAAGACATTAAGAAAAACATATCTCCTGAGCAGGCAAAACAAGTCTGCGAGATGACCAGCAGACTGGGCATAAAAACGAAAGCTTTTTTTATGATAGGGTTTCCGGGAGAGACAGAAAAAGAGATAAACCAGACTCTTGATTTCGCCGCTAATCTTGATGTTGACAGGATAGCTATCAACGTCGTGAAGGCTTACCCTGGCACAGCCCTCTACAATGAAGTGAACCAGGCCTTTCCTGAGGGCTACTCATCAGATTTTAGATGCAACAGCAGCGCATGGGAGGCAGGGGACAAGGTAGGTGAATGCATGAAGAAGTACGCCTCAATACCAGAAATATCATGCAATCCTCATTTCACACCTCAGGAGCTTATGGGGTTCGCTGAGGAGGGTTACAGGAGGTTTTTAGAAAACAGGGGTGAGATATAATGAAAGTGTTTGTAGCAGTGAAATTTGACAAAGAAGGGGGAGAGGACAGGATAAGCACAATCAAGAGCTGCTTGAAAGAGAGAGGGCAAGAGCCTTCTTTTTTTGTTGAGAAAGGGGAATACACAAACAAGAAAGAGATGATGAAAGATGTTGTTGAGGAGATTAAAAACAGCGAAGCCCTTCTGGCGGACATATCTGAAGGGGCGGTTGGGGTGAGTATTGAAGCAGGGATAGCTTACGCGCTGGGAAAGCCGGTTTATGTGGTGCACAAGGAGGGCTCCAGAATATCTTCAACAATGAGGGGCATCAGCAGAAATATTCTTGAATACAAAGATGCAAGAGATATACCTCTTGTGCTTGAAACAGGGGTTTAGCAAGGATCTTGCCTGGAGAAGCGAAGAAAACAAGAGCATAAGAAAATGAGAGCATAATCAACTCTTGCCCTGGCCGAACCTGCTTATGACTATCTGCCCATTCTTCACTTTAAGGGAAACCTCATGCCTCTCGCTCAGGCCTGACACGTCTGTAACAACCTCGGGCAGGAGTATCCTGTTACCCCTGAAGTCCAGGTTTGTGAGAATCTCCCTCACCTGCTTGTCATTCCCCTCTATGCCAAGCTCTTTCATCACGCTTGAAGTGCCGTATACCTTCTCCACTTTCTTTCTTGCGCTCGCGCTCTCATAAAGCCATTTTGCAATCTTGCCAGCCACGTCCACCTTTGTGGCCTTTGTTATCCCCTGAAGCCCTGGGCTGAGGTTCAGCTCAATGACAAGAGGCCCCCTCGCGCTCTCCAGCATGTCAACACCGCAGACGCCCGCGCCGAGCGCTTCTGCAGCCCTCACCGCTATCTTCTTTGAGTGGTTGTCCATCTCATAGACCTCTCCTGCCCCTCCCGCGTGTATGTTGGACCTTTTCTCTCCTTCAACCGCCTTTCTCTTCATTGCAGCCACGACCTTGTTGCCCACTACAAGGGCTCTAGTGTCAACCCCTCCTGTCTCCACATACTCCTGGATTATGAAGGGCTGTTTGAGTGTTGAAAGCGCGTCAAGAAGGGAGGACGCTGAAGAGTATGAGTCCGCGAACATCACCCCCTTTCCCTGGGTGCCCTTGGGAAATTTTATGACAATAGGATAGTTGACTTTCTCAAATATTGCTTTTGCAGCCTCAACAGTCGGCGCAAGATAAGTTGTGGGTGTGGGAACATTGTGCTGCTGGAGCCTTAGCTGCGTGAGCAGCTTGTCCTGTCCTATGGAGAATGCAGAAGGGCTTATGGGCATGAATGCCTTTTTTGAGAGCGAAGAGCTTATTGACCTGAGTATTTCAGTGTACCTATGGGAGCCCTTGGCGTACACGCAGTCGTAATCGTCAATGGGCTTGTCCCTGCAGAGCACGCTTATTCCCTCCTTGCCCAGATCAACCTCAACCTCCTTGAGCTGTATCTCGTCAACCTTGCTGAAGTATTTTCTCATGGCTTCAGCTATCCACTTTGAAGATACGCTTCCCAGGCTTATTACTGCCCCCCTCATAATATTCACAATCTAATCTTCCTTTGTAGGGTCCACAAGGAACTTGTTCTCCTTGAGAATGTTCTGCCCTATCAGAATACTGTATTTCATGTGGCTCCTGTCAGCAAGGGTGAACTCAGAACTTATCTTCTTGTTTGATATCTCAATCTCTGTCCTCACCATGGGCCTCAGAGCATTGCCTGACGCTGATTTTATCATCGCGGCCTTCAGCACAGGCCCCAGCCTGAGGTCTGCCGCAAGCTTTACATCAATAGAGCTTTTTGTAGCTCCAGTGTCTATCCTCGCAGTCACTTCCCTCTTTCCCTTTGGGCCGTGCACTATTATCCTCTCATTCAGCCCAACAACTGTCCTGTTCTTGTACTGCACTACTATATCCCTTTTTGCAAGAGCCATGAGAGCGCTTAAATCGCTGTTGGTTTATAAAATTAACTGTATGGAAAAGCTTATGGAGAGTATAAAGACAATCTCATGAGTGAGGATTATGAAAGGATAATGCTGCCCAGAGCATTATTTAAAGCTTATAATACCTCCTAAGATTGTCACTGCCCTGTTTATGAGCTTTAAGAATGATGCTAATTGTAAGAATGGAAATTCATCCAGATGTTGCCATCCACCCCCTTCAACAGCTTGAGCGCACCAACCACAGAAAGCACTTTAAGCATATCATCGGGCGGGCTTATCTATGGCAGGGGAGTGGAGTTGTGCGGAGACAGAAGGTGTGAACCTGCTCTCTGGTTGTGCAGAAGGGGCGGGATGTACCAGGAATCATAACCATAAACAAACCACTCCAAGGGCGGGAGGACTCCGGAGTTAATAAGAATAGAATATCGTCTCCTCATCTTATATTATCTCCCCGCCTTTAATCCGCAACATTTATTAAATAATTTATCACCCTGTTTCCCATGAGATGGGTACTCAGGTCCAAGATACACAAAGCCACAGTAACAAGGGCTGAGGTTGATTATGTGGGCAGCATAACAATAGACAGCAGCCTGATGGAAAAGGCAGGGATTATTGAAGGGGAGAAGGTTCTTGTTGTTGACAACACAAACGGAGCAAGGCTGGAGACATACGCAATGTCAGGCGAGAGGGGGAGCGGAGAGGTTGGGATAAACGGCGCTGCAGCACATCTTGTCAGGAAAGGCGATGAGATCATAATAATGGGGTTTGAGCTTGCGGAAGGCCCTGTTGAGCAGAAGAAGATTCTTGTTGACAGCAGCAACAATTTTGTCAGGTTTCTTTAGGCATTATTCTTTGGTCACTCACGCAACATACATTCACACCTGATCAAACAGTTTTAAAGCCCTTTCCCCCAGGGTAAGCAGGAATGACGCGAGTTTGGGCCCTCTCTCCCTCTTCAGCAGAACAAGGTATGCTGCCCTGAAAAAGTCTTTTACAGGCAGGCCAAGCTCCTCGCATATCTTGTAGAATTCACTGTGCAGCTCCTCTTCTGTGTGCCTGCTGCTTCTCACCTTTTCCGCAGCAGCCTTGAGGGCCTTTTTCTGCTTGTCACTGAGTTGGCTTTTTGTCTTATCATCCACTTCAGTCTGGAGCTCAAACCTTGCTTCAGGAGGGGCGTGTTTCTTCAGCCAATTGTTGGCTTTCTCCAGCCTTTCAATTATCCTGTCCTTCTTGCCCTCCTCCCAATGGCCTGTCTTCTTCAGGGCATTGATCATGTCCTCCTGCCTCTCAAACAGCTGCGATACCAGGACAGCGTGGCTGAACCTCATCTTCAGTGGATCTTTAACCTCCCTGCCGTGGCTTATGTCAAAGAGCCTTCTGGTGTGCTCCTCTCTCCTGACATTATCCTCTTTTTTCTTTCCTGCAAAAAGCTCAGCAAGATGGTCGTACTCATCGTAAAGCTTCGGAAGGTCTGTCCATGAGAAGCTTCTTGTCTTCATCAGCCTCTTGTTGTAGAACAGCTTCAGGAGCTCTGGTGTCGCGACCTCAAGCCACTCTCTGGGGTAGATGACATTCCCTTCAGAGGCTGACATCTTCTTTCCCTCAACCATGAGGTGCTCGTAGAATATTGGCACTGGAAAGGGAAAGCCAAGGACCTTCTCGCATATCTCCGCATTCACCCAGAACGCGGAGTTGGGAACCTGGTATTCCTTTCCGGCTCCCTCTGAAACAACCTTCCACAGGTCCCACTGGGCAGCCCACTCTGACTTCCACATGAGCTTGCCCGCGTCCTTCAGAGGATCTGCTATGCCCTCATGGCCGCATCCCTTTGCTGTTGTCTTCTCAAACTTGTAATCCCCGCAGGTGTAATGCACCCTGCCGTCCTCAAGCTTTGATATTTTTGGAGTGGCTATCTTTCCGCAGTTCCCGCATATTGGGGTGAAGGGGCTCCATCCCTCAGGCAGTTCAGAGTCGCGGTACTTCCTCAGTATTGACTTGACCTCCTCTGCTTTCTGCATTATCTTTCTTATCTGCTCCCTGAAGCTGCCCTTCCTGTATTCCTCCCTCATTGAGAACTTGTCCATCTTAACGTCAACAAACTCGTCTATAACCTTAAGGTACTCCTCGCGGTGGTGCTCTGCATAGCTTTTGTGGCATCCCTCAGGGTCGGGTATGTCAGTCACGGGCATTCCGATGTAACTCTCGTACTCTTTAGGCATGCCCTCTGGAACCTTCCTTAAAGGATCCATGTCCTCTGACACCCATATCAGCCTTGACTTAACTCCTGCATCCAGGAGGGCCTTATGCACAGAAGCTGAGCGTATAGTGTCAGAAAGCCTTCCTATGTGGAGCACCCCTGACAGTGAGGCAGATGTCTTTACAGTGAAGAGCGCTTTCCCTGGCAGAGCGCTGCTGAACCTGTCAATCGCCTCCTTGGCGATCTGGTCTGCCCAGAAGAGGGCTGAATCTCCTTTTTGGTCTTTCCTCTGGTCTTTTGCCTTGCTTTTGGCCATTAAATCAAAAAAGAAACGGGTGTTTTTAAAGGTTTTTGTGGGGTTCAGAACTTCATCCCTTTTATCCTCTCTGCTGCTTTCCTACAGTCATCAAGAGATGCCACAAGAGAGAGCCTTACATAATTTCTGCCTGGATTCACACCATCTGCCTCTTTTGATATCCATTCTCCCGGCGTAACCACAACTGCAATTTCAGGCTCAAGAAGCTTTTTTGCGAACTCTACTGAGGTCATTCCCTCAGGAGTCTTCTGCCAGATGTAGATCGTGCCTTCAGGCTCGCACCTCTCCAGCCCGGCCTTCTCAAACGCGTCAACAAGGATGTCCCTCTTCTTCCTGTAATCCTCGCGGAATGATTCAACATGGCTCTCGTCAGAGAGGGCTGCTATTGCGGCATCCTGTATGAATGTGGGTGTTCCTGAATCAATGTTTGTCTTCAGCTTCTTGAACACAGAAACAAGCTTCTCATCACCGCAAACCCAGCCCACGCGGTAGCAGGTCATGTTGCTCCTCTTTGAAAGGCTCTGGAAAACCGCAACGCCTTTCTTCGCAACCTCAAGTATTGACATCGGCTTTTTGCCATAATAGTTCTCTGTGTAGGGCTCGTCAGAGCAGATGAGTATGTTGTTCCTGTCAGCCCACTCAACAAGCTTCTCATAGAACTCTTTTGTGGCGAGCTTTGCTGTGGGATTGTTCGGGTAATTAACCCATATTATCCTGGCCTTCTCCGCAATCTCAGGAGGTATTGAGTCAATGTCTGGCAGGAAGTTGTTCTCAGGAAGGAGATTCATGTAATATGTTTTCCCTCCTGCAAACATGGTGCCTCTTGAGTAAGGCGGATAGCCCGGATTGGGAACAAGGACATAATCGCCTGGCTCAAGGAATGCATTGGGAAAGTTGAACACAGCCTCTTTTGAGCCTATTGTTGAGCATATCTCCTTGTCAGGGTCAAGCTCTACACTGAATCTTTTCTTCATCCACTCTGCTATTTTTTCCCTGTACTCCGCCTCCCCCTCATAGCTGGGGTATCCTGCTGATTTTCTCTTATCAACTGCTTTTTTGCAGGCATCCCTTATCACCTCTGGAGTGGGATCCTGAGGGTCTCCAACTCCCAGGTCTATAGGCTCTATGCCCTTTTCCTTCAGATCCTTAACTTTCTTGTCCACTTCTGCAAAAGCATAGCCTCCAAGAGCTCTTATCTTCTCATTAGGTGCTGCTTCCTTAATTCCAGCCATGTTATCATAACCTCCTAAAATTCATTTTATCATTCTATCATTCATTTGATGTACTCTGCATTGCCTGTCATCATTATATGCCCTGACGAGCTGTCCCAGTTTATGACAAGATCTCCCCCCCTGAGATGGACTGTGATGTCAGTGTTCCTGCCTGCCTCTCCTGCTGTGACTGCGGCTGCTACAGCAGCGCATGCCCCTGTACCGCAGGCCATTGTCTCTCCTGCCCCGCGCTCCCAGACTCTTATGTTAAGCTCTTTATCATTAACAACCTCCACGAACTCAACATTGGTCCTGTCAGGAAACATCTCATGCTTTTCTATCTCAGGGCCTATGCCAAGCACAAGCTGGTCTGTTATGCTGTCAGTGAATATCACACAGTGGGGGTTTCCCATGGACACCTCTGTGATCTCAAGGCTATAACCTCCTGCGCTTATGGTCTCTCCTGTCCTGCCTAAGACCGGCTTTCCCATGTCCACCTTAACCATGTTCTCTGACACCATTTCAGGCACTATTATTCCCGCCTTTGTCTCCACATTGAAGCTTTTCTTTTTTGTCATGCTCCTGTCATGGACATATCTTGCAAAGCATCTTATGCCATTGCCGCACATCTCAGCCTCTGAGCCGTCAGGGTTGAATATTCTCATCCTGAAGTCAGCTTCAGCTTTCTCAGAGAACATCACAAGAATCATGCCGTCAACATTCTCTTCCCTGCAGAGCTCAACAGCGGTTATGGCGGGATTTCTGAGCTCCTCTTCTGTCGCGTCTATTATGATGAACCTGTTCTGAGTGCCGTGCATCCTTGTGTATTCCATGCTATCAGTCCTGCACTGCAGTGGCCATCATGTCATCAAATGTCTCTCTTCTTCTTATCATCCTGGCCTTCCCGCTGCTCACCATGACCTCCGCCGGCCTTGGCCTGGTGTTGTAGTTTGATGACATTGAGTAGCCGTACGCCCCTGCATTAAGTATGGCCAGTATGTCACCTTCTTCCACTCTTGTTATCTCCCTGTCCTCAATGCCCTCCTCTGACTGGGTGAATACGTCGCCTGACTCGCAGATGTTGCCTGCAACAACAATCTTCTCCTTCTCTCCCTCAACCCTTGATGCGTTGATTATGGAGTGGTAGCTGCCGTACATTGCCGGCCTTATGAGGTGGTTGAATCCTGAGTCAGTGCCCACAAAGACATGATTGGGTGTCTCTTTCCTGTTGCTGGCTGTGGCAAGAAGATATCCTGCTTCTGCGACAATGTACCTGCCGGGCTCTATTGCCATGTCAGGCTCGCTCCCATAGCTGTCGCAGAACTCCCTGAAAAGCCCTGATATCTCCTTCCCGAATTTCTGGATGTCAATCTGCTTCTCCTCAGGCCTGTAGGGAACCCCTATCCCCCCTCCAAAGTCAATGAATTCAAGGCCCTCAAACTGGCCTGCGGTTTTCAGGAGCATTCTCATTGCTTTCTTGAATGTCTCAGTGTCAAGTATTCCTGATCCTATGTGGGTGTGTATTCCCCTTATCCTGAGGCCGCGCTTTTCTGCTGCTGACTTTATCTCATTTACCATGTCATGGTAGATTCCGAACTTTGAGTCAGGCCCGCCTGTTATGCAGTGGGAGTGATGGCCTGCTCCCACGTCAGGGTTTATTCTTACTGAGATGTCCGCGCCGCTGTTGAGCCTGCCGTACCTCTCCATTTGCGAGAGCGAGCCTATGTTCACCATGATGCTGTTGTCAATGCAGTGCTTCATGTCCTCGTCTGTAGCATTGTTTCCTGTGTAGAGTATCCTTTCAGGAGGGAAGCCGCACCTGAGCGCCACGTCAACCTCTCCTGGAGAGACTGCATCAACGTAAGCTCCCCTGTCAAGAAGCAGCTTCATTACCGCAGGGTTGGTGTTCGCCTTGCACGCGTAGTATATCCTTTTCCTGGGCCATGTTATTGCCCTGTCAAGATCGTCATATCTCTGCTTTATTATCCTCTCATCATAAGCGTAGATGGGGCTTCCGAACTCCCTTACAAGATCCTCTGCGCTCGCTCCGCCTATGAGCAGCTTGTTGTTTTTTGTTTCCATGATGTCACCCTCATTAAGGCTGTTCCTTGCCTGCATTTAAATAATTTTCCGGCTATAAGGGGATAATGCTCTGGCAGTTTTTCTCCAGCCGCTCCAACCATTAAAGAGATGTATTTTTGTTGAATCCTCATGGTAATCCATGTCCTTTTAGTGAGGAAATGTTTAAGTTAGTAATTCCTGGTGCTCCCCTGAGGGATAATAGATTTATGATAATAACTCCTGGTACTTCCCACCCTTACTGCAGAACCAGACAGCGGGCTTACTGCTTCTGAAACAGCACAACTTCGCTCTTCTCTTTCCAATAAGCCCGCCCCTTAATTTGCTTGGGTGCGCTCTGGCTGGGGTTTGTGCTCTCAGGCTGTGTATGGGGGCGGGGAGGCGAGCGAAGCAGTTGTAACTCTGAACATGGCGGCGGCAATGTCAGGAAGATCTGTTATCCCTGGCTTAACCTGTCTCTTGTGAGCCCTGGCAAACTCTATTTATCCTTGTTCTTTCTTATTATAAATTCTGCTATCTGCACTGCATTCAGCGCAGCTCCCTTTAGCAGCTGGTCTCCTGAGACAAAGAACTCAACGCTGTTCTTTCCCAGCACTATGTTGTTCCTTATCCTTCCAACCTCAACATCGCTTTTTTTAGTGGATGTGAGAGGCATTGGATATATGCTGCCGGAGGGATCATCCCTTACTTCAACTCCTTCTGTATCCTCAAGCAGCTCCCTGAGCTTTCCTGTGTCAACAGGCTTCTCTGTTTCCGCAATTATGCTCTCTGAGTGGGCCCTCATGGTGGGTATCCTCACTGCAGTGCATGATATGGGAAGTGAGGGGGTGTTGAATATCTTTCTTGTCTCCCACACCACCTTCATCTCCTCTTTTGTGTAATCATTGTCCTGGAAAGAGTCTATGTGGGGTATGACATTGAATGCTATTGGGTGCTGGAATACCTCATGGCCCGGCTCTTTTCCCTCAAGCCAGTTCCTTGTCTCTTTCTCAAGCTCTTCCATCCCCCCGTTGCCAGCTCCGCTTGCTGCCTGGTAGGTGGATACAAAAACTTTCTTCAGGCTGAAATTCCTGTGTACGACCCATAGGGGTATTGCAGCTATTGCTGTGGTGCAGTTGGGGTTTGCTATCAGCTTTGAATCGCCTATTGCCTCAGGGTTTATCTCAGGCACCACAAGAGGGACGTTCTTCTCATATCTGAAAGCTGATGAGTTGTCTATCACAATGCACCCCTGCTCTGCTACCCTGCCTGCGTTCTCTTTTGACCATGAGCTGCTTATTGCAAAGAACGCTATGTCCAGGTCTGAGTAATCTGCATTTGAGGAGTCCTCCACAACAAGCTCTCCCTGAGGAGTCTCAATCTTTTTTCCTGCTGACCTTGAGGATGCGAACAGCCTCAGTGAAGAGAAGGGAACCTTCCTCTCAAGAATCACCTTGATGAGCTCCTTTCCCACTGCCCCTGTTGCTCCGAATATACCTATCCTTGGCCTGCCCATGTCCCTCATTTTCTAGCACCCCTCAATCATGCAAGCTTCATGCCCCTCATGACTTCCTTCAGCTTCTCAATGTTCTCATCCCTCATTCTGCACAAGGGCAGCCTGTATCCTCCTGCAGGCAGGCCCTTGATGTTCATTGCCTCCTTTATGGGGATTGGATTTGTCTCAAGGAAGCACGCCTTGAAGAAGGGCAGCAGCCTGAAGTGCTCCTTTCTTCCCCCCTCCATGTCTCCATTCAGCATTGCGTCACAAAGGCCCGCCATCTCTGCAGGCATTATGTTTGAGGTCACTGATATAACACCATGGCCTCCGAGGGCCATGAGGGGGAATGTCATTGCATCGTCTCCTGCAAGCACCCTGAAGCCAGGTATCTGGTGGATAACATCTGTTATCTGGCTTATGCTGCCTGAAGCCTCCTTCACTGCCTTGATGTTGTCAAGGTCCGCAAGCCTTTTCATCACTGGAGTCTCTATGTTCTTCCCTGTCCTTCCTGCTATGTTGTATACTATGATGGGTATGCTGACATTGTCATTCACTTCCTTGAAGTGCCTGTATATGCCCTCTTCAGTGGGCTTGTTGTAGTACGGCGTCACCACAAGGAGCGCGTCTGCTCCGAGCTCTTCTGCCTTTTTTGATTCCTCAACTGTCTTCTCAGTGCTGTTCGTCCCTGTCCCTGCTATTACAGGCACTTTTCCTTTTGCCTCCTCCACTGATGCCTTTACAAGCTGCTCCTTTTCCTCAGGCTTTAGAGTGGGTGTCTCTCCTGTTGTTCCAAGCACCACAAGCCCTTTTATGCCGTTCTTCATCTGGTATTTCAGGTTCTCCCTGAAACCCTCATAATCAACTTCCCCGTCTTCTGTGAAGGGTGTTACCAGGGCTGTCATCACCCCTTCAAGCTTCAGTTCTGCCATAAACAAGCACCTCCGTATGCTTTTTGCTGTGTTTTTTCAGCCTTATTGCAGGCTCATTTTATGATGTCCTTCATCATGTCATTTATGTCAAAAAAGCCCTTCCTGCCTTTTATCCATTCAGCAGCGAGCACTGCTCCGAGAGCGAACCCTGACCTGTTCCTTGCAGTGTGCTTCAGCTCTATTGTGTCAGCCTGGCTGTCAAATCCCACAATGTGGGTTCCGGGAATGCTTCCGGCTCTTGTGCTGCTGACGTGCAGCTGCTCCCTGCCTATCCTCTCATGGCACGCTTCTGTGAGCATACTCTTCTTTCTTTTTATGTTCTCAAGCAGGATATTCCCTATTGACTGCGCTGTGCCGCTGGGGCTGTCCGCCTTCTGGTTGTGGTGGAGCTCGTGGCAGAAAACGTCATAGTCCTCCATACTGTCCATTATCCTTGAGGCGTTCTCCACTATCCTGAAGAATATGTTGACTCCGAGGGAGAAGTTTGACGCCCATATCAGCCCCGCGTTGTTTTCCTCAATTATTTTCCTGACCTCATCCTTCCGGTCATACCATCCTGTGGTGCCCACGACAATGCTCTTTCCCATTCCTGCCAGCCTTTTGATGTTGTCAATTATCACGTCAGGATGGGTGAACTCAATAGCCACGTCCACGCCGTCCATTGACTTCTCGTCAATGTCTTTTGCTGTTGCTCCCTCTGCTTTTGGGTCCACTGTTGACTTCACCTCCAGCCCCTTTTCATTGGCTATCTTCTCTATCTCCTTCCCCATCTTTCCGTAGCCTATGATTGCTATGTTTGCCATTATTCCACCTCACTGGATTTCCTTCATGACAGGCATTGTCTCTGTTGATGCAACGCCCCTTATTGACCTTATGCTGTCAACAAGCCTGTTGGTCTCTTCAAGGCTTCTTGTTTTTATGAAGCATATAATGTCTGATTTTCCCGCCACCTCAAGCACGCCGGACGCGCCGAGCTTCTTTATCTCCTCAGCTGTCTTCCTTGTGCTGACACTTGTGCTTGTGCTCACCATTATTACTGAAGATGCCTGGCCCGCAGTGTCAATGGTGAATCTCTTTATGACTCCCTTTTTTACAAGGCTTCTCACCCTGTTTCTTATGGTGCCCTCTGACACGCCGGCCTCTTCTGCTATCCTCAGAAAGGGAGTTCTGGAGTTCTCCCTGAGCATTCTGATTATCATCTCATCAGTTGATTTCATGATTATCTCTCCTGCAACACCCACCCCATACATCTTCCAGCTTAAGTGCTGGATTAGGTTATAAGTTTTTCGCTCAGCACTCCCTGCATCCGCATCCTTTTCCGGCAGCACAGGGATTTTCCTCTATAAGCGCCTTGTGAAGGGCCAGGACAGTGTTGTCAGCATCCTCATCCCCGACAATGAAGCTGAGATTTACCTGGGATGCTCCCTGTGATATCATCTCCACCCTGATGTCCTCCATGCCGCAAACAGTAAATATTTTTCCCGCCACTCCGGGCAGGTGTTTCATGCCTTTTCCTATGACGCAGATTATCGCCATGTCCTCCTTCACCTCAACCTTGCCTATTCTTTCAATCTCCTCAACAGCATGGCTGAGATTTTCCGTATTGTCCACAGTGACTGAGACTGAGACCTCTGAGGTTGATATCATGTCAATGATAATCCTGTGCCTGTTGAATATCTCAAACACCCTTGCCAGGAAGCCGTGGGCTCCAAGCATTCTTGAGGACACTATTCTCATTATTGTCACATTCTTTTTTGAGGAGACTGCCTTGAACACCTCCTGCTTCTCCGGCTTTTTTCTTATGACTGTTCCCTGATGGCCGTGGTTGTGGGTGTTCATCACAACAACAGGGATATCCTTCTCCATCGCAGGAAGGAGTGTTTTCGGATGCACAACCTTGGCTCCGAAGTAGGCCAGCTCTGATGCCTCTGCGAATGATATCTCCCTTATTGATCTCGCGTTTTCAACAATCTTAGGGTCTGCGCTCATTATTCCGTCAACATCAGTCCATATCTGTATCTCCTCTGCCCCTATCGCAGCTCCCAGCACTGAGGCAGTGAGGTCTGACCCTCCCCTTCCAAGGGTGGTGATGTCTCCCCTGCGGTCTTTTGCAATGAATCCTGTCACCACATTGACTATTCCCTTTTCAGCAAGCAGGGAGTTCTTCTTCAGGCTTTCGTAAGTGCAGCTCTCAATCCCTGCATCAGTGGATCCGGAGTCTGTCCTGAATCCTATGTCATAGGCGGCAAGGGCCCTTGAGGTTATGCCCTCTTTTGAGAGGAAAGCGGCAACTATCCTGGAGGACATTCTCTCCCCGAATGACTGCACAAGGTCAAGCATCCTCTTGTTCAGCCCGCTCTCTGAGATCTCTGCAAGCGCTTCCCTGAGTTCCCTGAGCTCGCTGTCCACCAGCCCCTGCTCAAGGCCAAGCTCCCTTATTATTCTGCTGTGTTTCTCCTCAATTTCTGAGCAGTCCGCCTTTCCCTTTTCAGCCTGCCTGGCCTCGCTTATGAGCATGTCAGTGGTGCCTCCTGTTGCTGACACCACCACTATTGGATTCCTGTCAAGCCTGGAGCTTATGATGTCCCTGACATTCTTTATTGATTCTGCGCTGCCTACAGAAGTCCCCCCAAACTTCATGACTATTGCCATTCAGCCTGAGGAAAGTTGTGATTTTTATAAAGTTAACTGCGTATTTCGCAAGAAAGCAGTCTTTAGTATAGGCTATGGCATATGGCTGTTCTGCCCTGGTTCCGCAAGATTTTTAATAAGCAACCCATTATTGAGTAACATGAGGGGGAAAAAACAGCCTGACAATCCCAGGCACGTGGATGTCCTTATTGAGATAGCGAAGCACGGCCTTGATGAGGAGACACGGCTTTCCACATCCAGAATTGCAGAAGCGACAGGCATGAGCCAGCAGTCCGCCTCAAGGATAATGCAGGAGATGGAAAAGAAAGGCTTTCTGAGCAGGAAAGTTTTCATAGACGGACAGCTGATAACAATAACAAGGAAAGGAAAGGAAACATTAAAACAAAGGCATGAGGAATTAAGCTCAATATTCTCAGCAAAAAAGATTGAATTGACAGGAAAACTAGTGACAGGCATCGGCCAAGGCGGTTATTTTGTGGGCCTGAAAGGCTACAAGAAACAGTTCAGCAACAAACTCAATTTCATACCTTACGCAGGAACACTCAACCTTAAAGTGGATAAACAAACTGGCAGAGCAGTAAGGCAGATCTCAAACTTCCTGCTGATTGAGGGATTCTCCACAAAGAAAAAGACATTTGGCGGTTTAAAATGCTCAAAGGCAAAGCTTGAGATAAAGGGGAAAAATGTTTTAGGGGCTGTTATACTTCCTTTCAGGACAGTGCATGGTGATGATATTGTTGAGGTAATCGCGCCGGATTTTCTAAGGGAAAAATATAACATGAAGGATGGGGAGGTGATGAGGGTTCTGGTTTAGTATCTGACAGGTGCATAATTTATCAGGCTTCTCCAGAATATTCTCATGTCACCTTTTTCAGGAACTTGATTGCGGAATATCTCATGATTCCTGAAATCCTGCTTCACGTGCTGCTCTAAAGCATCAGCCGGTCCATCACCATACATCTCTCTTATTATGCGGATAAACCATGTATTGTGTAATTTTTCAACGTGCCTGTATTTCCTTGCTCCAGTGATATCATCCACATAATTGAATTCTCCGTCAGAATCCCTGCCTTTTATGCCTGCATAACAATCGATGAGCTCATGGAATGGCCCATACTCCTCTCCAAATGTCCTCATGCTCTGTTCGCAGTGCTCGCCTGTTGTGCTCATTGTATTTGCAGACTGATGTCAATATTGTGATGCCTCAATAAACTAACGCCATCCAGCATACTCCTCTCCTAATTTTTCGCCTCTGAACACTCTTGTTTCTTTCACAATCTTTTTCTTCCTCTCTCCCAATCCTGATATTGCCTGGCTTATCTCAAGTGTCTTTGATAAGCTGGAGATTTGTTCCATTATATCCTCAAGCCTTTCCTTCGCCAGCTCTGCAAAAGGAAAACTTACATAAAAGTACTGTTCCTGCTCAATCTTCTCATACTCCATAACATATATATCATGCCATTCAGACTCATAGCCTTTGCAACCATACTCTGACCTTTCAGTTGTCTCTGTTCCTACTCTCACCTCTGGTCCAAGCTCAAAAGGCTCTTTGTCTATCACCTCATATTTTGACTCAAGCACCTGAAGCAGATAAGGTATGCTCGCTTCAGTCTCTGCAATCGATATAAGGCCCTTGTAGACATCACTCTTTAAACCAACCTCACTTTTGATTGCTGAATCGATGTATGGAATCAAATCTTCATCAGCATTCCCGCTATTTATCTTTCCGCCCAGCCTGTCAACAACTGTTTCTGGGGTGTCAATACCATATCTCTTATCCTTCCGCAGTATTGTTTTATGCTTCCTGAAAAGATATTTTACAACATCAACATCACTGCAGTGAGGATCGTCAAGCCTGTCCTCTATGCTTCCCGTCTGTATTCCGAAGAATCTTCCATTTCCAAAGAGTTTCTTTTTTGGTTTGATTATGTTTATTGTTGGCATTATTATCCCCCCTAATGTTTCCATCATTTTGCGAAATATTCAGCAATCGCATAGACTGCTCCAGATGCTGCTCCTGCAATCGCAAGCCCTGTAAGAGTTGCTTTGATTGGATGCAGTCTTGCCCAAATCTTTATATTAGGATAACCCAGTTCATAGCCTGCTCTTTTGATAGCTTCATCAAGAGAGGTTATATCTCGTAAGTTTCCACCATATATCTTTTTCAGATGCTCTTCATCAAGCTTTGTCCCTCGCATGAGCTCGTCAACAAGGAACTGGTCGCCTTTCTTCAGATAAATGCTCAAGATCTCTCTTGTCAGATTATCCTCAACTGTCCTGTAAAGCATTTCCATGTCCTTTGTTGCTTTTTCAACTCTGGGTATGTTCTCTTCTATTGGCTCGTCCTTGAAATCATCGATTGTTACCAATTCGCCTGTGACTCTGTGGTAAGGCTTCATATTGAAGTCATGGGTCCATACAGGCCCAACATACTCCTCATGCTCTCCGACCTTGACTTTTTTAGTTATAGGCGGCCTCATTTCTGAAGATAATTTTTCAACCCATGTTTTTAGGTCAGAATAAAGTTCTTCCTTAGGCATTTTCAGGGCTTTTCCTGCAGCATATCTTGCGCTGTACCAATCAGATGAATTATACATCTGCTTCAGTTCAGCTTTTGCTTTTTCTCTTGTTTCTATGTCTGGTTTTGTAACATCTGGTGTGCCTTCAATATAAACATCTATTATTGTATCACAAGAGCCTCCTCTTGTACCTACATGATCTTCTTTCCAGTAACCTTCTGTTCCTTTTTCAACTGAAATAATTGCAGACAAATCTCTTCTCAGAGCTTCAACTGCCTTCAAATTATTTTCCAAAGTATTCTGGTCTTCTTTCCCCATCTCTATCCTCTCCGCATCTTTTCAAATGATTCAAAACATAAAGCTCTGGATTCACATGATATCTTGCCACTTCCTGCTGTATTATTTCTGTGTCTCTAAAACGCCTGTAAAAGCTTGCCGCAATCTTCTTTGCTCTATGCCCTGAGAAAATCTCATTAACAATTGTGCTTGAAGTCCCTTCTTTCAGATCGATCTCATACACTATGACCTGTGAATCTCCATCAATCCCTTCCTTAAAATCTCCGAATTCAACAAGATAAGACAGCTCTGAATTCCCCCTCAGTGCGTGCGCCATAAGAAACTCCTTTGTCTGGTACACCTGCTCTTTTCCCGTATGCCTCACTGGAACAAACTTGTCCTCTCTCCCATTATTCTTTTTATCCAGTATTACATCTATTATTTTTTTCAGGTTTTCATC
This sequence comes from uncultured Methanosarcinales archaeon, assembly GCA_964397315.1. Lineage (GTDB taxonomy): Archaea > Nanobdellota > Nanobdellia > Woesearchaeales > UBA12501 > WJJV01. The sequence goes on from CAYNHV010000002.1 coordinate 48,926, forward strand.
TGTCATTTTAAGACCTCCTTAAGGCACAAACATTTCCTTCCCCTCTGTCTTGAGTATCTGGAATGATGTTATCTCAAGAGGAAACTTCATCTTCAGCTCATCAAGCCATGTGATAAACTCAAAATGATTCCTGCAAACAACCTCAACTAAAAAACTGTAATCTGAGTTTGTTGAATATATTGAATTCACTTGCTTCTGTTGCTTCAAAAAATCCAAAAGCATCTTTTTCTTCTCTCTTGCAACCTTTAATGCAATCATCTGGTTTGAGTTATAGCCAAGCTTTGCATAATCAAGCAATGAAGATCTTTTCATAACATACTTCTGCTCTATCTTCCTTATCCTGTCAGCAACAGTTGATATGGGAACTCCAAGCTCTCTTGCAATCGCTGATATGTTCACCCTTTTCCCTTCTCTTAGATGTTTGATTATCTCTTTCTCATTGATCTTAATCACCTTTTTCAGTCCATCTTGTGATAAAAGTCATTGACTTCCTGTTCTGCAGTCTTTCCTATAAAGCCAAAGCCGTCAAGGTCTCTCATGTCCCAATGAGTGTCCCAGAAGTATATTCCGGCACACCAATCCTGGTTGAAGAACGCTTCCAGCATTGCATTATAGCAGTCTGCCTGCTCCTGCTCATCAACATCTCTTGTAGAAGCCTCCCAAGGCGTTATGTTTGAGCCGTCATAACTCTGATAGCCCACTTCAGTTATCATTATCTGTTTTCCATTCAATTCAGAAAAATCCTTGAGCTCCTGAGCCACTCCCTGCACAGCTGTCTCCAACTGCTCAGGTGTTGGATCAAAACTGGATGTCAGTGGAAAATATGCATCAACACCAATATAATCCACTTTTTCCCAGAAAGGCACATCCTGATAACTGTCCCAATTTGCTCCATAAACAATCTCTCCTGAATAGACATCTCTTACATTGTCAATTATATCATTCCATTCCGGCCTTTGCTCTGTTCCTGAAAGCTCTGTTCCAATAACAAGAACATCAACACCATTTGCCTCTGCAATCTCTGCATAATGCATTATGAAATTGTTGTAGTTTTCAAACCATGCTGCCCAGTCTGCCTCATTGTCAAAGCTTATCTGGCCTCTCCATCCTGACAATGGATCCACATGAGGCTTTAGAACAGTCCTTAATCCTCTTGATTTGACATCCGCAATGACATCCTCAAGGCCTGAATCAAGAGGGGTCTTTGTTGCATCAGAGTATATCTCTGTGGAGGTAGGTGTTTCCTGGTACCATGTTGTCAATAAGGATATTGATTCAACTCCCAATGAGCATAGCTTATCAAGCGTATTTCCTATATTGCTGTTGAGATAGTCATTGTACCACCATGATGTCAGGTTGATGCCTTCATGCATGTTAAGATTCTTTATAGGATCCTCTGGTGGTGGAGGCAGCTCAAGAGGGTCATAATCTTCCTGAGTCTGGCTTTTGCCTGAATCTGAACCTGCGCTTCCTCCTCCGCAGGCCGGCGCAAATGCAAGATTAAGAGCAAGCGCTCCTGCACAAACATATTTTGATAAATTCTTTACTTTTTTTGACGAACTCATTTTTTTGCCCCATATTTATTTCTCAAAAACATATCTTATGCCCAAAGATCCAACCCATGTGTTGATTGTTGCATCATTGCCGTCAAAATCCAGTTTGTTCATCTCTTTTGCCAGGTTAAAATAGGCAGAAGTATTGTCAGTGAACCTCAGGCCGAGCGAACTGCCAAAGCTTATTCCTGTGCCGCTTGCATGTGTCTCTCTGCCAGCCTCAAAATGCCCATATCTGTCCCATCCTGTGACGATTGTATATCCGCTGTGAGGAAATCCCACTTCGCCTCTCAAGGTGATAAAATCAAAGACCTCTCCTTCAATTCCCACAAAAGGCGTGTAGGTGAATGGATCAGGAATCAGTTTTGTATAAGAATAGGATTCGTAAGGCGAAGGCAATGGCTGAAGCCTAACCTCATAAATTCCTGACCTGTATCCTTCAGGATCTGATGCTGATACAGGGTTGTATCTTGCCTTTACTCCTGCAACAAGCTTCAGCATCTCCAGACCAACACTGCCCTCTAATCCCAAAGTCAATGCTGGGCTTCCTACACCATCGATGTCTGCTGTTGCCTCTCCTCTTGATGATCCTCCATCCTGGCTGTGTATTGGTGTTGTCTGCGCTTCATCACCCTCAACCGTATAGCTTGCATAGTCAAGCTGCGCTGTGAATCCCACGCCTGCATGCAGATCAGTCTTTTTCTTGCCTGCTGCAAAAGCAGGTGTCGCTGCAATAATCCCTGCAGCGATTAATGCTGCAATCTTTGATTTCAAGCTCATTTTTACCTCCATAACTCATGCTATCTCAATCAAGTATTAAGCCATATTTTACAGACTAAAACTCATGCTTTACATAACTGCACAGTTCATAACCCATCTCACTGAGTTTTCCCCTGACATTGAACAATGTTGATTCCACTGGAACAACAATGCCTCTAACAGAGTTTCCTGCCCCCACAAGAGAGTCTACGCAGTTCATTATTGTCCCTCCTGTCCTAATCTCGTCATCCGTAAGCAGAACCCTGCTGTTTTTTGGAAGATTGTAGATGTAGATGTCTGGATTTGCACTGTGCTCTTCAACAAAATGTATCTTGTTCTCAATGTCAAGATTTGCTTTATATGCAACACGCAGCGGCAAACCAGTAATTATTGAAACAGAAAGCCCAGGTATTATTCCTCCGGAATCAAGGCCGATAACATAATCAACATCAGAACAGTCAATATTCCCTATCAGCCTGTTCATCATCTCAAACAACTCTGTTGGATAAATAGGCTCCAATAATCCGTCAACAGGAGAGGTTATCATAAACTTCCTCTGCCCGTTATAATTGAAGCGCCTTACTTTTTGGATGGTTGCATCAAGCGTCATTTTGTTCTCCGCTAATCTTACAACTCATTACGTCAAATTAACATATATATCTATCTGATATAATTGATATATCGATATATCATTTTTTTAAACTAAAGGGCAGAGCTGAAGCTACAGCTATCAAGCATTGGATCTATGAAATCTACCCCAAATATCGCAACTTTTTTCGTGAATTTCACGGATAAAAACCTGTAAAACTCACTTATATACAACTCTCAGCAGGTAGGGAGTATAAATACATTTCCTACAAAAAAACGTTTAAATGTGTTAAAAAGAAACATTTAAATAGTCCAAAAACAATAGCAATCATAGTGTTGATATGGTGAGAGGTATGGGGCTTGGCAAGAAGTTTTTCAGCGAACTGAAGACAAGATGCAATCTTGGAGAGAAACAGATAATGATACTCAAATCGCTGGGCAATGGTGATATGAGTGCAAAGAGAATATCCTCAAAGACAGGCATCCCATTAGGAAGGTTGTATGAATATCTCAACGAACTTCTTTACGATGGACTTATAGAAAAAAAAGGTAAGAAGCCATGCGTTTACAGCATAGATTGTATGGAAGAGAAAGTGAGAAATTTCATGAAAAAGAGATTCGACAAGGTTGTCATGGATGAGAAAAACATACTATCAGCACTGAGCAGGAAAGAGGAGAATGATCACACTGAGATAACTAACTCAAAGGAGGAATTTGTCTACACTCAGCTCAAGATGCTGAGCGCATGCAAGAAATTATACACCCTCACAAGGCATGAATCCATACCTTTCCTTATATATCCTTCAAACCATCAGAACTTCATGAAGTTCAGGAAGATGATAATAAAAGCCAGGCCAACTCTTGCAAGCTCTTCAGAAGGCACGTCAATGATGATAAACAAGGCATATATCGACGCATACAAGAGCGGAAAATCGCTTACAGCCATAATATCAAAAAAAAGCTTTGATTTCCATTTTGAGCTCGCAAGGGATGAACTAGGCGATAAGTTCATCAATGATCTCCTGGATGATATAAAAAAGAAGATGAAAGAATATGGCATAAGGATATACCTGCTGGACGAATTTTTTCCCATGCAGATATTCATAAATGATGATACTGTGTATATATCAATAGTGCATAAAGGCGCCACTTACGGCAACATAATCTACAGCAAAGAAGCGAGCCAGCTGTACACAAATATATATGAAGGCATGCTTGAGAGATGCATGCCTCTTGAGAAATACATAAAAAAGATTTCAATGTGACAGAGCATGATTAGGTGGGGTGTAGAGAGAGGACAAATATGATAAGATGCATTGCAATGGATATTTATGGAACAGTTCTCGCTACTGAGGATCCTGAGGATGACTGCCCTCCAAGAAAAGGCTTCTTTGATTTCATGGAGAGATGTAACAGCCTGGATGTAAAGGTAATCTCAGCTTCTGATGGAGACCTTGACAACCTGAGGCTTGACCTTGGTGAAGTAGGTGTCGATATAAAGATATTTGATGATGTGATTAGGTTAATAGAGAACCCAAAGGATTTCAGCAGGATATTGGTAAAGTATGGCATACTGCCTTCTGAGCTTCTTGTGATAGGCGACAACCCTATAAAGGACATGGGGGGTGCGAAAAAGATAGGCTGCGCATATTTCCAGGTTCCGCAGTATGAATCATACAATGTTGGCTGTGAATTTGATATGGGCAATATAGAGCTCAGATTCCAGCAGGTTGATAGGCAGTGATATACCAGTATATCTTTTTAGAAATATTTATATATTTCTGATGACTGATTTGCTGATGGGAGTGGAAATATATGAAACGCAAAGTTATCAAGCAGGGAAACGGCACTCTGACAATTACTCTTCCTAAAGCGTGGACTGAGAAGGTTGGGTTGACTGGAGAGAGTGAGGTTGAGATACAAGAAAGAAAGAACGGTCTGATTGTTGGATTTTCTGACCATAAGAAAAGAACAAAGGAATTTAGAATCAACCTTACAAAAGAAGAGCTCGCTGATGAAAGATACATTGAGGCTCATCTTAACAGTCTTTATATCTCAGGGCATGACAAGATAATAATCAATCTTCCAGACAAAAAAGGCATCAATAAGATCCAGCCTATTGTTAAAAGTAATTTTCTTGGATATGACATTTCCAGTTCTGATAGCAACAAGTGCATAATTGATAACATATCCAATCCCAGTGGGGAGAAATTTGACACAATCCTTAGAAGGATATTTCTTATGACCAAGAGGCTGTTTGAAGACTTTTTTTCTGATGTTGAATCTAGGAAATTCAACAATCTGGAGTTCCACAAGGACCAGGCAAACACCATGAAAGCCTATTCAAACTACTGCTTGAGAATAATTTCAAACAGGACTCCGAGCTATAGCTCTGATTTCGCCTTATGGTCTATTGTATTAAGGGCTACCCACATATACCAAATGTTGATATACTGTTATGTTAGACTCCCACACTACAAGTTTGATATCTCAAAAGAGACACAGAAATTCTTTAATGACATAATAAATTTATTCGACCTTGTCTATGCGCTCTTTTATGAATATGACATCTCAAAAACAAAGGAGATCCATGATAGGTATTACAACGCAGTATACCCTGCTTTCTATAAGAAGCTTCTGTCAAAAAAAGGAGGTGAGGCTTTCCTTGTTTTTCATCTTGGTAAAGCAATAAGGCAGATATTATATATAACTCAATTCACAATAGCTTACAACACTAGCCAAAGTGATTAAGGAATTCTTCTTCAAGCTCCATTGCACTCTGATATCTTTCTTCTGGCTTAGCCCAACAATTCTGGACAATACCAATTAATTTCTCAGGCATTACATTTTCAAGATTCCAACAAAGAAGCTCCCTATGCAGCTTATTAATTTTAAGATTGTACATCTTGAGTTCATACTCATCTCTTTCAGGACCAGGGGTCATAGGTCTTCTGGTTTTCTCAAGAACAAAAGGATACTTCTCTTTCCACATCCAATAGATTAAACAGCCTAAAGAAAATACATCACAATAAAACCCCCTATCTGACCCTTGCTCATGTAATTCTGGGGCACGGATATAAACATGACCTATACTCATAAAAGAATCTTTTAATCCCTCATTGAGCTGTTCCACTGTTTGACCTAGACCAAAGTCTCCTAATTTAACAATCAAACCACCCTCTACTTCCTGGTAGAATATGTTGTCTGGCTTTATATCAGAATGTATAACTCCATTTTTATGAGAGTAAGAGACTGCACTTAAAACCATTCCCAATAAAGCCAATCTATGCTCATCCTGAAAATTAGCGCCATACAAGTTATACATTTGTGTAAGATCCCCATCACAATACTCAGACACACCATACTCTTCCCCTGTATTTTGGTCTATGTTTAAGTCAAATAAGCATATGTGAGGGTGCCTCAGATTGAATGGGGACGCAAGATTATCACGTTCCATTATTGACCGTAAAGTCAATCCTTTATCATCCATAAATGCTTTGATTCTCGTGTTTACACTATACCTGTACACAACAACTTTATTGCCAAACTTTGTTGCTTCATAAGCCATCTTTGCCCCACCAACACCTAATCTCCTTTTAAATTCAAATGGAGGTATGTTTTGTGAGGCAACATCCCATATCTCTCCCTCATCACCAATACTGCCTTCATCCAGAAGTCTTGCAATGTTTCTCAGGAATAAATAACCTTCATTCTCAATATAATAATTCCCAACATACCTCCAAATCAGATAATCTTTATTGAAAGATGAGGAGTTTTCCATTATTTTCTCAGCATAAGGAATATTTTCCTTTACATACTCTTTAAACTCATCAAAATTTAAACCAGAGAGGGATTCTCTCTGAATAATGAAATAATCTTTATCCATAATATCCTTCAAGAAACCTGGAAGCTCCTGTATATACCTGAAAGTGTCACCCCACTCTTCATTAAAAGCCAAACCAATTTTATCCAATACTTTTCTTCTTTCTAGAGGGTCTTTCTCATTGAATGATGACAATATATCAATATCTCTCATCTTAATCATTCCGTTTATTTTATGCATAATCAAGTGATAATACCTCTCAAAGATAACCATATCAAACTCAGGGGCGTGGTCTATTTTGCTATTATAACATTCGCCTTTTACATTCCTTCGGTCATATGCCCTACCTTTTCCAGGAAAGTCACCTTCTCTTTTAAGGAAATCAAAGTTGAGTGCAGAATGATATTTGATAAACTCCAATAAAGGATCAGATTCACCATATGCATTACAACTGTAAAGCTTGTTTAAGTCATAATCCAGTAGGAGATCCCACTCTCTCACTTCAAACCTCTCAATTCTTCTCTCACCCTGAGATGCTTCACTTATCAATTGCTTAAAATCAATTGAATCGGGCCTTTTTCCATCAGGCCTGAACCAGTAATTGTAGAACTCACACATATGATGGATATCCTTGTTGTGCCTTAAAGCAAGATTTAATTCTTGATATATAGGATTTATATTAGAGCTTAAGTCAAAAATTTCTTGAAGTCTTTTCTCAATATTCAAAAGTAGTCTGTTAGGATCTTCCTCAAGAAGTTCGTCTAGGGCTATGTCTCTTTCTTTCAAAGCAAGATTATCTTTGGCAGACATATCCCTATCTTTAGAGCATTCTGCTCCAATATCATCGTTTTGTGCGGTCTTATCTGTAATTTTTACCACACCCGATCAGGATCTATTCCATGGTATGTCTTAAAAGCAACATGTGCATGAGAGTCGCTTCTGTCTATCATGCATCTAAGCAAGATATCTGAATATGGATTAAATTTAGCTTCCCTAATAAGAAGCTCCCTATGCCTAAAATCTTTGTCTTTTATTAGATCAATTATCAACTCAACAATCTCTGGTCTATTGCTTTCTCCATGAACACTTTCCATAACCAGTTCCTTTAGTATCTTGGGCTCATCAATATTTGAATCAATCTGCAAAGACCTAAAATAATGCACTCTATTTGAATTATGAGCTCTTAATATCTCTCTGTCCTCTTCAGAAACAAATTTAGGGGGCCTCATAATCAGGTTTCTAACACCCATATCAACTCTATATGGGCTATTGCCTCGCATAATATATTCACCTGCAAAATCTAATGCTTCTTTATGCCCACTCATCATCAATATTGTCTGAAAAGCAATATCTCTATGAGGATCTTTGTCATCCTCAACAATCTCTTTTAATAGTGGAAAATAATTGATAACACCCAAATATTCAATCAATATGTCTCTTGCTCTGCTTTTATAGTCCTTCAGATACCCTGCAATGAAATCAAAAGCCTTCTTCTGGCAAGTTCTTCTCTTTTCTACTGAAAGAAGCAGAATAGATGTAGTTTCATGTGTATCTTTAACCATGGAATCAAAATAATGGGGGTTGTTTTCATCAGTAAATAAATTGATTTTATCATCCAACTGTCCATTTAATGCAGCCTCTGCATCTTTATTGCCATAACTGGCCAAAAGCTCAAAAGCCTTCTCTGATACGTAATCACAATAGGGGGACTCTTTATTAGGCATGATCTTATCCAAAAAAGCAAGAGCTTTATCAGTTCCAAGATTCCATAACATTAAAACAAATTCATCATCAAGTTTAAACTTATTAAAATTTACATCATTCATTGAGTGAACTTTATGTTTTTTATGTTTTAAATCAAGATCATCAAGTGACATAATAGGAATAATAGGAGTTAGTTTATCATAGAAAATCTCAGATCCATCAGGAAATTTTTGATAATAACCCCACCCTCCTTTATATTCATATAACCTATGGTATTCTTCATTCTCAATAAGAATGCCCACCATTCTCTCAATAAGATCTCCTGCATTATCATCTTTAGAAGCTATATTAAGCGCAGCCTGAACCAACCCAGGATGTACATCCCCCTTATCTAATATGGATTCAATAGCTCTTATAAATTTCTTTGTATTAACTTCACTCTTTGAATGTCTGACCAATTCTGAAGCAAATGAGAAGTCTATATCATCTTTGTATTCTCCTGCGACAAAATCACAAAGATCATTCAATTCTTTTGTATCCAACATTTCTGATAGGAACAATAAAACTTCTTTATGCCTATAAAACTTGAAGTCTTCATCATCATCTAAGTATTTCTCAAATACTTCCTGAGCAGAAAGGCCATCTTTTTTAAGTCTTCTTGCAAACCATCCTGCACAAAAGTATTCCTGCAAAGTCTTATGCATAAAATTAACTTCAACATACTCAGAGGCAGTGCTCTTTTTTATAGTTGGATGATGAAAATTCCTTGTCTTTTCCCCTAAGACCCTACATAAACCGCTCTCATCTATTGAATTCAAGATTTCATCTAAAGGCCAATCAGAGAACTTTTTCTGCAGTAAAGGCCTTATTGAATGCCCTGTGACCTCTGCAAAAAATTTATCATACACTTTACCATGCCAATCCTTTTTAATAACCATTTCCTTCGGCTTTTCCAGAATATAGGCTATCTCTTCCATAACTTCTAATTCATCAGAAAAATCTTTTGGAGAATCATCACCATTTCTTTCAGCAATCTTCAAGGCTTCTCTGGCAAGGAATCTTTTATTCACAACAACCTTATATAATAATGCCCTGTTCCCAAAGTCAAATTTCTTGTAGTCTTTTTTGTCAATATCCATTACAAAACTCAATAGCAATGGATATCTGCAGAAGTCCAGAAGATTCTCGTCCTCCTTTATAAGTTCAAAAAGTTCTGATCTTCCTTTTGCAACAAGATAGTTTTTTAAATCATCTAATTGAACTGGCTGAACATCATATACCTCAAAATCTGTGAGTTTTGGGGTGTCAATTTCTGGCCTGCTTGATACAATGAACCTATTATTCTCCAAACCCTTAAGATTGTCCAGTTGCTTAACAAGCCTTAACCTTAATGAACCATCAGTGACCTCATCAAAACCATCCAAATATATATTAAACTTTCCTGCTCTCAACAAATCTTTTATAGCCCACTTAAAATCACTAAAACCAATTGTTTCTAAAATAAACTTTTCCAGACTCTGCCCAGCGTATGACTTTAAATCAATATATATAGAATCTTTATGTCCAAAATAGCTTCTCTTTAGAAAGGTGGTCTTTCCTGTTCCAGCATCCCCTGACAACCAGATTTTGGACTCAGACTCTGCTATCTCTTCAAGAAGCCTGATTTCCCATTCATATTTTTTCTGCACCTGAATTGGAAGCAGGTGATCATCAAATAAAACAGATTCTTCTGCCTGCTTTTTTAAGTCTCTATGTTTTGCATCTGAAAGTAATGAGATAAATTCATTTGCTGGATCAGCAAGCTTATGAAGGATTTCATTACAAGGAATCCTAGAATCAAGATTTTCTTCTGTGATATTAAAATCAGCCACCATAATTGCCCCCTCAAACCTCAAAATAAAGTAAGGATATCTGATTATATAAATCTTTCTATTAATTCACCCTCAAAAAGTAGCAAATAACCCGTCAATCAGAACCAAAAATATCGATAAGAACAGACAAGAACATAGGAAAAATCACAATGACTCAATAAGCCTCTAATTCCCCAGTCACCTTGTCTATCCTCCTCTCGCTCTCCGGCCCTATTCCAACGCATGTAACAGTTCCCGATTTCACAACAGTCTTTCCAGCATCAGCAATCTCAACAGCAACAAGGTCATTCTCATGCGCAAGTTTCTTGTATCTATTTAACTCATCCAAATCCTTAACCCTGAGAACAACCTTCATCATGCCAGTGTCTTTCCATTTATTGACGAGCTCCTTCCTGCCTGTTGACTGAGACTCCAGGACTGCAGAGACAGAAGCGTGAGCAGCCTGAGCAGCCATCTTGCCCTTGGGCAGCTTAAGGTCCTCCCTGACTATTATAGCCTGCTTGTACCTGCTCCTGTCCGCAGCTCCGGCAATGGCTTTCTTTATCCTGTTAACAACAGATTTCATCTTTGCTTGTCTCTCCTTGGAAGGTATCTGGGCTCAACAAGGTCAGGTATCCTGTCAATGAACCTCGCGTAATACACGCTGACCTTGCCGTAATAAAGCCTGTCAATGCTGTATTTCTTTAAATAGTTTTTGACCTTGAAATAACCATTGAGGTACTTGTAATCCTTTGTCAGCCCCCCATGCTGAGACGTATCTGACAATCCCCTTTTTGCCCTGACTGTTATCCTCCACGCCTTGTCCCTGCTGAAGTGGGTCTTCATCCTGTTGTATACCTCTCTGAATGAATGGTCCTGGGCAAGGTGGACTGCCACAACCCTTCCTGCGTAAACCCTTAAAGTGCCCTTGCTGAGAACCCCTGCTTTCTCCTCATTCACTGCAGCAAGGCCCTCCTCTGTCTCAAGATAGCCTGGCAGGCCGGATGCAAACACCCTGTATGGCTGCAGCATGCCGTTCTCATACCTCAAAACATGGGTGCCTATCTCATGGGCTATGAGGCGCCTTATGAAATCGTTGGAGAACATCTTGCCCTTCTTGAGCAGCACCCTTCTCTTTGACTGCTGCACAGCAGCATTGGCAGTCATCAGCTTCTGCCTTACCTCCCAGTTGAAGCCGTAAACCTTCAGGGCCTCCCTGAGCATATCAGCCACTTCCTTGGGGGACAGTTTCGCGGACTTCTTCTGCCCCTCTCTGTAGCGCAGTATCCTTCTTGCTTTTTTCACCAGAGTCCTGCCGGGCCTGCCGTAAACCTTCAGGGAGCTGGCCTTGAAATCCTCAGAGCCTACTGAGCCGAGCATGTTAAGGGTTCTCACGTAGCTGTCCCTCTTGTGCCTTAGAATCTGGCCCACATAGCTCCTCTTCATCTTCAGCGAATCAAGCCTGCTTATTGCAGCATCAATGTTGATCCTGGGAGGGGAATACCTGAATATCGGCTCGTAAGACCTGCTTGAAAAGAATTTCTTTCTCTCCTTCCACTCATTGACAGGGTTTACTGCGAGAAAGGATATCCTTCTTCCTATCCTGTACAGCTCCCTGTCAACCTCTTTAAGTATAACCTTCTTTGCCATGCTGATTTTAGTGTGATAATATGTATTTAAATGTTGCTTTAGGAAGAGGGTTTGTTTATGATTATGATTCATGGTGCTTCCCTGGAAATGGAAAAATTATGATTATTATCCCAGGTGCTTTCCGCTATTTAGAGAATTTGCTTGTGTTTATGATTCCAGATTCCACCCTCCCTTAGGTTTGTTTATTATTATGATTCCTGGTGCTTCCCTGGGAATATTGAGTTTATGATTGTTACTCCAGGTGCTTCCCAGAGGGGTAATGGGTTTGCGATTATTATTCCTGGTAATTCCCACCCTCTGGAAGATAATGTTTTTATGGTTATAATTCATAGTACTTCCCTCCCTTTCTCCAGAACCATCAGGCAGGTTTTTTCCTTCTGGAACAGCACAACTCTCTGCTTCCGCCTCCAATAAGCCCACCCAATCATATGCTTAAAGCGCTCTGTGTGGGTTGGTGCGCTCAAGCTGTTGAAGGGGGCGGTGGGTGGGTCAAAGCGGCTGTAACTGCGAGTGGGGGTGGAGGATAAGTCTGGATTAATCACAATATTTAGAGGAGACTCAATTTTGTAGTACTCATACGCTTAAAGCGCGCTTTTTGTGGAATTTCACTGCGCTCACTCCCACCTGCGCGTGAACTGCGCAATGCCGTTCTGGTGGAGAAATAAGAAGGATTTATTATATTCATAAAACTAAATTCAGAGGGAGTTAACAATATTATAATTCTCTGTGCGCTGGGAACATGTTATGCCTGTCATGATGTCATGTTCTTACACAACAAGCTTTATAAATAAAGGATAATTTGCCTTCCTCATGATAAGGGTCTTTGAAAAAAGGGGTGATAGCGGGCAGCTCAGGGAGATTGAGGTTGACAAGATCTCAATCTCAGGCACAGCATGGATTGACGCTCACAGCCCCTCAAAGGAGGAGCTTGAGCTCATATCAAAGAAGACCCGCATTCCGCTTTTTGAGCTTTCTGAGTATTCTGACCCTGATGAGAGGCCTCACCTGCATGACAAGGAGACCCACTCAAGGATTGTGTTCAGCTTTCCAAGGGAGAAGGGAAACTCTGCAGCCGTGGCTCCTGTGTTCATATTCCTCTTTGGCAGGCAGGGAATACTCACGCTTCACAAGAAAGAGATAAGGTGCATGGACAGGATAGTGGATTATGTAAGAGAGCATCATGACATACTCAAGTCATCAAGCTCTTTCCTCCATTATTTTCTTGACACGCTCGTGTCAGAATACTTCAAGTTCTTTGACATGATAGAGGAGAGCGTGGACAGGTTAGAGGAGAACATAACCAAGAACTCAGCCAACAGCTCAGGAACCTCCACCCAGCAGATATTCAGCATAAAGAGGACGCTCATCCTGTTCCACAAGGGGCTGATAGCAAACAGGGATGTCATAGCCACCATTGAGAAAGGCTACATAAAGAAAATGACCAAGAGGGAGACAGAGGCATTCAGGGACATATACAATGACCTTGTCCAGCTGATCGATGTCGGAGACACGAACAGGGAGATACTCTCAGGAGTCCTGGAGACATACCTTACAACACTGTCAAACAACATGAACAGCATAATGAAGAAGCTGACCGCCTACGCATCCCTCATACTTGTTCCAACCCTCATATCAGGCATCTATGGCATGAATTTCAGGTATATGCCTGAGCTTGCATGGAAAACAGGCTATCCGTTTGCACTGGGCCTCATGGCGCTCTCTATAATAATCATCTACGTTTTTTTCAAAAGAAAGAAGTGGATATAGCCTCTGCAGCGGCAAAAATATTTTAAATAGAGGGCGTTTACACAACTCAAGGACAGTAAAGAAGCAAACAAAAAGGCAGGCGCATAAAATGGCGGATATCTACAGCATAATGCTGGCTCTTGGAATAATCGCTGTTTTTTACATTCTTGCTGAGCTGGTCAATTACATCATAAAAGGGATAGAGAAGCTGACATCAAAGACTCCTGAGGAGTTCAATGAGTATGTGGTGAGCGAGGTCAAGAGCCCCATAAGGCTTGTTTTCATAGTCTTCGGCATATACCTTGCAGTGAGGTACATCAGCATAGAAGGTGCGCTGTGGGGTGTCAGCATAATCCAGGTATTCATCATTGCGGGAATACTCATAGGGGCTCATGTCATATCAAGAGGGGCTGCATCATTCATAAGGTGGTACAGGGCAGAGGTTTACGCTAAAAAGCTCAAGAGCAGGCTGGACGAGACGCTTGTCCCTTTTGTGAAGAGGGCCGTGGCAATAATAGTTTATGCCATAGCGCTCCTCATAATATTCAACAGGCTGGGCATTGAGATAGGACCTTTCCTCGCAGGGCTCGGAATTGCGGGAATTGCAATAGCGCTTGCCCTGCAGGACACGCTCTCAAACCTTTTTGCAGGAGTGTACATTGCGACTGACAGGCCCATAAGCATAGGGGATTATATTGAGCTTGACCTTGGGGAGGGTTACAGGGGTTATGTCAATGAGATAAGCTGGAGAACAACAAGAATCAGGACACTGCCGGGCAATTATATTGTCATACCAAACTCAAGGCTTGTGCAGTCAGTGCTTACGAATTATGACAAGCCGAAGAAGGACATGAGCCTCATATTCACTGTGGGAGTCTCATACGGCAGTAATCTTGAAAAAGTGGAAAAGGTGACCATTAACACTGCAAAGAAGATAATGAAGAAGATTGAGGGAGGAGTGCCTGACCATGAGCCTTTCATAAGATACAAGGAATTCAGCGATTCCTCAATAAACTTCTCTGTGATTATGAGGGTTAAATCCTTTGTTGACCAGTACCTGATAAAGCACGAGTTTGTAAAGGAGCTGCACAAGGCATACAGGAAGAATGGCATATCCATACCCTTCCCCCAGAGGGATGTGTGGATGAAGAAGTAAAGGATTGCGTCTCCTGACACTGCTGTCTGCAGCCACTATCCATAAAATCTTTAAATGCTAATCTTCCAAAGGAGGTAATATGGCATCTTATGAGGAAAAGATAAGGGAGCTTGAAGAAAGGATAAAAAACACACCCTATAACAAGGCCACCCAGCACGCCATAGGCCTGTACAAGGCCCAGCTCGCAAAGCTCAGGGCTGCCAGGGAGAAGAGGGCCTCAGGAGGAAAAAAGGGAGAGGGTTATGCTGTTAAGAAGTCAGGGGACGCGACTGTAATAATGGTGGGCTTCCCTTCTGTGGGAAAGTCAACCCTGCTGAACGCGCTTACGAATGCAGAGTCAAAGGTGGGGCAGTATGAGTTCACAACCCTTGATGTTGTGCCGGGCCTGCTTGAGTACGAGCACGCAAAGATACAGCTGCTTGACGTGCCAGGGGTTGTCCACGGCGCGGCCTCAGGAAAGGGCAGGGGGAAGGAGGTGCTTGCAGTGCTGAGAACAGCTGACCTTGCAATGATAATTCTTGACATAACCCATCCCGGGCATCTTAAGGTGCTGAAAAAGGAGATAAGGGATGCGGGGCTCAGGATAGGCGAGAAAAAGCCTGATGTCAAGATAACAAAGAAGTCAAGAGGGGGCTATGATATTGCATCAACTGTAAAGCTCACAAAGACAGACTTTGAAACAATAAAGGACGTGCTTAAGGAGTTCAGGATACACAATGCTGATGTTGTGATAAGAGAGGACATAACAATAGACCAGCTCATTGATGTTATAGAGGGAAACAAGATATACATCCATTCCATAGTTGTGCTGAACAAGTGCGACCTTGCAAACAGGAAGAAGCTTGAGGAGCTGAAGAGAACACTGGAGCCTGACATCTGCATCTCTGCGGAGAAAGGCGAAGGTGTTGAGGAGCTGAAGAGGCTGATCTTCAGGAAGCTTGACTTCATCAGGGTGTACTGCAAGGAAAAGGGAAAGAAGGCTGACCTTGAAGTGCCGCTCATACTGACAAGAGGCTCCACAATAAGGGAGATGTGCAGGAAGCTGCACAAGGACTTCATACAGAAGTTCAGGTTCGCCAGGGTGTGGGGCAGTTCTGCAAAATTCCCCTGCCAGAAGTTCAAGCTCAACCACAGGCTTGAGGATAATGACATAGTGGAGCTGCACATCAGCTGAAAAGAGCGCAAAACTTAAAAAAGGAATGCTTTAGAAGACTGTTTTACGGCTCTAGAGGGGCTCATGAGCATTATTAATTAATGCTTCACTACCCCTAAATTAAGCGAAAGGTATATAAATAAGCTCGCTTTCTGGTGGATTAAGGGGGTTAATATGGGACAGCAGGACATTTACGACTTTTTGAAGAAGCATCCTCAGAAGTGGTTCACTTCAAAAGAGCTGAGCCAGAAGCTCGGGATTTCTATCGGCTCAGTGACAATGAGCCTTAAAAAGCTCAGGGAGAGCAAGTCTGTAAAGTACAAGACAACAAAGAGAAACATGTTCAAGTACATGTTCAAGAAGTGATTAAGTGATTTTTTCTTGACGCTCCAAAAGTTTTATATGTCAGAAATATACCACTGGTTTATTTAACCAGTGGACAAAGTCCACAAAGGCATATCCGCAGAGGGTATATTTCTGAGCATGCTCAAAAACCACAGGTCAATAAAGAATGAGAATGAAGCTTTCGCTTCATGCCACCGGTCTCTGACCGGTGGTTTTTGACATAATCGGTTTTCATCTGCTCTCATTCACAGCGCTTCTAAAGCGCCGAAAACAAAGAGGTGAGGCAGCATGAAAAGACTTGTATTGTTCAGTTTTGTGATGATACTTGTTCTGGCATTCTCTGCAGGATGCGCATCTCCAGAGGATACAGGAGCAGACACCGGAACTGCAGGAGAGGGCGCGGATCAGGGAGCTTTGGATACAGGAGAGAGCCAGCAGGCTCCGGGCTTTGCCGAGCTTTCCCAGAAAAGCCTTTCAGGGCTCAGGATAACATATGACATTGAATATGATGCAGGCTTAGGAGATGGCCAGGCAACCTTCACCCAGTACTTTGGCGAAGGAAAGAATATGAGGACAGACTACACAATTGAGCAGGGAGGAGAAGAGACAAAAGCCAGGGTCTACGAGACAGAGGACGGAACAACAACCTGCATGATGATGTCAGGAGAGTGGAAGTGCTTCACAGCAGATATATCCGAGTACACAGGCAGCACTCCAGCGCAGGAAAAGGCAGCATCACAGCAGGAGCAGGTGGAAAAGAATCCTCAGGAGTATGACATAAGCTTTGACGGCACAAGGACAATCGTCGGAGAGACAGCCTACTGCTTCAGGACAGACCTTGAGGAGCAGGGCAGGACAATGAAGCACTGCTTCCTGAAGAGCGGAGTTCCGGCCTATTTTGAGAGCCAGGGCCCTGACGAGTCCTATGTTATGGAGGCTGTGAGCATGAGCTCTGACGTGAGCAGCTCTGACTTTGAGTTTCCTGCAGAGCCTGTTGACCTCTCAAGCACGATAAGCTCTGCAGTCTCAGGAGACGACCTGTCTGACATGCAGGAAAGCCTGCCTGACATGGGCTGAATTGATTTTTTGTTTTTTGCTTTTTTCTGTATTTAAGAGGGTATGCTTATTATTCCTGATACTTCCCTGGGAATCTTGAGTTTATGATTGTTATTTCTGGTACTTCCAGCTATTTAGAGAATTTGCTTGTGCTTATGATTCCAGATTCCTCCCACCCTTACTGCAGAACCGCCTCGCAGGTTTTTTCCTTCCAAAACCGCACAACTTTCCTCTTCTGCTTCCAATAAGCCCGCCCAATCATATGCTTAAAGCGCTCTGTGGGTTGGTGCTCTGAGCATATGTGAGGGGGATGGAGGGTGGGATTTGTCCATCTGTAACTGTGATAAGGGAGGTGGAGAACTCTGGATTAATCAAAACACTTAGAAGATGCTCAATTTCGTGGAATTTCGCTGCGCTTAATCCCACCTACGCGTGAACAGAGTAACGCCGTTCCGGTGGAGAACTCAGGAGGGATCCCCTTTTTACAAGGAGCTAGGTTTGGATTAACCAGAATAATCAATGCAGTCCTGCCAGAATAAGCCCTCACAAATCCAAAATTTTATAAATGATGATTATAGTATCATAGCCAGCCAGAAGAGGGTTTATCATGATTCACGAAAAGATCAAGAAAACAATCCTTGAGAAAGAAGACCCTTTCACAGACATAATAGGCCAGGGGGATGTCAAGAACGGCCTGAGGTCAGCACTGCTCACAGGCAGGAATGTGATAATAGTCGGGCCTGCGGGAGTGGGAAAGACAACCCTTGCAAAGAACATAGCAAAGCTTCTTCCCTCCAAGAAGGGAGGGATTAATTTTGTGAGGATACAGGGCTCGCCTGACCTTACAGTGGAGGACCTCATGGGGGATATTGATCCCATAAAAGCTCTAAAGTTCGGGCCCACAAGCAGGGAGGCTTTCACCCCTGGAAAGATATTCAGGGCTGACAAGGGAGTTCTCTTTTTTGACGAGCTTAACAGGTGCCCTGAGAAGCTGCAGAACGCAATGCTCCAGGCCCTTGAGGAAAGGAATGTCACTCTTGGGGGTTATGATGTTGATTTTGAGGCTGACTTCATATTTATAGGCACAATGAACCCTGAGGACACCAGCACTGAGAAGATGAGTGACGTCCTGCTTGACAGGTTTGACGTTCTCTACATGAGACACCCTGAAAGCCCTGAGACAGAGAGGGAGATAGTTGAGCAGAAGGCAAAAAAGCTTGATGTTAGAGTGCCGGACAGCATAACAGATTTTATAGTGCTTTTTGTGAGGACAGTGAGGGACAGCAATGATCTTGAGAAGAAGCCGGGAGTGAGGGCCAGCATGGGCCTTTATGAGAGGGCCCAGTCAAACGCAGTGCTCAAAGGCAAAAAGGAAGCTGATCATGAGGATGTTGAGGAGGCCATAATATCAGTGCTGAGCCACAGGATAAAGCTGAAGCCTTCCATACAATACCTCAAGTCCCCTGAAGACTTTGTAAAGGAGGAGCTGAAGAGGTTCAGGAAGGAGAAGGCAAAAGGCGGGCGGGAATCCAAAAGCAAACCGGGTGGTGGCCCGTAACACACAGCAAAAGACTTCTGAACTTGAGAGCGCTGAGGAGCTCAGGGGAAAGCTCGGCATGCAGAACATGGATGATAAGCTCATGCGCTCTGTGATGGAGGCTGACAAGAGCGCGATTGACAAGGGAAAGCTTGTTGAGGCGGGCCTTGACATGGGAATAAGCGCTTTCACCCCTGAGCTGATATTTGACCAGATGGCTAAGGATTACAGGCTTGCTGAGCATCTGTACGGCCAGACGATCATAAGGGAGCTTTTCGGAGAGGAGCCTGACTATATCAGCAAGAACATCCAGATACCAGAATACAGGAAGCTGCTGAAGGACAAGCTGAAGACACGGCTCAAGCAGCTCTCTGATGAGGGCATAATTGACAGGGGGTTCAGCATAACAGAGAAGGGCATTGAGCTGGCGTCTCTTGTGATGTACACTGAGGAGCTGGACAATCTCGTGCCAAAAGGCATTGCAGGGGAGAGGCTGCACAAGAAGAAGTCCCAGTACGGCGGAAGGGATGAGATAAGGGACTTCACCATGGGTGACAGGTACAGGGATATCGCCCTGAAGAGAAGCCTGAAGACATCCATAAGGAGAGGGCATGAGAAGTTAAGGCCGGAGGACCTGCGGATATTTGAGAGGCAGAGCAAGGGCAAGTGCTTCATTGTCTATGCTCTTGACGCGTCAGGCTCAATGAGAGGGGAAAAGATCACATCATGCAAGAAAGCAGGCATAGCCCTGGCTTACAAGGCTGTGTCAAACAAGGACAGGGTGGGCCTCATAGTTTTTGGCGAGAAGATAAAGGCAAGGGTTGATCCCACAGGGGATTTCAGCAGGCTGCTGAAGGAGATGGTGAGGATTAGGGCATCAAAAAGGACGGACATTGTGAGGACAATAAGGGAGAGCGTGGAGATGTTTCCCTCATCTGATGCCACAAAACACCTCATACTATTAAGTGACGCCCTGCCGACCACTGGAAGCAGGCCTGAGAATGAGACTGTGGAGGCTGCGGGAGTTGCGGCAAACGCGGGCATAACAATATCTGTCGTAGGAATAAACCTGAACAGGAAGGGCGAGGAGCTCGCAAGGAAAATAGCTGATGTGGGAAAGGGAAAGCTTTATTCTGTGAGGAATCTTGAGAGCATTGACAAGATCATACTTGAGGATTACCATAGTGTGGCATGACCCTGCTGTAGAGCTCTTCAGATATTATGTCGATTGACGGCTTGTTTGCTGTGATATAGACCATATCATTCCCATGGCCGATGAATATCCTGCTCCATGGGTCAATCCTTGAACTGTGTATTGAACCCATCACAGCCCTTGACTGATCATCTCTTGTGAATCTTGTTTCTGTATTGAGCAGCTCCTCTGCAAAGGGCCTGAAAAGCGAGACAGGGACTATGCTCAGGCTTTCCTTATGGTATGCCAGGTCAGTTCCATTGCTTCCTGTTATCTTGTTTACTGTTTCCCTGAACAAAAGGCTTGCAGGGTATTCCATTATTATCGCATCATCAGGCTGGCAGCCGCAGCTTGTGTTGACATCCTTTATCATCCTTGTGTAAGCTGGAGGAAGCCAGAGCCTTCCTGAACGTACTTTGTGCTTTCCTGGCTGCATCTCAGGCAGCCTCTCAGCTGCGTAAAGAACAATGTCCCTGAGGCTTTTGCTGCTCATGAGAGAGGTTTTGTTGTCATGATATATAAAATTAACCACTAAAAGATAGATAACTTTTAGGCAAAAGATTTATATACTTCAAAGACTATAATATATAACATAAAACTTCCAAAGGGGGTGAGTTATGGAAGTCAGATGCCTTGAATGCGGGGAAATCGCAAGGCAGATAGGCCATGAGGTCTACTACTGCGACGAGTGCGACAAGATAATACCAGCAGAGAAGGAGATACTTGCATGAAGTGTTTCCCGCAGCAGGAAAAAGCTTATGTTCTTGCAGGCTGTGCTTTAGGTGGTATGATGAGGAGTTTATTATTGTGATTCTAGATTTTCCATCTGGGTAATAATCTTGTGAATCTTATTCCTGATAATTCCCCAGCTATTTAAAGAATTTGCTTGTGCTTATGATTCCAGATTCCTCCCACCCTTACTGCACAACCGCCTCGCAGGTTCACACCTTCTGTTTCTGCACAACTTTCCTCTTCTGCTTCTAATAAGCCCGCCCAATGATATGCTTAAAGTGCTCTGAGTGGGTTGGTGTGATTAGCATATGCATGGGGGAGGAGATTGCCAAACGAAGTTTGGCAATTCTAATACTGCAAAACAAAGTTTTGCAGGCCTGAAAATACTTTGTATTTTCAGTAATCCCAGACGCTTGACTAAGCGAAGCTTAGGCAAGTCTTATAATTTCGACTTCAGTCGGAATTATATTTAAGCTTGCGAGTCGGGATTATTTTTAGGCGGGACAAAGCGGTTGTAACTCTAAAGAGGGCGGTGGTAATGCCTGGAAAAGAATACCTCTTTCGCATTAAGCTTATTGCAGAGCTGAACATAACCTGAACAGGGTGGAGGTAAACTCTGGAGGAATACCTTTTACAAAAAGTCCATCTCCAAGATTTTCTAAACAGGGCAGAGAACTCCCTTGTGATTGCTTTTCCCATCAAAAGCTTTAAAAACAGCTGTTTTCTCTTGCCCTCCATGAGAGTACTCGCGTTTGTTGACACTCACGGAAGCACAAAGGCCCTGAAGGCAGTGGCTGACAAGGCAAAGAAAAAGGATGTTGACATTCTCATATGCGCGGGAGACGTGACAATCTTTGAGCAGGAGCTTGAGAAGATAATAAAGAAGCTGGACAAGCTCGGCAAGCCCGTGCTGATAATACCCGGCAACCACGAGTCTGAGGAGAGCCTGAGAAAGGCCACGAAAAAGACAAAGAACATGATCTACATCCACAGGGGCATGCTGAAGCTCAAGGGATACACTTTCATAGGCTTTGCAGGCGACGGATTCGCGCTTGACGACCCTGAATTTGAGAAGTGGGGCAAGAAAGTGAAGAAGGAGCTGAAGAAGAAGGAGAAGGTCGTTCTCATAACCCACGCTCCCCCGCACAAGACAAGGCTTGACCTTGTGATGGAAAGCCACTGCGGGAACAAGGCAGTGAGGAAGTTCATAGAAAAGGTTGACATTGTCCTCGCAATCTCAGGCCACATCCACGAGACAGCAGGAGTAGAGGACAAGGTGAAGAACACCAAGGTGGTCAACCCCGGCCCTTACGGCAAGGTGTTTGAGATATGAGTTTATGCCTCACAATGTCTGCTCAATCTTTCCGGCATATTCTATTCTCCTGAGCATATGATTCAAAAACTGTCCCCTGAATTCCTTTGTTCCGGGGCTGAGTGTTGCCTCAAGCAGGTTCACGTAATTTGAGTATTCCTCAGGAAGCTTCGCATCCAGGGCATTCATGCACAGGGTGTCAAGATGTAACGCCTTCTTTATCCTTGCTGTTTCCGCGGCGTAATCCCCAAGCGCCTGGTGCCACAATGCCCAGGCGTTCCTGAAAAAGCTCTCTCTTCCGCTGTCAGTTTCCTCAAACAGGGAGCAGTAGAAATCATTCTCTGCAGCAATGAGATGGGAGGAGACGTAAAGCCTGTTGAGCGCTTCAAACATATGCACTCCAAACCCCATGACCAGCTCGTCAAATTTTCTTTCCGGAAGCTGGACTTGCTCGTCATAAAGGTATGACCTTGTTATCTCCTGAGCGAATATGCTGAACATCAGCCTGACGGACTCGGGAGATAAATCCTCATGATCAGCTTCTTCCTCAAAACACCAGAACGCATACTCTCCTATTATCTCTTGAGACCTCCTTATGCCAGGAGGTATGTCAGCAGCAGATGAAAGCTTGTCCCTGAAGATGCTGAACCTGCTGCTGTTTATCTCAGCAGGCCCGGTCTCCAGGGCGTAAATGAGCTCCCCTGATAATCTTGAGGGATACCTCTCCTTCTGCTCTTTCTGCGCTTTCCCCAGCTTTTCCCTGAGCAGCTTATGCCTCACCTTATGCTCTGCTAGCTTCCTGTTTGTGTCCTCAAGATAGCCGTCAATAACGTCAAAAGCCATTTTCACTGCGCTCCTCCTTTCAAAAACCTCTCCCTTTTAGAGCCTTTCTTCATCATCAGCACCACCCTTGACTCAGGCTGCTCGTCAGCAATCCTGTAAGAGCAGCGCTTCTCTATCTCCCTTGCGAACTCAACAACCTCATGATGCCTGGGCATGTTCCTTATTGAAAGCTTCAGCCTTGAGTGGCCCACGAACATATAGGCCTTGACCTCAAGAAAGTCAGGCTCTGCTTTTTCTATCAATCCTGCGTAATTCTCAGGCTCAGCCATGTTCTTTTCCTTGACAAGGGTTATCCTTATGGCAGTTCTTGTTTTCTTCTTCAGCTTTTTCAGGGCTTCAAGGGACTTGTTCAGCCTCTCCCAGCCGTCCCTGTTCAGGGGCCTGCACACTTCCCTGTATATTTTTTTATTCGGAGCATCAAGGGAAAGATAAAGCTGAGTTGGAGGCTCCAGCTTTTCCATCACATCAGGCAGCTGGCCGTTTGTGACAACAAAGCTTGTGCAGCCCCTCCTCTTGAGCTCTCTTATCAGGCTGTTCAGTCTCGGGTAGTAGAGTGTCTCTCCTGTGAGGGATATGGCGAACTGGTTGGGGTTCATGGCCTCCTCCAGCTTCTTCTTGCTGATCTTTTCATGGCCTCCCATGCCTGAGAGAAGGAGCCTGTGCTGGGCTATGGAGTTCTCAATAATCTCCTCAGGAGCATCAACAGACTTGAAGGGCTCCTGGTATCTCTTTCTCCAGCAGAAGATGCAGTCCTGGTCGCAGTAGTTCACTGTAACAGATATCTGGCAGCACCTGTGGGATTCAATGCCGTAAAACCTCTGCTTGTAGCAGTGGCCCCGGCCTGTAAGGGACTTCTTTGTCCAGGAGCATATCTTGACAGCAGAGTGCTCTCCTGTGAAGCGGTACTGCTGCTTCTCAAGCTCCTTTTTATAGTCAGGGTCCATATGACACTCCCTTGCAGGGTGATATAAATAACTTACCGCAAACTATATAAATCCATCCTTGGAAAAAGCTTTATAAAGCGCCAGTAGTCTAATGGTTAGGATATGGCCTTGCCACGCGTTAGATTTGCAAGCAAATCCACTGGGTTTGCGCTTAACGCGCAAACAGGCTGTGGTCCGGGTTCAAAAGGGTTTGGGAGAGATCCCCCTCAATGAAAGTCCCGGCTGGCGCATGTTTACTCATCAGATTCCTGAAACAATCACCACTACTCCGCTTATTGAAGATGCTTAACCTGCATCTCCTCGAGTTCAGACTGCAACTTCTTCTCTTTTTCTGCCAGCTCATCAATCCTTGCCATTGCTTCATCATAAGCTTCCCTGTCTCCCTCTCTGGATGATTTCTCAGCTTTCTGGTTTGCCTCCAGCAGGTTCAGGTATAACCTTATCAGCTCAGCTTTTTTTGATGCTGCCATTCTTAGCTCAGAGAAATTTGTTGATGAGGGAAAGAATTCAGGATTAGGTATTTTCTGTTCTGCAAGCCTTCCGCATATGCCTACAGTCTCATTTAAGCTGTTCAAGCTGATATTAAGTTGTTCCTCTGCTTTCTCGTTATACTCCTCAAAGGTTATGTTCTTGCGGGAGGTGTAATCCTGATTCAATCTCTGGAATCTGGAGAATGCCCTGCTGCTTCTTTCGGTCAGCTCTGTGATGTTCTGCATTGAAGGGATAAAAACCTCATCATAATCCCTGAAAGCAGAGTAATACTCAGAAGAACTATGGTCCACTATGCCTATTGTGTGAGGTATATTTGTGAAGAACAACAGACCTAAGAGTATTATGACAACAGCATAAGAGGCAGCCCTGATAACAAACAGCTTCTTGTTGTAGGTTGAGAGCCTCCTGTAGCTCTGAAGGATGATTATTGAGCTGATTATGAGAACGATGATTATTAAAGCGAAACCGCCTACTAAAGCGTAGAGGATGGGAGTGATCTTCATCATGCTGAAGTTTCCTGTCTTTGAGCTGATATAGAATCTCAGAAAGAAAAGCACTGCGAGAATCACCACAATTATTGCAACAGAGACTCCGGCGAATATTCTGGTGTTCCTTATCCTCTTTTTCAGGGTCTCGTCATTGTAGGGCTGGTCCTTAATCTTCTGGTCAAGGTTTGAGAGGTCCGGCGCCCCACCGCCCTGCTCCTCATCTTCCATTGGTCATGAGAAAGCCTGTTTATTATATAAATATTTCTGAGAAAATTTTATAAATAGGGTCTTTTTAAGCGGGAATAAGGGCCATTAGCTTAGTCTGGCAACTGGTTACGCTCAGTTGACACGCAAACGCAAGAGGGGCGTAAAACTGCGTTTTAGCCCCTCGACGAACGTGAGATTTGAGCGTCAGTTGGGCAATTGGAGCACTGCTCTTATATGACTGTGTTCCGCGCAATGCTGGACACTGCTTGAGCAAAGCAGCGGTCGGGGGTTCAAATCCCCTATGGCCCATTTTTTATTCGTACCACCGAGCAAAGCGAGTGTGGTACCTGATGGCCGGGTCAAGGAAGAAGACCCTTGGTTCTGAATCCCCTATGGCCCATGGAATAAAGGCAAAACGCCGATGAAGTCGGCTTTTTGCCTTTTTATATGCCTGATAATCCCGATGAGCTTGCGAGTCGGGATTATCTATGCATTTTATTTCCCATGATATATTCCACCTTATATGCATTTGTTTTGGGTGATTCCTCATAGTAATTCCCGCCCTCACTTTACAACCAACAGGCAGGTTCATACCTTCTCCAACTGCACAACTCCCTGCTTCTCGCCCCAATAAGCCCGCCCAATGATATGCTTAAAGTGCTCTGAGTGGGTTTGTGCGCTAAGCATATGTGAGGGGGTTGGGTGGCGGGCGAAGAGGTTTGTATAGCTAAACATGGCGGCGGCAATGCCAGGAGGAATCAGATTTTTATTAGACTAAACTCAGGAGGCATCCCCTTACATTAAATGAGCAGTATTTTTAACTCATAAAGAGAGCAGGGCAAAGTAAGAACCCCAGACATTCTAAGAATATTGTAATAAGGCCTCCAATCCTGCCATACGGGCTTTCAAAAGCAAAATATTTTAAAAGGGGTGTTTAATCCCTACCCCCACTGCCCCGGTAGTGTAGAGGTTCCAGAAGGAGGAACCGCACAACCCGGCCAATCATTTCGGATTTTCGAGGTCGGAAATCTCCACATGGTTTGGCTGAAAACATCCGAAGACCTGGGTTCGAATCCCGGCCGGGGCGTATTCCTTCTGGTTATATGCCCTTACCTTTATTAAGGAGCTTGAAAACTGAAGAGGTGAGGAGAATGGCTGAGAAGCTTGATATCCACGACTATGATTTACAACTGAAGGGTTGTAAAAAGAGAATTGAGGGCGCGGAGCTTTCCGATGCCAACAAGAAGCTTATTCTGGCTTATGAGAGGGCGAGGCAGCTTGATGGGACTGCCATCAGCACGAGGGTGAGGACAATGTACTGCCTGCTTGATTTTGCGCTCTTTTTGGGCCGGGATTTGGAAGGGGCTGGCAAGGATGATGTTAAGGAGTTCGTTTATCGTATTGAGAGCAAGCCCGATTACAGTGTGTGGACTAAATCCAAGTACAGGGGAGTGGTTAAGAAGTTCTTTAAATGGCTCAGGTATGGGGACGAGTATCTGTCCAGGGATGAGTATCCTGACGAGGTAAGGTGGATTAGGGTTCACGTCAAGAAGAAGGATGAGCCGAAGATTTCCAGGACTGACCTGCTGACAGAGGATGAGATTGAGAAGCTGATTGAGGCTGCTGACACTCCAAGGGATAAGGCTTTTATAAGCCTGCTCTCTGACTGCGGGGCGAGGATTGGCGAGATAGGCAATCTCAGGATTAAGGACGTGTACAGGGATGAGTTCTCATTCCTGGTTCACATTAGGGGCAAGACAGGGGAGAGGGAGGATGCTGTGGTTTACTCAAACCCTTACATTGCCGGCTGGCTCAACTGCCACCCGATGAAGGATGACAGGGAAGCTCCGTTGTGGGTGAACATGAGAAAGGGCAGGTACCAGTACAGGCAGATGAAGTACAACACCCTGAGGAGCCTCTGCAGGGAGCTTTTTCAGAAGGCTGGCATAAGGAAGAAGTTTAACCCTCACATTTTCAGGCACAGCAGGGTTACGATAAACATGTCCAGGGGGATTATGAACGAGGCCCAGGCCAAGGCTTATTTTGGCTGGACTCCTGACAGCAAGATGTTCGCCAGCTACGCGCACCTTGTGAGCAAGGACGCGAATGACGCCGTACTTGAGGCTGCGGGCATGAAAACCAAGAGCAAAGAGGGATTGAAGCTGAGGCCAAACACGTGCAAGACGTGCCATTATTCCAACTCTCCCGGGGCGAACTTCTGCGAGAGATGCGGCAGGCCGCTGAATGCTAAGACCTCGCTCATGTACAGCCAGATGAAGCAGGATGCTTATGAGATTCTGAACAGGCTTAAGGAAGATCCTGAGTTTATGGAGCTGGCAAAGAGAAAAGTTGAATGTTTAAATTAAATTTAAATCTCTTGCCTTATTTCATTTTTGCTTATTTGTGAGATTCGTTGGATATTCATCAGCATGAAACCTGCATTTCTCATTTTCTTTTCCGTAGGAATGTCTGGTGTTTCATATATTTTCTTGCGTATCTCATTAAATCCTTTTTTTGTTTCGTTTTTCGCGGTTTCGGCTGATATTCCATCTTCTATAATCCTTCTTATGCCCCTATTGAATTCTTTCGCTTGCGATTTGTAGCTTATATACTTTTCAGGTAGAAAATAACATTTATCATTATATCCTAAGCAATATTTAGCGCATTTCTCTACCGCATTTTTACCCAATAGTGTTATTGTCTTACATGCAACTAAAATGAGCTTTTTATTCAGAAGTAAATTGATATCTTTTAGGTCGATGATGCTTCTTTTGATTCTTTTTTCCTTGTTCTGCCAGAAAAACATTTGCTCTTTTGTGCCATGACTGAAGATCATTAAGTAACCATCATTGTTCTTATCTCGCTTAAGAATTTCTTTTAATTTCTTTATTTCATCTACCGATTTTATTTCGTAAAAGCTGATGCTGTTATTTTCTAGGACGGACTTTATGTGTTTTGCACAAATAGATGCAAATTGTTCACCTAAATCGGCTTCCGAGTTTTGTCTGTGTACTAATATATTCATTTATTTTGATGATTCTCGCTGTAGAGAGTATAGGTGGTAATCTATAATGCCATACAGATAGGATTGTGCGAATTCTTTTCCTTCTTCTGTATTATTTTTAACAAGTTCATATATTTTTCTGGGAGTATAGGCTTCGCCTTCGGAGGTGTATACAATTGGCTCATCTGCTTCTGAAGAGTCAATCCAATTTTCAACAACCCTCAAAAACATCTGTTTGATGAATTCATTTATAACAGCATTATCTATACTATTATCACTCTCACCGTCTCCTTGTTCGTTTTCCATATCGCTTTCTTCTTTAGTAGCATTAATATAAAAATGTTGCGTTTCCTTCGTTTTTCTTTTTAGTTTTTCTTCGGGAACATTTTCAAAAATTGCCTTAGTCTTCTTCTTTACTTCAATGTCATATTCCGGCTCAGGATACTGATAAAGCACGACATTCTTAATTACCTGGCCACAATATCCCTTGTAAAGGTCATCTTCACAATTTCGCAATCCTTTTCCCGTGTCAAACAGATCATAGCAGATATTTGCTTTTATCGGCTGATTTTCTTGCTCATCAATGCCTTCAAATGGTGACCCGTTAAAACTTTTCTGGTTGTAGCGGATTATCTTTTTATCAGGGAACTTTTCTTTAAAAATGTCTTCAAGACCACGCGGGCCTCTGGGGCCCAGTTCTTTGTTTACCAAGCATATGTGAGTGAAGGAATTTCTGTTGTTTCCATTCATTAGATTGGCATAGTACTCAACCAGGCATTCGGCGTCTTCATTTTTATCAGTCCAAAAATCAAACCATATAAGGTAATCTTTTAGGTTCCCCTTGGATACTACAAAGGTTTCGTCATGTCTTGGCACCGCCATGTAGAAGGGCATTTTATAGCCTAAGTCAAACTTTTCCTTTCTTTCTCTTGCGTGAATAAAATAATCTCCGATATATTGGTATAGATTCATGAATTTATTCATCTCGATGGTATACATGGGGTCATGTGTGTCGAGGAAAGCATATATATTGGAGGCAAGCTTAGAGAATAAATCCTTGAAGGCTTCAAGCTTGATTGCATATGTCTCCGTTAGCAAACTGCGCATTTTGAACAAACATAGGCAAAATGACTCATAATAGTTAAAAATTTCAGATCTTGAAGACAGATATAACATTTTTGCACTGTCCGTGTTCAGTGAGCGGCTGTGGCCATTCTCAGAACAAAACTCCCAAGTGTCTTTTATGAAATCGTCAAAGGTGTTATTCTCGTAATTGTTGACAAACCACCCAAGAGTTTCGTTTACTTTAGTTTCAGCACGTTGTTGGTCAAGTATCATTATGACACCTCCATTCCATAAAATTTATTTATGGAATATCAACCCCATGCTTTCGTAAAAATTTATCGAGTTGCTCCGGGGTAGAATTGGAAACTTTCTTTTCTAAAAGGTCAAGAGGGACCGAATCGAGTATAGTTCCAATGGAACTAAGGTAGTAGCCGAATCTCTTGAGTTTATCAATAAGCTTAAGCCTTAATACATCTTCTTCGCTATAAAGATATCTTTGATTGTTATGATGCTTTTTTGGCTTTAAAAGATTCAAATCTTTATAACGTTGAATTGTAGGGTCGGAAACACTAGTATCAGCCTTTTCCTTTAGTTGACTTAGGCTTAAATTGTACTCTAACTCTTTCATGTTGTTCCTTACCTATAAGCTATTAGACCTCATATCTAATCTATTAGATAGCACATTTTGTAGCTAAAGTCAACAACTGAGCCGAGATTTTCTCGTTGGCCCCGACACTACAAACAGAAATGTATGTTGTGAATGCCGGTAGTGCCACTCGCAACCGGCTCATTGGATTTCGTACTATATAGCATTGAAATCTCAGGGTTTCAAGTAGAAGCAGTAGGCACCAGCTTTTGACGTGTCGTGCCTCTTGGCATGTCCCAGCCCATATCCTGTTTTGCCCTTACTTTTATTTAGCTGCTTTTCCATCGTGGAATAACTATGGGAGAGGATGATGGCGGTGTTTTTCAGGACATGATCTCCGGGAGGATTAAGGACATCCGGGAGGCCATTGACGAGATTGAGGGGGAGATAAAGCAGAGGCGGGACATTGATGAGCGGGTTCTGGAGGAGATTAGGGCTGAGATTCTGAAGGTTCGCAATCGCATTCTGGAGGTTGAGCAGTTCACAGGCTCTTCCCAGTCCGGTGAGCTTCCGGGCGTGGATACTCTGGAGCGGGAGGTTGTGAGCCTGGAGGGTGAGAAGCGCATGGAGTCTGTCTCCTGCTGGAGGGATTTGACGAGCCTTCGGAAGGAGCTGAGGCTTTACATGAGGGAGCTGAATGACCTGTTGAGAAAAGCGAAGATGGTGAGGCCGGATGCAGGAAGTGGAGAAGCTGCTTAAGAAGCTTGAGCCTCAGCTCGGCGGGAGGGCGGATGAGATTTACAGGGTTTACCTGCTGGAGGATTCCAGGGGGCGGAATGAGATTCATCAGTATCTTATGACGCTTTACAATCAGAGCCTTTCCACTCCGTTGGATGACAAAGTTGTGCTGGTTCCTCCGCCGGGGGATTTGGCAGGGGGTGAGATGCCCATAGCCACGGTGAGGTATGCTGACCGCGACCTGTATGAGTTCTCCCTGAGGAGGGGTGAGCTGCCCATGCATTGCCTTGTGGTGGGTGATACGGGCAGCGGGAAGACGAATTCAATCTACGCTCTGATTTCCAATCTTATGCTGCAGAGGATTCCTTTTTTGATTTTTGATTGGAAGCGTGAGTTCAGGAGGATACTCAATTCCGAGAGCTGCTCTGATGTTCTTGTTTTTACTGCCGGGGGTGAGGCAAGTCCTTTTTACTTCAATCCCAGGATTGCGCCGAAGGGTGTTGATCCTGAGGTTTATCTCAAGAAGGAAGTGGATAATATCGCCTATGCCTACTTTTTGGGAGAGGGTGTTGGGGAGCTTTTGAGGGAGGTTCTTCATGAGACAAATGAGGATTACGGCGTTTACTCCGGTGATTTAAAGGAATACCCGAATTACTTTGATGTTCTGCAGAAGCTTGAGGGAAGGAAGCCAAAGGGCAGGGAGCTTTTATGGTATCAGTCCACTCAGAGGGCGTTGCGCGCCCTTACCTTCGGCAAGTTCGGGAAGGCCATTAACATAAGGCAGGATGTGGATGTTGAGTCCCTGCTGGAGAGGAATGTGATTATTGAGCTGGACGGGCTTAACAAGGCTGACGGCAAGTATATCATGACCTCATTGCTTTCCAGGATTTACTTTTACAGGCTGGCTCATGCTCACGAGAATAAGGGCTTGCACGCGATTATTATTGATGAGGCGCATCATTTGTTTTTGAGAAAGCCTTCTTATGCGCAGGGTGAGGAGCACATCACGGATATTCTGCTGAGGGAAGCCAGAAGCCTGGGGGAGTGTCTTGTCCTGTCTGACCAGTACCCTCACATGCTCACATACACTGCCTTTGGTGTTTATACCAAGATTGTGATGAGCCTGGGTAATCGCACTGATATTAACCTTGCAGCGGATATTCTGCTGCTGGGTAAGGATGAGAGGGAGTGGCTTGCCAAGCTGCCAATAGGCTCGGCAATAGTGAAATTAAAAGCAAGGTATCCTTCTCCTTTTCTGGTTCATTTCCCGCTCATGAAGCTTCCAGAGGAGCCTGTTACTGACGATATTGTGAGGGAGAGGATGAAGGGGTATTGGGAAGAACAGAAGGTTATTCCGGTTATTCCAGGCCAGCAAGAGGGTTATTCCGGCCCTGTTAAGCCAGAGGGGGTTGTTCCGAAAGGTGATAAGGGTGGTGCGGAAAGAGCGGAATATCTCCTGCTCCTTGATGTTTTGAGGTTTCCTCTCTCCTCTACTGTTAAGAGGTATGAGAGGCTGGGCTTTAGCAAGAGGGCGGGCAATGACGCAAGGGGCACTCTTGAGGAGCAGGGGCTTGTGAGGGCTGTTGATGTTCCAACAAAAAAGGCAAGGGTGAGGCTTCTGGAGCTTACTGACAGGGGCAGGGAGCTTCTAAAGTCCCGGGGTGAGGACATAAGCAATTCCATGAGGTTTGGGAGCGTGGAGCACCTTTACTGGGTTGCCATACTCGCAAAGGAATCCAGGATAACGATATTTTGCGAGGGCAGGGGTTTTGAGCTTGAGGTTGAGCACGCTATTGGCGGTGGGAAAACTGTTGACCTTGCGGCAGTAAAGGGGGAGAGGAGGATTGCCTTTGAGGTTGAGACAGGAGCTTCTGATGCTGTATCCAATGTCCGTAAGTGTTTGGAGGCCGGTTTTGAGAGGGTTTACTGCCTTCCCACATCGCACACTGCAATGAAGAAGATATCGCGGGAGCTGGAAAAGGCCGGGCTTGCAGGGGATAAGAGGGTTAAGCTGAAGCACGTGAAAAAAATGTTTTGATGGTGAGAGCATAGCAGCAGGCAATATTTTCAGGGCGCTGGAGCCGCTTCAATACCTGAACATAGGCGGCATATATTCGCAATACTCGGCAATCCTTGACTTTTTCGTTTTCCTGATACTTTTCATGGGTCTTTCCAGGGCTGCATTCGGGAAGAGGTTTGAGGGCAGTGGCGGGAAGGCTGTCACCATTGGCGTGGGAGTTTCCCTTGCTCTGGGCTTGTCTGCAGCTGAGGCAAAGTTCGGCTTTAATCTTGGCTCTTTTGGTGTCTTTGCTCTTGGAATTATAGTTGTTGCTTTCGGGCTTTTATTTTTCTATTTGCTCTCTGCCCTGGGAGCGCACAAGAGCACGGCTGCTGCTCTGTCATTTCTTATAGCCTATTCCTTCCTTAATTCCATTTCGGGAAAGCTCACTCTAATGATTCAGAAGAAGTTTCCAATACTGAATCTCCTGTTTTTGGCCTCGCTTGTTTTTGTGATTATCAGGGGTGTTTCGTTTCTGGGTGTTGGTTCAAAGCTTAAAACATCTGGGAAGAATATGCTGAGGAAAGGCTCTGAGTATGCCCGCCATATTCCGTTGAGGGAGGAGAAGCTTGAGAGGAAAACACAGCGCAGGGAAGCAAAGGGTATAAGCAGGGAGAGGAAAACAAGCTCCAGGATGTTGAAACAGCTTCAGGAGATAAGGGAGCTAATCAAAGAGCATGGCGGAAGCGAGAAGGGCAGAAAGGCCATTGTGGAGCAGATTGAGAGCCTCTCCACAGGCGAGAACAAGCTGGTTCAGAAGCTCGCGCATTTAAAAGAGCTGGACAAGCAGCTTGAGGAGCTTGATATTCTGGCGGTGCGGAAGCTGAAAGAGGAGCAAAGCGAAGTGCCCGATGAGTTAAGGGCTGAGATAGAGAAGGAAATCAGGGCTGAGAAGGACAAGCACGGGCTGAGCAGGAAGATGGAGGGGTATGAGAGCCGGATAAAGGCCTCAGTTGACGGCTTCAACCGGGCAATGCTCTCCTGCATTGAACGCCTCGGAGAGAACCGCATTGCAGAAGCATTGCAGGCCGTGGACGAGGCCATAAGCTGCCAGAAGCGGATAGAGGGCCTGCTTGCTGAGATGGAAAGGACAGGCCGGATAATGAAGGGCCTGACAAAACGAGAGTACAAGAGCATGAAACGCACTAAAAAAGCTGCGTGAGGTGAAAAAATGGCAGAAGAAGAAAAGAAGTTTGAGGACAAGCCGATACTGGAGAGCCAGTATCGTAAGAGCAAGGACGGAAAATACCTGATACACAGGGTGACCATCACCACCATAAAGCCGGTGAAGTATCTTGAGAAGGTGCTTGAAGGCTCTACAGGTGATGAAGCCGATGACTTGGAAATCTAATAAATGGGCCTGATGTAAAACAATGGTCTTATGCTGTTTTTTTATTTTTTACTTTTTCTTCATATGTATTTACAAACCTCCGATTTTCTAATTTCGTATACGGCACGGCAACCCCATACATTTTGTTTTCGGCTGAAGCCTGAAAACAAATGAGGGGTTTGCCTCAAAGGCCGTAATTAAAAAATTAACGGAGGTTGAAAAAATGAATGAAGTAAAAAACCAAAAACAGAAAAACTTTAGGATAAAAGTTATAACATCAGGCAGGACAGGCCATAAGCTTGTCATAATCGAAGATGAAAGAGACAGAAACAGGGTTGACATCTATTCTCTAAGATACTTCGAAGCGATTGTGAAAAGAATTAACAGTTGCTGCTAATTTTTTCTTCTTATTCTTTATATTTTTTTTAGACGCTATTTCTTCATTATACGAAGGCTTAAAAAAAGGGCTGGAGTCTCCCCCAGCCCTTTGCTGTTTTGGTTGTTCGGTTGCGGGTTAGCTTTCGGCTTGTTTGCCTTTGCCGTTCAGGTGGATTTTCTGGGCGATGATTTTCAGCCTGCTTCTGTTCCGGCCTTCGTTGTCCTGGAATCTTTCCTGTTTGAGCCTGCCTTCAACCTGCATGGCCTTTCCCTTGCTGATGTACTGTCCGGCTATGTCCGCCAGTCCGTTGAAGCACGTTATTGGCAGGTAGCTGACGTTGTCGTCGTAGTTGCAGGCCAGCGTGAAGGTGGCGATTTTCAGGCCTTCCGCTTCCTTGTACTCCGCGTCTTTTGTGGCCCTTCCGCTTACGATTGTTTTGTTGAGGTCTCTCATCTTCTTCTCTCCTTTCCGAGGGTTAGGGGTTTAGTTTGGTATGTTGTAAATATTTTGTGTGGCGAGGGGTTTCTTCCCCCCTCGCCGTTTCGCAGCTGCTCCACCCGCAGAAGGGGCAGTGGAAGCATCCTCCGGCTGGTATGAGCCTTGCTCCGCAGTCCGGGCATCTCATTTCTGGCTCCTTTCCTCCCATCTGCTCAGGATTTTCCTGCTGGTCTGGTGTATGGCCTCAAGGGATTCCTCAAGGCTGCAGGACTTCTGATAAAGGGCTAAGTATTTCTCCGAGTTCGTCTCCGGGATTCCGAGAGCCTGGGCGACGACGTAGGCGGTGGCTTCTGCCTCAAGCTCCTTCTGCTCCCTGGTAAGCTTTGGCCTTGTCTCCGGGTTCCAGTGCAGCAGCTCGTGGGCAAGCTCGTGAATGAGAATTAAAGCTTTCTCAGTGGGGTTCTTGCTGCTCTGGATTTTGATTTTTCCGTTGGTTGAGACTCCCTCGCAGTTGGCAAGGTCTGCGAATTCAACCTCAATATTCCTCTCCCCGGCCAGTTTGAGGAGCTTTTCCAGTGCCCCGGCGTGGGTGTCATCTATGGGCTTGAATTCTATCTCCGGCATCTCCTCGCCTTCTGTCTGGCTGATGTCAAAAACGCAAACCGGGAAAAAGAAGGAAACGTCCTTCTCAACCTCAATCTCCTCTCCTGTCTCCGGGTCAACCTCTGTCTCCTTCTTCTTATAAGTGGATGGGGCAAGTATGCTTATTCCTTTTTCTCCTTTTCTGACCTGCCTTCCCAGCTTCTGCCATGTCCTGTATCCCGCCACTCTCGTGGCCTGCGGGTTCTGAAAGTGAATCAACAGCGTGTTCCGCCATGAGTAGGAATGAAAATGCGCCATGCAGTCCAGGACAGCCCTGAACTCCTCTGAGGACTGAATCTCCCTGATTCCCTCGCTAAGCTTCTTTAACAACGCCTTTGTCTTCTCTCTGCCTTTCATTTTATAAATCCTCCTCTCCGAAATTGAAATGAAGCTGCTCTGAATTAACCTCAACCTTCGACAGCCTCACCCGGCTGCCCTTGACCTCAACCTTGAAACCTGCCAAAAACTGCATCCCTGTTTCCTCAACGAATTCCATCACCTCGCTTTCCAAAGCCGGGATGTCCTCGGCCAGCCTCTGCCTGAAATAAAGGCTTCTCAAAACCCTTGCTGCCTGCTTAACCGTCATAACTTCCTAACTCCTAAACCCCCACAAAACCATTTTTTTCTTCCCTCTCTTCACCCCGGGACAGAGAGAGGAAGAAAAAACAGATATAGGAAGATTCCGGAGCTTCCCGGAATAAAGCCTTAGAAAATCTTATTTTTTCAGGTTGTCAGAGGGTGAGCGGAGCTACGCTCGGGAAGGGGCTGTCGGTTCTGAAAAAATTAAGTGCAAGGGAAATTTTGAATCGCGAAGAATTTTTTCAGGCAAACACTCCCAGCAGCTCTAAATAACTGAAAAAAGAGGAAAATTTCCTGCAGCACAGAAGATTTTCAAGGAATTTTTGGAGGGAAAACGAAGGAATCACAACCGCAAAAAGAAAAAAAGCCCCCAATGGGGGTTTGGGGGGATTAAAAGTTCAAATGGATTGACGAATTAGATATTTTTGTTAACTTATGCTAAAAAAGGTAATTTTGGATAAGCTAATTCTTGAAAAGGAGGTTTTTTAATGAATTTTTTGCATTATGAGATTGATGCTGGACCCGATAATGTAATTGAAGTAACACTTGATAAACAAGCTAATGTTCGTTTACTAGATGGTGATAATTTCCGTAAGTATAAACGAGGTGGAAAGCATAACTATTATGGAGGTCTTGCAAAAGTTTCCCCTTTTAGAATTTCTCCACCACGTCAAGGCCATTGGCATTTAGTTATAGACCTCGGAGGATACCCAGGAACGGTCAAAGCATCCGTAAGCGTTATATAGAGGATAAAGTTGGATAATCCAGAGGACGTAAGAAAAGAGAAAGAGTTTCACCCTGCCATAAGGCGTGCTCGTATATCAACTCTTATCATATATGAGATTTCGGACAGTGAGCTTGATACTATTGCACGTGGCTCACCAGCATCCATATATTTAAACTTAGCAATATTTTTATTAACTGTTTTTATTTCATTTCTAATTACTCTACTTACAACTCCTCCTAGCCCAAACAGAATGTTTACAGTCTTTTTGGTAATCGCTGCTATTTCCTTTGTAGGTGGCTTTACACTTTTGTGTTTATGGGTGCATAGATATAGGTCTACAACTAAGATGATAGATACCATCAAGAATAGACTTCCACCCGAAGGAGTACCTGAAATTATGACAGAAGAAGATGATAATAAGAAATAATTGCAGAGCAGATCTGTAGTGAAAGGACCGAAAGAATGGAAGATGTCGAAAAAGTAAAAGCCTATGTCGAACTTGGTAAGATACAAATGGATCGTTTTAATAAGCGACGCGATATTGAATGGAAAGTTACGATTTTGATATGGACAGGAATTTTTGTCCTTACTGGATTTCTGGCCGGCAAAGCTAAAATGGAGTTGGCAGATCTTTTTCTTTATGCTGCAATATGGATCATTTTTTCTTTTGGCTGGACTCCCGGTCTTTGGATGGCTAATGAAACTGATAAACAATACGCCGAGGTATATCTTAACAGAGTTGAGCTACTAATTGGGCACACGTGTATAAAAAAGAAGTTTGAAAAACCACGACGTTTTGGATTCCTCCGTAATTGGTCGAGGCTTTCTCAAATCATTGTAACTGGGATTTTGTTGTTTTTTAGCTGGTGTTTTCTGACAAGAATTCCAGTATGATCAAGGCGGGTTTTAGAATAAATCTTGGCTTACACTACTATTGTTTAACTTCTTATTTGTGAGGATAGGATGATTATCGTTTTTTGTCGTTCATTTGTTTTGATAATGAAGGTGTCAAAATAAGGGGGGTAGAAGATTTTAGAATTCGAAATTTGAAAAATATATTTATGCAGCACATTGTTATACCAAATAGATATATGAAAATAAAAATATCAATAATCTTTACTGATAAGGATGATGGTTGAATCGAAAAGGCTGAACAAAAAAGGATGTGGAAGAATGAGAAGAACATTAAAGAAATAATAGAGGTGAGAAGCACTTCAATCGAACCGGGTAAACGGTCGGATATGTTCTTTAATTTTAGCATCTCTTTTGAGGGGCCAAGTGGCTGACGACAATATTTTTCAAACCTATATTGTTCAAAATAGTATTGACTGCATAGATTTATCAAAATGCTCATCAATGACCATGACGCAATAAACGCTCCCAAGCCAGTTGCAAAAATAAGGAATGGTAAATTGCCGGGTAATAGCGAGACTGCTTTATCCATAAATAAATCCTTAGCAAGACAAATGAATTTACTGGCTATTTACTCTGCTTTCAATTCCATTCGGATAAGGTCGAGCTGGAATATGAAGCTCTTTCAATATTTTCTCGAAATAGCTACGATTAAGCGTTTTCTCGTATGGTTCAGAAAATGCTTCTTCTCCGTAACCTTTTTTGACTTCCGTTTTTAAAATTTTAATTTCTTCTGATGTCAGGAAAAGGAATTGGCTCAAATCAGAATCATTTTTAACCTCGACAACTTCACCTGAATTGATTAAGTTGTTTAATCGGTCCGATAGTTCCTGAAAGTGTTCAGGGTTATCCCTTTTGTTGCCAACTTTTCTTTTCTTTCTTAAGTAAGAACTCGCCAAGGGATCATGATCTCTTTCGGAATAAAAATCTTCATTTACCTCTCTGCCTGTTTTTTCAGCTTCAAGCCACCCACCAATGCGGAAATGAAAAGCCTGACGGTATGGTGAATAGAACAATTTTAAAAGCTTTTCCCGGTAAAGCTCGACAATTATTGAGCGTCCGGTATAAGCGCTAACATTCAGTATGGGGCCAGTAATGACCAATAAGCGTGGCTCCGGTTCTTCTTCAGGGGTAATCCCATAGTAAGATGCTAATTGATGAATGAAAGAATATAGTTCATTTCGATACATATCAACGCTGGCTTCACCTGTTACTGAAGCCGCGAAAAGATGGTGATTTTCCAAGCAATTGGCAATTTGATTAGACATCTTTTGCCAGCCGAGGATATCTTTATCCTCATAATAGAGGTCTAATCCCACCGCTTTTACTAAAAATTTGACTAAGTTATTTTCAGAAGCCATGATTCTAGATGTTAGCATTTTAGTTCACCTCAATATCCTGTTTCCTGCTCGTGGCTGAAATATAAGAGGAGACCATTAAAGGAATAGAAAGGTTTCCTCCTATAAATATCTTTCTGCCGAAAAACTCTCCTTTTTAGGGCTGTTGTGAATGTTGCTATACTTCCCTGCCTCGTCAAGAATAGTAATTATACTACGAGGAAGAAGCAAAAACAAAAAATCACTTCCGGGTGGAGTTGTACTCTGTGTGCTGGGTTCGCAGAATAAACCCACCCAAGTTGGTTCAAAAGGGGTAGAGTCGGCTTTGGAAGGAAAAGGGAATCGCCCGGCGGTTTTCTCCATTGAATAGGTGTTGGAGATTGGCCATAGGTGTTGAGTGGCCCCGGGACTTTAATCTCCAACCTTCCAATGCTTTCTTGCTATTAAAGTATTTGGTGCTTGTCAGGATGAGGCTTTCGCCGGAGCTATTCGCTTCAGAAGAAGATTTCCCCGAACCAACCACATCATTAAGGGCTGTCTCGTTATCATCAAAGTGCATATCCCGGTTTTGAGTTTCTGCCCTTAAGGCCTGAACTCCAGACAGAGTGAACACGGCTATAGCAAGAATTGCTTTCAGCAGCAGGGAAGCAATACACCTCAATCTCATCCTTTGAATAAGGCCCATATTTTACATCCGCCCTCTTGCCATATATAAGCTAGGCGTTAGCTTATACCATATTTTCTTCCTTCCGTCAACCATCCCAGGGGGTCAGGTTATCCTTTCTCCCTCAAAAAGATAATCATTACAAAGGCTTATGCAAGCACCTCCTGCTTACCTGTAGTCCCAACCTGATAATTAAGGATAATACCCGAAGGAGATAAAAGCAAGGCCAAATCCAATAGGGGGCCGGACTCTCTTAATCGGAGACCTGTCCCAAGCTTTGGTAAACCATTGATTTTATGCCCGCTTCTGTAGCTGAAGGAATTCATGATAACTGCATTTGATCAAAAAAGGGATTGCTACCCGTCTCCTTAGGCAGCTTTCCGGCGCTGTCGAGTACGGGGGATAATTCGTCCTCGGCGAAGTGTGGGCCGTTCAGGAGTTCTGAAATGAGTGTCCCTTGGTTGGGCAGACAGCCAGGCTCACTTCGAATATCAAGAGGTTGAGTCAATCAGGCACTCCGGGTCCTCGTCCTCAGCACTTTTGATAAAAACAGTTGGTAGCGGAAGCATACAAGAATTCAGGATAATTGTTGTCTTACAGCAGCGGCAAAACCTGCCGTCTTTGGCCTTCTTCGGCGGTACCGATTCATTATCCGGTTTTGAATTTCGTATGGCCTGTGATATGCGGACAACTATTATATTACTAGATGTAGCATTGACATTAATACAAAAATAATATATTGTGGGCTATGAGGCTAGTTGGAGGAGAAAATAAGGGAGGAATCTATGGCTGAGTACAGAAGGAGAAAGGACAGTGATACCTGGCATTGGTGCAGAAATTGCGCTAACGATCCAAAAAGTAACTATGAAAAAAGCAATAGTAAGCCCTCCACGGGCGAGCTATGCAACCAATGTAGAGCAAAGGAAAAATCCGGAAACTGCAACTAACACTAAACCCAGTAATTCCAACTAGCCTTTTTAAAATTCATTAACCCTCATCTTAAGGGTTAAAAGTTCTGGTTGGAGTCGGCTGGTAGTCTCGGAAATTTGAAAGAAGGGAGAGCGGATTATGCTGCAAGCACCCTGGTGGGTTTTTGGTTTGATGATTGTGCTGCTGCCGGTGGCAGTGGTAGCGCTGTTCTTTGCGCATAAGAGCCTGCCTCAGAGGTTGACCATCTTTCTGGTCAGCGGTTTCATTGTGAATCACTGGATGCAGGTTTGGTGTTATCGCCTGAAGGATAGATTGGAGGATCCGGAAAGAGCAACAAATTTGAATTCTCTGTTCCTTTTTTCAATGGATTGGCGCTGGTCACTGCTTTTGGGCTTTGCAGCGTACATTTTGCTTTATGTTCTTTTAAGCAAAGTGTGGATTCCAGAGGAGAAGGACGTAACCATAAGCCTTATAGCGTTTGTTGGAATCGGTACGATAATTATTTCGCAAGCAGCATCATCCAGTGTCCCTAAGCTGGCTATAGAGGTTGGAATTCTGGGTATCTACCTGCTGGGCTTGATATCCTGGAAATACTTTCTGGTATATCCAGAAGGATTTAATGTGGGTGCCACTCAAGTTCAGAGTGATTCCCTTACTTCCTTCGGACTGATGCTCTCATTCCTCGCTTTGTGGCTTCCTGCCACTTTGACGCTTGGAGACTTCCTTTACAAGTATTATCAAAATCAGGGGGAGCTGGGAGTTCAACTGCAAATGACGCGATATGCCACTGGAGTGGCTTACTCCTTATCCGGTTTCGCGGTTGTCATTATGGAGATTTTGCGGAATTTGATTGAAGCGCGTTTGAAGATGCTTAGTTGAAAGAGGAAAATTTCCGGCAGCACTGTAGATTTTCAAGGAATTTAAGGAAGGAAAAGCGAAGGAATCACAACCGCAAAGAGAAAAAAGCCCCCTTGGGGGGTTGGGGGGATGAAGAACAATCTGTGGGAAAAGGCGAGTTTTGGAATAAATCTCGGTTTACACCTTATAAGCCTTTTTGAAGTTTTGAGTGAAGGGATGAAGTTCAAAAAAAGCTTTGTCAGGAAGCAATGCAATTTTTTATCGATTTGATGGTAAAGATAGAAGCTTTTGCACATCGTATTCTAGGAGACGTGAAACACAATGTTCTTTATCTTTTCGGCTCTCTGTAAAAATATATGGATGTTTCGGATGGAAGGACGTAAATGAAGAATCGTCTAAACTTATAATATTGGCCCAAGAATCTGTACGCCAAATCAGTGTTCTTCCACTTTCATCGCTGGAGGCAAGGAAATTTCCATCAACAGAAAACGATAAGGTAATTATTCCGTGTGTATTTCCTTTCAAATTAAGTCTTAATTTACAGCTACTTAATGGCCTCATTATTTCCATTATTTTGACAGTGTTATCATCATATCCGAAGGCAAGCAGCCTACAATCTGGAGACCATGACAAACTTTTGATTGGGCTGTTATTGTCTTTAGAAATGATGAGATATTCGCCTGATTGTGCATCCCAAAGAGATATTGAGCGCTCTTCTGAACCTGCAGCAAGCATCGTACCATCTGGTGACCATGATAAACTTAGAACAGCTTTATTATGAGCATTGTATTGAGATACAATTTTATTAACGTTCAGTTTATTAGAGATTTCCCTTATTTTAACCTCTCCACCCGAAGAACCAGAGGCAAGTTTTCGTTCTATAGGCGAAAACGCCAGAGATGTAACCGGTTTATTATGCGCAACTTTGATAAGATTTCGCCAATTTCCATTAACAACATTGTTGAAATTAATTGATTTATTTTTTTGGCCCGCGACTGCTAACCATACACCATTACGAAAAAATGACGCGCTATTAATGTTTGTGATAGGAGAGGATGTTACTCTTAGGCACTTCCCAGTTTTACTATCATAAAAATGTATAGTATCAGAAGTCACAATTACAAATAACTCTCCACCGGGAAACCAAGTCATAATACCACCATAAAGGAACGTCTTCGTTTCCCAAGACAGTCCTAATCCCTGTGGGTAATTAGGATTTATATTGTTATCATCATTTCCAACTTTCATAATGTATACTCTCCTTTTCTTTGATTAAAATCGTATTGTTACATGTTAGAAATCCAATTATAATATTTATTTATATTTTAGTAATCCCCACTTTTTAAGGTGTTGCTCATCCCAGCTATTATCATAATCTATCCTTGCTCCTGGTTGTGCTGCCTTTTTTATTTCATCTTGTATTTCCAGGTATGTTTCCTCGTCAATGTTACTTAGCTTCAATTTTTTTCTACCTAATATTTCGAGGATTGTGCTATCTAGC
Organism: uncultured Methanosarcinales archaeon; assembly: GCA_964397315.1. Classification (GTDB taxonomy): domain Archaea; phylum Nanobdellota; class Nanobdellia; order Woesearchaeales; family UBA12501; genus WJJV01. The sequence continues at coordinate 91,805 of CAYNHV010000002.1, forward strand.
GGGCAGTGCAGAATTTCCTTCATTTTCATATTTCTGTTTTTGGAAAGATAAAAATGATACTTTAGAATGACGTTAATTGCCTTTTGGGCCTGGCCATAGCTTATTTTGAAATCTTTGTGCAACTTATTGATAGAGCTAACTATTTCCGGCTCTCTCAATTTTCCCGAATCAAATAAATCAGTTAAACGTTCTAGCTCAGCGAAAGCAGTTCTCTTAAATTTGTTGCTTAATCGTTGATTTTTTAAATCAATCGTTTTGCCTATTGACCTCAAAATCATCGTAGCAGAGAAGATTAAAGTATAAACGCTTTTTTGTTGGTCGGTAAGTGGCATAATTCCCTCCTTCACTTTTTTAAAACTGCCAGCCTTCTACCCTGCACATCTCGATTATGTTTATGCATTCTATGCCGTAGCCTTGGGAGACGAAGGGGATTCTTATCCTGTTGCCTCTCAATCTTTCTTCAGTGACTATTATGCGTTCCTTGGCTGTTGGAATGAGGATTCCCTGGGGGTCGTTTTTAAGCTCAACTGCCATTGCTATCACAAAGGGGTCGGCAGCTGCTTTTTCATTGTTTGATTTAGCCAATGAGGGGTATTTTTTAAGGATTTCCTTGATAATTTCAATTTGCTTTGGGGTAAGGTCTCTGAATAGCTTCTTATGGCTTTTGGCCCATTCTTTAAGGGCGTCATCTCTATAGGAAATTTCCTTCAACACTTCTTTGTGGGAAATCAAGAGTCCTTTTTCGATTAATTCTTCGACATTTTTCCAGAGTGTGGGAAAGACATCTATAGGGTAGCGTCTGTTTAATTCTATGAGGGAGCTTGTATCAATAACGTAGTAGTTTATCGTTGTCATTTTTTCGCTTTAGTCATCACCTTATCAAGGTTTTTTGCTTTTATTGAGAGATAATCCAGGGCGTCGCTGTGGGTTATGAATCCCTTTTCCACGTTGTTCGAGACGAGGGAGACGAATTTCTGGCCTTTTTCGTTAAGGCATTTTTTATCTGCTTTCTGGGCGAACCCGGTTTGTTTTGATTTTTCCTTCGGCTTATCAATTTGGGGTTTATATCTATCAAGCACTGCTTCGTATTGAGATTTGGATATAAAGTTAAGCCTATGAATGTTATAGAGAAGCATGGCCTTGCTGACCTTGTATGTCCTCGACAAGCTATTCAGTGTCTTAGTGTCCGTAAGGCTGGATTTCCTTTGGCTGAACTCACGCTTGGCAATGTCTTCCGGCAGTAAAAAGGATGTTGCAAAGTCATTGCACCATTTTTCAACCGCTTCGGCCTTCTTAACAAAAAGGGCATTTTCCGGCATGCTTATGCCGCTTTCATTCAAGAGCACATGCCCGAACTCGTGCATTAAAGTGAAAATCCTTGCTTCTATGAGGTCTTTGGAATTTACAACGATAACTGCGGGGTAGTCATCAACTAAAGTGAAGCCTCTTGCGTCATCTACAGGCATGGAGATCTGAAAGACAAGAACATTCTCATCTTCAATGAGGTCTCGCAGGTAATTAAAAACATCGTAGGAGTTTTTTAGTTTCGTTTGCTTTTCCTCGTCAAAATTTAACTCTTTCCTGTATTTTGCAGCTATTTTTTGGGGGTTGTCGGTTAGCTTTACAGTTGCCGTTAGCTTGTTGAGGCTGGCGCTCAGGTTTTCAGAGAGTTCCTTGCTTATATTCTGGAGCCTTCTTGCTCTTCTTATGGCGAGGATAGTCTTCTTGTCGAACTTGCCTTCCCTGTCCGGCAGCATCCTGTAATCCTTGGGCATTGGCTTTTCTTTCGGCGGCTCAGGAAGAAAAAAGACGGCCAGAGGCCTTTTGATGACGTTTGCCAGGTCTTCAAGTTGCCTTACGGTCGGTTTTACTTCGCCGGAAATCCAGCCGTCCAGTACATTGGAGCTTATTTTGAGGCGTTTAATAAGCTCTTCCCTGCTCCAGCCGGAGCGTTCAATAGCCCACTTTAGAACGGTTGGCTCTACATCAACATTCATTGACTTCTTTCCAGGCATTTTGGTTGTTGATTCTCCCCGATTAATAAAGTTTTTGCCAATTTCGAGATAGTCTAGCCCTCAAAAGCCCTCCATAACTATACGCTTTTCCTGTTCCGTAAGCCCATACAACCTGAAAACAATTTCGTCAATTAATTTGTCGGTTTCCTGAAAGCTTTTTTTCATTGGAGTAATTTTTGTTACGCTTCGATTGAACTCATTCTCGAACAATTCCTGAAATTTTCTTCCAGAGGGGTTAACAGAAATATTCTTTTTGTTATGTTTCAAAATATCGAGAATTTCATTGGCGCTATGTTCGTGATATTCTTCTATTTTTGTTTTATTCTTCAGATTGTTTAATTTTGTTCCAATTTCCCTTTCTAACCATATTAAAAAACCAGCAACTTCCATATTTTCATTCTCCTTCAGTTGCATCATAGTACTGGCCAAATAAGAAAGTACATCGTGCACATATTTATTAACAGTATCTGTTATTTCTTTTTCAACCAATTTTATTGCCTTCAAGTATTCATTTGCCATATACGCTTCAAAGAATGTATCGAGCATCTGATTTAAATTATTTGGTTTTTTGGACAAACAAGTACAAGGAATTGGAAGATTTCTTAATCCTTCCAGTGTAGTTTGTCTGAAATCATCCTTCTGAGCAATAATGTCGCTGTGATAATATACATATGACAGTAACTTGGAATTAATAAGAGCCAAAAAATAATTCACAGAGTGTTCTCCGAGAGGCTTAAAAATGTACAAGTCCTTTTTGTTTACAAACGTATCTGTGGCAGAAATTGCCATAATCCTATCTTGCCTACTAATCAATCTTCGAATAAGGAGCCTAGGGCCAGTAAAATAAGAAAAACTTGATGGTGATTCAGGCAAGTCTGACGAATAATCAATATATTTGTCGGGTTGGGATATTTCATATCTCAATAATTCCCCATCAAAAAAGGGGTTAAGAGATTTAGCTTTTGTTTGGAAGATATGCTTGGGTTTAGCCAGAACACCTCTAGCCGACTTTGTAATCTCGCCTAAGGAAACAAATCTATTGTCTCCTAATTTTTTAAGTAGTGATATAGTAGGCGGATTTAGAATAATCTTATTATTATCAAGCTCTAGCCAGGAATGCTGAGATATTCTTTCATAATGAAGAGTGTCAATTGCATATATCTTTAGGTTCTTGGGATATTCATAAACATATGAAATGTGTGATTCATCTTTATAGTTCTTGAGCACGAATATGCATGTATCTATATATGCATCCTTAAAGACATCAAAAGGTAGGTTTACGAGAAATTCAAAACTTACATTATGAAGAAACTTAGTCCTTAGTTCAGAATACATATATCCGGTCTGCCATGATGTGGGCACAATGAAACTGTGGCATCCATATTTCTTAAGTAGGGAAATTGAATTTTCCATGAACGCAGCATAGATATCATTGCTTTTGGATATAGTATCAAATTTTGTGCGAAAATAGGATATGGATTCTAAGGCTCCATATGGAGGGTTGCCGATTACACAATCAAAGCCGGGATTCGCCTTTTTTTCGACCTTCTGTTCAGAATCTCCTGTCCTTTCATAAAAAACTTCAGGGAATTCAATTTCCCAGTGAAACAATTTCGTTTCTTTTGAAACATTTATCGTTTTCTCAATGGCAGCTCTTTCCTTTTCGGGCAAGGCCTGTATTGATTCATGAAGTCGGTTTAAATCTATCTTCAAAGCCTCCATTTTAAGCATGTCTTTGGCTTCAGGGACTCCAAAGTGCTCTGCTATCAGCATATCAAGTAGTATGCGATACCCTTCCAAGCCTTTGTTTGCATCATCGTATAGTTCGCTTGACCTGTTTACCTGTGAAATAGTGGCGTCGGGCAGCTCGGAAATAAATAGCATGTCTCGTATTGCTCGTTTAAGCGGCTCAAGATTAAGCCCAAATAGTTCCCCTGCTTTCTCGCCAATCTTTCCATAGATAAAGGTATCAAGTTCTTCGAGGTCTGTTCCTATTAAGGAATTTCCTATTTTAAGATGGTGGTCTAGGAATGATAAAGGCGCTCCAAGGGTAAATGAATCGAGCCACAATGAGAGCTTGGCAAGCTCAACGGCCATATCATTCAGGTCTACTCCATAAACGCATCGTTTCATCACAACGCGTTTTATCAGATTTACTTCTGTGAGCTTATCCTCATCTATACCTACTCCTTGCCTTTTTAAATCAGATAAAATTTCATTTTTCATATCATGAATTGCTCTGATTACGGCATTATCAGGGTAGTCGGCAAGAAAGGTGACAATCCTCTCAGAGATGAAATCTACAGTGTGGACAAGAAAATGCCCGCTTCCCATTGCAGGGTCAAGTACCTGGACGTTGAAAAGGGTTTCGTAAAGCTCCTTCTCCTTGCCCTGTATGTCGGTTATATGCTTTCCCTGTGCCTCTTTGGGGTGTTCCCAGTGGTTCCAGTCTTTCGGCTTTTTAAGTTGTTTACGCTGTTTATTATAAAGTTGGTTAAGCTCATTTATGATTTTTCTCGCTTTATCCAGCCTCTCTTCCAAAACCGGTCCTACGGTGCTATTGACGATATATTCTACAATGTAATGGGGAGTGTAGTAAGAGCCTGTAGCTTTCCTTTCGTGCCTGGAGTTTTCGATGTAAAGCTCGCCTTTATTCTTTTCTTTGTAGGTTTTTGTGCCCTTTGTGATTTGGGATGCATTCTTCCAAACAAATCGGCCTTTTTCTTTGACTTCAGTTATCTTTTCTTTTGCTTGTTTAAGTTGGAATTCAAGCAGGCCTTCGTATATGTCCCCAAGGTGGCGCACGTCGAGGGATGAATAGTCAATGAAGGGAATAACGCCTGAAGGATATTTGTCCTCTTTATCGATTGTCAGTTTTTGAATGGCCTCACTAATGTATGGGTCGGACATTTTATGATTTTTGAGAAAACTGTTTTGTTGTTGTTCAAACAGACCGCCGTTATAAATGGGTACATTAAGAGACGGTTCGCCTTCTGATATTATATTGAACAGGCTTTCCAGCCTGGCCCAGTACGTATAAGATCTTTTGCTCATTTTCCCTGAGCCAAGGCGTTGAATGTCCTTGTATATATCTTCTTTAAGCTTTCTTAGGCTTACACTCTGGTAGGCCGGTTCTTCTACAGGTAAAAGATTTCGGCTTTCAGCATGAAGGATGAATAATAATCTGTATAGTAAAGTCAGACAGCCCTTGAAAACCTCTTTTCTGCTTTCATCGGTTTCCTGGTTAATTGAAAGCTCGTTGTTTCGATAATGGATAAAACCTTCGGCCAGCCCTTCAAAGACTTCCTCAAAGATGAGGTCTTTTAGATTTTCGCTTACCTTTCTGGCATATTCCTCACTGCCTGAAAGGTGAAGGTCAAGCAATGTTTTGTTGCTAACCGGGTCAGGAATGAAAGCGTCTCGTGAGAAGAAAAGGTAAAAATACAGAAAATCTTCAGGATTGTCCTTTTTGATAATCTCTTCTAGGTCTACTTCATAAAAAGTTCCAGAGCGGGAGGTTGCCCTGTAATAGAACAGTCTCCAAATTTTTCCATTGGTCAGGACAGCCCAGTTTATTTTCCCGTCAGTGTTATAATGAACGTCCTCAAGATACTTTACCGTTTGCGCGGTAGGGTCACGGCTGTCCAGAATATCTGATTTGTCTGAATCGTTGAGGCGTCTTCCCCAATATTTCGCTTCCAGGATTGTAGATGCGTAAGTATAGAATCCTTTCTCACTTCGTTTTTTAGCTTCTTTAAGTGTGTGTTCATCATTAAACAGAGCATAATCAGGCCGTTTCTTTTTGAAACCTCTCCGAGAAGGAGGCTGTACATTGTAGGCAAACCCAAGGGCTTTAAGAACAGGCCTGATAAACTTATCCTCAAGTTCCGCTTCCTGTCCAGCGCCGATGTTCAGGCCCTTAATGTTTTCATAAACCTTCTTGATTTCATTGAATGTGGTAGTAGCGCTATCTAAATGCTCACTCCAAAGGGACGTGTCACGCAAATGATAATCGAGATAATTGTTTGAAAATAGACCCCGGTTGGCCCAAAAGAATAATTTAGCCTGTTCAGCCACTTAAATACCCTCTTTGAGGGGGATGATATATTACGGGAGAAAAAAGTTCAAAATGGGTGTTTACTTGACTATTTGTTTGCGTGTTTCAACTTGTTGTGGTATTTTTTTAACGAAAATAAGACTTGTGTAGACAGGGAGGTGAAATCATGGGCAAAAACCAGCATGTGGTACCTACCGAAGATGGCTGGGGAGTCCGCGGTGAGGGTAATGACAGGCTCACTTCTATCCATCCGACCCAACAAGATGCAATAAATAGAGCCAGGGGAATAGCTCAAAACGAACGGAGTGAACTTGTCATTCACAGACCAGACGGAAGCATCCGAGATAAACACAGCTACGGAAATGACCCGTTTCCACCGGAAGGCTGAACGGCAAAAGGGAAATAGCTGATTGGTTTAGGCGGTATCCCAGAAATGAATACTTGCTAAGCGGGCTATTTCTTGTTTGACCTCTTCTAGTTGAATTGGAAGAAGTGCAAATTTAGTTTCAAGGTTTCGATTAAGTTTGCGCAACACATATTTTGGGCTTCTATTCAAAACCAGGCTTTCTATAATCGTTTTCAGAATTAGTAACCTTCTCTCAGTAGTCCCAGCTTCGAGCCATACCCTCTGCAATAAATTTGCAGCTACTTCAACGGCACTATCTTCCGTGACATCAGGACTTTCAATTGATTTTAAAGTAAGTTCAGCATCGGTACATATGGTTGTACAATCTTTATCGAGTTGATGCCAAATAATATCTTCATCAACCCAAATGAATTTATATCCATATTTAATCATTTCTTTAACACACTCTGAATATTGACCTGAAGTAATTATGCCCATTTCCTTAAAATAGTTAAGTGTGATCTGGCTCCAACAACCGGGAATTCTGTAATCATTTTGCGCTATATCTCGGAATCCTTGATCGTCACTAAGCAAAATAGCATTTCGTTCCTTACAAGCAACCAGTGCTCCAAATTGAGCCTCCCCCAACACCTTCCTGAGTTTTTTCCCATTCGTTAAAATTCCATCTAAAGCGCCAACGGCAGGGACAACTTCGCAGTGTTGCTCAATAAAGGAAATATGAGAACTCAGTAATTCAGCAAAGCTATTTTGGTCTTCATTGGTATATTCATGATGAATGTATTTATCCCCCTTCTTGCTCAAAAATCCTTTTGGTCTTGGAGAACTGAGATTTTGGTCGTAACAACGTTTAAATTCATCCAAGGTAAGCTGAGATACTATCAAGGGTCGTTTTATTTCAAGAAGTAAGCTTAAAAGCCCAGGTATTGAGAAGGTTATAATAACAGTTCCATCAAGTATTATTTCATTGCTTCTATCGTTTAATACACTCTGAGCATATGCACGTTCAACAGTGCTTCCAGAAAAAACGAAAACTGGTTGGTTAGGCTCACTAATCATTGTCAGATGAGCATCAATAAGGGTTTTCCCTTTCAGCACCCCAATGGCACCAAGCGTAAGCTTTCGTTCATTATATATTTGGACAATATCACTATCTTTTTTTGCCCCCTCATCGATTATTGATAACATCTGAGAGAAATCATTGTCGGAAACATCAAAACTGTGCACGCTTTGGTCATCAGGGAATGAATAATTAAATTCTGTAAGTACTTTCTGGAACGCTCTTACATATTTGGTTTGAAGTTCAAGAACTTTGTAGGTTTTTGTTTCTAAAGAGAACTCTTCTTCTTTTTTACAACCAATTAATTTCTGCGCTGCATTGGTATCAACAACCCATTTTGTAGCGATTGATTTTTCATCAGTATTAAAAACTATATGTATCCATATTTCTTTTCCACTATTGTCTTTTAATTTTACCATAATGTCCTCACAAACAGTATCTGGGGGGTCAAGCATCCCCCCATCTGAATCAGACCTGAGAAAAGTACCTATATATGCTCTTTGGATATGAGGATTGTCATACTCAACCATGAGGGCCTTATATGATAAATCGATAGCATCTTTATACTTTCCAGTGAAAGAAGCCAGTTCTGCAGCCGCCATAAGCACATTTGCGCTATGTGGATGATTGTTGGCATATTCTATCATTGCTTTCGTAGCTTCATCCCGTTCACCCATCCTATATAGCGCGATTTGAGCATTAATTTGGTAGAACTCGTTTTCAGGGTCAGTTTCAATTAATTTAGAGAATAACTCACACGCTTGCTTAAACGCCCCTACACTCAACAAAGATGAGGCTTCAAATTCGGTTAAGCCTGGTATGACGGTTCCACCAGACTTTTCACGCTCCTCTTTTGCAATCTTATAGGCTTTTTCTTCATTGCCTATTCGAGTAAGTGAATCCATATATCTAGGCATAAGATGTGTTCCAATAACATTTACTTTTTCATACAAATCAACAGCATCATCATATTCACCTATTTGATAAGCTGCGTTTGCAAGGGGAAGGATAGAATTCGTACTTGACTCAGATGGCAACATGCCAATAGCTTTTTTTACATCATGAGTCGCCTCTTTCTTTCTTCCTGTTTCCCAATAAGCTTGTGCCCTTAGTACGAGTATAGACACATCATCTTCTTTAATTTCCAGTCCTCTATTAAGGATATCTAATGCAAAGTCATATTCTTGTTCATCAATAAGTGCTCCGGCAATAAAAGAGAAATTATTTAAATCAACTGTCTCTCCTGGGGGCAGGCTCTTATCGAGAATACTCTTTGCATCTTTGCTGAAACCATTTTTCAAAAGAGTCCAGAATCTTAAGTTCAGGTCTTTATATCCTTCACCAAGTTTATCCAGCTTATCGAGGGCTTCTTTAGCAATACTTGCTTTCCTTGATTGGAAACAAATTCGGATTTTGTTCCAAAGAGCATCAACATCCTCTTCGTTGTATTCAAGCACCTTATCAATATCTTCAAGCGCATTCTTAAGCTCGCCCATAAATAAACGACAAGCAGAGCGCGATTGATAAGCCATATATAATTTATGGGGCCTTGAGCTGAAAAGCTGAATTGCTTTTGTTAATAGATGCTCAGCTTCATTACAACGTCGCATAGGTAGGGAATCATGTCTTTCTCCGTCTATATAGTTTCCTTCAAGTTCTATTTGTGCTTGTTGAAGGAATACCTGCGCTAAAAGGAGCATTGTTTGGGGGTCTTCTTCTAATTCCAAACACTGGTAAAACCACTTTTCAGCTGCTCCATAATCTCCCGTCTGCGAATATACGACACCAAGAGAGAAAGCAACATCTTTAGAAACCTCTTTGTTCTCGTATAGTTTCAATTCATCGAAACGTCCCTGAGAACCAAGAAGTCGTATGTATATAGCTTTTACTGCTTCATTTGTAGAGTCTAGCTCTAATGCTCTGTTTATTGAATCACTTGCCTTTTTTATTTCTCCACTCTGAAGCCTCATCATTACAGAATTTGTCAGTATTTTTATATCATTGGGGTTTAAAACAAGGCCTGATTCAAAGTGTTCTGAAGCCGCTTTGAAATCCCCTTCTTCTAAAAAACATAGTCCTAAATTATTTTCAATTTTCGCCCTAAGTTCAATGTTTGTAGCATCTTCTTTTTCAATATCTTCTTTAAGCTGCAAATACAATCGCTTGGCTTCGAGTGAATTACCACTCTGAAGTATTTCCCTTGCAGTTTCATGTCTTACTTCAAAAGACTTTTCATCTCCATTATATCGAGAGTCTTTTACTTTCGCCTCTCCAGTATGATTTAATAATGTACTTTCAAACTCATTAATTCTCGATAGAATCTTTTCTTCTGAATCTCTAGTTGCTTGAATATTTGCTCTGCCGAATTCGGTCGTTCTTTCGCCATAGTGTTCGATGCGCCCTGCGAGGAATAACGGAGCATGATACGAAGTAAGCAGTTCTTGAATCATTGCTTTAATGAAATCTTCGATAATCTTGGTCGCGCTATCTATAGTCGTTTCATTATCAAAAAATTCCGAAATATGTACAAAAGACGAAACCAAGTCCGCAATTTTTAAATTGCCATTACCAGTCACTATCATTTGTTTAAATTTTATGAAATCATTGGAATTAACCCATCCGCCAAGTTGTTCCCTCAATGAGGGAAATTGTTCATGTAGAATAGAGGTACTGTTGATGGCACGGTCAATGATTCCATCCATTTCAGGACCTTTTAATCTGGCATTTCTACACAAATTGAGAAGAAATTGAATAAGAGAAATTGTTGGTGACAGGATATCCATGCTAGTCCCCCACTCCAAAGCCTATACAGGTGTAATCAAGTACTTCGCCGATATTAAGATTTGGAACATTGTTTGCCAATATCTTAACTTTATTGAACCTCATATATCACCATAATAACTATCCTGATTATTTTTGGCAAATTTGGCCACCTGTTTCTTACACTTTTGATTCTCTCTGCTCCCTTCCCGCCCTTACTCCGCTTCCCTTTCCTGATTTTAGGGGCTGAGCGGCTTGTGTTTGTGCCAGGATTTTCTGTTTTTGTTTTTTTGAGGGGCCTGGGGGCCTTGTGATTTCCGGCTTTGCGGGCTTTTAAAATGTGCCAGGAATGTGCCAGGATTTGGTGAAATTGGTGGAATTTTTGGGGTTTTGTGGGTTGTGTGGAATGCGGCAGCCGACCCGAAAATTTCAATTATTACGGTAACTTAGCGGATTTGATTGGTTTTTTGGATTTGGCGGAAAATGGCTCGTATCGCTTTAGAAGTCCGTTGCTCTATCCCCTGAGCTACAGGCGCTTTGTCTTTAGAATCAGTTACTTACGCTGTTTTTGATGGTGGCATTTTCTTGAAAATGTGCCAGGATGTGCCAGGATTTGCTTTAGATGGCGCTTTTGAGGTCTTCCTCGTCTATTGTGTCGTATCTGGTGAGCATGCTTATTGTCTTGTGTCCGGTTATTGCCATGATGACCCTGTCCTGTTTTCCTTCTTTTCTTTTGTTGGTTATGAAGGTGTGTCTGAGGTCGTGGAATCTGAAGTCTTTGATGCCTGCTTTTTTGCATGCGCTCTTGAACGCTCTTTTTACTGATGCTATGGATTTTCCTGCGTAGGTGAAGACGCTGCCTTCTTTCCTTTTGCTCTGAGTGAGTGTCTCGTGGAGCAGTGTGCTGATGGGTATTTTTCTTGGCTCGTTTGTTTTTGTCTGCTCCGGCTTTAGTGTGATGAATCCGCTTTCCAGGTCTACCTGCTCCCATTGGAGGCTGAATATTTCTCCTGCTCTCATTCCTGTCTCGTGGGCTGCTATGAGTATGGGCTTGAGGTGCTTTGGTGATGCTGTAAGCAGTTTTTGGAATTCTTCTTTTGTGAGGACTCTGTCTCTTTTGTTGTTCTCCTTCAGGAGCTTTATGTGTTTCATGGGGTTGTTTTCCAGTTTTTCGTTTCTTATTGCCCTGTTGTAGATTGTCCGCAAACAGGCGAGTTCCTTGTTTATTGTTGCGGGTGCGGGTTGCTTGCCGTTGCGCATTGTGGATTTCTTCCTGTAGAGTATGTAGTCCTCTATGTGCATTGGCCTGATGTCTGCTGCTGGGCGGTCTTTGAAGAAGGCCTTGAGGTGTTTTATGCAGTCCTGGTCTCTACGCCAGCTTCGCTTATGAGCTTTGGCGTAAGTTAGAAAGTCTTCTGCTATGTCAAAGAACGTGACCTTGCGCTGCTGTATTCTTTTCTCGTATGCTCCCCCGCCGATGTCCATGATGATTCTGGCGAGGATTTGCTCTGCTTCGCGCTGGGTCGTGGCCTTTGTGGCCTTTCGGATGTCCCTGCCGAAGGGGTCATGGTATCTTACGTACCACGTGACCCTGCCGTTGGTTCCGGCTCGCTTGTAAGTGCTTGCCATTAGGCTGCTCCTTTCAACGAGCCGGCTGCCGCTTCCGTTATTAGTATAGCACGGGAGGGCATTTTTTTCAGTTCCTCCTGGCCTCCAGGATCTTTCTTTCAATGTCTTTTTCGCTGAAGCGGATGCATCTCCTGCCGTCATGGCCGAGGTCTATGTAGCTTATTCGTTTTTCGTCTATCCACTTGTAGATGGCTGAGACGCTGACGTTGAGCATTTCCGCTGCTTCCTTTGCTGTGAGGAGCTTTTCCATGGCTTAGTTCCTTTCCGGCTGTTTTATTGCCTCAAGAATTTCATTTATTGTTTTGCTTCCGTCTGAGTATTCTATCCATGCCTTGTTGTGCTGGGTGTCGTATTTGATTATTGGTATTGGCTCTCCGCATGGGAGTGCTTCCCTGTCTGGGTTTTGATATTCCTGGAAAAGCTTGTAAAAGGGTTGGGGTGTTGTCCATTCGTCAAAGAGGTGGGTGTTGTTTTTCTTCTGCTCCTGTCTTTTCCTGTACCTTTCTTTTATCATGCCGTAGTTGTTGCAGAAGCAGTGGATGAGGTATGGCTGTGCGCTGTTCTTTTCTGCTGTGTGGTATGCTGCTTTGCGGAATATTCTGAGGGCGAATGTTCCGTCTATTATCACGCTTCTGCCCTCCATGAGGTGCTCTTCTGCCTGCTTTAGGGTTAGGCGGTATACGTGATGCCTTTCCAGGGGGTTTGTGTTGATGATGCCCGGGTTGTCGCAGTGCCGTTTTCTTATGTCATCAGTGCACACCCTGCTGATGCCCAATCTTTCGCTGAGTTCTGTTGAGAGTGTTGACTTGCCCGAGCATTGGAGGCCGCAGCAGATTATCATGATTGGGCTGTGCATTTTATCCTCTCCTTAACAGCTTTATTGCTGCGATGATGCTTATGAGGAGCATTGCAAGGGATACTGCTGAGAGCACCGGGTTGTTGTGGTGGAGTATGCTGATTTGCGGCAGGTGGAGGCCTGGAGATGGAATGTTGAATGAGATGTCGTGAGTGAGCAGGTAGTAGGCTATGGTTGCTGTGGTGATTATTATGATGCTGCGCTTCCACGCGATGCGCCTCAGGAGATTTCTTAAATCTATTTTTTCGAGGTTCATGGCTTACTCCAGGTAGTCGTCTATGAGCTTCAGCTCAACGTTCTTTGAGGGCTGGATGCCTGTCTTTTTCATGGCTTCCTTTAATTCAAAAACAAGAATTGTCTTGTTGAAGCCGTTTTTGAGGTTTCTGTCTATGTTGTCCTGTATGTTTGTGGTGTGGATGCACACTTCCACTGCAATAAGCCCTTCAGGTGTTTTTACTGCAACATCGCAGTCCAGGTGTTCCTGTTTGGCTTCGCAGCCGTTTTTTTCATAATATTCGGCAATCCTTTTCTCATAGTAGGCATGTTTCAGGCCGCCTTTTCCTGTGTATTTTTTGCTCGTCTTTCCCAGTGCTTTCAAACCTTCTTTTTTTATGTCTGTGAGGCTTGCCGCTCCTCCCCTGCCTTTTCTTGTTTTTGCTGACTCTTTTGAGACAAGGCCTTTCATTATTAAGGTGTTGAGTGCCTTGTTTCCTTTTGAGGCTGAAAGGTTGAGCATTTTATAGCGCTCTACTGTGGTGAGGAAAGGGTGCTCGTGTATGTTTTCCAGAAGCATTCCGGCGTCTTTGTCAAAGTAGAATGAGGGGGCTTCCTTAACAGCTTTCAGTTCAGCTTTTGGAGTTGATTCTGTATTGTATGCTGCCTGCTCTCTTGGTATTACCTGCTTTTGCAGTTCTTTAACCTTTTGTCTGGCTTCAGGCTTGAGTATTACGGGTTTCTTCCTTATCTCGTCTGCCTTGTTGAATGCCTTGATTATGAACGGCCTTTGTATTCGTCTGGTTGAGATTATGGCGTGGTAGTTGGGAAGCTTTGAGATCATTTCCTGCTCTTCTCTTGAGAGGCTGCAGGCCTGGCCCATGTATCTCGCGTCTTCAGCATCTGAGAGGTTGAAGATTATTTTTGTGTAGGCTTCGCTTCTGAGGCTGGACAGGACGAGATGGGGCTGGTGTGTTATGACTACTGCGCCCACGCCTGAAGAGCGTGATGTTGTGAACAGTGATGATGCTGTGGGGTATCCTATCATGGCCTGCTCGGCGTGTTTGCTGAAGGTGGTGTCACCTTCATCGTAAACAAGAACTGTGTTCAGTTTGCTCATTTTCTTTTGTACACCTCCGTTAAGTACTGGTAGATGTTTAAGCATATGAACTCCTGCGAATAATAATCTAAATCCGTGAGGTTTATGATTACGAACTCGTGGGCGAGCTTTTCCAGGGGAAGCCCTTTGAGGCAGTCAAATATCTTCCCGCTCTTGTTGCTTAAAAGTCCGGCGAAGCGGTTTTCAAGAACTCCCTCGTACCTTGTTCTGGGGAGCTTTTTGATTTCCTCGTAAAGCTCGTAAACAGAGAATGGCCTGCCGTTGTGCTGCTTATCCAGCTTTTCAAGAAGGGTGCTTACCTGGTTGGCGCTTCCTTCGCGGAAGAAGAATACCTCGCCTGCAAGTTTTGTGAAGCGCTGAAAAACTATCTCTCTGTTATGCCCTTCATGCCAGAGGGGATTTATTTTTAACGTGTCCGAATCAAGAAAAATTATCTCATCATTAATGTTGTAAAGGTAATCCTCATCAAGCTTCATTGTCTGAAAGAAAAACATCCCTATACGGTCATCTTCTTTCAATCCGTAAGTTTGATTGAAGCGGTGAATCTCGGACGCCAAAACGTAAAGTATATTGGTCTTGCCGCTTCCTGTTCCCCCAGCGATGAGGTTTGGGCATGTCAACTCAATGGGGTAGAGGCTGTAGACCGGCTGGTTACTCATAGGCTGGTTGAAGTCGTAGATGACCTGGCCCAGTTCCAGGGGGCCGTGGGCGTCTTCATGGTTGATTCGGTGCCTGTAGGGGTTTGGGTTCTCACCTGCTGTTGAGTTGGCCGCTATGGTCTGGGTGAGTTCTTTTTTCACGCTTTGCACGAAGGGTGATTTTTGGTGGCTTTCGTCGAGCTGAAGGAGCTTTAGCGCCTTGAGCGCTCTGCTGTCGCTCTCTTTGCCTGCGAGCTGTATGAGCTGGAGGAATTGAAACAGGAATGAGTTCTGCGGCGGTCTTGACTTCATTGCTATTACTCCTTGAGGAAGAGCAGGCTCAGCACTTGTCCTGTGAGCCAAAGTGTTAGTTTGATGGGGAAGAGCAGGATTGTGGTGGTTATGCTGATGATGTAGGCTCTCCTGCACATTGTCCTGCTGTTGAACTCGTGCCTGCAATTCCCGCATAGAAGCTCTCTGGAGCTGTGGTATTCGCATGATGCTGCTTCGCTGGCGTGCACCAGGCTTTTGCATTGCGAGCATGCACCAAGAATGTCCTTGTCCTCGTGTACAAGGTAGCCTGCTCCTGAGGTGTTGAATGAGCGGGTTATGGTCGTGTTCATGCCGCTTTCTGTTTCCTCGTCTATCTGCTCGCGGTCATACAAAATGCCCTCATTTGAGCGCGTGAGCCTGCCGATGCTTCGCCTTCTTGTTACAAGCTGCGGGTCAGGCTGCTGCACTGTTGCAGGTTGTGCTGTGTTGTCCTGGAGCTGCCATTGCTGCCCGCAGCTTTGGCATTGGAAGCGGCCTGTTTCAAGAAGCGCAAGGTTGTTGCTGCCGCAGAACGGGCACTTTCTCTGCATTATTCGCCTTCCTCGTCTGTTTCAAAGGTTTCCTCTTGCTCGTAGGCGTCGTGCTCCTCTGTTTGCTTTCTTATCTCCTCCCATGCCTCATCATTCTCCATGTGCAGCAGCCTCTCATAATCAAGCTCTACACCCTCTTCCTCTGCATCGTTGAGGGTGCGCTTTACAGTTGAGAGGAGAACCTCATCATTCGTGTTGGCCGGCTTGCGCCTGTCATTCTCCCTGCGGTCATTTGTTATGCCGTGATGGATGGAATTCTCCGGGAACTTCTTGTTGTTGAGTCCGGTGAGCTTGAGGGCCAGTTTTGCCTTTGGTTTTTTCATTTCCTTCTCTCTCCTGCTTTTCGTTTGCTTTTCCCGGTTTTTTTGCCTGGTTTTTCTTTTTCGTGATTTCCCCGCATAGTGGGCAGTTTTCGCTTTTTTCAAAGTCTGCTGTCATCAGGCTCATCTTTTGCTGGTCGTAGAAGATGGCTTTCTGGCCTTTGAGGTTTTCGCCGAATACGAGCTTTATGAATTGTGAGATGGCTATGCTGCTGATTGTGCTGTTGAGGTGTATTACTGAGGGTGTGGGGGTTTCGTTTGTGCCCCGGATGTATCCTGCTTTTTTGTAGTCCTCGGCTATTTCTTCTGTGGTTTCTTCCTGTGCTGCTTCGCTGAGGTCTATTCCGCCGTAGCATATCAGGCAGCCTTCTCCCGGAATGGTGGTTCTTACCTGGCCTCCGGCGTGGTAGCCCTTCTCTTCTGGTATTATTTCGCTGGCAGCGTCTATGTATGGGATGTCGTGCTCTGTGGAGATTTGGGTGATGGTTTTTCTTGCTGCTTCTGAGTCCACGCATCCCATTATGACCTGGGCGCTGGTGAGGGTTTCAAGAGTTTCTTTGTCCTGAACTTTTTTGTTGACGATAAAGGTTTTAATGTTGGGGTTTTTGTGGGTTGCGTATCTGGCTGCTACCTGCACTTTGGGCTTGCCGATGTCTTCTCTTGTGGCGTAGGGTATTCTCGGCAAATTTGATTTTTCTATGATGTCATCGTCTATCAGGATGATTTCTCCTTTTCCTTCTCCAACCCCGAGGCAGACGAGCTTCTGGAATACTTCTGCTCCGATGCCGCCTGCTCCTATGATTGCAACTGTTAAGTTCGGCAGGGCGTGCTGTTTCCAGCCGGGGATGATGTGGTGCCTTGAATACATTGCATCTTTCTCTTGTTCCTTCGGCGCTTCATGGTTGTGCATTATGATGGAGGGGCTTCCGAGCACTTCTATTCTTTCCAGTGGAACGAATTCGTTTTTTGAGTAATTGAAAATCATTCCCGAATATGAGGTGGCGTGGCTGTTGAACACTATGAGGCTGAAGTCCAGGCGCGGCTTGCATTTTGAGAGGAACTCTGCGTTTCTTCTGCCTTCAGCGTGGTCTGTGCCGCTGAATGATGGGGTTTGCTGGAAGGGATGGCTGTGCACGTCAATCAGTGTGCTTCCGTTTTTCGCTGCCACCTCATAGGCCTTGAGCTGGAATTCCTTTTTAGGCTCTACAAACGCGGCCTTGTGCGTTTTCATTTCCTTTTCATCCGGTATCAGTATTTCCTTTACCGAATAAGCAAATGTGTCGGGATTGGGTTTTGTCTTCTCACAAAGGATGAAAAGAAATTGCTCCCTCTCATCACTCATGAGATGTTGTCTGATAATTTCATAATCGCGGCTTGTCATTCTCAGCAAATGCTTCATCTTGCTACTCCCTTCACGTTTTGGGGTTTTTCATGTCCGCCCTTATCATCTCTATTAACACTATCAGGTCGTCATAGTTGGGATCCCACTTGATGTTTTCATAGCACCACCAGGCCCAATAAGGGTCATCCCTGAAATTGCTTCCTTCGTGAAGGTCTCCGGGTTTTCTGCCGTGGTAGCGCAGGCTTGAGGGGACGAATATACGGTGGCTGCCCACTCCCGGCGGGGAGAGTGGGTAATCCGGCGGGATCTCTATGAGAATGGGGATTCTGCTGAGGTTGTAGCCCGTGGGCAGGTGAACATCGTGAACTTTTATGTGGGAGCCGTCCTCTGAAACGTCCACGGGGCAGGCATAGGAGAGGGCGTCAATGTGGTATAAGAGGGTGGGGAAAGGGGCGCTGTGCGCCCCTCCCCTTTTATGTGAGGGAACATCAGCGATGCTGTAGTCCTCGGGAAAAACAAAATTACCGCTTGAAGGCACGAGCCGGTTACCACCTCCCGGTGCCTGCAGGACAAGAGACCTGTCGGATGGTATTCCGGCTGCCTTTCTCACGTCTTCAGACCAGACAGTTCCGCTTTCGTTTGAGCGAATGTCAACTTCTTTGCCGTTCACAACTCTCCTCATTTTATTACTCCTTTCCTGATGAGTTTTCTCTTGTTATACCTTACATACCCAGAGGAGGCGGGCTTTTGAAAGCCCTGCCTTGTGGGTGCGACAGCCTGAAGCAAGGCCCTGAACTGCTGCAGCACGAACAGGGCAAGCTCGGCCAGCTTAACTCCCAGAAGGATTGTCAGGCAGCCTGCGACAAACCAGCACCCGAACCACATGAGCGCCTCGGAAAACTGAATCATTGCGTCAGCGTTCATAGCAAAACTCCTTTCCCTAAATCGCTTCCTCAGAAGCATCTTCTGAGAAGCTTTCCTCTATTGGGTGCATCTGGCCTGGCTTAAGCTCAAAGATGACGGGCACGTTATTCCCGGGTTGGAAGAAAGTGGCCATTTTTAAGGAGCCGCTGGAGCATTTGCCGGATTTGCAGGCCCAGAGCCTTTGGTTTTTGCCGCGGCATTGGATTTCAAGGGTTTTCTCGCCGCATTTGGGGCATTTTGCTTTGTTTTGCATTTGATTTTCCTTTCTTTGGGGGTTGGGGTGGTTTTCTTTCTATTGCCTTTTCTTTTTGTTTGCTTTCTGGCCTTTATCACCTCCTCCCTGCTGCTTGGGGTATGTGTTGTTCCTTCCTGTTATTAGGCAATATTGGCATGTGCTCACAGTATGGCTTATAAGTTGCTGTGTGAGGGCAACATTCTTTGAAGCGCCTGATTTTGCTCCGTTTTTCTGCATTTGCCTTTCCCCGGATTTGCTCCTGATTTTCACCTTGCTTTCCCATAAGATTTCCTTAAGATTGGCCGTGATTGCTCCTGTATTACTCATATTCCTCCTGATAGCCTCCTTTCTTACGGGTGAAGGGAGCGTATTCATCAAGGCTTATATAATTGAATGGGAGTTCAGAAGAAGGCTTTTTCGTGGGTGGGTTCTCGACCACAAGCAGGTTGTTTTCAAGAAGTTCAGGGTTGAACCTGTGCCCAAGCCCGGTGAGGCATTCAATCAACTCACCGGCAGAATCCTTGCCGATTACCTTGCCAAGCCTTTTTCTAAGCTCAAACAGGGAGTTATCATCAATTTTTTCATCACCTGGGATATAGGGAAGCTCTTCAACCGTGAAGCTTAGATAATAAAGGAGCTTCAGAAGGGCAGCTGGCAGCTTGATGTACTCCCCATTCTTGTAGAAGCGCCATGTTTTGGCGTTGAATCGGTATTTGGGGTTTTGTTGTGCCATAGTGTCCAGCCTTGTTTAAATGCAGGGGTTACTTGCCTTCTTCACCTTTTACTCGTATTTTTTCCTGCAACTTTTTTGATTGCCGATCCTGATGTAGATATAAGTGAACAATTTTCCACGAATGAAATAGAGGATGATTGGCATTTGAACTCTCCTAGCCTTCGATTATGAAAACAGCATACCATAGATAGCAGTGTGAAGAAAAATATTTTATTTAACCTGTCTTTTTCGGAAATATATCTTTACAAACAGGCAGTTATGAGACATGACCGGTTAAAAATTGGCCTTTTTTTGAGGCTTTTTGGTTTTTGCGGCACGGCTTATCCGATTTTTCATTCAAATCAGCCACTTATGTGACACAGAAGAAAACGAAAAATTTATAAATACCGGCGAATCGGGGATATACAGTTTATTAACCACTTAAACGTAATAAAATGGAGTACGAGGGATTTGATAGGGAAGAAGCTAGAAGGTTGTTTGCTTACACTCAGGAAGTGTTTTTCAGCAGACCTAGGCCCATTACGGGATTAGAGGACAGAATTAGGGCACCACCTATTGTTGCGAATTTTGAACACTTAGAAAGGATTTGCCGTAAATTTGACTTGCCGGTAGATATTTTTTATGATAATAAGCAAGAGGTTGATCTGAATTGGAGGAATTTTTACGAGTTTTTGCTGGATGACAGGGTACCGTCTAACTTGAAGCGTTTGTCTGGGGAAACTTATCCGGTGTTGCGGACTGTTTCTCAGTTGTATGAGTCAATAAAGGATTTTGATTTGCCGAGAAATCGCTATCCATATAAGTCCGAAGATCTCGGTAAGCAGGTATATTTGTATGTTATGAGGACTGCACCATACACATCTCCTGATGAGTCAGAGCAGGTTGAGATGCTTAGCAAGGCGCTTTTCATGACGAGGGACGATTTGGCGTCCAGGTCGGGGTTAACAAAGAATTATATTACTCGTTTAGAGAAGGGTAACTCTAAGTTGAAGTGGGAGCATATGAATAGGTTAGGTAAAGCGCTTGGTGTTTATGAGCATGCTACAGGCACATCAGACTTTTGTGAATACAAAGCTCACAGGCTGGATAAAAGATTCAGGCAATTTTTAAGCGATACCACTGTTCCATCTTTTAGCAGGGATAGGTTGCCGAGGGTGGAGCATATTCATCCAGACTTGAAATATTCGGTTACCGGAATGTATTTTCTGCTAAAACATTTTAAAGAAATGGAAAGGTCATGAAGGACGCGAGTAAATTCCTTAAGCTTGTCCGAAAGGTTGTTGTCCTTAGAGATAAGCACAAATTTAAAGAAAATCAGCAGTATCGTATTTGTGAGTTGCTTTCGGACTATAATTTTCACACGTATCGAGAGATTTATGATTATTTAAGATGTATCTTGTGCGATGATGGCTCTCCTATTATCAGGACAGAATTCGACGAACACAACATTATAGTTCAGATCAATAAAATTCAAAAGAAATTCAATGATTACTTTTTAGTCGGTGATGGAGCAGGTTCTAATCAACAAGTTAAGATATTACAATTTAACAAGCGGCAAAAACAAGGACAGGGAGAGAATGGTTGCCAATTATTATGGGATAAAAAAGTCATGCCGAAGCCTATTTCTGTTGCGAAAGAAGAAATTGGAAGCAAAAGAGGACCTGAAATTAATGACAAAGCGTTTTGGGAAGCGAAGTTTAAGGAATACTTACAAAAGCTTGTTGAAGATGAGCGGTTTTCTCGTTGGGCAGGGAAGGACAAGTACATCGAGCAGCAGACTCTAACTCCTGACAAATCTGAAAAGAAGAAGGATTTATTTGATTATGTTGAGAGAACAAAGGAATTCAGGAAAAGGGAATTGAAGGGTGAGGGTATTTCTCCTGAATCTTTCGGCTATATTTCCGGGAAGATTCTAGATTTTTTGGGGAAGGCAGAGAATAAGAAGGCTCTTATTGTTGGCGAGCCTGGTATTGGCAAGACCTCTGCTGTTGAGAAATATTTTTACGATGTTGCTATTGAAGAGTTGAGGAAGAGTTCCCCTCAAATAATTCCAATATTTCTCGAATCTATTTTCGCACGTAATAAATCATCCTTTTTCGATTTCATTATTGAAGGACTTGAGAACACTATTTCTGATTTCAGAAGTTTGAGTGAGGATAACCTTGACGATTTTATTGAAAATGGGCGAATCCTTTTGATATTAGACGGTTTTAATGAAATTACTAGCAATGATTTAAGGGAGGACATTGAATGTTGGATAAATCGAGGTAATCATAAGAAGCTTAAATGCTTTATTACCACAAGGAAGTTTTTGCATCCCAAATTTCTGAATGATTTTGAGCGTTTTGAGTTGCAGTATTTTGATAAAAACAGAGATATACGAAAATTTCTTGAAGTACACTATCCAAAAAAGGCAGCAGGCGCATTGAAACAAATTGAAAAGCAAAATCTCTTAGGATTGGCCAGCGTTCCCTTTTATTTGAACGCAATTGGAAAAATCTATC
Source organism: uncultured Methanosarcinales archaeon (assembly GCA_964397315.1). Lineage (GTDB taxonomy): Archaea > Nanobdellota > Nanobdellia > Woesearchaeales > UBA12501 > WJJV01. The sequence goes on from CAYNHV010000002.1 coordinate 113,438, forward strand.
AACCGAATGAGGAGCTACCTCCGACTAAAGGGAAGCTTCTTGAAAGGTTGGTTGAAATCGAATATCTAAAAAAGCGTGAACAAAAAGATGTTGCACTTGACGATAATGACATCGCAGAGATTCTTCCCATAATAGCCTTTAAAATCAATAGAAACAGAAGTATAAATTGGGAAATTAGTTTTGACCAAGACAGATACAATGCAATAATTAACGAGTTGCCTGCTGAACGAAAGCCAGGAAAGGATTTTAAGAATAAAACCATGAGAACGGGCTTATTACACAATGTACATAAAGAATCATTTTTTACTCACCAGATACTTTCCGAATATTTCGCAGCATTGGAATTAAAAAGACGGCTTTTAGAGAATGAAGAAGGGCTGCGGGATGAAAAATTTCAGAAGGGTTATCTTAATTATCTTAAATGGACCGAACCAATATCATTGATGATGGGATTGATTGATGATTTGAATCATGAAAGTCGTATTGTTGTGATTGCCATGGAAGTCGACCTTCTACTTGCGGCAAAACTGTCCGGTTGTGTAAAGGAGGAACATCAGGACAACACGTTATCAGCATTACTAAGAAAGAAATTGGATAAGTATTCAACGATAGAGATATTGAAAGAGAATCAAACAAAATATGCAGCTAATAGACTAACGAATATGTTTAATACGGAAGATAAATTACTTAAACATCTTATAGTTGATGCAATGCTATATATTGATTATGAATCTGTAGTTTCTGATATTGTTGGAATTATAATAGACAAGGATGAAAGTAGAATTGAACGAAAGTTGGCAATCCGGAAGGTGGGAGAAATCGGTGATAAATCTGCTGTCTCTGAGCTTGTTGTTATTAGTAAAGACAAGGGCGAAGACAGTTCGGTTCGGAATTCGGCAATATACGCATTGGGGGAAATCGGTGATGAATCTGCTGTCTCTGAGCTTGTTATTATTAGTAAAGACAAGGGCGAAGACAGTTCTGTTCGGGATTCGGCAATAAACGCATTGGGAAAAGTCGGTGATAAATCTATTGCCCATGAGCTTGTTGGGATACTCAAGGATAAGGATGA
>CAYNHV010000003.1:0-110536 GCA_964397315.1 uncultured Methanosarcinales archaeon
AATCGCCGTCAAACTGAAACAACAGAAAATATTTCATATTTTCTTAGTTCCAAAAACAAGCTTTGAAACATTTATGTTTCAGTTAGGCGATTGCTCGGATTTTTATGATTTGCCAGTTCTCCATCTCTTTGTGATAATGAAGCCAATGCAGCCCTATATTACGGCTTGCTTTTCATCGCAAGAAGGGATATTGTGAATATCGCAACTATGAGAATGAACAGCATGCCAAGAACCTTTGGATGGAATATGGTGGCGCTCACGTTCTGGCCGAATGAAGGTGTTCCGGTGCCATCATCCCTGGATTCCGCACCTGAGTCAGAAGCTTCTCCTCCATTTTCAGATGATTCAGAAAGCAGCCTCTGGCCGTAAACATTAGAGAAAGACGCAACAACTATGACAATGACAATTATGACTATTACCCATATGACCACATTGTCGCTCTTAAGCACTCCTGCTATGTCCTCGTCACTCGCCCCGAATATCTTGTAGGCCACCAGCACGAAAAGTATGAATATGAACAAGAGCGCGAACCAGGGAATCATGACTGAAATAATCTTGGTGATGTCAGGCACCATTATCACAAGAAGCCCGACCACCAGGGCGATGATGCCGTGGAGTCCCTTGTTGTCCCCGAATATCTTGGCCATCTGGAATATGCCATAGACAATAGCGATGACAAACACAAGAGAGAATATTATGGTGAAATGCTCCAGAATCCCTGACTCAAGTATTGTCACCATTTTTTACTACGTTTTAGTTCGGGAATATGCTAATGTCCCGGCCTCTTGAAAAAGTCTGATATGCTCTTCAAAGTGCCCTCTCCTTTTGACTCCTTTGGCTCCCTGACTATGAAGTAGGTTATGAGCCCGAAGACCAGCAGCACTATTATGAGGGCCTGAGTGTCAGGATCCCTCAGCCAGTCAAGCCAGCCTGCATAGGTCCAGAAGTTGGCTGCCGCGCCGAAGATATAAACCACAAGCACAAAGGCTAGAACGGCTATGAAGCCCGCGAAAGGCCCTGTCACCCAGTTGGCCTCCCCTCCAAAAAGCCCTATGAGGAGCAGGACCATTATCACAGCCACTATAAGAAGGGACACCTGGGGCAGGGCCCTGTTCATTATGTCAACCACATCATATTGTGAGGGATACCTTCCTGTAACATGGGGTATCACCACGGCAAGAGCAAGAAGAAGAGCCACAATAACATTAAGGTTCTTCTTCTCCCTCGGCTCTCCAAGCATCTTTGTCTTCTGCATTACAGCAAAAACAATAGCAAAAACAAGGAAGAAAGGCACAATCACGTCAGCAACACCTATCTGATCAAGCCATATTATTGCGTTCTCAAAGTATGACACCATTTTCTGACCCCTCTTTTATCATTCTTCTCCCCCTCCACCTTTTGAGGGTTTTTTCTCGTGCGTGATAAAGAGTATGACTATTATCACAACCACAAGCAGGATTATTGAGGCTGTGTAGCTTGTCGCCCAGTTGTTTGCAAGGAAATTCCAGAAAACCCCGAGCCAGCTTTCCCCTCCCTCTGTCTTTATAGCATTGAGGAATATCATCACTATTATGACAAACACCACGATCATGAAGAAGCTCCTCCAGCTCCCGACCAGAGAGACCTGCTCTTCATAATGGTAGAATGAGCCCACAAGCAGCAGGAAGCTTATTGAGACAAGCAGCAGGAGGACTATGTTGGCCATTGCCTCATTGATTGCAGCCACAAGCCTGGTTGATATCACCACAAGGAAGCCCACCACAAACGCGACAATCGCATTGATGTTCTTCTTTGTGTACTCAACCCCTTCTATCTTCTCCACGCCAAGGACTCTTGTCTTTTCCAGCACAGCGAACACTATGGCAAAAACGAGAAGAAAGGGCAGCACAACATCATAGATTCCAATTTCATCAAGGAATAGCAGTGCACCTCTGAACACTGATTCATCAGCCATTATGAGCTGAATTAAATGGTTGTTCATATATAAATGTTTCGTTTTAAAAAACTTTATAAAAAGCCCTTATTAACTTAATATCAGCGCACAGAGAGGTGGGTTTAAGATGAAGAACACTGCTGAGATTGCTGACTTTTTTTACGAGCTTGGCCAGCTCAAGAGGGTGAAGAGAAGCGGATTCTGGCTTCTCGGAATAGACAATCCTGAGAGTGTGGCAGAGCACAGCTTCAGGGCAGCGGCAATAGGGCTTGTGCTGGCAAAGATGGAGGGAGCTGACTCATCAAGAGTTGTTGAGATGTGCCTTTTCAATGACGCTCATGAGAGCAGGCTTAATGACCTCCACAAGGTGGGCCACAGGTACATTGACTTCAGGGCAGCAGAAACACAAGCCCGCAAGGAGCAGGCAAATGGCCTGGGCAGCATAGGCAAAGAGATTTTATCGCTGCACGAGGAATTCCAGGATCAGGAAACAAAAGAAGCTGTTGTGGCAAGGGACGCTGACCTTCTTGAGAATGCTGTGCAGGCAAGAGAGTATGTGAAGGCAGGATACAGGGACGCGCAGAACTGGATAGAAAATGTAAAGAAGGTTCTCAGGACAGAGAGCGCGAAAGAAATTCTCAGGGAGGCAGAGAAGAGAGACCCCAATGAGTGGTGGAAAGGCCTCAAAAAAATAGAAAGATAAAATAGAAAGAATAATAAGATAGATAAAAAGATAATCCGGCAGAGGGGCAGGCAAAAGCAGGTGAGAGGCAATGGGCATTTCTATCAGAAAAGCAGCAGAAACAGCGCTGAAGCAGTGTATGAAACTAAGGAAGGGAGAGACCCTTCTTGTCATAACTGACAGGAAAAGAAAAAGAATAGGTGAGGCGCTGTTTGACAGCGGAATTGAGGCAGGAGCCAGGGCTGTGCTTGCAGAGATTCCTGAGGGAAAGATGCACGGAGAGGAGCCTCCTGAGAGCCTTGCGGGAATGATGAAAAGCTTTGACGTTATAATGGCCCCCACCACAAAATCACTGAGCCACACAGATGCTGTGAGAAACGCCTCAAAGAGCGCGAGGATAGCCACACTGCCGGGAATAACAGAAGAGGTCTTCAGGAGAGGCATGTCAGCTGACTACAACAGCATTGCAGAGAGGACCAACAGGATTAAGAAGGCTTTGAACAGGTGCAGGAAGATAAGGGTTGTTACAGCCAAAGGCACCGACATAACCATGGGAATGGGCAGGAAGATGGACACCAGAAAAAAGGAGGGGATGATACACAGAAAAGGCCAGGTGAACAATCTTCCTGCAGGAGAGGCGGGATTCGCACCTGCACAGGGAACTGCAGAAGGTGTCTTTGTTGTTGACGCCAGCTTCGGAGGCGTTGGAAAAGTGGACAGGCAGGTGAGGATAAGAGTAAAAAAAGGCTGTGCAGTAAGGATTGAAGGAGGGAAGGCAGCAGAAAAGCTGAGGAAAATGCTAAGAAGATGCGGAAAAGAGGCTTACAACATAGCTGAGCTGGGAATAGGCACAAACAACAAAGCCAGGATTTCCGGCGTTGTGCTTGAGGATGAGAAGGTCATGGGCACAGCCCACATTGCTCTTGGGAACAGCAGGGGCATGGGCGGCAGTGTTTATGCTCCGTGCCACCTTGACGGGGTTTTCAGAAACCCGACAATATACGCGGACAGCAGGAAGATAATGCACAAAGGAAAATTATTAATATAATGGAGTGAGAGAAGAAAGAGGGTGAGACAATGGAGATTGAAGGAGTCAATATTGAATGGCTGGGCCACGCAGGCTTCAAGGTAAAGAATGACAGGGTGATATACACAGACCCTTTCAGGATTGAAGGGGGAGAGAAGGCTGATCTCATACTCTTATCCCATGAGCATTTTGACCACTGCAGTGTTGAGGACATAAAAAAGATAATAAAGCCAGAAACCATAATTGTCACAGTGCCTGACTGCCAGAGCAAACTGTCAGGCCTGGAGATAGCAAACGTAACCCTTGTGAGGCCCGGAGACAAGGTGAATGTGCAGGGCACCGAGATAGAGGCAGTGGCTGCTTATAACAAGGACAAGCAGTTCCACCCCAAGGAGAATGAATGGGTGGGCTTTGTGTTCAGGGTCAACGGAAAAAGGATATACCATGCAGGAGACACTGACCACATACCTGAGATGAATTCACTAAAAGACATTGACATAGCCCTTGTCCCTGTGTGCGGAACTTATGTGATGACAGCAGAAGAGGCTGCAGAAGCAGTGAACAGCGTCAGGCCAAAAGTGGCAATCCCCATGCACTATGGGAGTGTTGTCGGAAAGAAGGAGGATGCAGAGAGGTTCAGGGAGAAGTGCCGGGTTAGGGTTGAGGTTCTGGGCTGATAATATCATTTATTGACAGCAACAACAGTAGAATCTCTTGTCCATCACCACCACCCTATGCTTTCCAGAGGCCGTGGATATTGCAGTATTCCCTTGCTGTCAGGCCCTCTGCAGACTGCTCAAGGCAGAACTCTGCCTCAGGCTTCTCTCCTGGATAAAGCCTTGCAGATGCAATCACCTTTCCTTCTTTCAACACTTCAATAAGCTTTATGTGGTGCTCCTCCTCCATTGGATGAGGGACAGAGCCCACCTTAACATTCACCTTATTCCCTTCTGTCTCCGCCACTGGCACGTGCTTTTCCCTGCCTTCCTGCTCCTTTCCCTTTGGCTCCTGCTTTTCCATTTCCTTATCGCAGCATACGAGACTGCCTTCGTGAGCCTCCAGCACCTCTACAACATTGCCGCATACTGAGCATTTGTATATCGCGTCCTTTTCAGCCATCATTTCACCTCACTCCCCGACCTCTTCTTTTACTTCCTTCTTTCCTGCTTCAAGCTCCTCAGCCTGCTGCTTGTCCCTGTTGAGAAGCATTGCCTGGAACTCTCCGACATGGGTTTTCTCCTCCTTTGCCACGTCAAGCAGTATCTCCTTCAGGTTCTTGTCCCTGGCAAGGCCCGCCATCTGCTCGTAAAGGTTTATGGCGTCAAGCTCGGCTATTATGGCTGCCCTGAGTATCTCTGTGTCAATGCTCTTCTCATCAATTTTTTCAAGATCTATTGGTATTTTTGAAAGCATTTTTGCCACCTCCTATTTTTCGGTGTGTTCTGCTGTATTCTTACATTCCGCAGCACTCGCAGTCTTCCTGAAAGCACATGCACTCAGGCTCGTAATATTCCCTTTCATGCTTGCAGGACGGGCATTCCTCTGGAGGCTCCTTGCCCTTGTATATGTAGCCGCACTTGCTGCACTTCCACCTTATGGGCCTCTCCCTTTTGAAAACAGCGCCCTTTTCCACCATCTCAAGAAGTTTCCTGTACCTTGCTTCATGCTGTTTTTCCACTTCTGCCACTTCCCTGAAGAGCTTTGCAGCCTCATCATTCCCCTCCTCTTCTGCATCCTTCTGCATCTTGGGGTACATCTCTGAGTTCTCGTAATGCTCCCCCGCAATGGCTGCCTTGAGGTTGGCCTTTGTGTCGCCTATTCCTTTCAGGAGCTTGAACTCGTCCTTTGCGTGCTGCATCTCATTAAGCGCGGTCTCCTCAAATATCCTTGCTATGTACAGGTAGCCCTCTTTTCTGGCTACCTTTGCGAAATAATCATACTTGTTTCTCGCCTGGCTCTCGCCGGAGAATGCTTTTTTCAGGTTTTCCTCTGTTTTTGTCATTCTTATTACCCCCTAAGATGTTATTATTACTGTCTTATTCCTCTATACAATAGCATATATACATTGTCAGATTACTATTTAACTGTTTTGGTTTCCGGAAAGAAACCATGAGCAAGTCACTTTTTCTTCTTCTTTTTTGACCCGCAATGGCCGCAGCTCATCATATCACCTCTGAAGGGGATGGCTGTTTCATTTAAGTATTTTTCCTGTCTCCATGTACCACAAGTATAGATCAAGCTCTGCAGGGCTTGCGCCTGCCTCATCTGCAAGACGCTTCAGCTTTTCCTCTATAGCCATGTACTTTGAAGGCGTCAGTGACTTGGGCCTTCTTATGAGCATGTTCCTTGAAAGAATGTCTATTATGTGGAAGTCTATTATTGCCAAGCCCTCATGCCCTGTGTTCCTGAGGAAGTGGCTTGCCTCCTTGTATCCTATGCCTTTTATGTTTCTGACAAGCCACTCCCGGGCTTCGGCAGAATTTTGCGACGATCTTATCGCATCCTTTATCCTTCTTTTGTGTTTCCTTGCCTCTGCAATATAACCTGCTCTTTTTGTATGGAACCTGCACGAATGCTGCCTCAGCTTTTCCTTTAGCTGCCTCTCAGGCAGCCTGAGAAAGCCGGATCCAACCTTGGTGTGGACATCAATGCATCTCTCTGCTGTTGAATTAGCAGTCAGGATGCAGAAGCACAGCTCCCTGAAGTAATCATCATCTCCTCCTCTGCCGGTTTTCCTGAATTCTCTCATCCTGCGGTCAACCAGCCTGCCAACCCCGCTTCTCCTGAGCTTCTTAACCTCATCCTGAATGCTTCCCATGGAATAAACCACCTGAATAAATCAACTAATAAACCAACCCCCTGCAAATAAAATATTTGACTAATGGAAATGCCGCCTTTTATATTTTGTCTTTTCCTGATTCTGCATATGGGATATACCCCTGGAATATGCCTGTGGAATACTGCAAATATTGCATTCAGGAAGAGTGCTGCGGCTGCAGCAGCACCGGACAGTCGGACAATACCCTATGATAATATTTATATATCATAAGGACATGCAGTAAAACAGTGATATATAATAATATACAAAGATTAAATCGCTAAAAGAGGTGGTAGAATGTTTGACCTTAACGGCAAGACTGCTGTTGTTACAGGCTCGCGAAGGGGCATAGGCAGGAGCATAGCTGAAAGGCTTGCGTATGCAGGAGCCAAGGTTGTTATTTCTGACATTGAACAGGAAGACTGTGAAAAGACTGCAGGAGAGATTGCAGAGAGATTCGGCGTTGATGCCCTCGGCATCAAGTGCGATGTGAGCAGCAAGGATGAGGTGGAGAATCTCATCAGCAGGACAATTGAAAAATTCGGCAGGATTGACATTCTTGTCAACAATGCAGGGGTGTTCAAGCTCAAGCCGCTCCTTGAATTCACTGAAGAGGAATGGATGAAGATCATTGACATCAACCTCAAGGGCACCTATCTTTGCTCACAGGCAGCGGCACGGGAGATGATGAAGAACAATTACGGCAAGATAATAAGCGTGGCCTCAATAGCAGGTATTATAGGATTCCAGGGGGCTTCTGCCTACTGCGCGAGCAAGGCAGGAATAATAAACCTGACAAGGGAGATGGCAATGGAGTTCTCCAAACACAAGATAAACGTGAACGCTGTCGCGCCGGGAATAATAGAGACCACTATGACAGAATCTATAAGGAACAATGAGGAGATGTACAAGAGCATAATGGCCAATGTGCCGTGGGGAAGGCACGGCCAGCCCTCTGACATAGCCAATGCAGTCCACTTCCTCGCTTCTGACGAGGCAGATTATGTGACAGGCCAGACCCTTGTTGTGGATGGCGGGTGGACAATACATTAACAGTCCTGATCAGCTACTGGTCAGCCATTCTCAATAAAGGGATTTTTGGGAATCCTGGGAAAAAGAGCATGGCAAAGAAAAACACCGAGAAATGCCCGAACTGCGGTTCTGAAAACACAGAGCTTGTTGAGTACATGGGATTAAGGTGCCTTGTGTGCGGTAAATGCGGTTATGACGAGAGGAACGAGCTTGAGACAACGCCCCAGCAGAGGGAAACACAGAGGGAGAAAAGGAGATACAGCCCTTACAGGAGAGGCGGCAGGATGCTCCGTTCTGTAAAGAGGGGCTGAAAGCAGAAGCCATGTTATGGAAGCACACCAAAATATTAATATAGGGCTGAGTCAACATACCCCAAATGAAAGATGTTATAAGGTGGGGGCATCCTTTTGAGATAATCTACAAGGAGCATATTGAAAACTATTTTGAAAAGGGTGAACAACCTGAGGATAATCTCGCGCAGATTCTCCTCAAAGAAATTCCTGTTGCGCTGTATCATGTTAACCCTGATAATCCAGAGCAGTTAAAAACATTGTGGTCTCCTGTGCATCCTGTAAGATATCATGTGTGGCCGGAGCTTCTTGGAGTTAACCATGACAGATGTGGTGAAGGAATAATCAGAATGGGTTATTCCATCCTGGTGAGGGACTTGAGCAAAAGTAACGGAAGAAAGACCTCCTGGCTTCTCCCACGCCAGCCTGAATTTGGCGAGAAAAGATTCTACCTGCACCCTGATGCTGCTTCAGGGAACAATGGTTCTTCTTTTGGCGTGAGCATGGCCGAAGGCTCAAACATAACGAATGTCTACCTCTGCAGGGGAGACCCGTCAAGGATTCTTAATGAATTGGAAAGGGAGGGCTTCTCATTCATTAAAGAGCCCATGGGACAACTGGTGAAGGAATAGGATGCATCCCCACAGGGAAGCTGGAGGAATTTGCCAGGGAAGGCTTCTAATGATTCCATATTAGATGGTGGAAGGGTTCCGCAGGCTTGAGAGGCTCATTTCTCTCTTTTTCTGCCTGACTCTCCTGCCTGCAGATATAATCATCATGCAATCATCATCCCTTCCATCTGAAAGCCATGTTCCTTAAAAACCTTTATAAACAAGCTGTTATACCGGAATTTTGATGAAACGAACCCATACATGCGGAGAGCTGACAAAAAAGCATGAAAAGAAGAAGGTCACGCTCCAGGGATGGGTGGGCACAAGGAGAGACCATGGCGGCCTGATATTCATAGACCTGAGGGACAGGCACGGCATCACCCAGATAGTGCTTGACCCGAAATCAAAGGGCTTTGAGCAGGCAGAGCACCTCAGGAGAGAGGACTGCATCCAGGTTACAGGAGATGTGAGGCCCAGGCCAAAGGACATGGAAAACCCCGGTCTGAAGACAGGCTACATTGAGGTTTACGTGTCAAAAGAGCTGTTCATACTCAACAAGGCGGACACGCCCCCTCTTGAGGTTGATGACAGGAAGGTTGCCAATGAAGAGGCGAGGATGAAGTACAGGTATATTGATTTGAGAAGGCCTGAGATGCAGGAGAGGCTTGCATTAAGGCACAAGGTGGCTCAGGAAGCGAGAAATTATCTCACTTCAAAAGGCTTTCTGGAGATAGAGACTCCCATGCTTGTGAGGGCAACTCCTGAAGGGGCAAGGGATTATGTTGTTCCCTCAAGGGTCAACCAGGGAAAGTTCTATGCTCTTCCCCAGTCACCCCAGCTCTACAAGCAGCTGCTCATGGTGTCAGGCTTTGACAGATATTTCCAGATTGTAAAGTGCTTCAGGGATGAGGACCTGAGGGCAGACAGACAGCCTGAGTTCACCCAGATTGACATGGAAGCAAGCTTCGTGGACGAGGAGGACATATTCAGCATCGTAGAAGGGATGATGTGCAGGCTGCTTGAGATAATAGGGGTTAAGGTAAAAAAGCCTTTCCCAAGGATGACATACCGCGAGGCAATGGAGAGGTACGGCTCTGACAAGCCGGACACAAGATTCGGGCTTGAGCTTGTTGACGTGACAGACATTGTTAAGGATTCAGATTTTGAGGTTTTCACAAAGGCAATAAGCTCAGGCGGAAAGGCAAAATGCATTAATGCAAAGGGATGCGCGGAATTCTCAAGAAAAGAGATTGAAGAGTTGACTGACTTTGCCGCAATATATGGGGCAAAAGGCCTTGCGTGGATGAAGGTCAATGACAAGGGAGAGCTTGAAAGCTCAATAATGAAATTCTTCCCTGAGAAGGTGCAGAAGGAGCTTGCCGGAAGGACAGGCGCGGAAAAAGGCGACCTTCTCCTGTTCGTCTCAGACCACAAGCACTTTGTTGTTGACGACTCCCTAGGGAACCTAAGGCTGAAGCTGGGTGAAAAGCTCGGCCTCATACCAAAGGACAGGTTCAGCTTTGTGTGGATCACAGACTTTCCGCTTCTGGAGTATGATGAGGATATGCAGAGGCACATAGCAGTGCATCATCCTTTCACATCCCCAAAGGAGGAGGACCTGCCGCTCATGGACAAGGATCCCTCAAATGTGAGGGCCAGGGCGTATGATCTCACTCTCAATGGAGTTGAGCTTGGAGGGGGTTCAATAAGGATACGCCGGAGGGAAGTGCAGGAGAGAATGTTCAGGGTTCTTGGAATAACAAAAGAGGAGGCAGAGCAGAAGTTCGGTTTCCTCCTCAACGCTTTCAGGTACGGAGCTCCCCCTCATGGAGGCATTGCATTCGGCTTTGACAGGCTCATAGCGCTCATGGCAGGAGTGCCTGATAATGACATCAGGGAAGTGATAGCATTCCCAAAGAACAAGGCAGCAGAATCCCCTGTTGACGGAGCTCCCACAGACATAGACCCTGAACAGCTGAAGGAGCTGAGCATCAAGTCCACTGCTGAGGAGAGAAGCGGCGTGTTTGAAAGAATAAAGGACATGCTTGACGCCAAAGGCATTGACTATGAAGTTCTGGAGCACGAGCCGGTGTTCACCTCAGAGAAGGCTGCTGAGGCAAGGGGAACAGGCAGGAAGCAGGGCTGCAAGGCGCTTGTCGTGAAGAAACAGAAGGGGTATGTAATGGCTGTCGTGTCAGGAGACAGCGAGCTTGACCTCAAAAAGCTGTCCTCTGTAACAGGGGAGAGCAGGTTAAGGCTGGCCAACGCAGAGGAAGTAAAGCAGGTGACAGAATGCCACATCGGGTCAGTCCCTCCCTTCGGAAACCTGTTTGACATTCAGGTGTATTTTGACAGGGCAGTCAGCAGGAATGAGACAGTGGCTTTTAGTGCAGGCTCTCACACAAGTTCAATAAAGATGAAGTACAAGGACCTTTTGTCAGTCACAAAAGGCAAGGAAGCGGAGTTCTCCAAATGACACGCCAGAAAGGAATAATAAAACCAAAACTTGTGGTATTTGACCTTGACGGAGTGATATTTGAGCATGATAATTTCTACAGCCAGATGCATGAGAGGTACAGCACAGAAGAAAAGGGCAGAGCCCTTGAGAGAAAGTACCTGAAGAGCAACACGCAAAAGCTGGCAGAGCTTGTGATAGGAAAGCTCTGGGCAGGAAAGAGCGACAGGGAATACTGGAGCCTGATAGAGAAAGCCAGATTTAATCCAGGAGCTGAGGAGGCAGTAGCAGAGCTGAAGAGAAAGGGCATAAAGACGATGATACTCACCTCTGCTGTTGAGGACCTTGCCAGAAAGGCCCAGAAGGAGCTTGGCATAGATTATGTGGCTGCAAACTGGATGGAAACAAAAGAGGGGAAAATAACAGGCAGGTTCAGGTGGAGGATATTATGGGACGGCAAGGGCCTCATTCTGGAGGACTTCTGCAGGGACAATGGAATAAGGCTTGAGCAGACCGCATGCGTTGGGGATAATGAGAATGATGTGTCCATGATGAGAAAAGCGGGCTTGAGCATAGCATTCAATACCCGCTCTGAAACACTGAAAGAGCAGTGTGATGTTGTGATAGACAGCAATGACCTTAGGGAAATACTTAAATATGTCAGCTGAAAATTCCATTTCATGGTTCTGCAGCAGGGGCTCATCTTCGCGATAATAACACTCCTTGGGTGGGGAGCGTCCAAGGTAGTGGTCAAGCCAGCAATAAGGAGTATGGGGCCTTACAATGCGCTCTTCTACGAGCACCTATTCGTGGCCCTCGCCCTGGCTCTCTTCTCCTCACCATTCATTGACCTTGTCATGCCTGGAACAGGGATTCTGCTTCTGCTGGCAGGGGCAATGATTGTAGGCGCTCTTGCAGTATACTCCCTCTTCAGGGCTTTTGACATAGGAAAGCTGTCAATAACAGCCCCAATAGCCCAGTCTGCCACAATATTCACTGTTCTCCTCTCCTACTTCATATATGAGGAGCAGGTAAGCCTTCTGCAGGCGCTGGCAATCGTGCTGCTCATAATAGGGGTGATCATGATATCATTCAGGTATTCAGACCTGAAAAGGATAAGGGTAAGCAGGGCAGCTCCCGGAGCAGGATTCGCAGCCCTTACAATGGTCGGCTGGGGCCTTTATTACTTCATGATAAAGCCTGTTGTGATTGAGCTGGGCCCTCTCCTCTCTGTGGTATATCTGGAGGTGGGAATCTTAGTTATGATAGCGCTGCCCCTTCTGCTGGGAAAGGCAAGGGTTCCTGACAGGACAGTCTGCTGGACATTCTTCTCCGGAATCCTCGTGGCGCTGGCTGCATGGGCGTTTAACATGGGAATAATGCGGGCGCCGGTGTCAATAATACACCCTGTTGCAAACAGCTCAGTGCTTGTGACAGTACTCCTCTCCCGCTTATTTCTGAAGGAGAGGATAGAAACCAACCAGAAAGCGGCAATATTTTTAATAATCACAGGACTGATATTTATATCAATATGAGATGATAAAAAAGATGGCCATGGACAGGAAAAATAAGAACCGGAAAAGATACCTGCTTGTATGCTTTGACCTTGACGGCACAATAGTTGACAAGATAACCAGCATCTGGAAGTTCATAGGCTGTGAGTTCGGGGTTGACCCTGTCAGGAGGGAGAAGGGAACAAGGGAATTCTTTGACAACATAATATCCTATGATGAATGGGTGGGCAATGATGTCAGGCTGTGGATGGAGAAGGGCATAACAAAGGACCGGTTCATAAGGGCAGTAAGGAAACTTAAGCTTATGAGGGGGGCGAGAGAGGCTCTTGACAAGCTCAGGGCAGAAGGCGTGAAGCTTGCTGTGATATCAGACGGTCTTGACATTGTCCTTGAAGCCCTGATGCCTGATTACAGGAATGTTTTTGATGATGTTTTCATTAACAGGCTGAAGTTTGACAGCAGGGGCAGGCTTGAGGGATGGCAGGCCACTGAATACTGCATGGACAGGAAAGCAGACGGCCTTAAAGCAATAGCAAAAAGAGAGGGTATCAGCCTTAGCAAGTGCGCCTTTGTGGGGGACGAGTCCAATGACATAGGGGCTGTCAGGCTGGCGGGGCTTGGAATAGCATTCAACAGCAGCTCTGAAGAGCTGAACAGGGCGTGTGACATTGTGGTGAGGAAGAAGGACCTCAGGGAGATTCTAAAATACCTTTAAACCACCATAAACTATATAAAACAACGCGCCTAATGCAGGAGGAGGGTGCAGGAATCATGGAAATCAGCAGGGAGCTAATATCAAGAGTGGCTGAGAACGCAAAGCTTGACCTCACAGAGGAAGAGATAAGGGAGTTCACGCCCCAGCTTAAGGAGGTTCTGGAGTTCTTCTCAGAGATTGACAAGGCAGACACAAAAGGTATCGAGCCCAGTATGCAGCCTGTTGAGATCAGGAACGTGATGAGGGAGGACAAGAGAGGGGAAAGCCTGAGCCAGGAGGAGGCTCTCTCAAACACAGAGCACAAGAAGGACGGCTACTTCAAGGGGCCGAAAGCAGTATGAACTTGAGTTACAAGGTATCAAAATGCTAAAGACAGACCTTCACATACATTCAGTCCACAGCGGGCATGCCTACGGCACATTTTATGATATAATAAACGAAGCAAAGAGGAAGGGAATGAGAATGATAGCCCTGACCGACCACGGCTCCTCAATGCCCGGAGCGGCATCAAAGGTGCACTTCAAGAGCGGTTTCAGAAAGCCTGAGACATGCAGCCTGAAGGTGCTTTGGGGATGCGAAGCCAACATAATTGACAGAGAGGGAACGCTGGATCTTGACAGTGACATCCTCAGGAAGCTTGACATTGTAATAGCCGGGCTGCACATAGGAACATCCTTCAGGGATGAGGGAAGGGAGGGGAACACCACAGCCATTATAAACTGCCTGAAGAGGTATCCCATCCATATACTTGCCCACCCTTACACAAAATATTATGATTATGACATAAGCAGGGTGTGCAGGGCCGCCTGCGATAACGGCGCGCTTATAGAGCTCAACCTTTCATCACTGGCACGCCTTGATGAGGGAAGCAAGAGAACAAGCATTGAGGATGTGAAGACAGCGGTCAGGACAGCAAGGGACAATGGAAAGAGGGTAATCGTTTGTTCTGACGCCCACTTCCTGCATGAGATAGGGGATGACAGCCTGCTTGAGAAATACAGGGATGAGCTGGGCATTGATGATGACATGATAATCAACAATTTTCCTGAAGAGCTGGACGAATTCATGAGGGAGAGATCAGAAAAATGGAAGGAACTGCAGGAAGCATAAAAGAGTTTGCTGAAAAAGTAAGGTCAGGAAAGGCAGACCCTGTCAGCCACACAAAGAAGGTTCTTGATGAGCTGAAAAAGACAGACATGGATTATCATTACTTCAACCTGATATCAGAGGAGCTGGCACTTGAGCAGGCCGAAAGAGTCAGGGAAAATCCCGCAGGAAAGCTGGCAGGGGTTCCTGTTTCTGCAAAGGACTGCATACTTGTCAAAGGCATTGAGTCAACAGCAGGAAGCAGGATACTTGAGGGTTACAAGCCATTATTCAATGCAACTGCAGTTCAGAAGTGCATTGATGAAGGCGCCATAATAATAGGCAAGACAGCGCAGGACGAGTTCGGGTTCGGAGGGTTCTCAGCAAACACAGGCCAGGGATTCAGGACTCCTTTAAATCCTTTTGACAAGGAGAGGGCCTGCGGAGGGAGCTCAGGAGGCTCAGGTGGCATAACCAAGAAGGCGTCATTCCCCCACTTCTCTCTGGGGGAGAGCACAGGAGGCTCCATTGTCAACCCTGCATCATTCTGCGGGGTCTACGGGCTGTGCCCTACCTACGGCAGGGTGTCAAGGAACGGGCTTATTGACTACGGCAACAGCCTTGACAAGATAGGGCCGATGGCAAGGAGCATGGAGGATGCTGCCTACGCGCTTGAGATAATCTCAGGCCATGACAGCAGTGACTCAACAAGCCTGAACAAGCCTGTTGAAGAGTACTCCTCCCACGCGGGAAAGGGAGTTAAGGGCATGAAGATAGGCATCATAAAAGAAGCATTCGGAGAGGGTGTTGATGAGGGGATCAAGGATGCTGTCAGGAAAGGCATAGGCAGCCTGGAAAAGAAAGGCGCGGAGTGCGAGGAGATCTCTCTTCCGATAACATCAAAACACGGGCTGTCAGCTTATTACATAATCTCTGCCTCAGAGGCTTCAACAAACCTGGCAAGATACTGCGGCATGAGATACGGCAGGCATGAGAAGCTTGAGGGAAGCTTCAGCGACTACTTCAGGAAGGTAAGGAGCAGCAATCTCGGCAGGGAGGCAAAGAGAAGGATAATAATAGGAACTTTCGCCAGAATGGCTGGGTTCAGGGACGCGTATTACATGAAGGCAATGAGGATAAGAACCAAAGTCATTGAGGAGTACAAGAAGGCATTCAGCAAGTATGATGTTCTGGCTTCACCCACAGTTCCGGCAGCAGCGCCAAGGTTTGACGAGATAAAGAAGATGAGCCTGCTCCAGAGCTATATGTTTGACAAGCTCACAGTGGGGCCCAACCTTGCTGGCCTGCCTCACATTAATGTTCCAGCGGGATTTGAAAAGAAGGACGGAAAGGATCTGCCTGTGGGGATGATGCTTGTGGCAGGCCACCTCCAGGAGTCAAAACTGGCAAGGGCAGGAGGGGTGTTTGGAGAATGAGGATAGAAGATATGACATCAGAGGAGATTAGGAACAAGCAGAAAGAGACAAGAACAGTCATTGTTCCCATAAGCCCCATAGAGCAGCACGGCCCTCACCTGACAATATCACCTGATCACCTCATAGGGTATGAGGTTTCAAGGAAAGCGGCAGAAGAAACAGGGGTTTTCTGCCTCCCTCCCCTCACCCTAGGATACAATCACAAGGGCTCCTCATTTCCGGGCACTGTCTCAATCTCAACCGAAACCCTGAAATCTGTTGTCAGGGATTTGTGCAGCTCGCTGGAGAGGACAGGCTTCAGGAGGATAATAATCATCTCGGGCCACGCAGGTGGAGGCCATGTCAGGGCTATTAAAGAGACTGTTGAGGGGCATGACAACATATCCTTTTTCACAGTGAGAGACCTCACAAGCAAAGTTGTAGGCGGCCTGATTGATACAAAGGATGACAGGCACGCAGGAGAGAAGGAGACATCCCTCATGCTCTACCTTGCTCCAGGCCATGTGAGGATGGACAGGGCAGTGAGCTCATTCCCTGATTATCCCGATGACATAACACCAGAGGAATACATGAGGGGCAACCCGTCAGGGGTTTATGGAGATCCCACAAAAGCTACAAAAGAAAAGGGCGAGAAGCTGTTCAGGACTGCGGTAGAAGAGCTGGCGGGAATTATTGGAGAAAAGTGAGAAGGGCGGAAGATAATGAAGGAGAACAAATTCAAGTCAGACATTGTGATAGGGCTTGAGATTCATGTGGAGCTTGACACAGAAACAAAGCTCTTCTGCAGCTGCTCCACAGAGAATGCTGAAGAGCCCAACACCCACACCTGCCATGTGTGCCTCGGCCACCCTGGCTCAAAGCCCGTGCTGAACAGGGAGGCTGTTGATTACGGCATAAGGCTGTGCCTTGCCCTGGGCTGCACAATAAGCAAGAGGCTATTTTTCTCAAGAAAAAGCTACTTTTATCCTGACATGGCAAAGAACTACCAGATAACACAGTATGAGGTGCCTCTCGGAGAGGGAGGGAAGTTGAGGGCCAATGACGAGAAAGAGGTTGGGCTGGTGAGGGTCCATCTTGAGGAGGATCCAGCCTCGCTTGTGCATCCCGAAGGCATGCAGGCAAGCAGCTTCGTGCTTGTTGACTACAACAGGTCGGGGAGGCCTCTTGCAGAGGTAGTGACAAAGCCTGAGATTAACAGCCCTGCAGAAGCAAGGGATTTCATGAAGAAGCTCATAACAGTTCTTAATTACATAGGAATATTTGACAGGGAGAACTGCGTGATTAAGGCTGACGCTAACGTGAGCGTGAAGGAAACAGGGTATGTGAGGGCAGAAGTGAAGAACATAACAGGATTCAGGGAGATTGAAAGGGCTCTCAAGTATGAGGTTGACAGGCACAGGAAGGCTGCAAGCAGGGGAGAGGACATAGTGCAGGAGACAAGAGCCTGGGATGCATCAAAAGGCGTTACATCAAGGATAAGGGTTAAGGAGACTGAGGAGGACTATGGGTACATACTTGACCCGGACCTTGTGGCAGTAGACCTGACTGACGACTGGATCTCTGATGTGAAGAATGGGATGCCTGAACTCGCGCAGGATAAGGTGCAGAAGTTCGTGAAGGATTATGGCATTGACAGGACCGACGCTGAGGTGATAGCAGAAGAGAGAATACTTGCAGAGCTGTTTGAGAAGGTCGCGGAGAAAGTGAATCCTGTTCTTACAGCAAGATGGCTGAGGAGGGAGCTTGTAAGAGTTATGAACTACAATGACCGGGCTTTTGAAGAGCTGGACATTGACGAGAAGCATCTTGTTGAGCTGCTGGAAATGATTGAGAAAAAGGAGATAACCGACAATGTGGCAAAGCAGATAATGGAGAAGCTCATGGAAGAGCCGTTCTCTCCAAGGGATTATGTCCGGGCAAAAGGCCTCAGGGTGATGTCTGACGAGTCAGAGCTTGAGTCAATATGCAGTCAGGTTGTTAAGGAGAATCCAGAGGCTGTGGCCGAATATGCGGCAGGAAATGAGAAGTCAATCCACTTCCTTATAGGCCAGGTCATGAAAAAGACAAAAGGCCAGGCAGCTCCCGCGAAAGTGCATGAGACGCTTAAGAAGATGGTTGGATAATAGGATTATTTAATATCAATAACCTTTTCTGCATCTTCAAGAACTCTTTTTTCAAAGTCAGCCGCCTTTTCCCCCTCTTCTTTCTCAAGGCTTAATGCTTTCATCAGCCCCTCAATCATCTCTTTCTCCTTCTCTCCGGGGCTGCTGCTCTTGCTTTCCCTGATGTACTTTTCTATTATCTCGCTCTCAGTGTCCTCAACTGACTCAGCCTCAACCTTCACATCCTCAAACTCTCTTGAGCTGACAAGAGATGTGCTTTTCATTACAAAATAGGCTGACTTCTGCCTGAGAATATCAAATATGTCCTTGAAGTTTATGTCTGATGCCCTGCCTGACTCAAGCGTTCCCCTGACCCTTATGAGAACTATGGTGTTTATGAATTCCTTGTTTTTCACCCTCTCCTTTATCTCCTCCTCAACCTGCTTCGGGTTCTTGCCTGCGCAGTCAATCTCAATGTTCATGGTGGGCTTTACCTGCACTGGATGCCATTCAGCTGTTGTGCTTCCATTCTTGCGCTCTACGATGTAGAAGCCTCCCCTGCCGTACTTCTCAAGCTCTGCAAAGTTAGCGGGAAACAAGGCTCCCGGATATGCCATAATGCCGTAGCCCTCCCTTTCCTCCTTGTGGATGTAATGGACATGGCCTCCTGCATAATAGTCAAAGCCTTTTGGAAGGTATGACATGGGCGCTGACTCTATCCTCTCCAGCTCTTTTGGCTTTAGCTCGTCTATTGCAGTGTGGAAGAGGAATATCTTGAATCCCTGCTCTGACTCAAGGCTTGCCTTGTCCAGCTGCTGGTAGTATTTCCTGTCAAGCATTCCTTTTTTTCCTTTTATTCCTGTGAGCTTCGCCCCTGTTTTCCTGTCTGTGGTGAAATTCAGCTTTAGGGTCTCGTTCTCAACACGGCCCCTGAAGACGTTTACGAACAGGCCCGCCCTCTCCAGGACATCCAGCATTGTCTTTCCTGAAGCAGAATAATCATGAGAGCCTGCAATGCCGTATATGGGTATTCCCTTGTCATTCAGCTCCTTGAACCTTTCTGTGACTGTCTTGAGATTGTCCACAGCAGGCAGTGAAGTGTGGAAGAGGTCTCCTGAGATGATTATGAAGTCCACACCCTGCTTCTCGCACCCCTCCAGGGCTTTCAGAAATGCTTTAAGGCTTAAGTCCCTCAGTTTCTGGTCCCTCCAGGAGCCTATGTGGCAGTCAGCAAGGTGAGCGAATTTCATCAATATCCCCTTTATAGGCCTGAGAGCCTCTCATTTAAATATTATTGGGTTTCCAGGCTATTCTTTATCATACATCATTTATTCATTCACTACTAAACAATGATGATAAAATAGAAACATTTATATATCACAATATCATTACCTCCCTTGTGATGCCTGTATGGAAGATGATGCAGTTGATTACCATGTTATGGAATACCTCATGAAGGCCATGGGCCCTGAATTTGACAGCCACCCCCATTTTAAAAGAATAAAGGGTCTTCTTGACTCAGGAGAGTTGAACCCTGAATTCGCGCTGAATCTTAATGTCAGGAACATAAAAAATAGCAGCATGCTGGTGGGCCACCATTATGTGGCTGAGCTTGATGATGGCTCAGAAAAATCAGAGGCAACCCACTTTCTTGGATACTCCCCTCGCTCTATACATCTGCAGACAACCTCTGCTTATGAACAGCCACTAAAGCACATTACTCTTAATGAAGGGCCGGGCAGGTCTCTTTGTAGCCACATCTTCACAACCATCATGATAGGAGAACATCTTGGAGCTGAGGTGGCAGACAGGATAGAATATGCAGGAGAGGCAGGGAGAATAGAATGTCCTGAAGGATTAGTTTCTCCACACGACAAAACAGAGCGTCAAAGACTTGACAGCATTCTTACAAAACAAAGTTTATCTGATGAATTCTACAGCAGTCCTGTAAACTATAACAAAGACCGCGACCTCTTAAGCAGGGCGCTGGAAATGCGCGGCGAAGAATTCATGAAAGTAGCAGGGGAGCTGCTTGGTATTGGCAGATGATCAGAGGCTGGAAACCAGCTTAAGCATTCTGTCTGAGTAAGTCGCTTCCTGCCTTGCAAGATCCTTGTCTTTCTTGATGTCCTCCTGCAGCTGCTTTGCTTTTTCTGTGGATTCCTTTATTGCCTCATTGACTTTTCCAAGGTTTTTTATGTACTTGTTTATATTAACTCCAGCCATGTGTATAGTTTGGTTAAGGCTGCGGTAATCCTTGGTTTCATTAAAATGCTTCAGCGCATTCACCAGGTTATTCTGAGACTGCAGGAGGTCTCCGCGCGCTTCATCAAAAGCATTCAGGATCCTTTGTACGCTGCCCATCAGCTCCCTGATAAGGTCAATGTCTTTTCCTGCCAGCTTTTCAAGGCTCTTGTATGCCTCTTCAATGCCTGAGACATTTCCGGCAGCCTTTCCGCCCTCAATCTTGCCTGAGATGCTCTTAGCCTCTTTTATGAGATCTTCAGAGAGCGCATTGTAGCTTTTGAAAGGGCCTTCAAACATTCTCTTGAGCTGCTGCTGTTCCTTGTACCTCTCTACCTCCTCCTCACCAGCTTTCTGGAGCAGCTCCCTTAGCTCTCCTATGAAGTTTATTAGCTCCCTGAAACCATCAAATATCCTTTCCTCCCTGTCCTTGTCAATCCCTGCCTCGCCTTTTTCCTCAATCTCCTTCATGTACGCCCTGAAATCCATGAACACATCCTCAAACCTTTCATGAATCGGCCTGTAGCCCTGCTTTGTGAGAATCTTCCTTTCCTTGTTCTCAAAGTCAACAAACCTTTTCACAGTGACATATGCCCTGCTCAGCATGTCAAGAAATTCACGCTCTATCTTGCCATGAACTTCCCTAACCTTTTCCTGCAGCTTGCTCTTGTCTTCTTCAGTAACAAAGGCCATGACACTATCAGAAGCCCTGCAATATATAAATATTTCTTAAGGTGTGGAAGGAAGTTGTTGTTGACAGGATCTGCTGCAGGGCCCTGCCAGGAGCTGACAGGAATAAAGAGCCTATTTACCACTTATAAATAGTTAAGAATGAAAAAATTTATAAATGAACGTGACTAAACAGAGTATATGGCTATGATGGAATCCTCATTTGATGACCTTATTGACAGAATTGACGAACATAAACTCAGAATTAGTTTAGAGAGAAAAAGGAGATCTATAGAGGAGAATGGCACAAAAGAGCCTACCGATTATTCTCCTGAAAAGCTTGTTCAGTTTTATATCCAAATAACTGAGGAGATAAATAAATTTGCAGAATATAGTCTGCGATATCCAAACCAGCAGAGAACCATGGCTGTCAAAAAAGAGGTAATCACAGAGAACCTTTGTGATATACTGGATTTCCAGACTGCATGGAATGTCCTAAAAACAAAAGACTCGCATCTTTCAATTGAGCAGTTCAAAAGCATGGACCCTTCTAAAAGACAAGAGGAATTTTTGCAGTCCCTTGAGGAGGGTGTTAAAGGTTTTAGTGATGTCTACAGGAAAAGATCTTACGCTGTAGAACTCGGAATAAAAGAGGGAATTCTTCCTGAACATTACGAGTGAATCAATCTTTATTCTCAATGAGTCTAAGAAGCTTGTCTTGGGAGTTAATTAAAAGTCTCTCCTGGGTTTTCAGGCTTCTGAATCTTTCAGCACTATAATTTGGGGAATCTACTTCAGTTCTTAGATTATTCTGAATCTTGTCCAAAGCTTTCCTTACATCATTGAGACCCGTCTCAACTTTTTCTTTCAAAGTAGGGGCTGAAGCTATCTTGGCGTGATTTGTTATATCCTTTTCTCTTAGTTCCTTGAAGAGGTCCTCCATCTCTCTTATTACCTTCTCTGGTTTTACAAATAACACTTACCCACCTCCTAAATATATTATGCCCCAACAAATATATAAATCTTTCTTCTATGAGATCATGTCCTGGCCGTACCTCATCGCAAGATATATTATCGCAAGCACAATAACCACCACTATCAGAAGCTTCAGCCTGCTCCCCTTTTTCCTGCCTGCGCCGCTTCCGCCTTTCTTCGCGGCTTCCTCCCTTTTCCTTATCAGCTCCTCTTTCTGTTCCTTTTTCTGCTGCTGATGCTCTTCTTTTTTCTTTTTCTTCTCCTCTGCTTTCTTCTTCACGCCCGTTTCTCTGCCTTCCCTTAATGCTGCATAACCAAGAGGGCTTATGTCCTTCTTTGACACCCACCCCCTCCTGGCCTCTTTTATCCTGCCGAGCCTTTCTTCCCTTTTAAGCCGTATCCTGTCGGTCATGTGTCCCGCCAATATATTGTTCTATAAAAAGTTTTACTTTCAGCCTGTAAGTAGGCATTCCCGTCACTTTGTCTCAATCTTAACAATACTGTCTATCTCCCTCTTGGATATTGAGCAGCCGTTGAGCTTGAGCCCCCACAGGACACTGTCAATAAGCTCCTTTCTCGGCTTTGGTATGTTGGGAAGGTATTCCTCAAGCAGGCCCTTCTCATATGCTATGGTGACAAGCTCTGCTGACCTCAGCATGTGAATCCCATCTGTTTTTTTCCTGAACTCCCTGAGGCTCTTCCTGTTTGCCTCCACTTTTGTGTGGAGCTTCTTCTCCATTATCTTTCTCTGCTTTTCAGGGTTTTCCACCAGCAGCCTTGTTGTTCTCTCGTCAACGACCAGGGCGGATGATTTCCTGATTATAGCAAGGGCAAGGGCCTCTATCTCTGCCTGGTGGACCATCTTCAGCCACCTGCCTTTTGCCTTGAAGCTTTTGTTGGCCAGGTCCATGAGCTCGTCAGCCAGCTTTTTTGTCCTCTGCATCCTCACCACCATGAGAGCGCCTTTGTTCACTGCTGAAAGGACCTGCATTGCCTCAAACTTGAACCTCTTTGATTTCAGCGGCCTGTCTATTATCTCTTTCTTCACGCCCTCTGGAATGAGGAAATCCCCCCTGAACTTTTTCTTCAGGGGCTCCAGCATCCACAGGAGACTGTTTGTTGCAAGGCTTATCACAGGCCCTGAGTCAAACACTATTGATTTTTTCATTTCCAACAAGCCTCAATACCATCTCAATTGTCAAATCCTGAACAGGCTTCTAGCGAACTCAATCCTTTTCCTGATGTCCACCGGTGTCTCTTCCGCAATCCTTGTCTTGCCCAGGTAGCTCATCAGCCCCCATTGGGAGATGCCAAGCAGGTCTGCTGCTTTTGCGGCAGACAGGCCGTGCTCGTAAAGCTTTGAGCCTTTCTTTATCTCTGCCTGCTCCACCACCTCTTCTATGAACCTTTTGAGCCTCTTGTCAACCCTTGATATCATGCTGAGGATGCCCTTAATCTCTTTTCTGTATTCATTAACCCTGTCCTTCTTCAGGAGGGAGATGGCATTCTCAAGGGACTTGGAGAACCTTTCCCCAAGCTGTTTCCTGTCCCCTGACCTCTCCATTATCTTTGATATTGCATAGATTATCACTGCAGCAGAAACAGAGTCCTTATCCTGAAATATAGAGGCGTTATGTATTGTGTGATTGCTCAGCTCTTTTATCTCGCTGTACTCGCAGTCTTTTATGAGGATCACAACCTCCCTCAGGACTGTCAGCAGGTCTTTCTTTACACTCTCTTCCATAACGTGAGAGGGTGAGTGTTCATTTAAATAGTTTTTTGAACTTCCGTACCGCAGCTCCTGTCTGAACTCCAACTTATACTTTAACACAGCAATCTTTAAATATACCGATTGACTAATAACCCTTATGGGGAAGCTTTTTGACGCTCTTAAGCTTGCAAAGTCTCTTTCTGCAGATGATAAAGCGAGCTTTGACATGATATCATCATTTCTCGCGCCTGAAGAGAGCAGGAAAGTGAGATGGCTTGTGAAGCAGGGGAAAGTATCCTTCAGGCCCTACACAATAAGCATTGCTGAGAGCAGTTACTCCCTCCTCCACTCAGAGGATAAAGAGACAAAGGATTTTGGTGAGAGGATCAACCGCAAGCTAAGGAAGCAGATAAACAGGAAGGTGTTCAGTGACTTCTCGGATAATGCTCCTGAGAAGATACTCTCAATGATAGCTCCTCACATAGTGGGGTTTGAGCACGTAAAGAAAGCTGTTCTTCTGCAGCTTTTTGCCCTGGACAACATCCACATACTCCTTCTGGGCGATCCCGGAACCGGAAAGACAGAGATATTGAGGGCTGCCTCTGACCTTTACCCTATCTCGTCTTTCGGGCTTGGCTCAGGAACATCCTCAGCAGGCCTTTCTGTGACTGTAAAAGGAAAAGAGATCTCACCCGGCCTTCTTCCAATGGCTGACGGCGGGCTTGCGTGCATAGACGAGCTGAACCTCATGAAGAAGGAGGACATGGCCTCGCTTTACAATGCCATGGAGAAAGGCTTTATAACATATGACAAGGGAGGGGAGCATTACAAGTTTGACGCAAGGGTTTCTGTGCTTGCCACAGCCAATCCAAAGAAAGACAAGTTCAAGGGAAGGAAGGTGGAGGAGCTTAAGAAGCAGGCCCCTTTTGATCCAGCTCTCCTGTCCAGATTCCACCTGGTGTTCCTTGTGAGAAAGCCTGATACAGACGAGTTCAGGGGCATAGCCAGGAGCATAATAAGGGATGAGAAGAAAGAGCTGGACAAGGAGGACATAAACTTCCTCAGGGAGTACATACGCCATGCAGAGGGTCTTAACATTGTCATTCCCTCATCAATGGAGCACCAGATTGTTGATTTTGTTGCAGAGCTGAAGAAGAACGAGGACAAGTATCTCATAGAGGTCTCCCCGCGCATTGTGACAGGGTTTGTGAGGATGGCAAAGGCTGCAGCCAGGGCAGAGCTGAGAACCATTGTTGAGCAGAAGGATGTGAATCTGGTGAAGGAGGTTGTCAGGCAGAGCCTTGAGATGTGATTCTGAGCTGAATACGGCTCTTAATGGCTGGAGAGTTAAATCAGGAAACCCTGACAGGGCTGTATCCAGCATCGCCTACCGAAAATTATATAAACGAAGCAAATATTTTCATACTTTGATATTTAAAAGCGGTGGTTGAATGCCTAAAAAGAAATCAAAGAGAAAAAAGACCGGCAAAAAGGGCAGCAGCAAGAAGGAAAACAAGGAACCAAAGGAAGAAGAGATAATGCCCCAGCAGCAGAAAAAAACCGGGCTCAATCTTCTTAAGAGATTCATAGACAAGGTAATCAGGGGAATATTCAGGAAGAAAAAGCACGTTAAGCTGGGACTTTACGGCCCCCCAAATGGAGGGAAGACCACCCTGGCCAACAGGGTGTGCAAGGACTGGCTTGGTGAGGAAATGGGGGATGTCTCTGCCATATCCCACGAGACTAGGGAGATAAAGGTAAAGGAGCAGGTGAACATCAAGTCAGGCAAGAAAGAGCTTTCTTTCAATCTTGTTGACACCCCTGGAATTGCGACAAAGATAGATTATGAGGACTTTGTGAAGAAAGGCCTGAAAAAGGGGCAGGCAAAAAAGAGGGCAAAGGAAGCCACTAAGGGGGTCATTGACGCTATCAAGTGGCTTGACAACATGGATGTGGTGGTTGTGGTGCTTGATGCTACAGTGGATCCCTACAACCAGGTTAACATAACCATAATAGGCAACATGGTGGCCAGGAACATTCCTGTTCTCATTGTGGGGAACAAGATAGACCTGAAGAAGGCTGATCTCAAGAGGATAGAGGCTGCATTCCCGCAGTATGACGTGATAGGAATAAGCGCCAGATACGGGAAGAACATAGACAAATTATACGAGGCATTGTTTGTTTTGGTGGACTGAAAATGAACCTTACACTGCAGTTTGTGCCATACAGTGAAATTGAGGACTTAAGCTCAGTAGGCAGGATAAAGAAGCTTCTTAAGATGGCCAAGGAGAACAAGATAGTGCTTCTTGAGGGAAGGCTGAAGAAGGATGAGGAGACAGAGCTTATAAAGACGACAATGGAGGAGATAAACGACGAGTTCAAGGGAATAGAGCTGGGAGTGATATACCCTGAGAGAGGGGAAGGCGCTCTGCTGAAGAGGCTGAAGGGGGGAGTTGCAAAGGTTCTGCTCGGCAACAGGATGGGGGTCACTATAATCGGGCCCGCGTCAATAGTCAAGGAGATAAAGAGGGATCCCACAAAGATAGAGCTTTTCACTACATCCCCAAAAAAGCCGAAGAAGAGGAAGAAAAAGAGGAAGTGAGGGAAACATCGCTTTTGCAGCTGTTTCAATGTTCTGAAAATGCCCCACCAATGCGTGAGATGCGGAAAACTGTATGATGACGGCTCCAAGGAGATACTTACAGGATGCAGCTGCGGGGCCAGGCTCTTTTTCTACATAAAGAAAGACAAGCTTGAGAAAGCCAAGGAGATGACCGAGAATCTCACCTCGCAGGAGAAAAAGCAGATGGAGGAGGACGTGCTTGATATTGTCGGCATGGAGAAGAATGAGGAGACTCCTGTTGTTCTTGACCTTGAGTCAGTAAGGGTTCTCAAGCCCGGCAAGTTTGAGATAGACCTGGTGCATCTTTTCAACAAGAAGGACCCCATAATATACAAGCTTGAGGAGGGCAAGTATGTGATTGACATTGCAGAGACATTCAAGAGAGGCCTCAAAAAAGAGTGATTGGTTTCTGTATCCGCCTTTTCCTTATGTTATTGATGTTCACCTTCCGCTGACTATCTCTATCACATCCCTGTGGCTCAGCTTGTGCTCTTTTCCTACTGTCTTTTTTGCCCTTACATCCACCGCTCTGATGAAGTTCTTTCCGAAGTCTGAATGGACAGCGTATGCAAAGTCAAGCGCAGTGGATCCGCCAGCAAGAAGGAAACAGTCAGGAAGCACATTGCCGTCCTGATCAGCGAGCTTGTTAACCCCTCCAGGGAACACTGCAATATACCCAAGCAGGCCGAACACTGCTGTGTCAAGCACCTGCTGCACTCCTGTGCTGCCGTGCTTCTGAAGTATGTTCTTGTCTATGAATTCCAGGGCTTTTTTCTGCTTGTCGCTCAGCTTTGAGCTGTCTTTTATCTCCATATCCTTCTCTCCAGGTATATAATCAACAAGCCCGTGCTTTGCAGCCTCCTTAAGGGCGAGTTCTGACTCTGCAGAGCAGGGTATTATTTTCAGGTGGGGGAATCCCTCTATCGCTCTCTTCAGGTTTGCTTCTGCTCCAGGAACATCAATCTTGTTGGCCGCTATCACCATTGGCTTGGTTCTTTTCCTGAGCTCAGTTGCCATTGCCATGAGGTTTTCATCAGACCATGCTGTTATATTGCTTCTGTCAAGCTGCATTTTGCTGATGATATCCTCAACCATGTCCTCATCAACCTTCAGGCCTGAAAGCTGTTTTGCGAGGGCCTTGACAATGTTTTGCTTCTCCTGCTGGACTGTTCTTGAGAATTTTTCCCAGTTCCTTTTTATTATTCCAAGATACCACATGTCAATCTCTTTCTCAAGAAACTCTATGTCTTTTGCAGGATCATGGCTTCCTGTTTCAACAGGTTCTCCATGCGCGTTCAGGCTTCCTGATATGTCAACGACGTGTATGAGAACATCAGCCTGCCTTAAGTCATCCAGGAACTGGTTTCCCCTTCCTTTTCCCCTGTGGGCGTCAGGAACCAGGCCTGCAACATCCACGAGCTCCACAGCCACGAACCTTTTTCCATTGATGCAGTAGCCTGTTCTGGGGCTGCACTTAACCCCAAAGTCCCTGTCAGCACAGTCAACTTTCACATACCCCACTCCTGAGTTCGGGTCAAGAGTAGTGAAGGGATAATTTGCTATCTCCACCTCAGCAAGTGTTGCTGCCTTGAAGAAGGTGCTCTTTCCTGCAGAGGGCTTTCCCACAAGTCCTATTATCATGCAGGGCAATTATCTAATCAGATATAAAAAATTTGCTACCGCTATTAATGTTGTGCTGATGCATCTCCCAACAACTTGAGAGCACGGACTCCACAAGTCAGGAGCGCACTTAAGCATATTACAGGGTGGGCTTATCTGTAGCAGGAGTGGAGAGTTGTGTGGTTACAGAAGCAGAAAGCCTGAGGGGTGGTTCTGCAGTAAGGGTGGGAAGCACCAGGAATCATAAGCACAAGCATATACCTCAGAGGGCGGGTGGAACCTGGAGCTGTAAAAACCAAAATATCAGCTCCACAAGGGCGGGAGATGCCATGGGTTATTAAGATAATAAATGAGAATAGGGAGTATCACCCTGGAGATCAGCAAACCTAGACTGCAGGCTCGTGCTGTTTAGTGATTATAAAACCCCGCAAAGCACCCGAAGGCGCTTTGTGGGGAAAAAGAGGTGATTATAATTGCGTTTGGGCTTAAAATTACCCCCAAACCCTTATATCTACTGCATAGTAGTATAGGTTATATTTAAAGTTTTCGGTATTTAGAGTACTCAAGAATAGTCATAACTCAGAAGCGGGCAGGAGGGCGTGGCTGGAGGCCTTCTAAAGGTCCAAAACAACCTGCAGGACAATACCTCCATTTTCCTCCCTTATCTCCATCTCATTGTAGGTGGCAGCCTTTACCTCGCCGTGAGTCTCATACCTGCCTGACACCCTGTCTCCTGTGACAACAGCATCAAGCTCCCTGCCCTTAATCTCCAGGCTTTTTACCTCATGCATCACAAACCCCTCTGAGTCCAGGAGGAAGAGAAGCTCCTCAAGCCAGTTGTAAAGCAGGGCTTTTGTGTCGCTGCCCTGCACTGATATGCTCTTCTCCTCTTTTCCCTCAACCTTTTCAGGCTCAAGCATGAGGGAGAACATGCCCAGGGCTGCGTTGGAGAAAGCCTCCTCCATGCTGCTACCGAAAGCCTGCATTTTGGCGTCTGCAGTGTGCTCAAGAAACCTGAATTTTTCCATTTTAAGGATTTAAGGTGATTTGATTGTTCAGTAGGTTATTATTTTAGGGTCAGATCCCTCTTTCTTGTCAAGATCAAGAACATCCTCCACCTCATGAGCCCCTGAAGAGGGCTGGCTGGCTGAGGATTCTGAAGAGCTGTCATTGAAAAGGTTGAAGAGCCCTCCCTGACTGCTGTCCTGCTGGCTGCTCTCAGATGATTCTCCAAGCCCCGGAGAGCCCGAGTCAAATATGTTGGAATGCGGGCTGCCGCCTGAATCACTGCTGTGGCTCTCAAGCCAGGCGTGCAGCATCTTAACAACCTTCCTTATCTCTTCATGGCTATCCTCTTTTGTATCTATGCTTATCTTCATTTTAAAGGTGTATTGCGCTCTTGTTTTATATTTTTTTCTTTTATTATCCTCTTTTATTCCTTCTCCCAGTAGTACAGCCTTACAACCCTTGGATAGAACAGGGTGTTGTTCCCTGCTATGAGAAGGGTCTCTGCGTGGATGTCCCTGTTAGGAAGAAGCTCTGGAGGGGCGGACCTCGGATCTTTTGTTATATTGAACCTGTAGCCGTAATTCCGGGTAAAGTCAGGATAGTACAGCTTAATTGTAGAGTTAAGGCAGGAGATGTTTGAGCTCATTGCACAGTCCCTGAATGAAGGGCTGTCTTTCAGTATCGGCACCAGGCTCATGTCCTCCTCATCGTGCTCTGTCGGAGACTCAGATGATACCATTATCGTGATGAAAAGGAAACTCAGCGCTATTGCCAGCACAGCCTCAAGAGTCCTCAGGTAAGCTTTTTTTCCGGGGATTTTTCCGGTGATCTTGTTCATTCTCTTGCTCATGTTACCACATCAGGAGATTCACTGAAGCTCTTGTTTGGTTGGCGTACTCGTCAATCATCCAGTCATAATACTGCAGGGAGTGAACATCAGCTGTCCTGGGAGGGGAGGCGCCTATCTCCATGAGGGTGTCTGAAGCTGTTGAGACTGTTATGTTGAAATCATTCTCCATCCCCCAGTCACTTTTCAGGAAGGTGTAATTCAGGCCCTCCAGATCAATCATCCTGCTGCCTGACAGGCCCTCCATGACTGTGGTTGCACCGAAGGCTGCTGTGTAGAGACTCTTAAGATCCTCTTTTTCAGCGTTCTTGTCATGGAAGTCAATCCTGTAGCTGAATGTTCCGCTTACTTCATGGCTTATGTTCAGCACAAGGCCCTTGTCATGGCACATCCTGAGGCTCACAGGCTCCTCAAATATGAGCGCAAGCCCGTGGCCGCTTTCAATGAAGTTTATGTAATCCGTTTTAAAGCTGTCGCATTCAGACACGTTATACTTTATTGAGCCGTGCTCTGCACTGTTCACATAATACTCTCCATAATCATGAAGGCGTATGTCAACATCAATTCCTCTATTATCTGAGGCGTCAACATAGCAGTACACTCTGGGGCTGCTGTCAAAGACATAGAACGTGTTGTTCAGGCCGGGAGTTATCACCTTGTATTCCGCAAACATACTGTTAGAGTAGAAGCTGTTCCTCTCCTTGTTTATCTCCTCCCCGTCAACCTCCATGCTGAAGCCCTCAACCCTGAGCGCATCATTGTACCTTACAGTGTCAAGCATTGACTTCCTGAAATTAGCCTGCATCTCAGCTGACTTCGCTGTTCTCTCGGAGATATCCATGCTGCCTGCAAAGGACGGCTTTGTATATGTGCTGTCTGAATGGACCATCTCAAACATTATGGAGGGTGAGGGGAAAGAGGCTGTCAGGAACAGCCGCCCGTCCCGTATCTGCCAGTATTTTCCCTTTATAGCGTAAGAGTCCGCGTCTCCAGGAAAGGTGAAGTCCATTATTACGGGCTGGTTATCCTGGCTTTGGTTTGACTTGAGTATGATTGGAGTTACATTGACCTCCCATGAGGCGTTTTTGTTGAATATGTCCTTAAGCTTGTCAGCGGGCAGGGTTTCCTTCTGCTGCGGCCCCACCACAGGCTGTATCACCACAAAGAACCATGCAAGGTATATCAGGAAGATGCCTATGCTCAAAACCCAGTCTGCCTGGGTTACCCCTTTTTTTGCTCTCATAACCTCAGATTATAAGCTGCGGACTTTTAAAGGTTTTGATTGGGGAAAGCAGGCTGTAGTCAGCCAGTTAGAATGTTTTTTTGTGAACCCACATTATGAACCTATGATCCTTTCATCTTCATAATCCTATTAAGTGCCGGGAACAAAAGCCCACAAGCCCATAGCGAGCTTTAGGAGGTAACAGAACCCCCATGAGGCGGGAAGCGCCGCAAATCATAATTAATTTTAATATGTCAGAAATATACCACTGGTTTATTTAACCAGTGGACAAAGTCCACAAAGGCATATCCGCAGAGGGTATATTTCTGAGCATGCTCAAAAACCACAGGTCAATAAAGAATGAGAATGAAGCTTTCGCTTCATGCCACCGGTCTCTGACCGGTGGTTTTTGACAAGCCGAAAGCTCCTCACTTAGTGCGGAGATGAAGGCTTTTAAAAGTTCCAAAAATCCGCCTGTCAAAAGCGCTGCTTAAAGCCATGGGCTAAAGCCCATGGATAGCCACGGGCTGCGGATTTTTGTTACAAACATGCCCTTCTGTGGGCGGGGATTATGGGGAACTTAAATAACAGCAGTTCATGCAATAATATTTTTCTTGCGCAAACAATAAATAGGATTCATAATCTTTTGTTCCTAATGGCGACAAGAAGGCAGAGGATAATAGAGAGGCTTGAGAAGGGGCCTGTGTCCCCCTTTCACCTGGCTAATAAGCTTGGAATTCCCATGAAGGAGTTTTTTGAGGACCTCAGCCATGTGAGAGCTACCATTAAGCCCAGGGCAGTAAAGATGATCCCTGCATACTGCAGGCACTGCGGGTTTGTTTTCAGGGAGAGAAGCAGGCTCAAGACCCCCACAAGATGCCCGAAATGCAAAGGGGAGTGGATTGAGAGGGAGAGGCTTTATATTGAGTGATTGAAAAAACAGGGTTTTGTTAATTCTCTTCAGTGCTGTTGTAGATCTCCTCATCCATCTCAATGAGGGCCCTCTGGAGAAGGCAGGCCTGCTTTTCAAGGGGGCTCATCCTGATATGCCTGTCTATGTCAGGGAAGATTGACTCAAGAAACTCCCTGTCTTTTATCCTGAACTTGACTATGTAGCTCTCTGGGACGTCAGAGAGCTTGAGGACTTCTGCCTCAACACCCATGTTTGGAGCTTCCTGCTCATATGTTTTTATCCTGCTTCTCATGTCAGGCTGGCTGAAAAACCCTGACCCTGTCCTGCCTGTGTAGATGTCATAGCCTTTATTGGCCTCTATATACCTCTTTATTTCCCTTGTTGTTGGGCAGTCAGCTCCCATGAACTTCACTATGATAGGCTCATGGTCATCATCTTCCTCAACTATTCCGCTTGTGAATGTCTCGTAGAATCCGCTGAACCTGTTTTTAGGATTGTCTGTCCCTTTATTTAGCTCCAGATGCATGAGGCAGGGATAATGCATTAGGTATATAAATATTTCCTTTCTTAAGTACTTATTAGTAGTTACTTTTCAGCCCCAGAAATAGTTTTTGTGCAAACCCCCAAAACCAGCTTTGCACATTAACTCATTCTGCACAAAAAGTGCTCTGAAGTTCTGAGAAGCAAGAAATTAAGCATTAAAGCAGGTTTTTGGGCAAGAATATATCAGAAGCTGCATAAAAAGGGCAAAAAATGTTAATTCCTATAATTCACAGACATGTTTGAATCCACTACGGTATAAATGTCCGACTTCCTCCTTCCTGTATCCATCTGAAAATAAGTTAATTCCCAATAAATCTAAATGTCCATATAAGTAGACCAGACTTTTATTTAGCCCTTTAATGCCTATTGCATCCCGTCTTATCAGGAATTTTTCTCCCCTAGGCCCTCCCCCCCAAATTTCAGATTTATAGAATTTATAACCCTTCCTTTTACAATCAGATGCATATTTATTAACATGTTCAATCAAATCCCCATAAGTTATTATATCGGCTTTTTTGAATGCATTTCTAAGATGTTGCCTGCCATTTCCAAATTCTTCAGCATTAAAATCTATCTCTTTATCTAAAAGCGCTTCATCAACACCAGAAACTTCGGAAGGAATTAGCATGTTTATAACTTTCCCCAACCCACCATATAATGCTTCTTTAACCCTACATTTGCCTAACTCAGGTGTCAAAACTTCAGTATTATAGATACTCATAATTTCATTATAGATCTCTTCTTTATCTACAGTCTGCGCAGCAAAAACTTTGGAGGGAGTCACTCTTTTTAGAGCTTTCTCCAAACCACTGGCTAACTCATCCCTAACTACACATTTGCCTAATTCAGGTTTCAAAACCTCAAGATCATAAATCTCCAGGATTTTTGTAGATAAGTTTGCCATATTCTTTTGAGATTCTTTTCTATTTATAAATTTTTCTAAACATCACTACCTCATAGTAATCAAGAGAATGATGTTCTGGGGGGGTGTAAAGCATGAATGCTCTTGGAACCCCCTCACTCCTTAGGCAGAATTCCCAGCTTCTTCTCTGTCTCTTCCAGCTTGAACCTTGTCTTCACAATGCTGTCAGGATTGAGGGATATTGAGTGTATGCCCTCCTCCACCAGAAACTGCGCGAACTCAGGATAATCAGACGGTGCTTGGCCGCAGATTCCTATGTATTTCTTCTTCTTGTTGGCTGTCTTTATGACATCGCTTACCAGCCTCTTGACAGCCTCGTTCCTCTCGTCGTAGATGTCTGCCACAAGCTCTGAATCCCTGTCGCACGCAAGGGTGAACTGGGTGAGGTCATTTGACCCTATAGAGAAGCCGTCAAATATCTCAAGGAACTGGTCAGCCAGGATCACGTTGGAGGGCACCTCGCACATGACATTGACCTTGAGTCCTTTAACTCCTCTCTTCAGCCCGTTCTTCTCCATCTCCCTTAGGACCTTTTTTCCCTCCTCTACTGTCCTGCATATGGGTATCATGACTTCAAGGTTTGTGAGGCCCATCTCCTCCCTGACTTTCTTTATTGCCCTGCACTCAAGGGCAAAGCCCTCCCTGTAGCCTTTCTTATAGTATCTTGATGCCCCCCTCCATCCTATCATGGGGTTGTCCTCTTCAGGCTCGTAAGCCCGGCCTCCGAGGAGGTTGGCATACTCGTTTGTCTTGAAGTCAGAGAATCTGAGGATGACCTTCTTGGGGTAGAACGCAGCTGCTATTGACGCCACGCCCTGGGCGAGCTTGTCAACAAAGAACTTCTTCTTGTCCTTGTACCCGTAGCTTATCTCTTCAATCTGCTTCTTCAGCTCCTCATCCTCAAGATTTTCAAAGTCTATCAGTGCCCGGGGATGGGCCTTGATGTAAGAGTTTATTATGAACTCCTCTCTTGCCAGGCCGACGCCGTCATTTGGAAGGAAGCTTATGCTGAAGGCGTTCTCAGGGTTGCCGACATTCATCATTATCTTGGTCCTGAGCTTTGGGAGCTTGTTAAGGTCCACATCCTTCACATCATACTTCAGAAGGCCCTCATACACATGCCCCTCATCGCCTTCTGCGCAGCTTACAGTAACTTTCTGGCCATTGCTTATGTTCTGGGTCGCGTCATTCGTTCCCACAACGCATGGTATGCCGAGCTCCCTTGATATTATTGCAGCATGACAGGTCCTTCCCCCCCTGTTTGTGACTATTGCGGATGCTATCTTCATTATGGGCTCCCAGTCAGGGTCTGTCATTTCTGTCACCAGAACCTCTCCTTTCTTGAACTGGTTTATGTTCTTGACATCCTTTATCACATGGGCCTTTCCCTGGCCTATCTTGTCTCCCACTGAATGCCCTTTTGCAAGCATCTTTCCTGTTTCCTTGAGATGGTATGTCTTGAGCTTTGTGACATCCTTCTGGGACATGACTGTCTCAGGCCTTGCCTGCACTATGAAGAGCTGGTTAAGCTGGCCGTCCTTTGCCCATTCCATGTCCATGGGCTTGAAATGCCCTGCCTTTCCTGAGTAATGACCCTCCACTATTGAAGCCCACTTTGCCAGGGTCAGGATCTCGTTGTCAGAGAGCACGAACTTTTTCCTGTCTTCCTCAGGCACCGGCACGTTCTTTGTGGTGGCCTTTTCCCCCTGCATGTCATAAATCATCTTAATCTTCTTCTCTCCCACCTTCTTTGACAGTATCGGCCTGAATCCTTTCTTGAGCGTGGGCTTGAAAACATAGTACTCATCCGGGTTTACAGCTCCCTGAACCACGTTCTCGCCGAGGCCGTAAGCGCCGGTTATGAACACCGAGCCCCTGAACCCTGTCTCAGTGTCTATTGAGAACATTACTCCTGAGCAGGCTGTGTCAGACCTTACCATCTTCTGAACCCCTATTGAAAGCGCTATGGAGAAATGGTCAAATCCCTTGTCAACCCTGTATGATATTGCCCTGTTGGTGAACAGCGATGCAAAGCATTTCTTGCAGGAGTCTATGACTGCATCATCCCCTTTTATGTTGAGGTATGTCTCCTGCTGGCCCGCAAAGCTCGCGTCAGGAAGATCTTCTGCTGTTGCAGAGCTTCTCACTGCAACATCAACATCCCCTCTCTTCTTGTCATACGCACCGCAGAGGTTCCTATAAGCCTTAAGTATGGCATCCCTCAGCTCAGGGGGGAATTCAGCAT
Organism: uncultured Methanosarcinales archaeon; assembly: GCA_964397315.1. GTDB lineage: Archaea > Nanobdellota > Nanobdellia > Woesearchaeales > UBA12501 > WJJV01. The sequence goes on from CAYNHV010000003.1 coordinate 35,244, forward strand.
GCCTTATTATGTGCCTTACCTGGCGGCCCTTCTCGTAAAGGTTCTTCAGGTTGGTCGTGTCAAGGTCCTTGAGAACCTCCCTTATCCTGTCCTTTATGCCTGCCCTCTCAAGAAGATACCTGTAGGCGCGGGCTGTGACTGCAAAGCCGTTTGGCACCAGCACTCCCTTGTCTGTGAGCTCCCTGTACATCTCTCCCAGAGATGCGTTCTTTCCTCCCACAAGCCCCACGTCATCAATCCCTATCTGGTCAAACCACAGAATAAACGCGTCTTTTTTCCACTCCTCAAGCATGCAATCACCTCTTTTACACCCCTGAAGAGGGGTTGATATATAAATTTTTATCTTCAGGAGCAGAAGCGTCTGCAGGCGCGCAGAGGATGTTTTCTCACTCTGGAATACTAATAAACTTTTTTATTGCACTCTCTCATGCCCTCCTGTATATGGCAAAGAAAGTTGCGATAATAGGGTGCGGCTTTGTAGGAAGCACAGCAGCGTATGCCATGCTGCTCAAGGAAGTGGCGAATGAGATAATCCTTATTGACATAAGCAGGGAGAAGGCAGAGGGCCATGCAATGGACCTTGAGCAGGGGATACAGTTTGTCAGGGAGGCGAAGATATCATATGGTGATTCTTACGAGCACTGCAGTGATGCGGATGTCATCGTAATAACAGCAGGCATACCCCAGAAGGAGGGGGAGACAAGGCTTGACCTTGTGGGAAAGAACGCAAAGCTCTTCAGGGAGATGATACCAAAGATTGTGGAGCACAACAAGAACTGTGTTTTTGTCGTTGTAACCAACCCAGTGGACATCATAACATACCTCACGCTGAAGCATTCAGGCTTCCCAAAAGAGAGGGTGTTCGGCACAGGGACAACTCTTGACACTGCACGGTTCAGGTACTTCTTAGGGGAGCACTTCAACGTGAACGTCCATAACATCCACGCTTACATTCTCGGAGAGCACGGGGACACTGAATTCCCTGTGTGGAGCAACGCGACCATAGCAGGCATGAACCTGAGCCAGGTGGATGGCTACAGCAGGGAGGCGATGGACGGGATATTCAGCAAGACAAAGAATGCAGCATATGAGATAATATCAAGAAAGGGCTCAACATACTATGCGATAGGCCTTGTCATAACAGAGATAGTCAGCGCAGTGCTTAATGACGAGGACAGGATATTCCCGGTCTCAACCTACATAGAGAATTATTATGACGAGGGAGGGCTGTGCATAAGCACTCCATGCGTTATAGGGTGTGGAGGCATAAAAAGGAGGATTCAGCTGCCCCTTAATGAAGAGGAGCAGGAGAGCCTTCACAAGTCAGCTGGAAAGTTAAATGAGTACCTAGCAAAGGCAGAAGAGGAGTGACTTCCCAGGATTATGACCCCGACTTATATTATGCCCTTGTTATGCTCTTGCTTTCAGAACTCGCTTCTCCTGAAATACCTTGTATGCAGAAGCTCCTTTGACTTTTTTGAGAGGGGCTTTCCAAGAAAGTCAGAGTATATCTTCCTGACAACAGGATTCTCATGGGACTTTCTAAGCTTCATCTTTGCATCCTGCTCGTAGATGGCATTCATCCTCCTGTTTATCTTATCCCATTCAAACGGGAGCGGCTGTCCCCCTCCGCCTATGCAGCCTCCGGGGCAGGCCATTATCTCAATGAAGTCATAATCATCCTTCTTTTTCAGCAGCTTTCTTGCGTTCTGCAGGCCGTTTGCTGCCGCAAATCTTAGCTTCCTGCCCTTTATTGTTATGCTGCCCTCCTTAATTCCCTCCATTCCCCTCAGCTGGTCAAACTCAAGCCTTTCAACAGGCTTTCCTTCTGCAAGCTCATAAGCTGTCCTTAACGCAGCCTCCATGACCCCTCCTGTTGCGCCGAACACAGCTCCAGCTCCTGTTGACACTCCAAGCGCGGGGTCAAACCCCTCATCATCCAGGTTCTTAAAGTCAATACCATAATGCTTTATGAGCCTTGCAGCTTCTCTTGTTGTGAGCACATAATCAACCATGCTCTTGAGCTCAGGCCGGGTTGACTCAAACTTCTTTGCAGTGCAGGGCATTACTGACACCACAACAATGTCTTTCTCTGGTATGCCCTCATTCCTTGCGTAATACTTCTTTGTGAGAATCCCAAGCATCTCATGCGGGCTCTTGCACGATGACATATTCGGCAGCAGCTCATGGTAGAAGTGCTCCATGAATTTTATCCATGCGGGGCAGCAGGTTGTTATCATCGGCAGAGGCTTTCCTTTTTCCAGCCTTTCAAGCAGCTCTGAGGCCTCCTCCATTATGGTCATGTCAGCTCCGAGGTCAGTGTCAAACACCCTGTCGAACCCGCATCTCCTCAGCGCAGCAACCATCCTGCCTGTCACGAGGGTTCCCGGCTCAAGACTGAACTCCTCTCCAAGGGAGGCTCTTATTGAGGGCGCTGTCTGCACCACAACGTGCTTGTTATCATCCTCAACAGCTTCAATCACTTCCTTTATGTGCTCCCTCTCACTTATGGCTCCCACAGGGCAGGCTGCTATGCACTGCCCGCATTTTGTGCAGGCAACTTCATTAAGCTCATGCTCGTAATAGGGGGTGACGTGCTCGTGATGCCCCCTCCCTGCAAAGTCAATCGCCCATGTTGCCTGAACTTCAGAGCAGACCTGAACGCACCTTCCGCAGTTTATGCACAGGTTATTGTCCCTTATCACAGACGCTCCCAAGTCCTGCTTGTATTCCCTTTTAGGGTCAAACCTGACATCCTTCAGGTTCATCTCCTGGATAATCCTGCACAGGTCATGGCTCTTGTTCTCTGTCATACATTTGGAGACGTGCTCTGACATGAGCAGCTCTGCATTCATCTTCCTGGCTTTGGTTATCCTGTCTGACTCTGTGATCACCTCCATACCCTCTGCAGGGTGTGTGCTGCATGACGTGACCAGCTTTCCGTCAGCCTCAACAAGGCAGAGCCTGCACCTGGCAGAAGGCTCAAGACCCTCCTGATAGCACAGGGAGGGAATCCTTACATTGTTCTCCCTGGCTATGGCAAGCAGCGTCCTGCCAGAATCACATTCAATCTCCTTTCCATCAATCTTTATTTTCATTCTCCTTTCCTGTCCATGTTTTTTTGCGCAGGCCTTGCCAGCCTCTCCTCAAACTCTTTCCTGAAGTATTTCAGCGCTGTAATCAGGTGGTTCATTGATGTCTGGCCCAGCCCGCAGAATGATGTTTCCTTAACAACTTCAGCAAGCTCTTCAAGAGTTGCAAGATCCTTTTTTGCCGCTTTTCCCAGGGAGAGGTTCTCAAGTATTGCAAGGATCCTCATTGTTCCCTCCCTGCAGGACGTGCACTTTCCGCAGGACTCAAACTCGTAGAACTTTGCTATGTTGGTTGCCATGTCAACCATTGACCTTGTCTCGTCAACAGCTATCACTGAGCAGGCTCCGAGCAGGCAGCCCTTTCCGCAGACATTATCCGGTGTAAGCTCAATGTCGCAGTTTGGCATGCAGCCTCCGAAGCATCCGAAATAGACTGCCTTTATCCTGTTCTTTGGCTTCCCCATTTCCAGAAGCTCGCACAGCTTTATGCCGTGAGGCAGCTCGTAAACCCCTGGCTTTGAAACATCGCCTGAGAGGGAGTAAAGCCTGAGCTCAGGATTCCAGTCCTCAAATGCTATTGCAAGCGCAGCATTGGCAAGCGTCTCAACATTGTTTATGATAGTGGGCTTTCCGAAAAGGCCTCTTGTTGTTGGAAACGGCGGCTTCTGCCTTGGCTGGCCCCTGTAACCCTCTATTGAGCTTATTATTGCGGTCTCATCACCGCACACATAAGAGCCGGCACCGACTATGATCCTTATGCTCAGGGAGGAGCCTGCCCTGCTTAACACCCTGTCTGCTGTTTTTCTCAGCCTGTATTCCATGTAGTCATACTCTCCCCTGAGGTATATGAATGCCTGCTCCGCCCCTGCTGCAAAAGCAGCTATCATCAGGCCTTCTATGACAGTTTCGGGGTTTTTCTGGAGTATGTGCTTGTCCTTGAATGTGCCAGGCTCTCCCTCATCAGCATTGCAGATGACATACTTCTTATCGCCCTCTGCCTCAAGGACTATCCCCCACTTCTTTCCTGTAGGGAACTCAGCTCCTCCCCTTCCCTTAAGCCCTTTGTCCTTCAGCAGCTGGATTGTTCCCTTCCGGCCAAGATTTTTCGCCTTGCTGTACGCTTCCAGTCCTGTTCTTCTCAGCACCTGCATTTTACACCTGCCTGCACCTGTCAAGTATCTCCTCAACCCTTTTCCTTGTCAGGTTACCATAGACCCTGCTGTTGATTCTCATTGAGGGCGGCTTGTAGCAGCAGCCGATGCATGAGCATATGTGGAGGCTGAACATTCCGTCCTTTGTTGTCTGGCCTGACTTTATGCCCAGCTTTTTCTCAATAAACCTTATGATGTCAAGCGAGCCGTTAAGATAACAGGAGGGCGAGTTGCATATCTCAATAATGTATTTTCCCTGCTTCCTTGCGTGGAGCATGGAGTAGAATGTCATTGCAGCATATACTCTTGAGGCAGGGATGCCTGTTTTTTTGCTTATGCTCTTGACCGCCTCTTCTGAGACAAAACCTTCCTTTTCCTGGGATCTCCTCAGCAGAGGGAGCAGCAGATCTTCCATCAATCAACCTCTTTTTAAGCGCTTAATCTTTTCTTGGAGTACTGAAGGGCGTAAGCACCTGTTCCGCCGCAGACTGCTGTTATGAGCTGCATTATTCCCATCGCAGTCAGGAACATCGCGGGGATGATTCCCAGAGAGTAGAGCAGAAGCGCTGAAAGGAACAGGAATCCTGACTTAAGGGCAGAGCCTGCGCCGAGAGTCACCCAGTAATTCCACCCTTTATTCAGCCTGAACAGCTTGAATGAGAGCACAAGAACCGCATTGCCCGCCCATATGAACGGCGCAAGGTAGAGCAGGTGATGGGTGAAAGGCCCGAACAGGGCAGCTCCTGACAATGCTCCAAGAGAGGGAGCGATTATCACAGGCAGCAGCCTGTATCCTTTCAGGTTAAGGCCTGCCAGGACAAGCATTGCATTGACCGCTATTCCCACCACAATCTGAGGGTGGCTGAGCACTATGGGAAGGAGGAAAGAGAACATGGTGTACACTGTCATCTCAACATTCTGGCGGGCATTGCCCAGGCTGTACTCCTGAAGTCCTGCCAGGCTTTGGGCGTGTTCTGTTTTGACCACCTCTTCAAGGCTGATACTTTAGGGCTGTCCGGCCGCTCATTTAAATAACTTTTCTTGATGAATCCTCCTGATGAGCCCTGCCTCCCTACTCCTCAAGCTTTTTTATTATTCCCCTTAGGAAATCCTCGTATCTTGCCTCTCCAGCGAGGAATCTCACATCCTCATTTATCATGCCCTCGTTCTCAATAACTTCCTCAAGGTGCTTCTGCAGTGCAATCTTTACAGCCTTTTTCTCGTCTTTTGTAAGGTTCAATGTATCACCTCATTGTAAGCATGTTTTTTCCTGTTTTCTGCTGATGAGCATCCTGGTGATTTAAAGTTTTTGCTTTGCCGCTCACAAGACGAGCCCGCTGACCACAAAGACAAGCGCGACGGCTGTAACGAGGGCTGAAGCATATATTGTCCGGTTCCACCTCAGCACTTTTGCGCCGTCAAGGTTGCCCGCGGGTATGAGATTGAAGAGGCCGAGCCAGGCGTTTATTAGGAAGCCGTACCTGAAGAACGCATTGCCTCCAAATCCGCCTATGAGCGCAAGGAACAAGAGCGCGAGAGCGAGGTTTACTGCAGGCCCTGCTATTGATATCCTGCCGTTCCTCACCCTTCCTACGCTGCCCTGTATCATGACAGCTCCCGGAGCTGCAAGGACAAAACCGAGAAATGACATTATAACTGCCAGCCCGAGCATCATGTCCCAGGAGCGGAACTCTGCAAAACATCCATATTGCTGGGCGACAATCTTGTGGCCGAGCTCATGAAGCAGGAAGCCAATCCCTACTGTGAAGGCTGCTATGAGAAAGTTGCTCAGGAAATCAAGCGAGAACAGCGCGCTCATTGAGGCTCCTGCTCCTAGGACTATTGCAAACGCGACTGATATCGCGACCCATGCCTTGAAAAGGTCCTGCAGCTCAATATCAGAGGTCTGGAAATGCCCAATCCTGTATGTCATGTTCGGGCTCTTGCGCATCATCTTTCCTGTTACCCTTCAGCGGATTGGTGTAATGGTAGAAAGGCCCGCTCTCGTCCTTTCCCACAAGCTTCAGGTTCTTTGGAGTGTATATTCCCTGGTTTATGACCAGCCTTCCTGTCATCTCCTCAAGCAGCTTTTCCTCAACATTCTCCCTCCTCTCGTCATCAGGAAACCAGTATATGAAGTCAAATCCTGAAAGGTCCTGTGTCATATAATCAATGTTCATTAGATTGAATCTTCCCTGAGAGGGGATGTCACCTGTCCTCATTGCCTGTTCATACAATACTCTGTCCGCCTCAAAGCCTGTTGCATTGGTGAACAAAGCCGCAGTCCTCACAATCCTTCCATCACCCATCCCAAGGTCAGCAAAGCTCCTGTAATTTTCAAGGCCTTCCCTCCTGAACATCATGTACACCTTGAGAATGTCAGAAGGGTAGAATATTCCATGGTCAGTCCTTCTGGCCACCCTCAGGCCTGCCTCGTTCCATTCTTCATCCTGCCTTTTGTATGCATCCCATATCTCCCTCAAGGGGTGGGTGGGGTCTATGAATCTTCCTGCCATGAGAATATCGCTGGAGGGTGCATTTATATATTTTTGCATATGCAGAATTTCAGCCAGTCAAGGCATATTGTCCTTATTCTCATCCCCTCTGGCTTGAAAGAATCAGTGTGCAGGAGCAGGTCTCCCTTTAATTCCCTGTTCAGCTTTTTGTTGAGCTCCTCTGGTATGGGCTTGTCAGGGTACATGTAAACCGCGTCATAAGGCCTGATGTCCTGCTTCATGAAGTCCCCTCTTATGAGCTCTGCCTGCTCATCTGGTATGCCAAGTTTCTCCCGCATGCGCAGGGCTTTCTCGTGGAGCTTCTCATCAGACTCAATGCCTGCTGCTCTTGTGAAGAGTGAGGCTATGAGCACTATCCTGCCGTCTCCTGAGCCCAGGTCAATAAAGCTTCTGTACTTCTCAAGCCTGATGTTCCTGAAGAACTCATAAGTCTTTCTCATGTTTGAAGGAACAAAGAATCCGAGGCTGGTGTCCTTCAACACATTGCCTCTTCTCTGCTCTTCAGAGCTGTCCTCCCTGTTGTAAGCTTCAATTACCCTGTTGAATGATTCCTCTCTTGACATCTTTCATATGCTCCTCTTCAGCCTTTCTTGATTCTTGCGACAAAGAATCCCTCTGTGTTGTTGTCCTGAGGCCATATTCTCAGGCATTTTCCCACTTCAGGACTGTACTCCTTGCCATTAAACTCTGTCACTGGGCTGCTTCTTTTTATGCTCAGCCTTATGTCCTCAAGTCCTGCATTGTCCTTCCTGTCCAGAAGGTGGCTCACCACCTCTTCGTCCTCCTCAGGCTCAAGCGTGCATGTTGAGTAGACCATCACGCCGCCTTCTTTCAGAAGCTCAAACCCCCTGATGATGAGCTTCTTCTGCAGGGATGACATCTTCTTTATCATGTTAGGGTTCCACATTCTCACTGTCTTGAGGCTCTTTCTTATTGAGCCTGTACCTGAGCAGGGAGCGTCTACGAGAGCGCGGTCATAGCCGCCCTTTACAGGCGCCCTCATGCTGAATCCAAGGGATCTTGTCAGGACAGTGTTTGTTATGCCGCACCTCTGCACGTTTATTCCTAAAGATGCAAGCCTGTCCCCGCTGATGTCATTGGCCACAACAATCCCCTTGTTCTGCATATACTGCGCTATCTGGGTTGTCTTTGATCCCGGGGCAGCGCACATGTCAAGCACGTTCTCGCCGGGCTTTGGGTTCAGGGCAACAGGAGGTATCATTGAGGCAGCCTCCTGCACGTACACATAGCCGAGCACGTGCTCCCTGAGGTTGCCTATGTCAATCCTCTTCTCTCCCTTGTGCTCTATCCAGAATCCATCCCTGCACCAGGGTATCTGTTCAAGGCTCCACTCCTTCTGAAGCCTCTTTTTAACTTCAGGAACACTCATCTTCAGGGTGTTCACTCTCAGGGATTTTCTCAGGTAGGCCCTGTTGTGCCTGTCAAACTCCTCCCAGCTGGTTAGCCTGGAATACCTGTCTATAAAATCCCTCTTGTACTCAAGGCCCTCTGCATGAGGGTTCTCTTCAAGCTGCTCCATTTTAAGACTCTAAGCCCCTTTCTCTTTATTAAAATTTCCCCGGCCATTTGTAACTTTCCCTTTAACAGCTTTAGAGCGCAAACCCCTAAGCCTGGAGCGCACTTGAGCAAAACTATGGGCTGGGCTTATTTGTGGCAGGAGAGGGGAGTTGTGCTGTTTTAGAATCAAAGAACCTGCATGCTGGTTCTGGAAAAAGGGTGGGAGGGACCATGAGTCATAAGCATAAAAACAACATAACATCCATAGGGCGGGAAGCGCTATGGGTTATAAACCTTATTGAAAATGGCGCAAAGCCATTTTCCAGTGGGTTTAAAGAAAATCCCGACTCTCAAGCTTAAATATAATTCCGACTGAAGTCGAAATTATAAGACTTGCCTAAGCTTCGCTTAGTCAAGCGTCTGGGATTTTCAGACTTGCAAATTCTGAAGAATTTGCAAGTAAAATGCAAATCCGTTAATACTTTGAGCTCTGCTCAAAGGGGAAGACGTCCTTTGGATGTCGACACCACACCAACAGAAAATACTTCGTATTTTCTTAGTTCCAAAAACAAGTTTTGGAACCTTGAGGGTGTGGTTAGGATTTGCTTTATAAGATAATAGTCAAATTTTTATTATTTCTTTATCACATAAACAATCTCATTTGGAAACTCCAGTGTCTTGTATTCCATGCCGAGCCTTCTCAGCATCTTCTGGAATCCCGCTCTTCTCTTGGCCTTCATGTCCTTCTTTGAGACTGTCTTTGTTGAGAAGCTGGCCGCAATCCACTTCACGTTCAGCTCTTTTATGATCCTTTCTGCTATCTTGCTGTCCAGCATGTCAAATATCTTGAATGCGAATGCGATGTCTGCCCGGTACCTTATCGGCTTTTCTTTTATGTCATGCTTCAGGGCATTCCCCTTTATTGATGCTGCGTCAAAGTACTTCTGTATGAGATCAGCATCATTCTGGTTCAGCTCCAGGGCAATGTAGTAGACTCCGCTGCCTATGCCCATATAAGGGAATGAGAAAGGGTTCATTCCTGCTGCGATGTCAATTATTGAGAAGGGCTTTCCTGTTATGCTGAATATCCTCCTGTAGAAGTCCCTGTAGAAGCCCATCCTCTCTTTTGAAGACCTGTGGCTTGAAAGCGCCTTCTTCTCCCTGACCTTGCCCTTTTCAAGGTCATCCTTCACAGAAGCCAGGCTCTTGTCTATGAATATGCCATAGACGGTCCTCAGCTCTGCCCTCACGTGCTTTATCAGGGCCTTAAGCTCCCTTGACCTTTCAATCTGGCTGAAATCCTCTGCCTTTGAGAGCTTCTGCAGGGCCCGCTTGTTGTGGGAGAGAAAGTATTTCACCTTGCCTGCAACAATGTCATCATCAGCGTTCTCAAGGCCTTTTCTCTTCTTTATCCTGCTGATAATCCTGTCTGCAATCTCTCTCTTCACTGTGCTGTTCTGCACTCTCATGAGGGCAATTCAGGCGTATTATTATAAAAAGCTTTTCTAAGCGCAAATTATATAATCAGGGAAATTATCATCCTGGTTATGGGAGGCAGAATTCCTGAGGTTGACGTGTTTAGAGGCACTGCAATACTCATGATGGCTGTTTTCCACTTTGCATGGGACCTGAATTTTCTGGGTGTTGCAGGCATTGAGCTTTACTCAGGGGCTTGGGGCGTGTTCCAGAAGCTTACTGCAGGATTGTTCATATTCATCGTTGGAGTGAGCCTCACCTTAAGCAGATCAATGCACAAGCGGAGAACAGGGCACTTTGCTGGGAGGGGGCTGAGGATATTCGGGTATGGCATGATAATAACCCTGGCCTCGCTGTTGTTCATGCCTGAAGCTTTCGTGTTCTTCGGCATACTGCATTTCATAGGCGTTGCCATCATCATTGCGTCTCCTCTTGTGAGGCGGTCATGGCTGAATCTCCTGCTTGGCATTGCAGCAATAACTGCAGGCATACTTCTTGAGAATGTCAGGCTCGGGTTTCCGTGGCTTTTGTGGGTTTGGAATAACCATCCTGCCCACACACTAGACCTTTACCCTCTCCTGCCATGGGTTGGTGTTGTGCTGATAGGCATTTTCATCGGCAACATCCTCTACCCAGCAGGGAAGAGAAGATTCAGGGCGGACATTTCAGTGAAAACACTCAGGCCTGTGCGGTTCCTGGGAAGGCACGCGCTGCTCATGTATTTTGCGCACCTGCCTGTGGTTTTTGTACTGGCTTATGTTGTCTCCCTCTTTGCGGGATAAAAAAACAAAAAGAAAAAGTTTAATCCTCGTCGTCATCATCCTCAAAATCATCGTCATCATCCGAGCATTTGATGGTGTAACCCATTGCTGCACCTCCTCATTTCTTTTTTCCTTTAGCTTCCTTCTTTGCCTTCTTCTTTGCCATGCGTGTTCACCTCCCGCGGGTATTGGGGCCCTAATCTCCCCTAATATATAGAAAGCAGGCTGAAGAATAAGCATCAAGAATCAGAACATGGCCTGTAATGCAGAACAGGTATTTAAGGTTTTCTGTATCTGCCCTCAAACCCTCCAATATCTAACCTCATCTCTCTTATCCTGTAACGCTCTTATACTGGGCGTACAGGCCCTCAAACAGCCGGATAAAGCAAGAACTCCTGAAATCCCTCAATCGCAAAATTTATATAAGTAGCGGGCTTTCTTGTACTCAAGTGAGGTGCTCTTATGGCAAAGAAATGCCCGTTCTGCGGAAAAGGCAGCTTAAAAGAAGATGTTGATCTTGCTATTCACAATGGCAAGACAGAGGCAGTGAATGTCCTGAGATGCACTTCCTGCGGTAAGTCTTTGACTCATATCTCTGATTATGAGGAGATGAGGAAATCCCTTAAGCCCACCCTGCTTGAGAGATTCTGCAGGTTCTTTAAGTCTGACTCCAAGATTGTTGAATTAAACAAGGGGAAGCTACTCTGAGCTGTAATATATCTTTCCCTCTCTACTTCCACTATTGCACGGGCTGCAGTGTATTATGATAAGGTCCTCCCTGACTAGGAGGGCCATGAGAATCAGCTTTCTTGTTATAGGATTCAGGCGAGCCATGGAATAAACCCTATTCCAGAGTTTCTTGTCTTTCGGATACAGATTTTTTCCCTCAAACATCCTGCTTTTCCTGATATATCTTTTCAGGTCTGTTTTAGTCCATCTGTATCCTTGTTTCATGCAGTCCTCAATGGCATGCTCGCTTAAGAAAATCTTGTCCTCATCAACAAGATCCAGAATCCTGTTTCTCTTTTTGCTGGATATCTGTTCCATGCTATCCTTTGGGAGAGCCTTATTTAAAAACCTATCCTTGGAAGAAACACTTATGAACACATTTTATGCCTGTCAAACCCTCCTCACCATATAAGCCCCCTCTCTCCTGTAGCCGAGCTTCCTGTAGTACTCCCTGGCCCCCACTCCTGATATCACGACAATCTTCCTCTTCCCTTTCTTTCCTGCAATTGCTTCAGCTCTCTTCAAAAGCTTCCTGCCAATGCCCCTGTGCTGCACCCTGCCTTTCTTTCCTATGCCTGCCGCCTCTCCGTAGACGTGCAGTTCCCTTATGAGCGCGGAAGCATCTGTTATCTCTTTCCTGAGGCTCTGCGAGGGAAACCTCATCCTGCAGAATCCGAGCAGGGAATCTCCTTTCTCTGCAGCAATAAAGAACTCCTTCCCTTCAGAAGCATCATACTCTGTTGTCATTATCCTGGCCCTGCCTTTTCCAGGAGTTCTTCCTGCTTCCCTGCATCTTATGCACCTGCACTTTATCCCCTTCCTTTCCATCTCCTCCTGTATCAGCTGCCTGAGGTTTGTCCTGTCAACACCTGCTTCTGTTGCATAGGTTGGTATGTCCCTTTGAACCCTCATTATCCTCACGTACTCAGGGCAGGATTTCTTGAACTCTGTTATTATCTCCGCAGCCTCCTGTGTTGTCATTGCCCTGAATCTTCCCTTTCTCCATCTGTCGTAAAGCTTTGTTCCCCTGACAACCATGCATGGGTATATCTTGAGCATGTCAGGCCTGAAATCAGGGCTGTCAAAAAGCTTCTTAAGCCCCTCAATGTCTTTCTTCCTGCCAGAGCCTGGCAGGCCGAGCATATAGTGGTAGTTTATCTTAAAGCCTAAGTCTCTCAGGAGCCTTGTTGCCTTGATGCTCTCCCTTACGTCATGCCCCCTCTCCATGCGCTCAAGAACATCATCATGCACTGACTGCACTCCGAGCTCAACCCTTGTGCAGCCCAGCCTGAGCATCTCATCGCCCTCTTTCTCTCCTGCATGGTCAGGCCTCGTCTCTATTGTCATTCCCACACATCTTATGCCTGCCTTTTCATTCCTCTTCTGCTCCCTCTCCATCCTTGACCACTTTCTCAGCCCTCTAAGCTTTGTGTGTATCTTTCTTGTCCTCTCAGGATTCCCCACCTCTCCGGGAAGCTCAAAGAACTCCCTGAACCTCATGATGTCAATCCTGCCCCTGCTGAAGAACATTGATGAGAAGTCATTCATTGCCCTGAAGCACTCCTTCACAAACCAGTCCCTGTATGCTTTCGGAAAGGACTGGAAAGTGCCCCCCATTATGATAAGCTCTGCCTTGTCAGGAACGTGGCCTGAGACAACATACTGCTCCAGCCTGTTGAACACCTGAAAGTAGGGGTTATAGCCTGCTCTCACAGCCCTCATTGTTGCGGGCTCCTTTCCTGTGTAGCTCTGCGGTACATCGCCGAAATCCGAGCCAGGGCCGCCGGGGCATATTGAGCATTTTCCATGGGGGCATCTTATTGGCTTTGTCATTACAGCGATGACAGCAACCCCTGATATGCTCCTCACCGGCTTTGTCTGCAGCTGCCTGAGATGCTTTATATCCTCGGGCTTTGCATTGAGGAATATCTCTATATCTGTTGGAAACCTGTTTAGATTGTGCTTCCTTGCAAGCTTTCTCTTGAGCTTTGCAATACCCTGCTTGCCCATTCTTTTCCTTTTCAGCTCTGAGATGAGCTCTTTGTAGTAATCCTTTTCCATACTGGCCTGCTGTCCAAAGCAGTATATTAGTGTTTTGCTTTTAAACAACATGAAAACAACTGATTCAGGCAGAAACTTTATTGAAAATGGCGCAAGACCATTTTCATACGGGTTTAAAGAAAATCCCGACTCTCAGGCTTGAATATAATTCCGACTGAAGTTGAAATTATAATTTGGAGTATTATTTTAGGCAAGTTCTATTCCCCGACCTGAAGGAGGGGTATTTACGGACTTGCTATCAATAGTCCAAATTTTAAGTCTTGGAAATTTCGCAAGAAATTTCCAATAAGACTTGCCTAAGCTTCGCTTAGTCAGGTGTCTGGGATTTTCAGAGTTGCAAACAGGTTTGCAAGTAATACCCCTCACTTTAGTGCGATTGCACCATTGTATATTATACACTTTGCAGCAGAGAACGAGCAATCCCTTGTTTATCACGAATATGCAGGCTACTGCAATAAGCTCCGGAACAATTATGCTTTCCATAATCTCACTCGTCGCTTGCAGGCATGCCCCTGCTTGTTATGAGCTTGTGTATCTCAAGGTATACTGACCCTATGCTGGAGAGCGCTATTATTATTATGAACTCCTTTATGCTGAGGGCGGTTGTCTCAAACAGCGCGTTCAGTGAGGGAACGTAAATGACTGCAACCACAGCAGCTATTGAGGTAAGTATTGCGCCGTTAAGCCACCAGTTCCTGAAGATTCCCACCTTTAATGAGGGGAATATGGTGGATCTGCAGGAGTATGCCTGGTATATCTCAAACATCGCTATTGCAAGGAAAACCGAGGTAATCGCCTTTGCGCTGTTTCCCTGGTGCCAGAACCACCAGTAGCATGCGAGCCCGACAATCACCATCAGGAGGGGGTATGGTATGAGGAACGGCTTCAGGCCCTTGAATATACTGTCCTTTGGGTTCCTGGGCTTCCTCTTCATCCTGCCAGGCTCAAAGGGGTCTGCGCTGAGGGCTGTTGCAGGAAGCCCGTCTGTGACAAGGTTTATCATCAGTATGAGAGGTGCTGTGAGGGGCACTCCCCAGCCGAACAGGGTGGCAAGAAATATTATCATAACCTCCCCTATGTTTCCTGACAGCAGGAAGGCAAGGAACTTCCTTATGTTGTCATAAACCCCTCGTCCCTCCTCCACTGCATTGACTATTGAGGAGAAGTTATCATCAAGAAGTATCATGTCAGAGGCCTCTTTTGACACGTCGGTGCCTGTTATTCCCATTGCAATGCCTATGTCGGATCTCTTCAGCGCGGGAGCGTCATTGACCCCGTCTCCAGTCACTGCAACAATATGTCCTTTCTTCTTCAGCGTCTTCACGATGTCCATCTTGTGCTCAGGGTTGACCCTTGCGAAAATACCTATGTCCATGACCTCACTCTCAAGGTCTATGTTGTCAAGCTCCTCTCCTGAAACTGCCTTGCCCTCTATTCCAAGCTCTTTTGCTATGGCCATAGCAGTGCCCTTGAAGTCCCCTGTTATCATTATCACCTTAATTCCTGCTTCCCTGCTCTTTGCTATGGATTTTTTCACTTCCTCTCTTGGAGGGTCAATCATTCCCTGAAGCCCCACAAAGACAAGGTTCTTCTCATAGTCATTCTTACTGTCGCTTTTCTTCAGCTCCTTGTACGCGAAGCCCAGGACTCTCAGCGCCTGATCAGCGAATTCCTGGTTCTTTTCAAGAATCTTTTTCTTCTCCTCTTTAGTAAGTTTCCTCTTCTTGCCGTTTATCTCTACATGGCTGCATTTCTTCAGCAGGACATCAGGAGCTCCCTTGACATATGAGAATCTCCTTCCATGGAACTCATGTACTGTTGTCATCATCTTCCTCTCTGAGCTGAACTGGACCTCGTCAACCTTCCTGTACTTGTTCTCAAGAAGCTCTTTCTCAAGCCCCAGTTTTGCCGCGCTCACTATCAGGGCCCCCTCAGTAGGATCTCCTCTTATGCTGTACTCCTCTTCCCCTTTCCTCTTTTTCTTTTCCAGGCTCGCGTCATTGTTCAGGGCGCCTATCTTGAGGAGCAGCTTGAGGCTTTTTGTCTCCTCTGTGAAATTTCCCTCTGGCTCGTATCCTGAGCCCGAGACCTCTACCTCCCCGTCATCAACGAATATCTTTCTCACAGTCATCTGATTGTGAGTTAGAGTTCCTGTCTTGTCAGTGCATATGACTGTTGTGCTGCCCAGCGTCTCAACAGAAGGCAGCTTTCTTATGAGGGCGTTGCGCTTCACCATTCTCTTTATGCCCAGCGCCAGAGCTACTGTGACAACAACAGGAAGGCCCTCTGGTATTGCCGCCACTGCAAGCGCGACTGCCACAAGGAGGAAGTCAAGTATTGGCTCTCCCTTTATCACTCCTGTGAGAAATACTATTGCAGCTATGGCCACTGTCATTATGCCCAGCCACTTTCCCAGCTGCTGGAGCTGCTTCTGCAGGGGAGTCTTCTCTGTCTCTGCTGTCTGTATCATGTGGGCTATCTTTCCTATCTCAGTCTCCATCCCTGTTCTGGTGACTATTGCCTTTCCCTTTCCCTCTGTTATTATGGTGCCTGAGTACACCATGTTCTTCCTGTCGCCTATGGAAAGCTTCTTGTCGTATGTCCTGAGCTCTTTTTTCACAGGGAGGGACTCTCCTGTGAGCGCGGCCTCCTGTGTCTGTAGGTTTGAGATCTCCATCAGCCTCGCGTCTGCAGGTATCTTCTCCCCTGTCCTGAGGATTATCACGTCTCCCGGAACAAGCTCGGAAGCATCTATTTCCTTCTCTTTCCCGTCCCTTATTACGTATGCCTTGAGGGAGGCCATCTTCTTGAGGGCCTCTATCGCCTTCTCTGCCCTGTACTCCTGGAAGAATCCTATTATGGCATTGAGAATGAGTATGACTGTGATTATTATTGAGTCAGCCGCCTCTCCGAGGAATACAGATATCACAACTGCTGCAAGAAGAATCCATATGACTGGGCTGTTGAACTGGCTTGTCAGGATCTTGAGGGGATGCACTCCTCTCTCTTTCTTTATCTCGTTCCTGCCGTACTTCTTAAGGCGTTTCTCTGCCTCTTTGCTGGTGAGGCCTTTCTTTTTCGTGTCCAGCTCTTTCAGCGTGTCCTTTACTGTCTTCTCGTAGAAGCTCATTATTCCCTCTTTTTGGACTTCTTTGATTTCTTTTTTGATTTTCTTTTGTCCGCTTTTTTGTCCAGCTCTTTTTTCTCCTTCTTGAGCTCCCTGATTCTTTTTTCCACTTTCTTTTCCATACTGTTCTTCTCTTTCTTCTGCCTCCTCATCTCAAGCCATACGCAGATGATTATGGCTGCGAAGATGATGTACACAAATCTCTCCCTGAAGAACGCTCCGAGCACAGCTGCCAGGAAGATTATGAAGAGCAGGAGCTCTATTGCATCGTACATTCTCATCCTTATGAAAGGGACTCCTCCTTTAATGGTCTTTTTTATTCCTTTCATTCTCTTCTGCTTCCCTCTCTGCCTTTTTTACTGCTCTTTACAAAAGCGCAGCTCTCGTCGCCCCAGAAGTCCCTGAGGTTCTTGAGAAAGTATTCCAGGCAGTCTATTGCGCAGAATGAAGCCTTCTTTTTCATGTCCTCCGGCCCGAATATCAGGGTGAAGTTGGCCACAGAGTAGGGGTCTATCCTTGAGTCGCACACGCAGCAGAACTTGTCATGCTTCTTCAGCTCTTCCTTTATCTTCTTTTTTAGCACCCTGTTAAGGTTCTCTCCTCCGTTGTCAAGGTCTTTTTTGACCCTTATAACCTCGTCAAGGTCAAGCATCTCCATCACTTCATCAATACTTTTCTTCATATGCTTTCACCCCTCTTCTGCTTATGCAGTTGTCTGAACTTTTTGTTCCAGTTGTCATAATTTTATCCTCTCGTCCATTTTTGGGACAACAGCCCTGAACCCTTTTGCTTCTGCCCATTCAGCCAGCTCAGCGCAGGCCTCCTTGTCTCCGTGCTGGATGATTACTCTCTTGGGATTGAGCTTCTTTATCATCAGCCTGAGCTCGCTCTGTCCTGAGTGGGCTGAAAAGTCATACTTCTTTACAAAAGACTTGACCTTTGTCCTCACCCCATCTATGAACACGAACCCCTCCTCCATAAGCGCCCTCCCGTTCGTGTGCTCTGCCTGGTAGCCAGTCAGCAGCAGAGAGTTCCTGCTGTCCTGGCACAGCTCGCTCATGTAAGTCATTACAGGCCCTCCTGTAAGCATGCCTGAGGTTGTCACGAATATGCCCTGCTTCTTTATTATCTTGTTCCGGTGTATCCTTCCCTTGACTCTTTTTATGCTCCTGAACGCCTTGTTCAGGGCTTTTGCACTCCTCACATGGGAGGGAAACTTCTGTATTATCTTTGTGGCTTCAACTGACATTCCGTCAATGTACACAGGCGCCTGGGGATTTGGCATCTTGCTGTGCAGCAGAAGCATTATCTCCTGGGCCCTGCCTTCTGCAAACACAGGAATTATGACCGAGCCTCCATTTTCAATTGTTGATCCTATGCTGTTTATGAAGTCATTCTCCTGCTTCTCCCTGTCAGGGTGCTCCCTGTTGCCGTAAGTTGCCTCTGTTATGAGGCAGTCTATCTCTCCCATGTCCTTATAGTCAGCCTCCGCCCTATTGAGAAGCAGGGTGTCTGTTGTTTTTATGTCTCCTGTGTAAAATATCCTCTTTGGCTCGTCTTTTGCCTCAATAATCATGGATGATGAGCCTGGGATGTGGCCTGCTGACATGAATTCAAACATGAGGTCTTCCGCGTTTCTTTTCTGTCCCTGCTCCACTTTTTTCATCATGGAGACTGCTCTGGAGATGTTCTTTTTCTTGTAGCCAAGATGCTCGTGCTTGAGATGACCTATCTTGAACGCGTCCTCAAGAAGGAGTCTTGTGGTGGCTTTTGTGGGTGCTGTGGCATATATGGGGCATTTCATTCCCCTGCTGTTCAGCGTTGGAAGGAATCCTGTGTGGTCCAGGTGGGCGTGGCTTATGAAAACCCCTTTTATTTTCTCAGGCGACTTGACAGGCGAGGGAAGCTCTGTTCCGTGCTCGCTCAGCTTTATGCCTGCGTCAATAAGGAATCTGTTATTCTGTTTTGTCAAGAGCTCTATGCAGCTCCTTCCAACCTCTTCAGCAGCTCCGTGAAAAACAAGCTCCATGATTATCCCCTCTTTTTCCTTTTGGCCTTTCCAGCCGGTTTCTTGTTTTGCTCTTCCTCCTCAAAGTCAACATACCATCTTCCCTTTTCCCTGTCCATCCTGAAAACTGCCTCGTTCTTTCTTGATAGGTCAAGGTTGAATAGAAGCGGCATGGGTATTGTTGTCTCAAATGAAGAGCCTCTCCTGTAGATCTTTCTCCTGAACTCCGGGCCTTTTTCTTCTGCCATTTATACTTACTTTTTTACTTATAATTGTATTAACTAAAATACAATCTTATTTACTGATAAAAATACTTATATAAAAAGGTTTGGGTTATCCTGCCAGCCACTCAATGAAACTTATACCAAAAGATTTAAATAGTAGTTATGAATATATATTCATAATGTGGGTGAGATACGTTTTCAAAAACACAACTGAGGTGGATGAAAATGCCCGGAGGCAGCGAAAATCAGAGATTTTCTGGCCTCCAGTCATTTTTGCCTGACCTTCCCACACAAGAAAGACAATTTGGAGGTGAGTAAAATGCCAGGAGGCGACAGGACAGGCCCTCTTAGAGAGGGTCCTGCAACAGGAAGAGGTCTTGGCCCATGCGGAGCAGGCCTCAGAAGGGGCGTCAGACGGTTTGGAAGAGGCCATGGAATGGGCTTTGGCAGAGGATTTGGAAGAGGTTTTGGCTGGCGATTTTGGCAGTCAGCTGAGCCTGCATACCCTGCCCAGCCCGCTTATGAGCCCACAAGAGAGCAGGAAAAGCAGATGCTGAGCCAGGAGGCAAGTGACATAGGGGAAGAGGAAAAAGCCTTAAAACAGGAGAAGGAAGAGATCAACAAGAGGCTTAAGGAGCTGGAAGAATCAAAAAGCAGGGGTGAATGAGCTTGAACAGGCAGATGCTCAGGGAGTCAGCACTGAAGGCAGGAAGGCAGATATACAAGACACTGCCCATACTGCTCGGCGCAATACTCCTGATCAGCATAGCTGAAACCATCATACCCAAAGGGGTGTATGCGAGCCTCTTTGGGGCTGGCCAAGCTGTAAACTCAGTCATAGGAGCTGCCTTGGGCAGTGTGCTGGCAGGCAACCCTGTTACAAGCTACGTCCTCGGCGGAGAATTCCTTGACAACGGCGTAAGCCTTGTTGCAGTGACAGCCTTCCTCATAGCGTGGGTGACTGTGGGTGTGGTGCAGATTCCGGCAGAGGCAATGCTGCTCGGAAAGAGATTCACGATGATGAGAAACGCCGCCGCATTCCTGTTTGCGATAATAGCTGCCTTTGCGACAGTTGCGCTGGCTGGTGTGTTATGAAATCAAAACAGGATAAAGCAGAAAGCAAGTCAGAAAAAAAGGAGGGGAAGAGCAGGACAGGGTGGTATTTTCTTTCAGCCTGCATAGCTGTCTATATTATCACAATCATCATAAGGCCTGCCTCTGCAGTGAATATCATTGACTTCTTCCTTAGGATAATCACCAGGATTATTCCCATATTCGCGCTCATATTCGTGCTGCTTGCTGCAATAAATTACCTTGTAAAGCCGAAAAAGCTTCTCAAGTATTTCGGAAAAGGAGCAGGGCTGAAGGGATACCTCCTCGCTCTTGCTGCAGGAATAATATCAACAGGCCCGATATTCATGTGGTATCCCCTGATGAATGACATGCAGAAGCACGGTGTCAGCAACGGCTTTCTGGCCACATTCCTTTACGGCAGGGCGGTCAAGCCCGCGCTTATTCCCCTGCTGATCTTCTACTTCGGCACAATATACACAATAGTCCTCGCTGTTGTTATTGCAGTCACTGCAGTAATACAGGGTTTTATTGTCAATCTTATTGAGGGCCTGATTCAAAAGCGTAAGGAGGCGGTAAAATGAAAATAGCTGTGGCATCAGAAGGAAAAGAGGAGTCAAGCAATGTGAGCCGAGTGAGCGGAAGAGCTCCATACTACCTCATCTTTGAGGACAAGAAGCTGGTCAAGGAGATAAAAAATCCTTTTACAGTGGGTGGAGGGGCAGGTTTCAGCGTAGCGCAGATGCTCATTAATGAGGGTGTTGACATGGTCATAAGCGGCAACATAGGCTTCAATATGCAGGGAATGCTGGACTCAAAGAATGTTAAGACAAAAATAGTTGAGGGAAAGACAGCCAGGGAGGCAGTTGATGAGGCTGAGGAGGAGGGGCAATAATCAGCCTTGATTGCCTGCAATGACCACAGGGTGAAAAGAAAATGCCGAGGCCGAGGCTGCGTAGAAGGATAAGGTTCAGACCTGATGCCACTTACTTCAAGCCAGCTGGAGTGGCTATGGCAGGCCTGGAGCATTCAACACTCACCTTTGATGAGATTGAGGCATTGAGGCTCAAGGATTATGAGGGAAGGGGCCAGGCTGAGGCAGCAGAGAGCATGAACGTATCCCAGCCCACCTTCCACAGGCTTCTCATGTCAGCTAGGAAGAAGGCTGCTGATGCGCTTGTGAATGGCAAGGCAATAAGGATTGAGGGAGGTGATTTCAGGATGGAGCCTGCAGGAAGAGAATCAGGAAGAGGCCTCAGAGCAGGAGCTGCAAGAGGCAGGAGGCTTGGAGGAGGATTCGCAAAAGGCCCTGCAGGAGAGTGCGCCTGCCCAAAGTGCGGGCACAAGGCTCCTCACGCAAGAGGCAGGCCATGCTACCAGCAGAAGTGCCCGAAGTGCGGGGCTGTTATGACAAGAGGATGAGAGCATGGGATTGTTTTCATTATTGGGACAAAGCAGGAAAAGCGGCCTGAGTTGCGACTGGTGCGGGAAAGAGATGGAAAATGCTGCGTGCACAAAGCATGAGGGAAAGAAACGCTTTGTTTTCTGCTCTGAAGCCTGCAAGAACAGCTTCAGGAAGTCAGGAAAGGGGAAGAGAATGAGCAGAAGCTGCCCTTCATGCCCCACTTCTCCTAAGTCATGGGACTGACACCTCAGAACCTTATTATCTTCTTTGGGTCTATCTTCAGGCCCTTGTCAGTTATCTTCAGTTCCATTGTCTTGAGAGGGTGTTTCGTGCCTCTCATCTTTATTACCTCAACAGCCCTTTTCCTGACTCCGCTCTTCTTTGTGTTGTAAAGCTTTATGAGAGAGTCAACCTCAAACTCAAGAGTTGTTGAGAATATCTCCTCCCTGCTTGAGGTGAGCTGGGATGTCAGCACAGCAGTGCACCCCCAGTTGTTTATCAGCTCAAACAGGGAAAGAGCTGCCTCCTTTCTCGTGAGCTCTTCCTTGTAGAGCAGCGCGAAGGATGTTATTGAGTCTATGGCAATCCTCGTTGCCTTTGACTTTGTTATTATGTTCTCTATTGTCCCTCCGCCCTCTATAAGAACCTTCTTGACCTGCTCAGGATTGTACTGCAGGAATATGAACTTTCCCTTTTTCTCGTACTTCTCAAGATCCCAGCCGAATGCCAGCATGTCAGAATAAAGCTTCTCCTTTTTCTCCTCAAATGTTATGTAAACCCCTGTTTCGCCCTTTTTCAATATCCCCTCAATGAGGAACTGTATTGCGAATATGGTCTTTCCCGTGCCCGCGCTCCCCACAACAAGGTTTATGCTCTTCTCCTTAAGCCCTCCCTGGACTATCTTGTCAAATCCCTGTATATATGTGGGTACCCTGTGGCTTTTCATGATGTCACTGCTATTGTTGTTTCTTTTTTTTGTTTTTGACATCCTGCTCCAGAAGGGAGAAAGGCAGCTCTCCTGTATGCACGTTTATCCCCTCTTTGGTTATTGACATCGGAAACACGTCCAGCTTGTGCGGCTGGCCCCTCATCTTTCCCACGTGAAGAACCCTCTCAAAGATGGATCCCTTTCTTATCATCGTGAGATGCACAAGCCCCTCAAAGAGAAAGTCCTGCGCTGAGAACCTTATCTCATCCACGTCAAGAGTGAGCCTCTCGGATGTAGCGAGAAGCGTGGATCCCATCCTCTTCACGTGCCTTATGAACTCCAGAATACCTTTCCTGAAGTCTATCTCGCTCTCGTAATACACGTACTCAAACAGGGTGAGGGAGTCAAGCACTATCCTCCTCACCCCCTTCTTCTTTATTGCATTAAGCGGAGCTTCAAGAGAGATTATCTTCTTGCTGGTAAGGTCCTGCTCAAATATCTCCAGCAGCCCGTCCTCATGCTTTTCAAGATCAACGCCTATCTCTTTGGCGTATTTCCTCAGCGAGTCAGCGCTCTCCTCAGAAGTTATGTACACGCAGGGCTCCTTGTTCCTTATCCCCTCAGATATGAACTGCAGGGCAAAGATTGTCTTTCCAGTGCCGGGGCCTCCTGTGAGAAGCACAGAAGAGCCCTCTCTCATGCCTCCCTTGAAAATATCATCCAGGCCGGGAATGCCTGTCTTTATCAGCCTCATTTTAGAGCCCTGAAATGAAGGGAGTATAAAAATATTTTGTAAATATCTTGTTGGCTGTGTTACACATCTCTCTGGTTATTGGAGGAAACCAGCGAGAAAGTATTGCACAACAACCACCACCGCAACCTTTATAAACATCTCCTGCCACTTTCAGCAGAGGAAGGCCTCCCAAAAAGAGCAAGTGATACAATGGCTGTCAAGATAAAGGTTGATTACAAGAACAAGCTGAAGAACCTCAAGGAGTATGTTGTCCTTGCCACTGTTGATTCTGAGCATTACATGGCCACGAACCTCGCGCTTGTGAGGCACCTCACCAAGGAAGAGGGCATACCCGGGGTTTATGTCACCCTCAATAAGCCTTTCAAGACAATGAAGGCTGTCTTTGAATATTCAAAGATTGACACTGACATGATACTCTTCATTGATGCTGTTACAAAGACAGCAGGAGGCAAGGTTGAGAAGACTGACAACTGCCTTTACATAGGAAATCCCGAGAATCTAAGCGACATATCCATGGCAATGGACCAGGCAGTGAGGTCTCTTCTTGCAGAGGAGAAGTTTGTCTTCTTTGACTCTCTGAACACCCTACTGCTTTACAATTCCCTCAGCACTGTGGGAAGGTTCGTGCATTTCCTCGCCAGCAAGATGAGGGTGTGGGGAGTGAAGGGCATAATCATAAGCCTTGAGAAGAAGGCACACAAGGAGCTGATAGATGAGCTGAACCAGTACTGCGACCTGAAGATGGAGTTTTAGGAAGCCGGCGCACTAAAGAGGTGGAATAATGAAGAACATTGTCAAGACGATATTTGCTGTGATAGCCATCCTGGCTGGAATAGCTGCTATAATAAGGGTGGCCGGCAGCTACGAGCTGATAATACTGTTCATAACACTGACTTTCGGAGTGCTTGCGATAATGTGGAGCTTTATGGCATACTCCTCACTGTCAGCAGGATCTTCCCTCAGGAATTACACAGGATATTTCCTTGCCTGCCTTATTTTTGTCCTGATATACTTTCTATGGAACAGCGCTGTCAAGCTTTTTGATATTGGAAGCTCCTGGGAATACCTGAGCTATATCTTCATGATAGCTGCTTATCTTGTCTTTGCCATAGCAGCCTACAAGATATACCATCTCGGCAGGGAATTCGGCTTCCAGAAAGAGGCTTCAAGGGTAAAGAAGGCAATGGACAGCAGGAAGAAAAAATAAGCCTGTTTTGTTTTTCTAATGTCTTTTTCTCAGGATATCTTATTAATCTATTGTTAATCTCACATGCCAAAGAGCCCTGAGAGCGAGGACATGAGCAGCTCTCTTATGACAAAGAATACTGTTATGGACAGCAGCAGCAGGGGTATTATGTACTTTGCGCCGTCTTTGGCCTTGCCTTTTGTTATGAGGCCAAGGACAAGAGAGCCGAAAACACAGCTTGTGCTTATGAATATCAGGGAGTAATTCCTTATGAACTCAAGGGGCATGGTCACTTCCTTCAGGGATATTGCGACAGATGCTGTCTTCGGGACATCAACAGACGAGAATGTCTCAACAAGTATCTCCACAACAACAGATGACAGGCTGAAAAGGAATGGCGCTGCAAGGCCTATTGCTATGAATATGAATATCCTGTACATGCCTATGCTTGCCCTTATCTTCTTGTCTGTTAGCTCCTGGTCTCTGAGGTCCTGGGAGGCCCTCTCAAGCAGCGGCGCAAGCGAGCCTCCCGCCCTTATCCCGTTTACAATGAGGTAGATTGTCTTCTCCAGCTTGTCAGACTTTATCCTGGCTGAGAGGTCATTCAGCGCCTTTGTGATGTTCTTTCCTATTGCTATCTCCTTGCCCACCTTGTCAAGCTCTTTCTTGAAGGGGCCGAACTCAGGCCTTGCTGCCATGAACAGCGCCTTGTCTATTGTTATGCCTGCCCTTAGGTTGCTTGCCATTAGCTGGAGCGCGTCAGGAAGCACAGAGTCAACGAACCTTCCTTTTCTCTCTGCAGAGAGCGCCAGCCAGGTGAATATGAATGCCTGAGTGGCTGCAAAGAATATTCCAAACACTATCCAGGGGTTGTTGCTGAACAACAGGAGGGAGTACACTCCCACCACTGCCGATAGCAGTATTGAGAAGGAGAGCTCAAATCCCAGGAACCTGTTGACCTCAAGGTCTATGTTTGAGTATTCCAGAAGCTTTACTATCCTCTTCTTCATCCTTCCCGGAAATATTCTTGCTACAAGCCTGTAGGTTGAAAACATATCCTCTCCCTCTCATCAACTCCTGGGTTTACTGCAACTCCTGCATTGTCATGCTTTTCTTCACGCGTCATAAAAGATTAGGCCTCTTTGAAGCTATCATGCTTATGAAAAAGAACTGGAACAGCACCACAAAACCGTACATGCCCCAGAAGAGCCCCTTAAGGGCCTGCTCCTTGAGCGAGAGAAAGGATCCTATGACCACAAAGAAGGTTACTGCAAGCGCAGGGACAATCACCACAAGGAGCATGTAGAACATTGTCAGGGGGTTGAGCTTTGAGCCGTAATCCTGTATCTGCACGACCTGCTCTTCTGAGAGTGACTGGACCATCTCGGTTAGGACGATGCCCACGTCAGATCCGCTTTTCAGGGCAGTGACAATCTGCCATATCACCCTCTGGAAGTGGATTGAGGGGTTCTCTGTGGCAAGGCTTTCAAGAGCGTTTATCTGGTGCATGCCCGCGTTTATCTCCTTTACAGCCTTGCGGAACTGCTCTGATATCCCTCCATAATTCTCCTTTGACATGGAGGCCATTATGTTATAGAGGGGTATGCCTGAGTTCACCTGCACCTGCATTGTTCTCATCGCAGGGAGCAGGTACTTCTCTATGTTCCTGACCTTCCTGTTCAGAAGCGCCCGGGGGTAGGTCATCTGCTGGAAGAGCATGAATCCTGTTATCAGCAGCGCGATTCCAGGAGACACCAGGAATGGATAGGGCGCGCCCTGTTTTAGAGTGACAAGCAGGGCTATGGCGAGGATGAAAATGAACATCAGCGCATCAGAGAAGACAGATGCCCCTATGTATTCCCTGGTCTCAGCCTCTATCTCAGCCCTCTTCAGATCAAGCTCTATGTCAGGGCTTGATTTTTTTATGAACTCAGCGAGCCAGTAGAAGAGAGGCGCGCCTCTTCTCACAAAACCTTCGGGAAAAAAGCAATAGGGGACTTTCATTTTTTGATTATCTTTCCGCTGTCAAGGTCTTTCTTCACAGCCTCAACCACTTTGTCCTTGTTAATGTAATACTCCCTCATCAGCTCTCCCACACCATCCACATTATTCACCTTGTTTTTTACCATCCACTCAAGAATTCTCTTCTTCATCGCAAGGTCATCCTTTATCTCCTTCTGCGTAAGGCCGGTATGCCTGCTCAGGTCTTCAAAAAGCCTTTTGCTGTAGGAGTGCTGCACTATTTTGTCTGAGGATGCTTTCAGCCTGTAGAGAAGGTTTGGATTGACTTTCATAGTGTCTCCATCCCCCTCAACAAGGAACTCTCCCACCTGGTATGCCCTTCTGATGCCCTTTCTCCTGTCCCTGAACATAACCACGCAGAGGTCTACTGCTCCAAGCAGGGTTTTCGGAACAGCTATGGGAGGGTTGGTCAGCCTTGACACTGTCTCGTTCAGGCTGTCAGCGTGGAGGGTAGCATAGACTGAATGGCCTGTGTGCATGGCCTCAAAGAGAACCTCTGCATCCCTTTTCCTCCTTATCTCGCTCATCACGATCCTGTCAGGCCTCATCCTCAGGGAGTTTATTATGAGGTCAAGCATTGTTATCTCGCCCTTTCCCTCAGGGCCCGCTGGCCGGGTGACCATCGGCGTCCAGTAGAGGTTTTCCGGAAGCTTCAGCTCCCTCGTGTCCTCAATTGACACTATTGAATGGTTCGGAGGTATGAATGGCATGCACACATTAAGGAAGCTTGTCTTTCCCGAGCCCGTGCCCCCTGATATTATTATGTTCATCTCGTACTCCATTGCAAGCCATATCAGGGCCATGAGCTCAGGGTTTACTGTCTTGTTCTCTATGAGATCTGTCACGGTCCAGGGGTCTCTTGCGAACTTTCTTATTGTCAGCGTGTTTCCTTTTGTTGTTACAGGATACAGCACAGCGTTCACCCTGTCTCCTGTTATGAGATGCGCGTCAAGGAGGGGGTTGAGGACATTCACCTGTTTTCCGACCCTCCTTGCTATTATGTCAGCGTAATTCTGTATCTCTGCTTCTGATGTAAGGCTCTTGTTTGTCTCAAGCCAGCCGTAAGACTTGTGATACACTCTCACGTTCTCGCTTGAGGAGTTTATCCTTACCTCCTCAAGCTCAGGATCAGAGAGCAGGAACTCTATCTCTCCAAGCCCCACCATCTCATGGATCATCACGCCTATTATGTAGTCTTTTGTTTCATCGTCAATGCCAGGGATGTGCTTCCTTATGAGCTCTGTTGTCTTGTTTCTCAGCTTCTGCTTGAGCTCCTTGATTATCTTCACGTCAAGAACTTCCTGCGCTGTTATGGAAACCTCGCTTACCAGCTCCCTTTTTATCTCCTCCATCAGGGCCCTTGTGGGGGCGGTGAGGGCAGGCGCCACAAGCTCGTATCTCTTGCCGCCCTCTTTTGTCTCTATTATGTTGACCTTTACTCTTATGCCCTCTGAGACAACATTATAGCTCTCTATACTTTTGCCTCCTCTTATTCTGCCGCTCTCAAAGGGCTGCTCTTTCATTCCTTATCCCTCTCCTTTTTCTTTGCCTCTTTCTTCTGCTGGAACTCAGGGCTTCTCAGCTTGGGGCTTGTGAATGCAGGGTAGTATATGCTTATGAGGCCGTGCTCCTCAAGTATCTTTGACCATTCCTCAACCTTGTCCCTGCTTGTGTTCAGAAGTGATGCTGCTTTTGTTATTGGAAGCTCTCCTTTCTGCTGAACTTGGGACTGGAGCTCGTCAAGCACTGTCCTGATCTGCTCTTTGCCTGCTGTCCCGGCAGGCCCTTTCCTGACTGCTTCCTTCCCTGCCTTTTTTTCTGCAGGAGGGGCGCTCTCTTTTGAGCTCTTTGGCACGCGTTTTTCTGCTGATTTCCTCTTTGCCTGCCTCTTTTCTGCCTTTTTTGTTTTATTTTCACGGCTTTTCCTGCCATTCTTCCTTTTTGTTTTCTTTTTGGCTGTTCTCCTCCCTCCCCTTGCCTTCTTTGCTGCTTTCTCTGCTTTGTCCTTGCCTGCCTTTGCCTTTCTTTTCCTGCCAGCACCTGCTTTTGCAGGCCCTCTCTGTTTCTTTCCTCCCTGCTTGCTCCTGGTCTTTTTTTCCTTTTCTTTTCCCTTTCCTGTTATTTCTTTAATGGTTCTGACCTTTCTCGGCTTTCTTTCTATCT
This sequence comes from uncultured Methanosarcinales archaeon, assembly GCA_964397315.1. Taxonomy (GTDB): domain Archaea; phylum Nanobdellota; class Nanobdellia; order Woesearchaeales; family UBA12501; genus WJJV01. Next base: position 63,436 of record CAYNHV010000003.1, read on the forward strand.
TCCTGTGGTCCTTTAGCTCCTCATAAACAGCCATTATATGATGGTATGCGCTCAGCTTCTCAAGGTATGTTGCCCTGGCGCAGAAGATCTTGTAGAGCTTTATGGTCTCCCTATATTCCTCTTCAGCTTTATCAAGCTGTTTCTTTCTTATGAGCTTCCTGGCTTTTTTTATCTTCTTTTTTATCTTCTTTTTCTCATGGTCTATTATTAGCCTTTTGAACATCAGCGCACCACTCCCTTTTTGCCTTTCCAGTGCATATCTTGCCTGTTTTATTAATAAAAGTGTGTTTTAATCCTGCAATAGTAAATTATGAGGTGGGGGGTAAATGAGAGGAGCGGATGTGGGGCCATTGCGTTCCATTTTCCTGCATCATTTTCCTGTCTTCCTCTCATCTTCTTTTCCTGTTATGATTCTCATCATATTATTCTTGCGCCGCTCTTCTTTTCCATCTCAAAACTGCTGTATCTTATGCTTATGAGGTCTTCTCCCAGCCACGCTCCGCCGGGTGTGGAGAGCGTCTCCATCCTGTTCCTCACTACAGCAGTGAAGTTCCCGCTGCTCATCTCAGCAGACAATCCTTTTGCTGTCAGGTTTATTGTTACGCTCTCGCCTGACCAGTCTCCTGTTATGGTTATGACTGCTGTGCTGTTCAGGTCAATGCTTCTGGAGCGGTCGCACCCGCTGTCTGAAGGGCTTACAACCTCAAGCTCATACTCAAAGCTGCCGCTGTCATAGCTCCAGTCGCATGTGGTGTTCTCGCTCATCGTTATAGTGGTCTTGTGGCCTGAGGCTATTGAGCCAAAAGGGCGGGAGGACGCAAGCGTTACCTTTGTGCTTGAATTATGGATGTATCTTATTCCCTGAGGACTTATTATGAGGGGGAATCTGTCAAACACTTCCTCCAGGTTCAGGTGTATTTCTGAGCCTGAGGCCTCTGAAAAGTTTTTCAGTGATGCCAGGCTAAGGGTGAAATCACTCATGTTGTTGGGAAGCTCCTCCTCAATCATGAAAGAGCGGTTGTCCATGCTTATGCTGATGCCTGAGTATGAGGCAAAAGAGTCCCTCACGCACTCCTGAAGGGAGCTGCTTGTCTCCTCCATCCTGCTCGCGAGGACCATGCCGCTGAAGAGCTGCCGCCCCTCATCCGCCTCCTCCTGCATCATTGCAGCGAATGAGAATACAGCGAGGCCTGCCAGGAGGAACCCCAGCGTGAAAAAGACCGCTTTCTTCCCTGTTCCTGATTCAGCTGTTTTCCTGCTGTTTCTTTTTATCATTCTATCTTGCCCATATTGAGTACCTGGCGTATGCATATTTCATGCTGCTTGCGTCATTTATCGTGAAGAACCTTTTTCCTGAGCCCAAAAACACGTTCTTGTCTGTCTTTTGCCCCACATAGACTGTCGGGCCCTTGTCAACCTCTATGACCATTGACATGTTCTGGTTTGGAGGGAGGAGGTCATTCATCTCTGAGGCAATAACCCTGTGGTCAAGAGTCTGCAGCACCCCCCTCTCCTCAAGTATTGCTGTTATGTCCGCCCCTGACGCTGTAAGCTGGGCGGGGGACATCCTGTCTGACTCTGATGTCATGACTTTTGTGTGCGCTGCTGTCAGCAGGAGGATGACAACAAACACAGCTATGAGCATGTCAAGGGAGAACACAAAAGCTTTCCTTGCAAGTCTTCCTGCAGGCATTTCTTCCCTCTTTTGTGCAGTCTCTTTTGCTGATGCCTCTTTTCCTGCTGGCAGCTGCCTCATTTTCTACCTCCACATTGTAAGGGAGAATATTGCGTCCTCCCCCTCATAAAACACTCTCCTTTCTGCCCTTACAACAGTCTCTCCACCAGGCTCTTTCCCTTTCTCTGCAATCACATCCCCTCCGATGCCCCTTATTTCCAGGCGAATCTCATAAGGAGCTCCTGTTATCTCCTTTATGCGCGTGTAATTCAGGGCCAGAAGGCTGTCCAGCTTTTCAGGGGAGATGTTTCTCTGCTCTTTAATGCTGTGAGCCAGGCCTATCATCCTTGTTGAGTTGGGATTTGAATGCCAGCCAGAAGGCAGCCCGCCTGTCTTTACCATCAGGTCTGCGGTCTGCAGGGCAGAGGTCTGCATCCTCCTGAACTCCCTGGATGAGTCAAACCTGTCAGAGTAGCTGTTGAACACGAGAATCACGCCTGTGAAGAGTATTATGAACATTGTGGCTGCAACGAAAAGATCGCTTCCCTCTACCTGGCCTCTTTTTGAGCCGCTGGGTTCTGCATTTCCCTCCCTGCTGCGCTTAATCATCGCTGAATCCCCCTCATAATCACTGAGCCGTTGTTGTTCACTATGCTTATGCTTCTGCTTGTTATGTTGAATGTTCCTGAGCTGCTGTCTGTCACAGGAACGCGGCATCTGCACGAAACCTCCATCTCTTCTGACCTGATGAATATTGTGCTGCTGTTCTCCACAAGTATGCTGTGCTCAACAGTCACGTTTGAATGCGACCCCTCTCCTGCAATGTACATGCCTGAAATTATGCTTGACAGCCTGATGCACTCATTCTCCATGTCTGCTGCATCCTCTGCAGTTTTCTTGTCAGTGTTTATCCTGTAGGCAAAGAAAAGCATCAGGGCGAATATGAGGAATATTATGCCGACAGCTATTGCTGCTTCAACACTGACCTGGCATTTTTTGGAGCGTATCATTCCTCGCATTTCCTGGAGTCTGCCTATATGCTGTATTTCCCGGCCTGAATGCTGAAGCCGGCTTGAGCCGGCCCCTGAGGAGCCGCGGCTCAGATTATTCATCAGATTACACAGCAGCACGTGTCAGCCTCCGCCCCTCCTGTGCAGTATTCAGATGACACATTCTCTCCGGCATAACAGTCATTTGAGTCGCTGTATGGAAGGCCGCATCCGCTGCCGCACAGGGGAATATTGTTCTCGCATGTGCCGTCGCTCAGGCCCTCCCAGCCGCACCATCCCGCGCAGCTGTCTATGAAGGCCTCCTCGCCCGCGGTTATGTTGATCCTCAAAAACCTCTCCTCAGAGTGGCCTGTGTTGCCCATGGAGCTGTTGTCAGTGCAGCTTATGAACCATGTGTAGTTGGCCTTGAACATGGGGAGGGTTATGGACTCTGAATTGTTCTCCTCCACAGGGGAGTCTATGACATCCCAGATTAGGGAGCCCCCGTCATCAAGAGTGCCGTTCATGTGGAGTATGCAGTGGCTCACTCCCGAGGTAGGATCGGTGGTGTTGTAGATGAACTTGACCAGCCAGTAATCCCTTACCGTGTTGTTGTCCGGCGCCATCAGATAGACCAGCGGCGGATCCGTGTCAAGCGTGTTGTTTATGAATATCCTCCGCTGGCTGCTTGCCCCTTCATTGCCGTGCATATCTGTGCAGTTTATGCTCCAGTTGTACCTGCCCCTCCCCAAGGTGGCTGTTATGTTCTGGGTTATGTTCCTGGTGATATTGGTGGAGCTCTTCTCCACGGTGTGGTTGAGCACCAGGTCGCAGAAGGATATGGGGGAGGCGTCTGTAACATTGTATTTGAAAGGCACTACGCTGTCGTTATCGGTGGTGTTGTCCGGCGGGGAGATCAGGGTTACGATAGGGGGTTCGGACTCCTCCTCTACTGTATCGTTGCTTTCTGTGGTGGTGATTATGGTGAAGTTTATGACTCCTGAGCTTTCCATGACATTGCCGTAAGGGTCCATGCATCTCGCATAGTACACGTGATTCCCCTCGCCGAGTATTCCAAGATGCCTTTCATGGTTTGTCAGGTTGCCCACAAGGCTTTCCTCCATGTCAGAGTAATTTTTGTCAGAAATGTCATACCTGCAGATTGCAGGCTCATTCGTGTTTGCTTTGATTGTTATGTTGTTGAAGTTTATAAGCCCGTCAGGATAAGTGTGGGTTATTATTGGAGGGGAGGTGTCATTTCCGGCGCCTATCCGGACCATGCCTGAGTCCAGCACCTCCATTGGAACTGAATAGGCTCCTGCATTGGTGTTAAGAGAGCCTGAGACAGGCGCGTTGGAGAAGGCTGATATCTCAAAAGGACTGCCCGAGAGGCTCAGGCTGAGGGAGACCTTCCTGTTGTCTATGCTGTAGCCCTCAACCCCTGAGGGCATGCTTATCTCAACCATGTCCCTGCTCCCGGGCCCGAGCGCGTACAGTGAGTCTGCTGTTCTTGCAAGCGTGTTTACCGTCTCCTCAGCCTTGTTAAGCCTTATCTGCTGGGTTGATTCTGTCAGGGCGATGTAGAATATGGGGATTATTATCACGAATATGACTCCTGTGATGAGAAGGTACTCCAGGCTTGCCTGGCCCTTGCCCTTCTTGCTCCTCCTGGAGAATACACCCTGGGTTTGAGTTATCCTTTCCACCTCTTTTTTCATACATTACGCGCTGATTGGCTTCTGTTTAATGAGTCTTTCAGAGGGCTGTCTATTTAAAGTTTGCTGTATCAATCATTATTCTCAGAATTCAGCATCTCATGCGCCCATAAAAAAATTTAAAAAGAGGTATCTTATCCTTTGGGCTAGCATGGCAGTGTGGAGCGCATCGGAAGCGTCAAGAATCGCATCAGGGAAGCATTTTATCATGCTTGCGGCAGCGCTCATGCTCTTTTTTACCCTTGCATTTTCTGCTTACGCTCAGGACAGCCTTTGCGAGAAGGACAACGAGAGCGTGCAGCTTTACCTGTTCTATGGAAAGGGATGCCCGCACTGCGCAAAGGAGATATCATTCCTTGAAAGCATAGGCGAGAAGCACCCTAAGCTTGAAGTCATGGAATTTGAGGTCTACTTCAACCAGACCAACAGGAAGCTCATGCATGAGATGGCTGATGCGTATGACACAGAAGTGCAGGGCGTTCCCATGACCTTTATAGACAACAAGGTTTTCGTGGGATTCAGCAGCTCAATAGGCAGCTCAATTGAGGAAGAGATAAGAAGGTGCGGAGATGGGGGATGCATGTTTCCCTGCGAGAAGATGGGCGCAGAGAACATCTCGCAGGCCCTCAGGATTATAGGTGAGAGCTCTCCTGCAGAAAACCCTGAAAAGACAAAACTGATGGGGAGGATAACAATACCTGCTGTGCTGGGAGCTGCTGCTGTTGACGCAATAAACCCCTGCGCATTTGCTGTTCTCATAATCCTGCTCACTACCATACTTGCTGCGCGAAAGAAGAAAAGCGCGCTTTACGCAGGCCTCGCATTCTCTGCTGCAATATATATATCATACTTCCTCATGGGCCTCGGGATTTACTCAGCAGTGCAGGTGACAGGATTCACCCACATATTCTACTTTGTTGTTGCCATACTTGCCATAATAATAGGGCTGTTCAATCTCAAGGATTACCTTTGGTACGGGAAATGGTTTGTGATGGAAGTGCCCAGGTCATGGAGGCCCAGGATGAAAATGCTTCTGAAGGGAGTGGCCTCAGCACCAGGGGCTTTCCTCATAGGGTTTCTTGTCAGCCTCTTTCTGCTGCCCTGCACCTCAGGCCCTTACATAGTCATACTCGGGCTTCTTTCAAAGGCAGCCACAAGACCCATGGCCATAGGCCTTCTCCTGCTTTACAACCTTGTGTTCATCCTTCCAATGGTGATCATAACTCTGGCTGTCTATTTCGGCGTTACAACAACAGAGAAGGCAGAGAAGTGGAGGCAGAGGAAGCTTAAGGTGCTGCACCTCATAGCAGGCATAATCATCCTCCTTCTTGGAATAGGAATGCTCGTAGCTTTGTACATGGGCTGGGTATGATTTAGCTTTAATAAGTCATGGTGCTTCCCGCTATTTAGAGAATTTGCTTGTGTTTATGATTCCAGATTCCTCCCACCTTAGAATGATTCTTTGTTTATTATTATGATCTCAGGTAGTTCCCTGAGGGATAATAGATTTATGATAATAACTCAAGGTACTTCCCTCCCTTGCGAGGCTGGGTTAATGCTGATAGCTCCAGGTACTTCCCTCCCTTACTGCACAACCACTTAGCAGGTTCACACCTTCTGGAACAGCACAACTTTCCTCTTCTGCCTCTAATAAGCCCACCCCTTAATTTGCTTAAAGTGCTCTGTGGGTTGGTGCTCTGAGCATGTGTGAGGGGGATGGAGGGCGGGACTTATCCATCTGTAAGTGTGACCGGGGTGGTGGAGAACTCTGGATTAACCAAAACACTTAGATGGGTTTTTTAAGTATTATAGTACCTCTTTTAAATTGCGCTTTTTGTGGGATTGAGCGCAGCAAAAGCCCGCTTATGCTTGAACAGAGTAACGCCGTTCCGGCGGTTAAGTCTGGATTAACCAAAATACGCATAGAAGAGTCCGGAGGGGTATCCATTCTTACAATGAGATCATCCTTATCACAATGGAACCGTTCTTTAAACTCATAAAAACCATAAGCTTTATAAATGGTCTGCATTCCCCCTCAGCATAAGTATGTCTGGGCATCCTGAATGCCCTCGTAGCCCGCAAGGGCAGGTGATACAGTGATAGTGCGTGATGTACCGGTAAATGACCTTATAGAGTCTCTGGCAGCAGAGCTTAAGAACGTGAAGGACATAGCCCCGCCCTCATGGGCACCTTATGTAAAGACAGGAGTGCACAAGGAAAGGCCTCCCTCCAGGGATGACTGGTGGTATGTGAGGGTTGCGGCAGTGCTAAGGTCTGTGGAAAAGCTAGGGCCAGTGGGAGTTTCAAAGCTTAGGACAAAATACGGCGGAAGGAAGAACAGGGGCTACGCTCCTGAAAGATTCTATCATGCGTCAGGCAACATACTGAGGAAGGCCCTGCAGCAGCTTGAAGCAGCTGGTCTGGTGAAAAAGGCAGAGAAGGGCTCCCACAAGGGAAGGATAATAACGCCTGCAGGCAACAAGCTTCTCAGGAGCGCCGCAAGAGAGGCAAGAAGATTATACTCAAAGAAACAGGCAGAAGAAAAGAAAGATGAAAAGGCCGCGCCTGCCAAGGGCGAAGAGCAGCAGAAAACAGAGCCTGCAAAGCAGGGAAATGAAGAAAGAACTGCTAAGCCCGCCGCAGAAAAGCAGGCAGGAGAACCTCAGCAGGGGAAACAGGCAGGCAGTGAAACAGAAAACAAAAAAGCTAAACAGGACAAGCCCGCGGAAAAGCCCGAGAGTAAAAAATGAGCGAGCTTGAAGACATAAAAAAGAAAAGGATGGACGAGCTGAGGAGGCAGCAGGAGGAAGCAGGGGGTCAGGAACAGCAGCTCCAGCAGCAGATTGACGCTGTTGAGTCAATGGTCAAGAGAAAGCTCACAAAAGAGGCGCTGCAGAGGTACGGGAACATAAAGGCAGCTGACCCTAACAGGGCAGTGCAGGTGCTCATGCTCCTCGGCCAGCTGATCGAGTCAGGCAGGGCTGACACGATAGATGACGAGCAGATGAAAAGGATACTGAGCATGACCTCTCAAAAGAAGAAGGACATAAACATAACAAGAAAATAAGAGGACAGCATCTCATGATACATAAACAGGAAAGAAGGATTGTATAATGGCAAGGAACAAACACCCAAGCAGGAAGAAAAGGCTTGTGAAGAAGGGAAGGCAGACCAGATGGGCTCCTTTCTGGACAGTGCCCAAGATCTACGGGGCCGGAAGAAGGGTGCACCCCGGCAGGCATACTGATGTCAAGAGAAGCTGGAGAAGGACAAAGACCAAAGCCTGATCATAACGCATGATTGACAATAAGGATTAGGAAGAATAATGGCGCTTGAAAGAAATTACACAATACCCCTGAGAAGGGAGTGGTCAAAAACACCCAGGTACAGAAGGGCGAAGAAGGCAGCTTCAGCTGTAAGGGAATTCCTGAAAAAGCACATGAAGTCAGAGAGCATAAAGATAGGAAAGCACCTCAACCTGGAGCTGTGGAAGCACGGGATAAAGAACCCTCCCCACAAGATCAAGATCACTGCTGTAAAAGAGGATGACGGCACTGTGAAGGCAGAGCTGTTCGGAAAGAAGTACGAGGAGGCTAAAAAGCCCGAGAAGAAGGAGGAAAAGCCGTCAGGTGTTGCGGGAAAACTGCAGAGCGCGATAGAGAAGACAAAAGGAGGGGAAAAGGCAGAGCCTGAAGAGGAAGAGAAAGCAAGGGAAGAGACTGCAGAAGACAAGACAGGAAAGAAGGAGAAGAAAGAAGAGAAAAAAGAAACAGCAGAGAAGAAGCCTGAAGGGAAAAAAGAAGCTGGTGCAAAGCCTGCAGCAAAAGGCGCGGCAGAAAAGGGAAAGAAAGAGCAGGAAAAGGCCAAACCAGATCAGGCTTCAAGGAAGAAGGCTCCTGAAAAGAAAAAAAGCAGCGCGTCCTCGCCCAAGAAGAGCAAGCAGGCAGAGAAGTAACAAAAATCCGCAGCTCGCTGTTAATAGGCTAAAGGTTTCAAAAAGCTAAGCTTTTTGGAACACCAAAAATTGAAGATTTTTGATTCCCACGGCTTTAAGCAGCGCTTTTGACAAGCTGGTCTTATTCTAGCGGTCCTGGATTGAGCAGGAGATTATATCAGCATATTCAGCAAACTTTATAAATCATGCTTCCGGCTTAAAATCCGCAATGGGAGAGCTGCCGTTTAAGAGCATTCACAGGTCTGTGATAACAAAAAGGAAAGAGGACACCAGCGAAAGGTTCGGGTGCAGGCCTGAAAGCAGGGAAATAAAGGATCACCTGGATTATGGAGTGGTGAACATTGACAAGCCGAAAGGCCCCTCCTCCCACCAGGTCTCATCCTATGTGCAGAAGATACTTGGAATAACAAAGGCAGGCCATTCAGGAACCCTTGACCCTGGAGTGACAGGAGCGCTTCCCATAGCGCTGTCAAAAGCAACAAAAGTGGCCAATGCCCTGCTTCTCGCGGGAAAGGAATATGCAGGAGTGATGCACTTCCACAAGGACATAAGCGAGGCAGACATAAGGAAGGCCTGCAGCAAATTTACAGGGGAGATAACCCAGCTTCCTCCTCTGAAGTCAGCAATAAAAAGAAAAGAGAGGAAGAGGACAGTCTATTATCTTGACATACTTGAGATTGAGGGAAGGGATGCGCTGTTCATGACAGGAGTTGAGGCAGGCACCTACATAAGGAAGCTTGTGCACGACATAGGACAGAAGGCTGGCGCAGGGGCGAACATGGCAGAGCTGAGGAGAACAAAGTCAGGGCCTTTTGATGAGTCCACTCTCGTAACCCTGCAGCACCTGAGCGATGCGTTCTGGCTCTGGAAGGAGAAGGGTGACGAGTCAGTGCTGAGGGAGGTTGTCCAGCCGATGGAGAAGGCAGTGAACCATCTCCCAAAAGTCTGGGTGATGGACACCACTGTTGACAGCATATGCCACGGCGCACAGCTCAAGCTGCCCGGCATCGCAAAACTCCACGCTGACATTGAGAAAGGAAGGACAATAGCGATAATGACGCTCAAGGACGAGCTTATTGCTCTGGCAACAGCGGCAATGGACTCAAGGGCCATGAAGAAGAAAGACAAGGGCATCTCGGCAAAACTTGAGAGGGTCTTCATGCAGCCCGGAACATACCCGAGAGTGGAGAAATGAGTGGAAACTGAATATCTGAGAGAATCTATTTATTGTTAAGCTGTTTCATGGGTTATCATCAACAGTAAACAGCTTATTATCGCCACCAACATCAAAGAGGCCTATCCTCGCGCCTGCGTCAAGCCACCCATGGGCGTAATTAAGGCAGGCGAACGCGTCAACAATCTCGCCTTTTTCAGCAAAATGCCTTGCGTCAGAGTAATACCTCTTTGCCATGTCAAGGAAATCCTCTGCATGCTTCTCAGAATCAGCTATGCTGTCATTCCCTGCTATCCTGACCTTTTCCAGGGCCCTGCCTGTGATGTCAAAGTACCTGTCAAGCCTTTCCCTTGTGACTGTTGAGTTTGGTTTGTTCTCCCGCGCCATCATGAATGTGGGATAAAGAAAAGACAATAAGTAAAGATAATAGTCTACTTTGAGCCCTCCACTTTCAGGTCTCCTTTCAGGCCTTCGGGCTGAGGAAGTGTCCTCTTTATGCTGAGAGGGATTGCTCCTGCCTCCATCTCTTTCTTGGCAATCTCAAAGGAGTCATAGTGAATCCGCTCAAGCTCCTCCTGGGTGAGCTTGATAAGATAAGGAGCTCCCATGGCTATCTGCAGCGACCTTGAGCCTAGCATCCTGGCAGCCTCGTACTTTGTGAGCTTTTGTTTGTCCATTCTCCCACCCTAAAAGTTTTTCCTGATCTCTTTTACCTTGCTGAGCGCCAGCTCAACCATGCTGTCCACCTCATCAATGGTCAGCGGGTTGTCTCCCCCCTTCTGCAGGGCGCACAATGTGCCGTCCTCTGTTGTTGTGACTGTAAGCCTTGCGTCATAAGCAGATTCCTCATCCTTTGAAGGGTCAACAAGGAATTTCCCGCCTATCTTGTAGACTGTCACAGGCAGGGGGCTCTTCTCAAAAGGAATGCTCTCGTCAGTGTGCTCCTTGTAGTTTATCTCAACGCCGTCGTAAGCAGGAAACTTGGCATTCTTCAGGGCTGCAAGAACCGCCATGCCTGAAGCATCAAGAAGGTTTCCGTCGTCATTGATGGAGCATATGTCTATGAATACCATCCATGCTTTCTCTCCCTTCTCTATGCACATCTTTTTCATGTCAATTGCCTTTGCCTCTCTCACTCCCCTGTCAATTACCCTGGCGAGTTCTATTGAGTCTATGCGAGGAGGCCCTGTCTCAAAATCAGGTGATGAGAGCGGAAGCAGCTCTGCCCCCACTGCAAGGCATCCCTGCTCAGGAGTGTCAGGATATGGCTTTTCAACGCTCAGCTTTACTCCTGCAATCACTTCTGTCTCTCCTATCCTGACTCTGGCAGATCCTTCTGCTGACTTGGATATTCCCTGTTCTATGAATATCTTCCTGAACTCGTCAAGCTTTCTGCTGTCATGTCTGACGCCCTTGTTAAGGGCTTCAACCAGGTGTTTTTTCATTGATTCGTTCATCATTTTAATCCCTTGTACTTTTCTTTTAATGCTTTCTTCTGAACCTCATATATCTCCAGAAGCTTTTCCTTTGCTGTCTCAAGAGCTTTCTTAAGGCTCTCCCTTGATATCTCACCGTCCATCTGCAGGAGCGATATCTCTCCTGTGCTTGGTATGAGGGCCATGGGAATGTCAGCCACAGGCCCGTCCTCATAAGCCTCCTCATTGTAGTCCAGGTCAACAACCAGCTTGTCATCAACCCTTCCGACAGAGACAGCGCTTACAAGATCCTTCATCTGCACTCCCGCGTCAGCGAGAGCTATTGCTGCCGCGCATATCCCCGCGCACCTTGATCCCGCATCTGTCTGGGGAAGCTCTATGAACACGTCAACCACTGCATTGGGAAACTGGCTGAGGTCCACCACAGGCAACAGGGCCTTCTGAGTGACCATGGATATCTCCTTTGACCTCCTGCTCGGGCCGGGCCTTACCCTGTCGCCTGAGCCTGAGAAAGGCATCATGCTGTAGTTGCACCTCAAAAGCCCTTTTTTAGGATCCTGTATTGATTTTGGATGCAGCTCCCTGGGCCCGTAGACTGCAGCGTACGCCACTGTCATGCCTATCCTGAACACTGCAGAGCCGTGGGCTCTGGGGATTATGCCTGCTTCTGCGCTCACAGGCCTTAGCTCATCAAATGATTTTCTTCCGTCAATTCTCTTTGTGTATGCCATTTTGTATCACTTCATTCCTTCTTTTCAGCAGGCTTTCCCTCTGGGGATTCCTGCTTTTTGTTCTTCTTTGCTTCAGGAACATTCTTGTCCAGGAACTCTTTTATCCTGTCAGTGAGCCCGCCCATGTGGGATTCCTTCTCGGCTTTTTTTATGGCGCCTATTGCTATGTTCTCCATCTCAGGCTCTCCCTGGACCCACACCACTCCGTTCTGGCCCACTGTTATCCAGCAGCCGGTGGCGTTCTTTATCAGGGTCACCATTGAGCCGTCCTTGCCTATGACCCTTGGAACCTTGCTGGTGTTCACTTCAGCTATCCTGCCCCCTTCAAGCTTCCTGAGGCCGGTGCCTTTCATGGTGACATCAACAAGGTTCTGTGACGTCACGTTGGTTATCCTGCACACCATGTAGTCTCCGAGGCCGTATATCCTGGTCAGGTCAGCTCCCTTGCTGATGAATCTTGAGCTTGCCTCTCTTGTGTTAAGAACAGCATGGTATGCTGAGTTTATGTCAAGAAGCCATCCGCTCATCAGCACGTCAACAACCTCTGCTACGATGGTGTCCCCTCTCTTGGGAAGGTATCTTCCTGAAAGGGGTATTATCTTGACAACCTTGCCTTCTGTCTTCACAAGGCCCAGCCTGGATGCTCTTATGTCATCCTTGAGCCTGTAAGTCCCGTATGACGGAAGATAATCCATGCCTGTTGCAAGAATATCTCCCGGCACTACTATGTCTTTTTCTTCTACTTTTATCTCTCCCATATTATCACTTCATAACCTCTGTTTCTATATTTCCGTGCGTGGCGCTGTTGAGCTTGTCGTAAAAGTCAGGCTCTATGCCTGCAGGAATCTCAACCTCGCAATTAAAGGAACCGTCCTGGTTCCAGGTTTCGTTCTCAGGGTGCGCGAATCCTGAGAGCAGTGAGTATGCCTTGCCCGCGTATTCAGGGGGGAACTTAAGCTTTATCCTCTTTACCTCAAACCTTATGGGAAGTACAGGCTGCAGCTTCTTTATTATCCCCTCAATCTGGTCATCAGCGCTCTTGAACATGTCAATCTTCACTTTTGCCTCGTCCATGGCGTTCTCTATTCTCTGGACAGGGTGGGGCAGGTTTGTCTTTGGGTCAACACCATTGCGGTGGATTATGGAGAGGATTTTCTTTTTCTTTTCCTCCCTGAGCTTTTCCCTGTACTCTTCTGTAAGCTGTATCTCACCCTCCCTGATTATCCTTTCCGCAATCTTGAGGGGCTCTGACGTGCCGAAGAGCTCTTCCAGCTTGTTTTCAGGCGCAAGCAGCCCTTTCTTGACATCAGAGAATATCTTCTCGCTTCTCACAGCATCCCTTATGTCAATGTTTTTCCCTTTGTTAATGTCAATCGCGAGGTCAGGGTCAACAGCCACCTCAAAGTTCATGCCTCCCTTCTTTAGCTTTGCAAGATTAAAGGAGACCTTTTCATGATCCATTGTCTGTCTTCCCTGAGCGCTCATATTAGTGCCTCCTGTCTGTCTTACTTCTTCTTTGACTCCTTCAGTATCTTGTCCATCTTCTGTTTGGATACCTTGGTGAATGTCTTGTCACTGCTCATTATGTGCACGCAGTCAAGCCTCTCAACACTGAAGTCCTTGTCCAGAACCTTGTTGAGGGATTTTATGGCGAGCTTAAGCCCCTCCTCAACTGTCATGTCAGGCTTGTACTGCTTCTGCATTATCTCCTCTATTTCTGTCTCTCCCTCCCCTATCACTGCTGCCTTGTACTTGAAGAATATTCCTGTAGGGTCTGTCTCATACAGCGAAGGTCCGCTGTCATCTACTCCTGCTATGAGAAGCGAAACCCCGAAAGGCCTCAGCCCTCCTGACTGGGTGCAGAGCTGCTTAAGGTCAGAGATGTCCTTTACAATACCAAGAATGTCAACAGGGCTGTCATAGGTTACCTGGTGCTGCTGGGCCTTAAGCTGGGCCCTCTCCACAAGAACTCTCGCGTCAGAGAGTATTCCCGCTGCTGTTGCAGCTATGTGATCGTCTATTTTGAATATCTTTTCAACACTGTCAGCGACAATAAGAGGGTCAACAATCCTCTTGTCTGTAACAAGAAGCACCCCGTCCTTGCACACAAGGCCTATTGCGGTTGAGCCCTGCTTCACTGTCTTTTTAGCGTATTCCACCTGAAGAAGTCTGCCGTCAGGGCTGAACATTGTTATGGCCCTGTCATACCCCATCATCTGATGACTCATTGTAGGCTGCATTTTTTCCCTCCTTTACATTACTATATATCTCTCAGCTTTCCTGAGCATTCCTGAAACTCCCAGGCTTCTTGCCATGGCTTTTTTCCCTTTTACGCTTGTGAGCAGCGCGAGAGAGGCCATGACATGCCTGACATAACCATTCTTAACCCTTATTATGCCCTTCTGGCCTGCCTTGTTCCACTTCTCTCCCATCACATAAAGGCCTGCTTTTGCTGACTCCAACTCGCCAATAAAAGAGGTCATTGAGGCCTTTATCTGACCTGAAACAGCAGAAAAATCCTCTATTTTACTCTTAGAGAGGATTTCAAAGGCTAAATAGCGTTTTTTCTCTCTCAAGCTTGGTAATAATGGTTTTTGCCTTTTTTTAATCTTCAATCACCCTTCACATCACTTTATCATCCGAGAAGACGCATTCAGGGCGTTATTTTCTCTTCTCTCTCTTATGACCTGAAATAATTGGAGATTTATAAATGTGATGGTTTTTTGTGGGATTTGCCTGAGTGGTTTTATTACTGTTTCGCTGCGAGCAGCACGCAAGCAAAACCAGAGAGTAACTTAACAGCCTCAAGTAGTTAGGGACATAAGTAGTTGGACATATTGAGCATAAAAATATGGTTATCCAGAAAGTTTTCTATTGCTTCTCTCATCTCTTCTATCGTCGAATAAAACACAGAGTTTGTGACATTCGCTCGTGTTATTTTCCAACATGTCTCTATTGCATTGAGTTCTGGGCTGTAGGTGGGGTAGAATTCAACTTTTATGTTTTGAAATGTTTTGAGAAAGTTGGTTATACAATATGTCTTATGATATCCAACATTATCAAGAAGAAAAACATATTTTTTCTTAGGAGATAAAGTTTCTATAAAATTGGATAGGAACGCCTTGAATGTCAGCGAGTTTAATGCGTCATGCCATTCATAAAATATTTTTGTTCCGTTGATCAATGCGCCGATGAGATTCAGTTTTTTGTTGCTCCAAAAGAATACTCCTCGTGGTTTTTCTCCCTTGAAAAACCACACTTTCCTGTATACCGGCACTAATCGGAATCCTACCTCGTCGAAGGTAATGAGTTCGTGGTCCATATATTCCTGCGAGAGTTTTTTTTAAATTCTCGGCGGAATTCAGCAACTTTTTTAGGGTCATTTTTGATATGG
Organism: uncultured Methanosarcinales archaeon; assembly: GCA_964397315.1. Taxonomy (GTDB): domain Archaea; phylum Nanobdellota; class Nanobdellia; order Woesearchaeales; family UBA12501; genus WJJV01. Next base: position 78,505 of record CAYNHV010000003.1, read on the forward strand.
AAAGGTCTTGGGGTTATCAATGCGATATTCATTTTTTTAAGTATGCGGCGGACATGCCGCATAGAATATTCTTTGCCTGTTGTCTTTTGCAGCAGTTCGGCAACTTTTTTTGAAGAGAACCCTGCATGTTTAGCTGTTGATTCTTCTCCTCTCAGGATTGAATATATCTTTTTAAGCTTATTTTTTGATAATTGGGTTGGTCTTCCACTTCTTGGAAGATCAGACAATAGGGTACTTTTTCTGGAACGGGAAATCCAGTAAGAAACTTTCGATTTGTTCGTCCCTAAGATTGCAGCAATTTCGCGGCAAGTTTTACTCTCCTTAGAAAGCTTAACAATCAATTCACGTTCTTTCTCTTTACCTGAAACCATAGTATCACCCAATGTCTGTAGGATGAACTAGTATATAAATGTTGTCCAAGAATTAATGTCCTTTACTAAAGACTGGAAAATTTTAAATAGTTTAATGGCATGATATATAAGATGAAACTGCGACGTGTGCCTGTTGAAGTGATGCCAGGCGTGTCTCCCTTGGAGTACTGCCTTTCAGTGGAAGCTGACACTTCAGAATACTCTCTTGTGGGTGTCAATGTCCTCAAAAACCTTCATGTGGCGGACATCTTCAAGCTCTTCAAAGAGCAGATACCTGACGATGCAGAAGTTGTAGTGAGATACCTCTCTCAAGAAGGGACTTACAGGAATCTTATGTACCTTGGAAAATTCAGAACTGTGAGGCAGGCGAGCGGAATAGCTCTCATAAAAGGAAAACATGAATATGATGATCCTCTTGAGAAAGTTTTATGTAACATGAGTGTAAGCGAGTACTGCTCGTTTGCAGGCAGGAATCCTGAGGAGTACCACCTTGTTCCGATGCACATCCGAACAGAAGTGCCTGATGAGGATATATTCAATCTTGCGAGGGGAGAGATACCACCTGAAGCAGAGGCTGTGCTTTCAGACGGCCTGCCCAGGCTGTCTAATATACAAAAAAGCGAATTTTTTGGGATGTTTACAGTTGAGAAGTATTTTGCAGGCGTTGCTTTAATGCCAAAAGGTGTCAAGAAGAGTTGATTAATGTTTAGTTTTATTCTGTATAAAATTATCTTTCCCAGCATAAAGCTCCTCTCTTACGTAACACATGGCTTTTAATATTTGATCGTGCCTCTTGTTTTCCCTCAGCTCAGCAGCTTTATTCTGAATCCGCTTGAATATCTCTGCCTTTTGAGGGTCTGGCTCTTCAGCGTCAATGTAGGCTTTCAGGCCTCCCATGCCATCTTCATTCTCAGGGATTTGGGCATTGTAACTGCCATTGTCATATTCAGAAGGGAACTTGTGCATCAGCAGGCATTGCATGATGAATCCCTCAATCTGGGATGCCCTTTTCCCTCCTTTCCTGAGGCTTGCTATGCTTGCTGTGGGTTTTTCTGTCAGATTGGCGAGGTATCCTCCCAAGTCATGCCTGTACAAGCACTCAGCAGAAGAGATCAGGGTGGGAGAAGTTTTTACTCCCGTGTGGAGGGTTTTATAAGCCAGATTAGCTTTTGCCTCCAGCGTTCTTATGTCCTCATCAGTGACTTTGATTCTGGCCATGATTGCTGTGTGTTGTATTACTTTATAAATGTTTCTATTTTTATGACTTATAAGTAATAACAACTAACTTCTCAAGTCAAAGACGCTGGCATCCCTTATCTCAACATCAGCAAGATCTCCTAACCTGATGCCTCCATGCTCCTTCTGCCTCACAACAACAGGCTTGTAGGCATAGTTCCTCCCTACCATTGTGCCTGTTCCGGGCTTGCCCTTCTCATCTATCAAAACAGGGCCTTTCCATCCTGTCCATGCCTTGTTCCTTTCCAGCGCAATCTTCTCAAACTCCTTCTGGAGCTTTTTTGACCTCTCCTTTGTCACATTGCCGTGCATCTGCCCCTCCATCTTCTCTGCAGCAGTGCCTGGCCTGGGCCAGAATCTTGAGATGTTCAGGACATCAGGCTTTATCTTCCTCACAAGCTCAACAGAGTCATTGAACTGCTCCTCTGTCTCTCCCGGAAAACCGCATATTATGTCAGTGCTTATGGTCATGTCAGGCATCGCGTCCCTGAACCTGCTGATTATTCTCCTGAAATCGTCTGCACTGTATCTCCTTTTCATGCTCTTCAGCACGTCATCATTGCCTGACTGCACGGGTATGTGCAGGAACTTGAATATCTTTTCCTCCTTAAAGGCCTCAATAAGCTCATCAAGAACCCTCATAACATTGTTGGGGTTCATCATGCCCAGCCTGACAAGGAACCTGCCTTTAAGCTGGGAGATGTCATGCAGAAGGTCAGGCAGGCCGTGCCCGTAGGCAGCGCAGTCCTGGCTTGTGAGCCAGATCTCCCTCACTCCATCCCTCAGTGACTGCTTTGCCTCTGTTATTATCTTTTCAGGAGAGTATGACCTCAGCTTCCCCTTGGCGAGCCTTGTTATGCAGTAAGCGCAGTTTCCGTCGCATCCCTCGCTTATCTGGATTATGCCTATGACCTTGTTATAGCGGCGCTTGGGAAGGAGCAGCTTGATCTCGTGCTGCCTCCCGATGAAGTGCCCGGGCTTCCTCCTCCCAAGTATCACATCCACTGCCTTTGTTATTTCCCTTATATGGTCAGGCCCGACAAGTATGGCCTTCTCAGAGAGCTCGTGGATGAGTTCAGGCTCTGCCTCTGCCATGCAGCCTGAGACTATAAGATGATTTCCTGCTCTTGTTATCTCTTTTATCCTTCTCACAGCCCTGTTCTCTGTGGGGCCCTTCACTATGCAGGTGTTGAGTATGACTATGTCTGCGCTGCCTGCTGCCTTCTCATCAGTCACCACAACGCAGCCGGCCCTCTCCAGCAAACCGGCTATTATCTCTGCATTGGACCTGTTCGCGCTGCATCCATAATTCTCAATATAGACCTTAGTCATGGGAAATGCCCTGAGGAGCTGGGTTAAATATTTTACTGATGCAGGATTGAGGGATTTACTGCCGGAGCGTTTGGCAGAGGGCCAAGCTCCGCCCAGAAAACTTTATATACCCAGAATCCACTGTAGATTCATATATACAATGATACAGCTCGGCGGCAATATTGAGCTTGAGGGCTTCAGCGACCTTGACCCTGCAAAGCTCGTTGTGGTGAAGAAGATTGTGGGCAATTACGCGAGAAAGATGTCTGATTCTTCCAGCGGTTTTGAGAAGCTTACTGTGACCCTGAAGCCTGTGCAGGACAGCAGGTTTGAGCTCCATGCAAGGCTTATGGACAATGGAAAGCCTGTGGCCTCTGAAATCACTGATTTAAACCTCTTCTTTGCCCTGGACAAGTCCCTTGCCAGTGTATTGAGCAGCATGGAGAAAGGTTAGGGCTGTTTCTGACAGGAGAGAATTATTTTCATATATAAGTAATATATCGATGCCCTTATTCTGCAATAAAGTTATCCCTTAATAGTGATGATAAAACCAAAAGATTTAAATAGTAGTTGCATTACCATACAGTAACAACATATATTGAGGTGGACTGCAAAATGAAAGGAATCATGAGAATACTCGTCCTGATGCTTATTATGGTTGCTGCAGCAAGCGCAGCAATGGCAACAAAGCCGATGGACCCTGACAGTACAATAGTCATAAGAGGGGGAGACCTAAGGATCCATGAATGCGGCGACGGCATATGCAATGTTCTTGAGGCCAAGTCAGGCAAGTGCCCTGAAGACTGCAGTTCAACAGGCTTTTTTGATGATACAGAGAATCACGCCCCTCGCATAGATGTGGATTACCCTCATGGAACAGTCTCAGGAATAATACATGTCTCATGGAGCATAACCGACCGCGACAATGATGATATTGATGTCACAGTAGAATACAGCACAGATAATGGAGAGACATGGGAAGAAGCTGAGATAGCAAGAAACCTCCCTCTTGTCGGAGAGGGGGACTTTGACACAGAAGCATGGGAGGATGGAGAATACATATTCAGGATAAACGCAACTGACGAGCACAATGAGTCAACAGTGTGGACAAGCGAGAGGGTTGAGGTAGACAACAATCCTCCTACGCTGAGCGCAACAATGACAGCAGACCCAACAGAGGGGGAGGCTCCCCTTAATGTAACACTCACATGCAGGGCAGAGAATGGAGAAGCCCCATACACCATTATAATATATGCATATGATGAGGACGGCAGGACAGTAAGGCTTGGAGGAGACAGGTTCTCTCCAAGAGGGGAAGCGGAATACTTAATGAGCCATGTCTTTGAGGCAGGAAATTACTCAGCATACTGCAGGGTCATAGACAGCGAGCATGAGACAGTCCGCTCAGAAAGGGAAAACTTTACAGCAACAGCTCCGGAGCCTGAGAATCATGCGCCTGTGATTGACAGCGCGGGCCCCTTCACAATAAGCGAGGGTCAGACTCTTGAATTCAGCATAAATGCTTACGATCCTGACGGAGATGACATCACAATATCAGCAGACAATCTTCCTGAAGGAGCTGAGTTTGAAGAGGATACCTTCTCATGGACACCATCATACAACCAGTCAGGAAACTACACTGTAACATTCACAGCATCAGACGGCAGCCTTAACAGCACAATGAACGTCACAATAACAGTTGAGGATGTTTATGTTCCGCAGTGCTCTGACGGCATTGACAATGATAATGACGGGCTAATAGATTATCCTGAAGATCCTGGATGCGAGAGCCCTGAGGATGACAATGAGACAGACGAGATAATCCAGCCCCTTAACGTAACCCTGACAGCAGATCCTGTTGAGGGAGAAGCGCCTCTTGATGTCAGGTTCACCTGCAGTGTTGAAGGAGGGGAAGACCAGTTTAGATATGTCATGGAAGCGGATGGAGAGGAGTTCTACGAACGCAGAACAATCAGAAGGGAGGTAAGAGCAAGAGAAAGGTTTGACGCGGGATATTACAACCTAACATGCAATGTAACAGATGAGGAGGGAGCTGAAGGATCAGACAGCCTCATGATAAGGTCTGTGCCAGAGGACAGCACACCTCCTAATGTCACTCTTGTCTCACCTGAGAACGGCTCAGTGATTTACAGCAGCAATGTCACTGCGCAGTACATCGCAACAGACAATGCTGGAGGGGAGCTGAACTGCTCGCTCTACGCAATGTCAGAAAATCTTGAATGGCAGGCAGTGGCAAACCAGATGACGCAGAACAACACTCTGGCATCCTTCAACTTTGAGGACGTGCCTGATGCTGAATACACCTGGAACATGATGTGCGAGGATGAGGCAGGCAATTCAGCCTATGCACCAGAGAATTACACAGCAATCATAGATGCGGTTCCTGATGATTATGAGGCTCCTGTTGTTGAGCTCATAAGCCCCTACAACGGAGCAGTGCTCTCTGAGAACAACATAAGCCTTGTGTTCAGCGCATCAGACAACCTTGCAGAAGAGCTTGGATGCACGCTTTACGGGAACGCTGACTGGGCAGAGGAATGGACCGAGCTTGAATCCATGACAGTGGAGAACAGCACCCAGGCATCATTCAACTTCACAAACGTGCCTGACGGCCAGTACAACTGGAATGTGGAATGCTCTGACAGCGCAGGCAATTCAGCTTATGCAGCAGAAAACTTCACATTTGAGGTAAACACAAGCCAGCCAGCGCTGCCGCAGTGCTCTGACGGCATTGACAATGATAATGACGGGCTAATAGATTATCCTGAAGATCCTGGATGTGAGAGCCCTGAGGATGACAATGAGACAGATGAAGCAGTTAACCAAGCGCCGGTGTTTGACCCTGTTGATGACATAACAGTGAATGAGACTGAGATGGTATGGTTTGATGTCAATGCAACAGACCCTGAAGGAGACAATGTTGATCTCACAGCAGAGAACCTTCCTGAGGGAGCTTACTTTTATGACATGGACATGATAGCAGAAACAGTGGAGCTTTTTGACGGAATGCTCACAGAGGAAGATCTTGAGGGCATGTATGGTGTTTTCCTCTGGATACCCCAGTACGGCCAGGCAGGAAACTACACTGTAACATTCACGGCATCAGACGGCAGCCTTAACAGCACAATGAACGTCAGCATTGAAGTGCTTGAGGTCCCTGAGGATGAGAGGCTCAATGTAACTCTTGAGGCAGAGCCAGAAGAGGGAGAATCACCCCTTAACGTGAGTTTCACGTGCTCTGTGGAGAATGGCGAAGCGCCTTACTCTTACGCGCTAAACGTGAGAGACGGCAGAGGAAACGAAAGATTGCAAACTCATGGCTTTGACAGCTCAGGAAGCCACACTTTCAACATGACTCTTGAAGAGGGCAACTGGACAGCATTTTGCAGGATAGGAGACAATTCAGGGGCGTACGTTGACTCAAACGAGGTTAATGTCACAGTCACAGAAGCTGCGGAAGAGGAGAACACAGCCCCTGTAATAGAGCTGGATTACCCTGAGAACCCGCTTTCAGGAGCCATACAGCTCAACTGGAGCATAACAGACAATGAAGGTGACAACTTTGACTGGACAGCAGAGTTCAGCCTTGACAGCATGAGCACATGGGAGGTGGCAGAGACCTCAATGCTTGACTCCAGCGGAAGCTACATGCTCAACACAACCGAGATTGAGGATGGAGAGTACTGGGTGAGGCTTAATGCAACTGACGAGCACGGAGCAGAGGCTTCAGAGCTTTACCTGCTTAACATAAGCAACTCAGGAGACAGTGATGAGGGAGATGACGGAAGTGATGATGAGGACAGCGATGAATCAGGAGATGAAGATGATGGGGATGACGATGATGACTCAGGCGATGATGGGGATGACAGCTCAGACAGCGGCTCTGATGATGACGATGATGACAGCGGAGGCCACAGCAGCGGAGGGTATGTTTACACCGCAGACACAGGAGATGACGATGACGGCAAGACATCAGGAGAGCTTGAGGAAGGAGATGAAGGGGATGATAATGAGACAGCTGTGCTCACTTATGACGGCGGCAACACAGGAATGGAGGCCATAAGCGGGAAGATGACAGTGGATGCAGGAGAAGCTGAAGAAGAGGTCTTCTCAGTGTCAAAGGCAGTGGGAGTCATGCTCTGGATCATAGCGATACTGCTCGGAATGGCAATAGCCTATGAATGGCTGCAGAAGAGGGCAGCAGAGGACAGCGCCGAGGAGCAGGAGCTCTACAGCGGAGCATACGATTACGTCTAAGATTATTTGTTTCTTCTGTTTTTCTTTTTTATTATTCTGCACATGAGCCATGCCCCTAGGCTGTGCAATAAAGCAAAATTTAAATACTTCTCTGGCTGATAAAAGCTCATGGCAGGAATCAACTTAGTTCAGACAGGCACGGTCATCATAATCATAGGCCTAATAGTCGTGATGGCGGGCCTGTTCATGTCCTCAAAACCAGGCTCAGCAGAGACAAAGTTCGGATTCGGAGGGTTCATAGGGCCGCTCCCTTTTGGCTTTGCCAATGACAAGACTGTGATGTACATCATAGGCGGTCTCATGGTGCTGACCATAATCGCATGGTTCCTCCTCATGCATTATAAATGAGATGATATAGGAAAATTCTAACAGATGGGCGTGTGAATCTAGCTTTAAGCATATCATTGGGCGGGCTTATCTGAGGCAGAAGCGGAAAGTTGTGCTTTTGCAGAATCAGATAACCTGTGGGGTGATTCTGCAGAAAGGGAGGGTGGAATCCGGAGCTGTAAAAACTAAAATATCAGCCTCCTAAGGGAGGGAATTACCAGGAACGATAATCATAAGCAAGCCGACCCCATCATATGTTCCTGCTTAGAATATGCTTCTTGCGCCCCATCCACCATAAGCTTTATAAATGCCCTGCTTTTCCTGCTTTTTTAGGGGATTATGGCTGAAATAAAGGTATTCAACCGATGGACTCTTGAAGGAGTTAGTGTAGGCGATGCAGGGCTCAGGGATTATATCTCCCTTAAGCCCAGGATTGTTCCAAGGACAGGAGGAAGGAACTTCGGAACAAGGTTCGCCAAGTCAAGGACCTTCATAGTTGAGAGGCTCATGAACAGGGTCATGGTGCCCGGCCACAAGGGCAAGAAGCACTTCAAGACATCTTCTCACATAACAGGCAAGGCCCAGAATGCTTATGAGATTGTGGAAAAGGCCTTTGAGAGGATAGAGAGGATATCAAAGAAAAACCCTGTTGAGGTGTTTGTCCAGGCGCTTGAGAATGCAGCTCCAAGGGAGGAGATTGTCACCATAGAATACGGCGGAGCCAGGTATCCAAAGGCTGTTGAGTGCGCTCCGCAGAGGAGGGTGGACACAGTCCTCAAGCTAATGACTCAGGGATCTTATCACTCATGCTTTGACAAGAAGAAGCCAGTCCATGAGGCTCTTGCTGACGAGATTCTTGCCGCCTACAACTCAAGCAGCAACTCCCACGCGATATCAAAGAAGCTGGAGCTTGAGAGGCAGGCTGATGCTTCAAGATGATAACGCCGTTCATGAAACAAGAATTCTCTGCTCATTATCCACTACATCTCTCGTGACTACACATCCCTCTCCTTCTTGCCGAAGATGTACACGTACTGCCAGGCAAAGCCCTGCTTCCTGAAGACATTTACGTAAAACCCGCAATCCCTGAACATCTCAACAATCCTGCTGTTGCTGTCAAGCCATTCAATGTTCGGTATTATGTCAAAGAACTTGTCATACTCAAGGAAAACAACCTTGTCATTCTTCTTAAGCCTCTTGTTCATCTGCCTCAGCACTTTTTTCACGTCCTGGATGTAGCTCAGCTTTCCCACAGACACTATTGCATCCACCTTGGGTATAGTGGGGTGCAGCCTGTTAGGCTCTTCGTCAACTATCATCTCCACATGATTATAGCCTTCTTTTATGATCCTCTTTCTGGCTATCCTTGGGCTGTATATGAGGTCGCTGTGCGCGTACACCTTTCCTCCAGGCCCAACCTCCCTGGCCAGCCACAGGGTCAGAGTGCCCACGTTGCACCCGTACTCAAGAACTCTCTTTCCCTTTATGTCGCCCAGCATCTCAATCATCTTCTTCCTCACAGAATGGGGCAGGTAGATCCTCTCTGTCAGCAGCGCGATGTACGCGAAGGCGTCATTAACCTCCACAATCATCTTTGGGTCATAGTACATCTCAATCAGAAGGTACAGGGGCAGGCCTATGGCTATGAAGGACAGGCCGAGCTTGACAGATGCCATTGCCCCTTCCTCATGCGTGATCCACATGACAAGGAGGAATATGTTGAATCCCACTGCCAGCAGGGGCCCTGCCTTTCCGAGCGGAGCCCTGTAATACCTTTTTATGTCAGGCCTTCTTATCCTGAGTATTGTTACTGAGAGGAGCACGCCTGAGTACATCACCAGCACCAGCGGAACGAGAAGCATGAGAAGGGTCTGGTAAGAGCCGAATCCCATTATCACCAGCACAGATGTGAGTATTGTCTGGAATATTATTGCCTTGTACGGGGTTGAGTATTTCTTGTGGACTCTTGCGAACTGCTTGAGGAAAAGCCCGTCCTGCGCCAGGGCAAGCACCAGCCTCGGCGCGGACACAACCCAGCCCGCCACAGAGCCTATTATTGAAAGGTAAACAAGTATGGTGAATATGTCAGCCCCTATGCTTCCGAAGTGCATTCTTCCGAGGTCAGTCAGGGGCGCTTTTGAGGCTCCAAATTCCTGCCAAGGGATGACTCCAAGGGAGGTGACAACAAAGAGCATGCATATCACGGCTATGGTTATAGTGCCGTATATCAGCGCCTTTGGCATGACCTTTCTTCCGTCCTTTGTCTCCTCTGCGAGGAATGTTGCTGTCTCCCATCCGAAGAATGTCTCTGCTATGAAGAATATCGTAACCAGTATGGCTGACACGGGAAACACGAAAAAGGGGGTGAAGTTTGAGGGATCAAGCCTTATCAGGCCGGGTATGATAAGGGACACCAGCGTTCCCGCGGTTATGAACGCGAATGTTATGAGCATGAAAGCTGAGGTTCTCATTCCCTTGTAGGCCATGTAGTTGAACACAAGTATGAAGAAAAGGCATATGCCTATCTTCAGGAACGTGGCAGGAAAGGGTATGAGGTATTGTATCGCTCCCACGACCAGCATGGCTATTGTCACGTTGCCGGCTATGAGAGTCATCCATCCGAAGAGGAAGCTTGGAAACCTTCCGTAGGCCTGCTTGCAGAACTCATAAACCCCTCCTGCTTTCGGAAACATGGATGTGAGCTCGGCAAAGCACATTGAGATGTAAACCGCGGCAAGAGAGATTACGGCCCATGCTATTATTGAGGCCGGCCCTGCGTGCTTTGCTCCCACAGCAGGAAGGAAGAATATTCCAGTGCCCATTATTGAGTTTATTGTTATGAGGAGTATGGCCCTAAAGCTCAATACCTTCTTCAGCTCTGCCATGGTAAAACAGCACTGTATTTGGTATATAAAAGATTGGTTTTATCGCCGAGTGGTAAATTCCCGGAGGCGTGGCAGCTGAAACTGACTCAGAACTCCTTAATGAACCTGATGAGCTCCCCGCTTTTCTCAAACTCCATGAACTCCTCCCTTGTCATTGCGGGTATGTCCCTCTCCCTCGGCCTCTTGTTATGGTATATGACAAGATTCTCAGCATCAATAATCCTTGACAGTGAGGCAGCATGAGGGTTTGCCCTGTCCCCCACCTCTGTGAGTATGAGCTCGTCATTCTTCCTTGCAATCACGTTAAAAGGCACTTTTCTTGTCTCTGAAGCCTCAAATCCCAGCTCTGAATACTTCCTTGTTATGGGGCTCTCAAGATTGTGGCGCTCCATGCTCCTCCTGGAGAAAATGTCTATCTTCTCAAACACATGGTGGCCGAGGATGTCATACATCTTCTGCGCGTTCCCCAAGGTCATGCTTGAGCCCGCCTCATACTTTGCCATCATCCTTCTTGAAACACCAATCCTCCTTGATATGTCAGACATTGAGAGGCCCCGCTCTTCAGCAGCAGACTTCAGCCTTTCGCTGTTGATGTTCGCTGCCAGGCCAGCTCTTGAGCTGAACACGTAAGGGTGCCTGCTCTCAACAGCATTCCTGAACGTTGCCTGAGTGAGAGTGCAGACTCCGTTCCTGGAGTAAGCCACATTGTCCTTCAGACTCTGGCCCGCCCTCTCAGCCACAATAACCGGCGAGGCGTTGATATACCTTCCAACATTCTTCATCTGCTCTGCATACTCGTCAGAGACCGCATTTGCGTCAGAAAGCGTCTTTATCAGAAGTATCCTGCCCCCTTTTCTTGCTATGATGTCAAAACAGCAGCCTGAAATGTTTTTTACTGTAAAACCTCTCTTGAGGAGAATCATGCTTGCCCTCTCAGATATTCTGTCGATACCCATTGGGAAAGTGTAATATTTTGCCTTATTTATATCTTTCTTAACATATCCTGCTCTTTAATAAGGGAGCATGAGGAGGTTTAGGGGTGCAAGGTGAGTTGCAGGTGCCCTGCAGAATGCGCTAATATCCCATAAGCATCTGTAGCATCATGCAGAGTTTAGCAATAATTATTTATAAATGTTATACTCTACCCCCTCAGGAGGGATTTTATGGGGGAAAAAACAATCAGTGGACTACGAGATAGGATTGACAGCATAGATGCGGAGCTATGCAGGATTATCGCGTCTAGAATGAGGATAATCCATGAGGTAGCCGAGTTCAAGAAAAACCATGGCCTTGCCAGAATTCAGCCTGAAAGAGAGAATGAAATCCTGGAAAAATCCGTAAACTTAGCCCAGGAACTGAATATAAACCCTCAGACAATCAAAGAGATAATGAAGATACTGATAGATGAAGCTCATTCAACAGAGAGGAGGATAATGGGGAAATAAATAAGGTGAAGAATATGGTCTGCAATACTTTTGGAAGGATATTCAGGGCAACAACGTGGGGTGAGTCTCATGGTCCTGCTATGGGTGTGGTGGTTGACGGCTGTCCTGCAGGCCTTGAAGTGGAAGATGAGGATGTGCAGATAGAGCTTGATAAGAGGACTCCTGGAAAGAGCGCCGTCTCAAGCCCAAGAAGAGAGAAAGACAAGGTTGAGATACTTTCGGGAGTTTTTGAGGGCAGGACATTAGGGACTCCTATATCAATTATCATAAGGAATACTGATGTTGACTCTTCAAAATATGATAACCTAAGTGATGTGTACAGGCCGGGCCATGCGGATTACACCTATGATAAGAAATATGGTCTCAGGGACTACAGAGGGGGAGGAAGGAGCTCAGGAAGGGAAACATTGTCAAGGGTCGCTGCAGGGGCGATAGCAAAAAAACTGTTGAAAATGGAGGGAATCTCCATATGCTCTTATGCCAAGCAAATAGGCAGCATAATAGCGGAAGTAAAAGACCTTGGTGAGGCTGAGAGGAACAGTGTTAAGTCTCCTGACAGAAAAGCGGCCAAATCAATGGAAGAGGCTGTACTGGAAGCAAAGAGGGAGGGGGACTCTCTAGGGGGTATAGGTGAGATAATTATATCAGGATGCCCTCCTTCACTTGGAGATCCTGTATTCGGAAAGCTTGATGCAGAATTGTCAAGAGCAATTATCTCTATAGGCTCAGTTAAGGGTGTTGAGTTTGGAAAAGGTTTTGGAGTGGCGGGCATGAAAGGCTCAGAAAACAATGATCAAATCAGCGCCGAAAAATTTCTTTCAAATAATGCGGGAGGCATATTGGGAGGAATATCAACAGGACAGGATATCATAATAAGGTTTGCTGTAAAGCCCACACCTTCCATATCAATAGAGCAAAAAACTATTGATAACAAAGGAAAGAGCAGAAATATATCAGTGGAAGGGAGGCATGATCCCTGCATAGTTCCAAGAGTGCTTCCTGTTGCTGAAAGCATGGCCGCGCTTGTGTTGGCTGACAAGCTTATGATCCAAAGAATTCAGGGTAGAAGAGATGGCAAGCAGTAAACTTATCAGGAGTGTTGGAAATCTTGATGCTGAAGTGGAAGCCCCTCCCTCCAAGGCTTACACCCTGAGAGCCCTAATAATAGCGTCAATGGCCTCCGGCACCACTCTCATAAGAAACGCTCTTCTTGCAGAGGACCAGCAGTACACTATTTCAGCTCTCAGAAAGCTTGGAACAGACATTAGAGTATCAGGAAATAATGTTGAGATAAGGGGGATGGATGGGCAGTTTGAAGCGCCGGACACTCCTGTTTTCATAGGGAATTCAGGAGTTAATGCCCGCGTGCTGACAGTTTTATGCAGTCTTTCTAAAGGGGCTGTGATTATTGACGGCTCAGAAAGGATGAGGGTGGGAAGGCCCATACAGGATCTTATTGATGCCCTCAAGCCTCTCGGCGTAGAAGCCGAATCCATAAACGGGAATGGTTGCCTCCCTGTTCGGGTTAAGGGCGGTAGCTTCAAGGGAGGCGAGACTGTTCTGAAGGGAGACAAAAGCTCCCAATACTTCACAGCGATACTCATGTGCGCTCCTTATGCGCAAGAGCAGGTGACTGTGAAGGCTGAGGGGAATCTTGCCTCAAAGCCTTATCTTGAGGTTACAGCGGATGTTATGAAAAGTTTTGGATCAGAAGTTACCAATAACGACTACAGAAAATTCGTTGTTCACAGGAAAAAATACATGGGAAGAGACTATACTGTTGAGGGGGACTACAGCTCAGCATCATTTTTCTTTGCAGCAGCAGCCATAACAGGGGGCAGAATCAGGGTGAAGAACCTTAATCCTAACTCAGCTCAGGGGGACAAAAAGTTTCTTGATTTTCTCACGCAAATGGGATGCAGTATAAAAAAGGGCAAAAATCATGTGGATGTAACAGGAGGAAGGTTGAGCGCCATACAATCTGATATGCATGATTATCCAGACATAGTTGTTCCACTGGCGGTTACAGCCGCATTTGCCAAGGGCAAAAGCGAGTTCAGGAACATATCTCACCTGAAATACAAGGAATGCGACAGGCTGCAGGGTCCTGCTAAAGAGCTCAGGAAGATGGGCATAAAGGCATATGCCACTGATGACCGCCTGATAATAGATGGGGGCAGGCCGCACGGTGCTGAGATAGAAACTTACAACGATCACCGCATGGCGATGAGTTTTGCAGTCGCGGGCCTGAGAGTGCCCGGCATGAAAATAAAGAACCCTTCTGCAGCTAACAAAAGCTTTCCAGGCTTCTTTGAAATACTTAACTCTTTGGATAAGCAGGGCAGAGAAGGGGGGTGGAGAGAGGAACCATGAAATTCTGCATTGTCGGCGGAAGGGGAAGAATGGGAAGGCTTTTTGAAAAGATCTTCACAAGCAAGGGCCACGAGGTCTCAATCATAGGGAGGGGAAATTATGAGGAGCTGAAAAAGAAAGTCAATGATGCTGACATAACAATAATATCTGTACCTCTCAGCTCTGCCAGTGAGGTGGTAAGGGACATCGCAGGAGTCATAAGCAGTGAGAAGCTGGCTGTGGACTTCTCCTCTGTGATGAAAGGAAATCTTGATGCAATGAGATCCATGCCCTGTCCCTGCGCTTTTGTTCACCCTCTTTTCGGCCCGGACATAGACAGCCTAAAAAACCTTAATTTCATCACAGTTCCAGTGAGAAAAGGCGGCCGCCTTGAATGGTTCCTCAATTTTCTCAGAGAGGAGGACTCAAAAATAATACACTCAACAGTAGAAGAGCACGACAGGATTATGGCCCTGGTGCAGGGGTTAGCGCATTTTACAAGCATACTATTCGCAAAAACCCTCATAAATAAATCGCCTGAAGAAGGAAAGGCAGAAGAGTTTTCCACCACATTATTCAGGCTTAAAAAAAATGTTCTTTGGAAGATATTCTCCCAGTCTTCTGACATGATAGCCAACATACAATTCAAGAATGATGAATTCCGGGAACTCCTGAAGAGCCACAGGAAGGATTTTGAAGAGCTTTATGATATAGTGATCCATAAGGATAAAGAAGCTTTCGGAAGGATATTCAAGGAGATTGCCGGGAGACTGCAGTCAAAAAGAATGTCGAGAAGAGTAAGAGTCAAGAAACCTGTAAGGAATTGGGATAAGGAAGCTATAGCTGTGCTGGGGCCTGCAGGAAGCTTTACTGACGCTGCTTACGAGTTTTATCTCCAGAAGGCGGGGGGCAGCAGGAAGAAGGTATTTGTAGATACAATACCTGGGATAATCATCGCTGTAAAGGAAGACAGGGTGAAGAAAGGAGTCATCCCCATAGAAAACTCACTGCAGGGAACAATAACAGAAACACTCGACGGGATAAGCCAGAATAATCTCAAGATAGAAAAAGAGATAATACTCCCTGTACATCACTGCTGCGCCGCATTGTCCAGGAATCCTCCTGTTGAAAGGCTGTTCTCGCATCCCCAGGCATTCCTGCAGTGCTCAAGGTTCATAAGAGAAAACTATCCTGAGGCAAAGGAAATAAGCACTTTAAGCACTTCAGAAGCTTTCCAGATCATAAAGGAGAATGAGCTTAATGATTCCCTTGCCATAGGACCTGAGATAGCGGCTGAGAAATACGGCTTAAAGATAGTCAAAAGAGATATAGAAGACGAGAAAAACAACAAGACAAAGTTTGTGGCGGTATCCAAAAACAGCTGTAAAGACAGGGGGGCCAGCGGCGGAAATCTTAAGACAAGCATAGCAGTGTATCCCTTTCATGAGAGGCAGGGAATCCTCTTCAAACTGCTGAGTTTTTTCAACGATGAGAAAATAAACCTCACTAAAATAGAATCAAGACCCATGAAGGATGAGTTGGGAAGATACATATTTTATATTGATCTTGACGGCAGCGTCACAGATGAGGGGGTTAAAAGATCCCTTGCAGGCATTCGGAAAGAGGTTGGAGAAGTGAAAATGATGGGCTGTTACGGAATGATTGTATGCAGCAGGGATGACCTGCAAAAACAGGCTGAAAGAGGCCATTAAAAAAGCTGAGAAGTGGTATTCATGACAAGAAGACTGGACAGGATAAAAGAATCAGGGATAAGGAAAATATTTGACAATGCTGCAGGCATGAGCGAGGTTGTCAATCTTAGCATAGGCCAGCCTGACTTTGAAGTGCCTGAGGATGTTAAGAAAAGCATGAATAAGGCGCTTATTGAAGGGAAGACAAGATACACTCCCTCTGCAGGGATTAAAGAGCTGAGGAACAAGATACTTGAGAAGTACCGCGGAAGGAGCTTCGCGGAGTCAGCGCTTGTCACTGCAGGAGTCACCTCAGGCATTTTTCTTGCTTACTCTGCCCTGCTTGAGGAAGGGGATGAGCTTATAATCCTTGAACCATATTTCGTAGTATACCCTGATCTTTGCAGTTTCCTTGGCGCGAAGCCTGTGATAGTGGAGACCAATGAGGACTTCAGCATTAATCCTGAAATGTTAAGAAAGGCTGTCACCAGCAGGACAAAAGCGATAATGGTGAATACGCCATGTAACCCTTCAGGCAAGGTATTCTCAAGACAGGAGATGAATCTAATAGCGGAAATAGCAGAAGAACACTCCCTATGGATAATATCGGATGAAGTCTACGAGATATTTGATTATGAGGGGAAGTTCACGAGTGCAGGGGATGTTTACGAGAAAGCAATAATCCTCAACGGTTTCTCAAAAAGCCATGCAATGACAGGCTTGAGGTTGGGATACGCTGTGGGGCCGAAGCAGGTGATAGATTCAATGGTGAAGCTGCACCAGTACACCTTCGTGTGCGCGCCAAGTATTGCCCAGTATGCTGTTGCAGAGAATTTTGACGTTTGCATTGATGATGAGATAAAAAAACTCAAGGAAAAAAGAGACTACATATTCAACAGACTCAGAAACCATTTTGAGGTTGGGATGCCTGAAGGGGCTTTTTATTTATTCATTAAGCTGCCTCATGGCATTGACGGTGATTACTTTGTGCAGGAATGCCTTAACAAAGGCCTGCTTGTGGTCCCCGGCGCATCCTTCGGAAAAAGCGATTGCGTTAGAGTATCCTATGCAGCAGAAGAAGGGGCTTTAAGGGAAGGAGCAGACATTCTCATAAAGGTGGTTCAGAGAATTAATGATAAGAATGAGTCGCCTGAAAGGGAATGGAAAAAATGAGTTGCAGCGCTGGCTGAGCTGCTGAACTGATTAAAAAGGGGTTTCTTGGTTAGCGGAATGTTATTGAAAATGGCGCAAAGCCATTTTCCAGTGGGTTCAATACCTCGCACTTTAGTGCGAATGCGCCATTTTCAAGACTAAAAATTTGACCATCTAAAATGCAATTCCGAGAATACCCCAACCTTTAGGTTGGGGATAGGAATTGCTTATAAGATAATGGTCAAATTTTTATTATTGTGGTGGATAATATGGATGATACTATTGCAGGCGTGAAATCAAAACCAGAAGAGAATACCCTATCTCTATCAAAAGAGCTCTTGTCAGAAAACCTGCCCGAATTATATCATTGCGGGAGGTGTGGACTTTGCTGCACTACGTTCTATTCAGGGGGTCCCAGCCTGAACAAAGGAGATCTCAGCAGGGTGGTAGGTAAGCTTGCGAAAGAAGGTCTTAATAAAGAAGCCGAATACGCAAAAAAATATTGGGAGCTCCCGACTCAGGAGGGAAACCCTCTTGAGAGAGCCTGTAGCGCCTATGATTCCCAGGAATCCAGCTGTAGGATACACTCAGCCAAACCTGATGTGTGTTTACTTTCACCGAACCATCTGTTTTTAGGAGATGATAATATCCTACTAGTGGCTCACTTTTATGGTAATAGCTCCTGCAGGAGAGGTATGAGGGTGAGGGAGCTTAAAGGAGCAGTGGAGAGCCTCAGACCTGTTTTCCTTGATGAACTGGGAATGGATTTCAGCCTTAGAGTAGTATATCCTGTTGAGAACAGGGCCTGCAGATTCTTTGAGGAGGAGCCCTGACTAATAATCATCCTTATCCCTGATTTTATTGAAAATGGTGCAAAGCCATTTTCATATGGGTTTAATATCCCGCAAACAGAAAATACTTCGTATTTTCTTAGTTCCAAAACCTTTGGTTTTGAAACCTTTAGTGCGTCTGCACCATGCTCAAAAATGCCTTGCATTTTTGGCACCCCAGAAATTTTCAATTTCTGAGGGTTTTCAAGACTAAAAATTTGACCATCTAAAATGCAATTCCGAGAATACCCCAACCTTTAGGTTGGGGATAGGAATTGCTTATAAGATAATGGTCAAATTTTTATTATTCCGCCAATAAAAGCCACTTTCCTGTCATTGCTGCAGGAAACTGATTTTTACAGCAGCGCAGCTGACTTTACTATTGAAACCAGCCCTCGCCCCATTAAGGTTATAATGATATATCAATGCCTGCCTATCAGCCATGAGTTGATTCTGGAGATTCCCTCAGGCATCCGCCCAATCTTTTTATTATCTCATATGCCTTCATGACATAATCCTCCTTAACATAAATCAGCAGCTCTGGCGAGGCTGTCAGTAATTCTGTGATTATCACGTCATTCAGCAGGAGTTCTCTTGTCACAGTAGATAATATGCCTTTCACCAGAGGGGCTTTTTCAGGAAAGGTCAAGCTTATTTCTGATATGCTTTCCATTCTCCTCTTAAGCCTGAAATTGTCAAATATCCTCTGCAGCACCCTCTCATTTTCAGTATCTATGAAGACCTTTATTGAGGATGACCCCATCACTATCTTCAGAGTGTCCCCCTTATCATAATCAGTATGGGAGATCACCTTCTGAAGCTCATTCAGAAGCCTCTTGTTTTTTTCAAAATCAAGTATGCTGATGCCATCCCTTATCCTGACTTTAACGCTCTTGAATACATCTTCTGGATCAGGTTCTGACTGGCTGAAAGGGTATCTTCTCAGCATGGCGATTACAGCTTCAAGTTGTTCCTTCCCTGCCACTCCCTCTCTTATCAGGTGTCTTGCAAGGCTTCTTCTGTTTATCAGGCCTTTCTGATAGCATTTTTCTATCTCAGGGTGCTTTCCCAAAAAATACCTAAAATTTTGTTCTATTTGTGACATAAGATAGTGTGATGTGACTTTATTTAATAAATTTTTCTATTTAAGACATAATCTTTATATAACCGCGCATTATTATGGGGCAATACCTTAAAGAACCCTAAAGATACCTTAAACCATGGTAAACTAAAAGAGTGAAGCAAAATGGCTCAACCCTCAAAAAGCTTAAACAACATGACAGGTAATGTGAGATATGGCAAAGGGATGTGTGCGTGGCAAAAGCAGCATCCAGAATCGCAGCAGTTATAAAACCGGCTCAGCAACAAAAGGAAATGAACAAAGTTGTGGGGGGAACACCCATACTAATCATCACTGCCTCAGCTATAATGCCAGCTGCAGTAAAAAGGGGAATTATAAGGTTGAATCTTTCAAAGACAGGAAACAAGAATTCTTGAAAATAAATGAGAAAAGAAAAAAGATAACCTATCAGGATCCCTTTGACCTTTATCTGAGGCTTACCTCAGGAGGAAACAACATAAGCCTCCTCATGGAGTCAAGAATAATAAGTCTTAACTATGGGAAGCAGAGCATAATAGTTCCTGATCCTGCTGTGATGATAAGAGGAAAAGGAAATCTATTCACCATAAAAGCACTCAACAAAGGGGGAAAACGCATTCTAGCTTCATTTGACAGGAAGGATTTTGATTATACAGGGGATTATTCCCAAAAACCGTCTCTCATAGAGGGGAGGGTAAAAAAAGAGAGAATAAGGGACGCAACACCCGAACAGAGGATGAGACAGAAGAACCTGTCCAGTGTGATAAGGACTGTGCTGGGAAAGTTCAGTTCAGGGAGCCCCTATGCGGGGTTATACGGCGCTCTCTCTTATGATTTTGCACGCAACTTTTACAGCATTAAGGAAATGCATGGGAATGAAGATGATGATTTCGTGTTGTTCATTCCCTCCAGGGTCGTGGTTTTAGATGATATAAAGCATGAGGCTGAGATTATTGAGTTTTGTATCGGTGATAATAACATCCAGTCAACTCCAGTGACAGGATTCAGCCTTAAGCAACCATTCAAGCAAGCCGCTGAACCATCTTCTGTTGCTTATGATATGAGCGAATCAGAATTTGAATCAAGAGTTTCTGACATAATAAGAGAGATAAAGGCTGGAAGGGCAATTCAGTGTGTCTTCTCAAGAAAAGAAGAGGTACCCCTCAAAAAACACCCTGCTGAATCATACAGTAAACTCCGGGAGAGAACGCCCTCCCCCTACTCATTCTATTATAACCTGGGTGGAGGAGAGATCCTTTATGGGGCTTCTCCTGAGATGCATATCACAGTCAGCGGCAGAACCATAGAAATCAGGCCGATAGCAGGAACTGTCAAGAGATCAGACAATCCCCTTGAGGACGCAAGAGCAAGAATCAGCCTGCAGACCGACGAGAAAGAGCTCAGGGAGCACACAATGTTGGTTGATCTGGCAAGGCATGAGCTTTACACTCTCTCAGAGCCCACAAGTCTAAAGATAAATGATCTTTTCAGCGTAGAAGAATATCCAAACCTTTATCATCTTGTTTCTGGAATACAGGCACAACTCAGGGATGGAGTCAGTGCAGTGGATGCGCTGTTAGTGACGCTTCCCGCAGGCACGCTTTGCGGAGCTCCCAAGATGGAAGCAATGCGTATGATAGATGAGTATGAAGCCTCATCAAGAGGATTCTATGGGGGTGCTGTTGGATTGTTGAGCTTTAATGGAGATTGCAATACTGGAATAACCATAAGATCTGTTCATGTCAAAGGTCAAAGGTCCATAGTCAGAGCGGGGGCTGGAATAATAAGCCTTTCAGATCCATCTTCAGAGCTTCAGGAGACAAAGCTAAAGATGGAGAAAACGCTGGAGGTACTATAATGAAAGGATTTAACCAACCAGGGAGGGTTGAAAACAAAAAGGGCCATGAATATCACAGAAAGGTTGTATATGTGGATCACTATGATTCATTCGCTAATACGATTGCTGCCTATTTCACAAGAGAAGGTGCTGAGGTGGTTATGTACGGAAGCGACTGCTCACTAAATGCGATTGAGGGTGAATCCCCCTCTCTGATTGTTCTGGGTCCTGGTCCAAATGGACCTGCGGAGGCAGGCAATTATCTGAGGGTGATAAGAAGGTTTAACCGAAAAGTGCCTATTTTCGGCATCTGCCTGGGGTTCCAGGCTCTGATGGAATCCTTTGGGGGTAGCGTACGGCCGTTGGACAATGTACTGCATGGCGCTACAAGCAAAATAAGGCATGATAAAAAGGGAATATTCAGTGATATAAGCCAGGACGCAGAGTTTGCCAGATATCATTCCCTGGGGGTGAGAAAAGTGCCCTCATGCTTTGAAATATCAGCCGCATCCGATGGTGTTGTGATGGCCGCCAGACATAAGAGTCTTCCCCTTGAAGGGGTGCAGTTCCATCCTGAATCAATACTTTCAATGCAGGACAATTCGGGATTGAAACTGATAAGCAATGTTGTGAGATGTATGTTGTGAGGTGTTTGAATCATGGAATACAACAGCATGATAAGGAAATTGATAAGAGGGATGCCCCTCAACGAAAAGGATATTAAATGCATAGTGGACTCAATAGACAAGAGGGATTTTGATGAGGTGCAGCTTTCGGCCTTGCTCTGCTCCATGGAATCCAAGGGGCACACTTCTGAGGAAGTTTGTTATTTTACTAGACAGCTCTTCAGAAAGGCGGTCACTGTTGATCTTGGAGAAGGATGCGTTGATGTATGCGGAACAGGCGGCGATCATAAAGGAACATTTAACATCTCAACAGCGTCAGTTTTTGTCATAGCAGGGGCAGGAGCCAGGGTAGCTAAACATGGTAACAAGGCAGTATCATCAGCAAGCGGGAGCTTTGATGCGCTTGCATCTCTGGGTATAGACATAGGAGCGGATCCTGACAAGTCTGTCAAATGCTTTAGAGAGACAGGAATAGCCTTCCTATATGCCCCTTACCATCATCCTGTTTTCAGGAACATAGCTCCTTTAAGGAAAAGGCTGGGTATCAGGACAATATTCAACATCACAGGTCCGCTCTTGAATCCGGCGGGCGTAAAAAATCAGCTGATTGGAGTTTTTGATCCCTCCCTCACCGATGTCGTGGCAGGGGCCATGAAAATGATGGGTGTAAACCGGGGAATGGTTGTTAATGGTGGAGGGCTTGACGAGATAACAATCACAGGCAGGACAAAGGCGACTGAGATAAGGGAGGGCAGGATAGTATCTCGCGGAATCCATCCTCAGGATTACGGCATGAAAATTGGCAGACTCTCAGACCTGAGAGTGCGGACAGGAGAGGAAAGCGCGGCAGTTATTGAGAGAGTGCTTAAGGGGGAGGCCTCGCCCAGGAGGGACATAGTCGTCCTCAACTCAGCAGCAGGAATATTGGTCAGCGGCTTGGCTGAGGACTTTGACAGTGCTGTCATGATGGCCAGAGATTCAATAGACTCAGGGAAAGCATTAGCTAAGCTGGAGAAGACAAGGGAGGTAATGAAATGAAAAAAGCAGCACTCAAAGATATAATTGAGAACAAGCGCAGAGAGGTGGCTCATTCCAGAAGGAAACTCCCTCTGAAGAAAATGATGGCATCCCTAAACGGAAGCTGCTGCAGGAGAGACTTCCTTAAGGCGATTAAGGGAAGGCACAACATAATCGCTGAGATAAAATTTAGATCACCCTCCCAATGCACTCTCCAAAGAAATACCCCTGAAAACATTAAGAAAATAATCTCCGCTTATGACACATACGCAAGCGCTCTGTCAATTGTTACAGACAAGAAATTCTTTGGAGGAAACCCTAAGCTCATAACAAAAGTGAAAAAGATGACTAGGACACCTGTTTTAAGGAAGGATTTCATTATAGACCCTTACCAGATATATGAATCAGCATATTATGGCGCTGACGCGATTCTACTCATTGCGTCTCTGCTTTCTGAGAAAACCTTGAAAAGCATGATTAGAACAGCAGGAAAGCTTGGCATGCACTGCATTGTTGAAACAAGCGCAGAGAAGGATGTAAGAAAGGCCATGAAGGCTGGAGCAAGGATAATAGGCATAAACAACAGGGATTTAAAGACAATGAAAGTGGATCTTAGGAGGACGCTAGAGCTTAAAGGAATTATTCCTCATGACAGGGTTGTTGTGTCAGAATCAGGGATACGAAACATGAATGACATACTGCTGCTGGATACCAACGCCGTCTTGGTGGGAACTTCTCTCCTGAAGGCGGGGAGTGTCCTCAAAAAAATAAGATCTCTCCACAGGTGCAAGACAAAAATCTGCGGGATAAGGACATCAAAGGAAGCAGTGCATGCTGTTGAGGCAGGGGCTGATATCCTCGGATTTAACTTCTATCCTGGAAGTCCCAGGTATGTGTCTCCCCGCACTGCCTCAAGAATCATATCCAAACTGCCCCCCACTGTTCAGGCAGCAGGAATATTTGTAAACAGCTCAGCAGAAGATATCATCTCTATAACAACCAAGACAGGAATAGACTTGGTTCAGCTGCACGGCAGAGAGAGCGAGAAAATGGGGGATAAGATGGAATCCCGCTTAATAAGGGTATGCAGGATAAGCAACAGGCATGATTTAGGGCAAAACCCATCCGCTCATTCAGAGAATCTATTTTGTAAAGGGCAAAGCACTAAATGTTACGCGCTGCTGCTTGATACATACTCTCCCTCTCTATATGGTGGGACAGGAAACAGAATAAATCCCCAGCTTCTAAGAGACTTCTTTAGGGGAACATTTGGAGAGAGCAGCAATGATAGTGAATATTTATGCGCAGGCAGGAAAGTCATAATTGCAGGAGGACTCAATCCCTCTAATGTTAGGGAAGTTCTCTCATTCAGGCCTTTCTGTGTGGATGCCTGCTCAGGGGTTGAGTCCATCCCCGGCAGGAAAGATCCTCTCAAGGTGTCCAAATTCATCTCAGTGGTGAGATCATGAGAATGGAAACAAAGTATGGAAGATTTGGCGGCGTCTATGTGCCTGAGATGATGGTGTCTGCAATGGAGGAGCTGGAATCAGCTTTTATCACTCACACCAAGAAGGAAGATTTTAGGGAGCATCTCCAAAGTCTTCTAAAGAACTTTGGGGGCAGGCCGACCCCCCTCTACTTTGCTGAGAGAATGTCCCTGGAGATGGGTTTCAAAGTCTATATCAAAAGGGAGGATCTACTGCATACAGGGGCCCATAAGATAAACAACACTATTGGGCAGGGGCTGCTCGCTAGATATATGGGCAAGAAGGAGATAATAGCAGAGACAGGAGCTGGGCAGCATGGTGTTGCCACTGCTGTGGCGGGGGCCTTACTGGATGTTCCTGTAAAGATATTCATGGGAAAAAAGGATATCCAGAGGCAAAATCTGAATGTTTACAGGATGAAGCTTTTCGGAGCAGAGGTGGTGCCTGTGAGTGGAGGATCAAGAACACTAAAGGATGCTGTTAATGAAGCGCTTAGGTACTTTCTTGCTAATGTGGAAACTTCCTACTATCTTTTGGGCAGTATAGTGGGCCCTCATCCTTATCCTTCCATAGTCAGGAGCTTCCAGCAAATAATAGGCAAGGAAGCGAGAAAGCAGATTATGGAGGCAGAGGGTAAGCTTCCTTCTGCAGTAGTGGCCTGTGTTGGAGGTGGTTCAAATGCGTTGGGCATATTTGATGGATTTGCAGAATCTGCTGTGAGGCTTATTGGTGTGGAAGCGGGAGGCTCAGGAGGAAAGCATTGTCGCACACTCAGCAAAGGTACTGTGGGTATTTTCCAGGGCAGCAAGTCATATTTAATACAGGATAAGGATGGTCAAGTGGGAGATGTTCACAGCATAGCAGCGGGCCTGGACTATCCTGGAGTGGGGCCGCTCCACAGCTTTATGAAAGAGTCAAAAAGAGCTGAATACAGCCATGTCTCTGATAAGGAAGCTCTGGAAGCAGCAAGTTACCTCTGCAGGAAAGAGGGGATACTTCCTGCGCTTGAGTCAGCTCATGCAGTAGCTTATGTGTTGAAGAACAAGTCACGATTTAGGGATGATGATATTGTAATAATAAACCTCTCAGGCAGGGGAGATAAGGATGTGAGCCAGATGATGGACACTGACAATTTGGAAGGAAGTGGCAATAATGACTGAAAAAAACACTTCTAAAAATGTCTTCAAGAAGGGCATATTCATGCCTTTCATTGTTTTGGGAGATCCTAATTATGAGAGCAGCCTTGAAATTGCTAAAACATTGATAAATAACAATGCACATGGGCTTGAATTAGGATTCGCTTTCAGCGATCCTGTTGCAGACGGCCCCTCTGTTCAGAAAGCCAATAGAAGGGCTCTTAAAAGCGGAATCACTACAGAGAAGGCATTTTCACTCATTGAAAGGATAAAAAAATTATCCTCAATCCCAATAAGCATAATGGTAAGCTTTAACATTGTGTTCAATTATGGTGTTGATGAATTCTACAGGAGATGTAAAATTAGCGGAGTTGATGCAGTTCTTTGCCCTGAACTCCCCCTTGAGGAGGCTGAAGAGGTGATAAGATTCGCTGATAAGCATGCTATAAACCAGGTTTTCATAGTTTCTCCCACCACAAGCGAGGCCAGGATAAGGAAGATTGATCGGCTGTGCGGGGGTTACATTTATCTTGTGTCCCTCTCAGGCACAACAGGAGCCAGGGAGCATCTCAACTCTAATCTTTCGTCGCTTATCAATCGCGTAAAAAGGAACACAAACAAGCCTGTCTATGTTGGTTTTGGCGTATCAATGCCTGAACATGTATCAGGAATTTTAAGGGCTGGGGCTGATGGGGCAATATGCGGTTCCAGATTCTGTGAAATTCTTGAGGAAGGCACAGGATTAAAAGAAAAAAAAGAAAAGATAGCTGCCTTATGCAGCAGGATGGCCGGAGCATTACCAAAAAATATATAATCCTTTCTTATTTATTAGGGGAGATGATAATAACAATCTCTGGAAAGCCGGGCTCCGGCAAGACAAGCGTTGCAAAGAGGGTTGCTGATAAGCTGGGCATGAGGCACCTCTCAACAGGGGACATGAGGGGCCAGCTTGCACAGGAGCACGGCATGACCATAGACGAGCTCAATGACGTCGGCAGGAGAGAGTTCTGGACAGACAGGATAATAGATGAGAGGACAAAAAAGGTGGGTAAGGAGGAAGACAATATTGTGATTGACTCATGGCTTGCATGGAATTTTATACCTCATGCTGTGAAAGTATTCCTTGATGTTGACCCTGACGAGGCAGCCAGGCGCGTGTTCAGGGACCAGCGGCCTGACGAGTCTGCAAAGGAAACTCAGGAGGAGGTAAAGCTCATGCTGAAGAAGAGGTGGGATGAGACTGCAGAGAGGTACCTGAAGTATTACAGCGTTGATCTTAATGACCTGTCAAATTTTGACCATGTTATTGACACAACAGGGATGAGCATTGAGGAGGTTGCAGACAGGATAGCCGGCATAGCGCGTAAGCACGGATGACAGATTCTTCCGTAACCTTTAAATAGGGGCTTGAAATCCTGATATTCATCCTTCTTAGTGCTTGCATTGGGGCTTAGGAGGCAGTGGGTGTGCAGTATATGAGGTCTGCGAAACAGCTGCAGCAGGTGTGAAGGATAAGACAAGCATACATTGATGCAACCAACACAAGACAGTCAGCAGGAAAACGCATCAGAGGAGTTTTCATGGCGATAAAGAAGGGAGATTTCGTGGAGCTGGAATACACAGGCAGCCTTAAGGACGGCACTGTCTTTGACACTACAGACGAGTCTGCGGCAAGGGAAGCAGGCATGCACAATCCTGATGCAAGGTACGGGCCTGTAACCATCTGCGTTGGAGAGAATCATGTTGTGGAGGGCCTTGACAGGCAGCTTGAGGGCAAGGAGCCGGGCAATGATTACACAATAGAGGTGCCTCCTGAAGAGGGCTTCGGGAAGAAGGACGCAAAGCAGATACAGCTGATATCCACAAGCAAGTTCAGAAAGGAAAACATAAACCCCATGCCCGGCCTGCAGGTAAATGTTGATGGTGCAGTGGGAGTCATAAAGAGCGTCAGCGGAGGAAGGACTCTGGTGGACTTCAACCATCCCCTCTCAGGCCAGAAGCTCGTCTACAAGGCCAGCATAAAAAAAGTTGTGGATGATGACAGGGAGAAATTAAAGTCGCTCATCAACGTAAGGCTGGGACTTGAGAAATTTGATGTTGAGATAAAAGACGGCAGGGCGGTAATCACAACTGAAAAGGAGACCGGCATGCCCCATGATATAGAGAAGAGGATTTCAGAAGAGATAAAAAGGCTTGTGCCTTCTGTGGAAAGCGCTGAATTCAGTGTAAAAGAAAAGAAAGAAGAGAAAAGCCAGGCTGGTGATTCAGAGAGAGGACAGGCTAAAGACAAGCAGGAAGAGGGCTCTGAGAGGCAAAAATGACAAAAGATTTATATATAAGTGTGATATCATTTATCACCAAAGTAACTACTTTTAAACAATCACTTCTTTGGGGTGAGGTGGAGAGAAATGGAGCTTGAAAACAATGAAAATGCTGAGTCCAACGATGAGCTTATAGACACGCAGCCGCAGCAGGAAGAGAAAACTTCTTCTGCGCCTATGGTTGAGGAAGGAAAGCCGGACATGGTTGATGCTGAGCTTGAGAGTTATCTTTCAAAACAGAAAGCCAGCATAAAAGTCATCGGAGCCGGCGGCGGAGGAAACAACACCATCAACAGGATAACAGAGGTGGGTGTCAAGGGGGCAGAGACAATAGCTGTGAATACCGACGCCCAGGATCTTCTTTACACTAATGCTGACAAGAAGATACTTCTCGGAAAGGAGTCCACCAAAGGGCTTGGAGCGGGATCCATACCCAAGGTGGGTGAGGAGGCTGCAAGAGAGAGCGAGTCAGAGCTGAAGGGCTCAATAAAAGGCTCTGACATGGTGTTTGTCACATGCGGCCTCGGCGGAGGAACAGGAACAGGATCAGCCCCTGTCATAGCAGAAGTCTCCAAGAAGGTGGGATCCCTCACAGTGGGAATTGTCACAATGCCTTTTGCAATGGAAGGGCAGAGGAGATACGAGAACGCGGTCATAGGACTTGAAAAGCTGGAGAACATCGTGGACACTCTTATAGTCATACCAAACGACAAGCTTCTTGAGATTGCTCCGGATCTTCCGCTTCACACGGCATTCAAGGTGGCTGATGAGATACTCACAAATGCAGTCAAGGGTGTTGCAGAGCTTGTCACAAAAGCGGGCCTTATAAACCTTGACTTTGCTGACATAAGGACTGTCATGGGCAACGGAGGGGTGGCCCTCATAGGAGTCGGGGAGTCTGACACAGAGAACAGGGCGACAGAGTCTGTTGAAAAAGCAGTCAACAATCCTCTTCTTGACGTGGACATAGGAGGAGCCAGCGGAGCTCTCATAAACATAACAGGAGGCCCCGACATGACGCT
The DNA here is from genome assembly GCA_964397315.1 of uncultured Methanosarcinales archaeon. GTDB lineage: Archaea > Nanobdellota > Nanobdellia > Woesearchaeales > UBA12501 > WJJV01. Next base: position 106,928 of record CAYNHV010000003.1, read on the forward strand.
TGACGAGGCAAGAAAGGTTGTTGAGATTGTCTCTGAAAAGCTGGACGAGGACGCGAGAGTCATATGGGGCGCCCAGATAAGCGAGGACCTGAAGAGCACTGTAAGGACGCTTCTGATAATCACTGGAGTGCAGTCATCACAGATATTCGGGCCTGAGAGAAAGGTGTCCACAAAAAGAAAGAAGGAGATAGAAAACGAGCTCGGCATAGAATTCATTGACTGAAAAAATGGAATTTGCTTCTTTGTTCACAAGGCTGAGATTATTTGCAGGAGAATGCTCTAGAGTCCTCAAGGTGACAAAGAAGCCTGACGCGTTTGAGTTCAAGACAATAGTGAAGGTATCCGCTCTTGGCATGGCCATCATAGGTGTCATAGGGTTTATACTCTTCATGCTCAAGGAACTGCTCTTATAGGGATTTTATGACAGGAGATATGAACAAAATGGAAGAAGAGAAGACAGGGGAAAAAGCAGAACAGGAAGAGAAAAAGGAAGCTCAGGAGACTGAAGGCTCTGGGGAAGAGGTTGCGGAAGTCCCTTCAGATGAGGCTGGAGAAAGTGCAGGAGAGGCATCAGATACAGGGGCTGGAAAGCAGGAGCCTTTGGATCAGGCGCCGGAAGAAAGCCCTGAAGAGCCTGCCAGCGTGAATGAATCTCCTGTTCCTGAAGGCCTTGCAGATGACCAGCCTGAAAAAGCAGAAAAAGAGGAAGTGAAGCCGCCTTTTGAGGACATGGAAGTGGCAAGAGGAAGCAGTGAGGAAGACAGCAGCCCGGAAGGGCCTGAAGAGAAAAAAGAAGAAGATTCAGAGCGGGACTCAAGCTCCGAAAGCCAGGCAGGTGAGGCAGGCCCAGGCGAAAAGGAGGAATCATCATCAAGCATATTCGCGCTGAGAACAACAGCGAACAGGGAAGACCAGGTGATGGACTTCATCACCAGCAACATTGAGAAGAAAAAAGAGCTTAATGTTTACTCAGTCATAAGGCCCCATGGAATGAGGGGCTACATATTCATTGAGGCTGCAACAAAAGCTGATGCAGAGCAGGCCGCCCATAACATACCCTATGCAAGAGGCCTGCTGCCGAATCCGGTTGACTATTCTGAAATGGAGCATATGCTTGAGCAGGTAAAGCATGAGGTTGACATAAGGAAGAATGACATTGCAGAGATAATAGCAGGGCCTTTCAAGAGGGAGAATGCCAAGGTCACGAGGGTGGACAAGACAAAGGAGGAGGTTGTTGTGGAGCTGCTTGAGGCAGCTGTTCCAATCCCCATAACTGTCAAGATGGATGCGATAAAGGTCATCAGGAGAGAGGGTGAGGAGGAAGGCAGCGAAGTCTAGGCCTTTTTTTTCTTCCTGAAGCCATATGTGTTCTCATCAGGCATTATAAATTCATAAGACCTGCACAGAGGTCACTCAGCGCAGGCCATCAAAATCTTTATAAATAAGCTCAAAAACAGGCTATAACATGGCAGAACAGACAATAGAGGCTCTTGTAAGTGGTGGAGAGGCAACTGCAGCTCCTCCTCTGGGACCTGCGCTCGGCCCCCTGGGGGTCAACATAGGCGAGGTCGTGGCAGAGATAAACAAGAAGACAGAGAACTTCAAGGGAATGCAGGTTCCTGTAAAGGTTAATGTTGACCCTGACACCAAGGAGTTCAGCATTAGTGTCGGAACGCCTCCTGCTTCTGCGCTTGTGAAGAAAGAGGCCAAGCTTGGTAAAGGATCATCAAACCCGCTTTCGGACAAGGTGGCTGACCTGAAGATAGAGCAGATAATCAAGATAGCAAAGATGAAAGAGGAATCTCTCCTGGGAAAATCCCTGAAAGAGAAGGTAAAAGAGATAATAGGCACGTGCAACTCAATAGGGGTTCTGGTTGAGGGGGTGCCGGCCAATGATGCAATAAAGATTGTCAATGACGGCAAGTTTGACGAGGAGATAAGAACAGAGAAGACAGAGCTTTCAGCTGAAGAGCTTAAGGAGCTGGAAGAGGAAAGGAAGAGGCTTGAAGAGGAGATGAAAGAGAGAAGGGCTGAGTTTGAGGCAAAGGCCAAGCAGATAATAGAGGAGATGAAGGGCAAGCCGCGCGGAGAGATAAAGTCCAGGCTTGTTGAGGAAAAGATACCTGCTTCTCTTATAGAGGAACTGCTTCCTGCTGAAGCAGCAGGCGAAGCAGGAGAGGAGGGAAAGCCTGCTGAGGGAGGAGAAGCCCCTAAGGAGGAGGCCCCAAAGGAAGACGCGGGCAAAGCCTGAACCTCAGTTATTTCTTGCAGAACACAGCTGCTGAATCAGATGATGCCAAATCATATGATGTCAGCCAACACAATAAACACTAAAGCTTGCCATCTGGTCTTGTCCCAATAACTGCTTTAGCTGCAGAATTTCAGCATGATCTTCTCGTTCTTTGCAGCATCCTCTGCCAGGAAATCATAGGTTGAATTCAGGTACTTCACCCAGAACCTTGTTATGTTTATCCTCTCTGCCTTGTCAGGATACTCCTCAGCAAGTGTCTCCAAGCTCTCAACAGCCTCCCTGCCGTGCTCCACGCTCATGTTAAGGTTATGGGTGGCTGCTGTTATGAATATCTTGTGGCCGCACTTGAATCCGTCTGAAGTGAGGCCTTTCTTTGTCTTTGTCCCCAGCTTGTAGAACTTCTCTGAGAGAAGAAGCTCCTCTCTCGCGTCCACAAGCAACATGCTGGGAGAGCCTTTTTCAAGGCCTTTCTCAATCTTTTCAAACTCCTCCAACACATTGTCAATCTCCCCTGCATTAAGCGCGTCAGGAAACCTTGGATTAAACTCAAAATGGCTCACCCCATATCCATAATCATGCAGGGAAAGCCCGTGCCTGCTGTCAATCCCCTCTATTTTTGCCAGGGTATCCTCAAAAACAGCGCTGCCTGTTATGTCGCACCCTCCTATAACTATGATAAAGAGCGCAAAGAGCGCTATGAGCATGGCATAAGCTGTAATGCCTTTGTATTCCATGGTCCTGGCGGTTATGCACTCCCTGAATTTAAATCTTACTGTTTTTGGGCTCTTCCAGCAGAGGGGGTTTTGAGGGATATGCTTGTGCTTATAATCATAATTCCTGATGCTTCCCGCCCTTGGGAAGATGATATTCCAGTTTTTACAGCTCTAGATTCCACCCTCCTTAGAGTGGTTTGTTTATGATAATAACTCCTGGTAATTCCTAGGGGATAATAAGTTTGTGCTGGCCCTTCCTGGTACTTCCCTCCCTTACTGCAGAACCACTTAGCAGGCTTACACCTTCTGGAAAAGCACAACTTACTCCTTCTTCCACCAATAAGCCCACCCAGTAATATGCTCAAAGTGCTCTGTTGGAGTTGGTGCGCTCAAGCTGTTGAAGGGGGCGGGAGATTGCCAAACGAAGTTTGGCAATTCTAATACTGCAAAACAAAGTTTTGCAGGCCTGAAAATACTTTGTATTTTCAGTAATCCCAGACGAGCTTGCGAGTCGGGATTATTTTTAGGCAGGAAAAATCAGTTTGTAACCGCGACTGGGGTGGTGGCAATATATGGGGGAGTTACAAATTTTATTGAAAATGGCGCAAAGCCATTTTCCAGTGGGTTTAAAGAAAATCCCGACTC
>CAYNHV010000004.1:0-71311 GCA_964397315.1 uncultured Methanosarcinales archaeon
CTAAGAAAATATGGAATATTTTCTGTTGTTGCAGTTTTCGGCTTTGTGGAAATAATAATTCAGAGATGGCATGGCATAACCTCACCTCTGTTCAGGCTGCTCAGCCGGTTCTCAGCCCCACAATGGCAGGAGAAAGAATACCTTGAATGCAGCATAGGCAAAAAACAGGGTGATGAGCACGACAGCCTCCCACCTGAAAAGCTTGTGCTTCCAGTAGAAGAAAAAGAGAACTATAAGAGAAAGCAGGAACCAGACTGGAATGTCATAGAAGAGCAGGTACTTGTCCACAGTGTAGCCTGATATTCCAGCCCCTATGCCAAGAGCCAGCAGGGGGTTTGTGATGTTGGAGCCCACCAAAGTCCCCAAGGAGATGTCATTAGCTTTCCTGAGTATCCCCACAAGAGCTGTGGTTAGTTCAGGCAGGCCAGTCCCTATTCCTATTATGAGGGTTCCAATAAATGACTCAGCCACGCCCCAGTTCCTGGAGAGAAACACCGCCTTGTCAACAACAATATCAGCGCAGAACAGGAGCATGCCTATTCCCAGCGCGATGAGAACAAAATCCTTGATGTAATTGGTCTGAAAGGGATTTTTCTCAAGAATCTTTTCATTTTTTCCAAGATAAGCAATATAGATGATGTAGAGCACTGCAAGCACAGCTCCTTCAATCCTGCCTATGTATCCTCCAAGTGAGAACAGCCAAATCAGGACTATGCCTCCAAGCATGACAGGATAATCCCTCTTCATTATTGTCTCAGAAGATCTTATGGTCAAAAGCAAGCCCACAATACCCACTATGAATGATATCTGGAAAAGGTTTGAGCCAACATTTGTTCCAACAGCAATGCCTGATGTCTCCATCCCCTTGAGTATGTCAATGCTGGAGATGACATGAGTGGCTATCTCAGGAAGTGAAGTGCCTATTGAGAGTACGGTCAGGCCCATGAATGCTCCTGATATGTTAAGAGACTTTGCGACCCTCTGGGATGAGTTGATCACCAGGTCAGCGCCTAACCACAACCCTATGATTCCCAGCACCATCAGAATGAAGCTAATCATTTTAATTTCCCGGTTCAGCCTCTTGATTAATTCCTGCCTGCTAGACCGTTATGCCAGCTCTCCTGCTGTCAAGCATTGAGCCTACTCCCTGGCCTATTGAGAATGACTGCCTTGAGATCACTCCTGAGAATATATCAATAATGCCCTTATCCCTCCCGTAGTTCCTGATAGAGGGAGTTATGTTAAGATTCTCCCTTATGTATGACTCTGCCTCAGGCATGCCTCCGAGCTCGTCAACAAGCCCAAGCTCCCTGGCCTTCCTGCCTGTGAAGAACATTCCAGTCCTTATCTCCTCAACCTGCTCCTCAGAGAGGTTCCTGTTCTCTGCCACGCTGGAGACGAACTCCTCATGGATACTGTCCAGCACGCTCTGGAGCATTCTCTTCTCCTCAGGCTTCAGCTCCCTCAATGGAGTGCCTATGTCCTTGTATTCTCCTGCAACAAGCCTTTCATAGCTCACGTTGAACCTGTCAAGCAGCCCGGAGAACTCAAGATAAGAGCTGAAAACCCCTACTGAGCCTGTCATGGACATGCTGTTGGCAATTATATGGTCTGCTGCAGAAGCCACCCAATAGCCTCCTGAAGCTCCGACATCCCTTATGACTGCAACTGTTGTCTTGTTAGCCTCCCTGACCGCCCTGGCTATCTCATCAGACGCGACAGCAGATCCTCCTGGAGAGTTGACGTTTATTATTATGGCCCTGACAGCAGGGTTCTGGTCAGCTTCTTCTATGAAACCTGTTATGTCAGATGATGACGCGTATTCTGAGAAAGGGGTTGACCTGCTCACTATTATAGGGCCTTTGACATTTATCATAGCTGTGTTTCCTGCACCTGAATCACCTGCAAAAAAGCTGATGACAGATGAAAGGACAATGCTGAGCAGGAAGAGCGCAGCTATCACAACCACCATTACAGCCCATTTATTCATGTCTTTTTTTCTTTTTCCGACCATAATTATGCCTCAGTTATGCTCAGGGTGCGCTTCAAGAGCTTCCATTATTTAAATGTAACCTAAAATACTCGTTCAGGCACACCAGCAGGAATGAGGCTGCCGACGCTGTGAAAAACGCCGCTATGCAGAGCCTTTTCCTGAGCTTCGCGGAAGAGTCAATCCTAAGTATCTTATGAAGGGCAAAAAGCTGCAGGTGGGTGAATGCGTAAAAAACGCCTCCTGCAAGAACAGGGATTGCTGCAAAAACAAGAATGCTCCTTAACACCACCCATCTCACCCCCCTTGATTATTAACGCTCGCCTTACATTCATACATCTCTCTTTAATCCTTGTTCAGGAAACAGTGTATCCGTTCCCGTCGCTCCTGACAATTATTGTTCCATTCTGGTCTGTTCTCAGCACACTGGCGCCGTGGCTCTTCAGCTTCGCTATTGTATCCGCATAGGAGGCGCTGATTTCATGGTCATGTCTGATGTCGCTTTCATCATCAGGAGTGATTATCGCCAGCTTCGGATCAACATTGCTCAGGAATGATGATGATATTGACCTGTTCCCGCTGTAATGCCCCACCTTTAGGATGTCTGCACTGAGGTCATACCCCTCAAGCTTCTGCTCGCACTCAAGTCCGCAGTCGCTCATGAAAAGGAATGTGATGTTGCCGTGCACCAGCTTTGTTATTATTGAATTGTCCCCTGTCCGGTTCATGTACCCATCCTTGTAGGGGATTATAAGCTCAAGCCTGGCCCTGTCCTCGCCATCCAGGTCCACTTCCACATCCTTCTCTGCGGTTATGAACATCCCTTTGCTTTCGCCCATGTCATGGAAGGCCTTGTAAGCCTGTGAGCTGCTGCCCTGGCCGTTATCATAGACCTCTGAAACCTGGTTCATGTTGTAGAGGATTGAGTCAAGGCCGCCTATGTGCTCCAGCCGGGGATTGGTGCCTACCATAACATCAAGCTTAAGGTTAACGCCGTAATTCCTCAGGTACTGGGTTACGGCAGCTCCTGCATTGTCAGGGCCGCCGTCTATGAGGACGGTCTTGTTGGACGGAGTCATTATGAATATGGAATCCCCATATCCCACGTCAATAAAGCTCACAGAAAGCTCTCCTGCATCTCCCTGAATCGCAGGCATTGTATTGTTTTCCTGAACATTCTCTTTCACAATCACGTCTGTTATTCCCTCTCCTCCAGATGATTTATTGCTGTCACCATCCTTATCACTGCCGCCTTTTTTTCCTGAGCTGGATATGTTCACCACCACCTGCTCAATCTCTGCAGCCCTGTTCTCTACTGATGGATTAGACGAGCTGTTGCTTTCATAAGCCTGCTGCGCATTTCCTGAATCATTAAGGGGGCTGCTGTTGATTATTCCCCCTCCTTCAGAGCATCCAGCGGCAAGAATCAAGACCGCTAAAAATACAACCTCCAGTCCCTTCACAAGTCCTTTTTCCATGCTTTAAGCCTCCTCTTCTACTGTTGTTGCTGTCCTGCTCATTATCTCAAGAATCCTCTGCCTTTTACTGTTAAAGAAAAGATATATCACGTCAGCAGCCCACATCACTATAAATGGAAACACTGGAATCAGCAGCACGCTTCTCACAAGGCACTGCCAGAGCATCAGCTTTTTCCCCTCGCTCTTCACCCTTATTCTCATGATCATCTTGCCCACTGTCTGCCCTGTATAGTATTCCAGCAGGGAGAAGTAAAGAACTGCTGTCACGCCCATTGAAACACCGGTCCAAAGTATAATCCCCTGCATTGCCGGGCTGCTGACAAGCCTCTCCAGGGATGAGAATGTCAGCTCAGGGACCAGCCTGCTGAAAAGCGTCCTGAAAGGGTAGAATATTACAAGGTCAATGAGGAGAATGTCAAGCACAAACGCAAAAGCTCTCTTAAGCGCGCCTGCAGGAACAGAAACATTGCTCTTGTCCGGAACATATTGTTGGTACATAAGCCTCCCCCATCTTAAGATACTTCTTATCTCAAGGGCATTTCTTCAGTTTATGGCTTAAGCTCTGAACAAGGGAGGGGGTATTTAAAGGTTTTTATGAGCCCCCCACCTTCTCCAGAGTGTTCATCACTAAATTTATAAATAAGACCTTTTTCGTGAGTGATTATGCCGGCAAAAAAAACTGATAGTGGGAAGACTGCAAAAGAAAGCAGCAAAAAATCCGCTGAAAGCAAGGAAAAGAAAAGCTCCTCCAGAGCTTCGGGAAATGCGGGGAAAGGCAGCAAAAAGGCTGTAAAGCAGGAGGAATCCCAGCCCGCCGTTAACATAGGGCTAATAGGGCATGTTGACCACGGAAAGACCACCCTGACAGAAAGGCTTTCGGGGAGGTGGACAGACACTCATTCTGAAGAGCTGAAGAGGGGCATAACCATAAGGCTGGGCTATGCTGACTCAATATTCAAGAAATGCCATAAATGCAGCGGCCACAATGCTTACACTGTTGAGACGAAATGCCCAAAGTGCGGCTCAGAAACAGAATTTGTCAGGAAAGTCAGCTTCATAGACGCGCCAGGCCATGAGAGCCTCATGGCAACAATGCTTTCAGGAGCCACTATAATGGACGGCGCGCTTCTGATCGTGGCGGCAAACGAGTCCTGCCCCCAGCCCCAGACCTCAGAGCACCTGATGGCACTGGAGATAATGGGGGTTGAGAAGGTTATTGTCGTGCAGAACAAGATTGACATAGCAAAGAAAGAGCAGGCGATGAAGAATTATAATGAGATAAGAAAATTTCTTTCAGGAACAAGATACAAGGACGCTCCCATAATCCCTATATCAGCAAAGCATAACATAAACACCGGAGCCCTGATACAGGCTCTTGAAGAGCACATCCCCACTCCAAAAAGGGATGAGAAGAAGGATCCCATGATGTTCATAGCCAGGAGCTTTGACATAAACAGCCCTGGAGCAAAGCCTGGAGAGCTGCAGGGGGGAATACTCGGCGGAGCTGTGGTGAGGGGAAAACTGAAGGTGGGCGACGTGATAGAGCTCCTGCCCGGAAGGAAAGTGGAAAAAGAGAACAAGGAGACATATTATCCAATAAAAACAAGAATCACCGGCCTGAAGACAGGGGGGTTGGATGTTGAAGAGGTCCGGCCAGGAGGATCAATCGGCGTTCTAACATCCCTCGACCCTTCCATTGTGAAATCCGACTCTCTGGTGGGAAACGTGGGGGGGCATGCAGGAAAGCTGCCCCCTGTTTGGGAGAATCTTGACCTGGACATAAATCTTCTCAAGAGGGTTGTGGGAGCGAAAGAAGAGCTTGAGGTAGAGCCCGTAAAAAAGGATGAGATCCTGATGCTTAACGTGAACTCAGCAGCAACAGTGGGGTTTGTCACAGAGCTGTTCAAGGGAGGCTGCAGGTGCAGGCTGAAACGGCCGGTATGCGCTGAGACAGGAGCAAGAGTTACCATATCAAGAAGAGTAGCCAACAGGTTCAGGCTTATCGGTTATGGCATCATAAAAGAGGAAAGCGGCCAGTAGATGCAATCATAAACTGCAATACACAAACTACGATAAGAGCAATCAGGAAGCTTAAGATTCTAATTCCTGCCAGGGCTCACCTGTCAACAAAAAGCCTGTGCTTGTCCTCAGCCTTGATCTCCATAAGAATCCTTCTTATTATGGTCTTCTCAGGATCAGGCATCAGCTTCACCCTCTTCTTTATGTCTTCAAAGCTCTCAAAAGGCTTTTCCTTCCTTTCCTCTATTATCTCCCACATGTGCTTCTTGCCCAGCCCTGGAAGCAGCTCAAGCTGGTGCATTCTTGTCGTGAGGGGCTGCGCGTTATTGAAAAAGTCCACAAACCTCTTCTCGTTCTTGTGCACAAGGTCCTTCACAACATGAGGGAGCTCTGAGTTGGCAGTGGCTGTAAGCTTTTCCACTGAGAGCTTGCCTGTTATGTGGTGTATCTTGTCTCTCTTCTCCTCGCCTATGTAAACCTCTTCATATGGCTGAAGAAAAACACCCTGCTTCGGAACAAGCTCAAGAAGGGTGTAGTATTTTGTGCCGAGGGCCTGCACTATAGAAGTTTTTTTATGGGATGGCCTCTTGTCAAAGGGGTAGCCGTGCTGGAGAAAGTCAAGCACAACTGCATTTTCCTCTTTCGCCTTTCTCTCTGTGCGTTCCATAGTCTCATTCCGCGTTCCGCGTTTGTGATGTTTTTATTATGCTGGGGGTCTTTCACCGTGGTCACTCTTTCTTTTCTTCTGAGATTTCTTCTTCTGAAGTCGCTTCCTCTTTTTCAGCACTTTCTGCAGGGGTTTCCCCGCTTTTGCCTTCCTCTTCTTCTCCTTTGTTTCCGCCCTCATCGCCTGATTCCGCTGATTCCTCCTGCTCAGCAGACTCTGCCGCTTCTTTCCTTTCCTTCTCCTCTTTTGCGCTCTGCTTCTTGAGCTCTTTCCTGGCCTCTTCTGCATAAGGCTTTATGGTCTCAGCAATCTTCTTGAGATTCTCGTTGGTAACTGTTATGGGATAGGCGCTGAGGACTGACTTTACCTCTTCAGGAGATTCAGGAAGTATGTCAGCAATCTTAACCATGTGCTCCTGCTTGAACCTTGGTATTCCCAGGTCCTCTATCTTCTTCATGAGCTCCTTTGCCTTGCTCAGGCTTATCATTGAGAGTGAATTGAGGTAATCCTCCATCTTCTGGGCCCTGAAGTTAAGCTCCTGGTCCCTCTCCCTGACCTTCTTGAGCTCTTCTCTCAGCTCTGACATTGCCACCGGTGTCTCAGATATTATTTTTATGGCCATTTTTTACCTCCAGAAGTTATAAGCGCCTGATGTGGGCTGGATGAGCTATAATTGTCTTCTCCTTGCCCTGATCCCTGACAAAAATCTCATAGCATTCCCCTCTCCTGGCCCCCATTGTCCCTGATTTTCCGTGGAACCTTGAAAAGTATAATCCCTTGTGCACTGACGGCTCTGCCTGAAGCATTACCTTCTCGCCAGGCTTGAACTCATTGAAGTACCTGCTGACCCCGACCTTGCCTCTCTGTCTCCTGGGCTTGCTGAACTTGCTTCTTGACTTCTTTCTGAGGCCCCCTATCTTGGACATATTAATCCCCCAATTAGCTTTAAAAGGTTCAGGAAACAATATAAGCTCACTATTATAAAAAGCTTTCTTTTAGTTTACAAACAGATAAACCAAAGAAAAACATTTATAAAGGCACAGGAAGCAGGAAGAGAATATCAAAAAAAAATCACAGAAAACCCCCCTGCCAGCACCTGAAGGTGCTGGTTTGAAGGAGTTTTTTTGACAGTGAATTTTTTGGCTGCGGAAAACCAAAGGTTTTCAGCACCGTCAGAAATCCTCAAGGATTTCTGAGGTTTTCAAAAACCTTCATCTGCAGCCTGAAGGTTCCAAAACTTGTTTTCGGAACTAAGAAAATATGGGATATTTCCTGTTGCTGCAGTTTTCGGCTTTGTGAAAATAACAGGCAGGACCGGTAGGGGATAATATGGTGCTGGAAAGACTGAGCAGCTCGCTTAAAGAGAGCCTGCAGAAGGTAGCCAAGTCAGTATTTGTAGATGAAAGGCTGGTAAATGAGCTTGTCAAGGACATCCAGAAGGCCCTCCTGCAGTCTGACGTCAATGTCCAGATGGTATTTGAGCTGACAAAGGGCATAAAGGAGAGGTTCATGAAGGAGGAGACTCCGGGAACAATAAGCAAGAAGGAATGGCTCATAAAGATAGTGTATGAGGAGCTGGTGAAATTCCTCGGGGAAGAGCAGGACAGGATTGAGATTGACGCAAAGAAAAAGCCCTTTAAGATAATGATGGTTGGCCTTTTCGGGAACGGAAAGACCACAACAATAGGCAAGCTCGCAAGATTCTACTCAAAGAGAGGGTATAAGGTGGCCACGCTGGGGCTGGACGTGCACAGGCCCGCGGCCCCTGACCAGCTGGCGCAGGTGTCAAAGGACGTGAATGTGCCCTGTTTTGCTGACAAGAAGGAGAAGAACGCTGCAAAGATATACAAGAAATTTGAGCAGGAGCTGGGAAAGCATGATATTGTCCTGATAGACACTGCAGGAAGGGATGCATTGTCTGATGATCTAATAAAAGAGCTGAACGACCTCAACAAAAAGATAGGCCCTGACGAGAACCTTCTGGTCATAGGCGCTGATGTGGGGCAGGCTGCTGAAAAGCAGGCTGAGAAATTCCATGAGGCCTGCGGCATTACAGGAGTCGTGATAACAAAGCTTGACGGCACAGCAAAAGGCGGCGGGGCCATAGCTGCCTGCGCTGTAACAGGAGCAAAAGTCAAGTTCATAGGGACTGGAGAGAAGCCCGAAGACATTGAGGAGTTCAAGCCCCAGAACTTCGTGGGCAGGATACTCGGCATGGGAGATCTTGAGGCGCTTCTTGACAAGGCCAAGGAAGCCATAAGCACAGAGGAGGCAGAGGATCTCGGCAAGAAATTCCTGAAGGGGGAGTTCAACCTGATTGACCTTTATGAGCAGATGGAGGCTATGAAGAAGATGGGGCCTTTGTCAAAAGTTATGGAGATGGTCCCGGGAATGGGGCAGCTCCAGCTGCCCAAGAACACCCTTAATGTGCAGGAGGAGAAGCTAAAGAAGTGGAAGCACGCCATGAACAGCATGACAAAGAAAGAGCTTGAGGAGCCTGACCTGATAACCGGCTCAAGGATTGACAGGATAGCAAATGGCGCCGGCACATCCACCTCTGATGTGAGGGACCTCATAAAGCAGTACAAGCAGAGCAAGAAGATGGTGAAGATGTTCAAGGGCGGATCCGGAAAGGATATGCAGAAGATGATGAAAAAGATGCAGGGCATGAAAGGAATGCCCCAGCTCAAGTAGCATTCACTAATTAAAAAGTTTAAGAGGATGTTTATTCTACGGTCGTGGGATTGAGCGCAGCGAAATCCCACTTAGCATTGCGTGCCAGATGAGCGTAACCAGCTGTGATGAAAAAGCTCCAGCGGCATGAAAGGAATGCCCCAGCTCAAGTGATCAGGATAAGTGATTAAGAAATTGGCCAAGATGCAATTCTCCAGGGACTGCACAGGCTCAATGGCATCCTGATGAGACCATTATGGGCAGTTTCTTGTTCTGGCAGGAGACTGCCTCCATGCCCTGCACAAGCACAGGCGTTGCCTGTATCTTCTCTATCTGCCCGTGTTCCTCTTCAAGAGATTCAAGGTCAATGGTGTAAGTCTTCTCTGTCTTTGAGTAAAATGTCTCGTCAAAGTAAACACTGCCTGCCTCCTGGCTGTCATACAAGAGGTAGAATATCATTGTGACATTCCTGTAGCCCGAATTCCTTATTGAGATGTTGAGGCTGCCGTCAACCCTCCTGCACCCCCTAAGCCCCAGAAGAACCTGCTCCGGGCAGAGATTTTTCACAAGATTGTCAGGATCAACGTAAACAGAAGCTCCCTTGTCAACCACAACAGGCACGTCCTCCCCTGTCAGGTTTTCTTCTGATAATGTGGTGTTGGATGCAATGCCTGTATCTTCAGAGATGTTTGATGCGCCTCCAGATGGCTGCCCTGCCCCAGAGGTTGCGTTTTCTGCTGTTGCGTTGGCATACTCTGCTGTCAGGTTCATTGTCCTGATTTCAGTGCATCCTGACACAGACAAAAGCGCAAGGAGCATGAACACAGCTAGAATTGATGCTGCATAATGATTAGTTCTGCATCTCATTTTACACCTAAAGCACTGCAGCTATTATCACGCCGATGACAAAACCGACAACTGCGCCGACTGCAAAGTCATTCACTCCGCATTTCATGAAGTGCTGAGTGCATATCTCATGCTCGCTGGGCTTTCTCTCAAGGAGGTCAATCCTTTTCTTTATCTCCTTGAGCATGGCCTTCTTTGAGTCAAGCTTCCTTACCCTTTCGGCAAGCTCTTCATCACCCACTGCGTCCCTTATCCATGTGCTGAAGTCATTCTTTGTCCTGCTCACATGGTGATGGAATGTCCTGTCAGCCATTATCTCCAGCGCCTCTGCAAGCTCCCTGAGGTTACTGATGTTTGTTCCCATGTGCAGCCTGAAATGGTGCTCTTCAGGCACTTCACCCATGATTTTTTCCGCTTGTGCGCCTGTTATTTTAGGCATTATCTCACCTCTTTGACTGTCTTGTGTTGATGAATTTCATTATATCCTGTCTTGTGCCTGCCCTGTCCCTGCCTGCGATGCTTAGCGAGAGGTTATGCTCTCCCATAACATCCCTTATCCAGCTGCTGAAGTCATTCTTGCTGTTGTTGGCATGAAAAGAGAAAACGCTCTCATCCATTGACTTCAAAGCGTCAGCAAGCTCACTGAGGTTCATAAGGGCTCCTCCCCCTTTGAGATAAAAAGCATGCTCAGAAGGCACATCTGCTAAAGCGTGAGCTGTCTTCTTTGATGTCTTTTTGGGCCTTCTTATTGTAAGGCCTCTTTTGCTGCTCCCCTTTTTTGATTTAGCTGGCGCCAATATATATCCTCCTCATAGCCCTCCTGCCATGAAATCCTTTCCTGCCCTGCAAAAACCTACTGCCTGCTTTGGACAGGGCTGTTATTGCATACGGAACACGCCGCACATTTATTAATTTTACTGGATTCAGGAGCGTTTACCCTGTATGAAAGGTCATGCAGTATATTCATGAATGTTATGAAAGCGTCGTAAGGGCTGTCATAAGGGTTGAAGTACTTGTGCACATCACCGTCAGAGAAGTATTTTGTGCACATGTAATAGAGATGGTCGCTTGTCTGAAGCTTTCTCCACAGCTCTATAAGCTCCTTGTTGCCTGACTCCTTCACGCTCTTCTCAAGCATGTAAAGCCTCCTGACTGCTGACTGCTGCATCTTGTTGCCTGTCCACGCGCTCAGGTCCCTCTCAAGGTCAGCCCATGACATCATGTAGGGGATGTCTATCTCTCCCACGTCCTTCATCTTTGCAGCCTCTGAGGGTGTGGTGAAACTGTTGTCAGGATGCTTTAGCAGCTCTCTGGGAAGGGACCTCATGAAATCAAAGACTCCTGTGTCCTTCCACTGGTGCTCCCCGAATGTCTCGTAATCCATGAAAAGATTCACATTGGTTCCATTGCCGTTAATGTTGCTCACCCAGCTGGCATACCTCTCTGCTGTGAGGGGCCACTCGCTCCATCCCCTGTTGGAGAACCTGAAGGCTATGTCATCGCTGAGCTTGTAATTCTTAAGCAGCAGCTTTATCCTGCTGCAGCCGTAGGGCGTGTAAACAAAATTGGGGCTTCTCCACTGAAGGTAATGGTCCCACCCTTCAGCAAGTATCGCCTTGAATCCCATCTTCTCCGCATATGCCGCTATCTCGTTGTTGTATATCAGCTCTGTGTTCCTGAAAACTTTTGGCTTTGCTCCGAAAAGCTTCTTTATCTTTTTCCTGTGCATCTCAACCTGCTCCCTGAACTCATCCTTTGAGTAGAGGTATGCAAGGGTGTGATGATAAGTTTCTGACAGGAATTCAACCCTCCCTGTCCTTTTCAGCTCCTTAAAGCTGTCAAGCACTTCAGGGCAGTACTGCTCAAACTGCTCCAGGGCAGTGCCTGTAACTGAGAATGACGCCTTGAACTCAGGTATCTCATCCATGACATTCAAGAGAAGCCTGTTCATGGGAAGGTAGCACTTGTCCGCGACCTTCCTCATGGTGCTGATGTTTTTTGACGAGTCAAAATAGTCCCTGCTTTTTCCTATGTCAAATATGGGATACCTCCTCAGCCTGAAAGGCTGGTGCACCTGAAAATAGAAGCATATGTTCACCATGACGCATCACCTGCTGTTTTTCTGTAAACGCTTACGCACTTGCCCGCGGGCTCACTCCAGCTGAACTTCCTTACCTCAGAGGAGCCGTTATGCTTCAGCTCCTCGTTTAGCTCTGCGTAGCTAAGGACACTTATTATCTTGTTGGCTATTTCATCTATGTCCCAGAAGTCAACCTTAAGGGCGTGGGAAAGAACTTCTGAGATTCCGCTCTGCTTTGACACAATAACAGGCACATTATTCCTGAGAGACTCAAGAGGTGTTATTCCGAAAGGCTCGCTTACAGAAGGCATGACATACACGTCAGCCATCTGGTATGCCCAGTCAACCTCCTCCCCTTTGAGCGGGCCTGCGAAAAGAACGTTTTCAGAGAGGCCGAGCTCTGCTGCCTTTTCTATGACAAACGGCTCCATGTCTCCGGAGCCCGCAATTATGAATCTTGTGTCAGGCATCAGGTCCGCCACTCTTCTTGCAGCGTATATGAAATAGTCAGGCCCTTTCTGGAGGGTGACTCTTCCAAGAAACAAGACTGTCCTGCGCTCCCCGGCGGCCTTGCCTCCAGGCAGCTTGTGATTGTTAAACTCCACTGCATTATGCACGACATCAATCTTTGAGGGGTCTATGCCGTACTTTTCAGTGATCATCTTTTTGGTGTAATTGCTCACTGCAATGACCCTGTCAGCCTTTTCCATGCCTGTCTTCTCAAGAGCATAGACCTGCCCGTTTATGCCGTTGCCTCCTGTCCTGTCAAATTCTGTTGCGTGAACGTGCACGATCAGCGGCCTGCCTGTTGCCTCTTTTGCCTTAATGCCTGCCTGGAATGTCAGCCAGTCGTGCGCGTGTATGACATCAAAGTCTTCGCCTGCAGCTATCCTTCCTGCCCTCTCAGCAAAAAGGGCCACCTCATGGAAAAGGTTCCTGCCGTACATATCTCCACTTTCACCAACTGACTTCAGCTCTTCATAATATCCTTCCTCTGTCATATAAGGCCTGATAAGCCCGGGCACTTCTCTCAGCTTTACGTTGCCCATTGCAGAGACCATCTTAACAGAGGGATTTTTTGATTTTGGTGTTTTCGGCGCCACGAATATGATCTCTTCCCCTTTTTCAGCAAGGCTTCTTACAAGCCCCTCGCATGCGGTGCCAAGGCCGCCTGACGCGTAAGGGGGGAATTCCCAGCCGAACATCAGCACTCTCATATGGTTACCTCTTTTTGCAGGCTTTGCATGCCTGAAATTCCTCTCAAGCATTCCACTTTCCTGTTTCCCTTGATCAGGATATTCTCACCTTCCCGTTTTTCTCAAATATCATTGAATCGTCATTCTTTCCGTGGACAGCGCTCTCTCCCCTCTCAGTTATCTCAAATATTCTCACGAATTTGCTGGAGAAAATCTCATTGACAAGGCCCTTGCCCATAAGGTATGTAAGATGATTGTCCACTGTCTTCCAGTTTATTCCTGTCTCAGAGGATATCCGGTTGACTGTCTTCTGGCCTTCAGCAAGAGAGGATAGAATCAGCTTCCTGAGCTCCCCGAACTTTCGCTTGCTGCTGCTCCTGGCCATCAAAAAACCCCTTTTTCACAGGCATCATCATCTGAATCCTGTTCCCTGCTTGCTTCTACGAATCTGTAGAGCACTGTCTTTTTGTCACTATCAGTATACGAAAAACAACACTGATTTATATAACTTTTGGTGTCAGAGACATAAGTTGTGTTTATTTTAATTAGAACTACTGTTCTTAATATATAGTCCATATATTCTCTTTGGAGCTAATCTCTCTCCAATATAGAGGACTAATCTTTCCTTAATATGGTAGAATTTTACCAATTTTATCACTGATTTTTATTATTCAGGAGTAATATTAAAAGTATTTAAATGCAGGAGTCAATCAGGGGATTATGGAAAAGCCAAAGCCTGACTTCCTGTTTGAATGCTCATGGGAAGTCTGCAACAAGGTGGGCGGAATCTACACTGTCATAATCTCAAAAGCTGACAGGATGAAAGAGCAGTACAGCAACTATTTTCTTGTAGGCCCCTATTTTGAGGGCAAGGCAGGGGAAGATTTCATTGAAGAGAAGCCGCCTGCTGAGCTGAAGAAGGTTTTTGAAGAGCTGTCAAAAGAGGGCATAGAATGCAGGTTCGGAACCTGGCAGGTCAAGGGAGAGCCAAAGGCAGTGCTTATAGACTCCAGCGGTTTTGCAAAAGAGAAAGACAGCATAAAAAAGAAGCTCTGGGATGACTTCAGCATAGACTCGCTAAACGCGGGCTGTGATTTTGAGGAGCCTGTTGTGTGGGCTGTTGCTGCAGGCAGGCTGATAGAAAAATTCTGCCGCCTGGACAACAAGGGAAACAAGAAAAAAGTGGCCGCCCACTTCCATGAGTGGATGGCAGGGGCGGGGCTGCTCTACCTCAAGCGGAAGGGAAACAGCAAGGTAAAGGCAGCCACAGTGTTCACCACCCACGCAACAGTCCTGGGAAGGACAATAGCCGGCTCAGGAGGATCCCTGTATGAGATGATTGACAGCATGGAGCCAGCAAAAGAGGCCTATAACTACGGGGTTCAGGCAAAGCACCTTACTGAGAAGGCATGCGCAGAGAACTGCGATATCTTCACCACAGTAAGCGAGATAACATCATTAGAGGCTGAGAAGATACTGGGAAGGAAGCCGGATGTGCTCCTCCTTAACGGGCTTGACATGAGAAAATTCCCCACGTTTGAGGAGTGCGCAATAAAACACAGGAAGCACAGGGAGATAATAAGGGAGTTTGTCGCCTATCATTTCTTCCCTCACTACAGGTTTGACATTGAGCAGACGCTTCTCATGTTCATTGTCGGAAGGTACGAATTCAAGAACAAGGGAATTGACATATTCATAAAGTCGCTTGCAAAGCTCAACGAGATAATGAAAAAAGAGGGGTCAAGAAAGACAGTGGTTGTATTTTTCTGGATTCCGAGGGAAGTGCATGGCGCAAAGCTTGAGCTCTCCCTGAACAAGAACAATTATTACCAGATAAAGGAATTTGTTGAGGGGAATCTCAGCGACATTCAGGAAAGGATAATAGACAACATAATGGAGTGTGATGTTGAGATATTGAATGACCCCAAGAAGTTCCAGCAGGAAAGGCTTTTTGAAAAGGACTTTGTTCTTGAGGCAAAGAAGATAAAGCTCAACTTCATGAAGAAGGGCAACCCCCTTATTGTCACCCACAACCTGCCTGATGAGGAGCATGATGCCATAATGTGGAACCTGAACAACAGCGGGCTTGACAACAAGGAGGATGACAAGGTAAAGGTTGTCTTCTACCCGGTGTACCTCACAGGGGTTGACGGCCTCATAGACCTGCCTTACTATGACGCAATAACAGGATGCCATCTCGGGCTCTTCCCCAGCTACTATGAGCCGTGGGGCTACACCCCTCTTGAGTCTGCAGCGCTTGGCGTCCCTTCGCTCACAACAGACCTGGGGGGATTTGGAAGATTCCTTCAGTCCAAGAAAAAGACAGGGAGCGGGGTTTTTGTGCTTAAAAGGCACGGCAGTTCAGAGGAAGAGACAGTTGAGCACTTCACGAAAATACTCCACAACTTCACGCTTCTTGACCAGAATGGAAGGGTAAAAGAGAAGATAATGGCCAAGGAGATATCAAAACTAGCTGACTGGAAGGAGCTCATCAAAAACTATTTTAATGCCCACAGCAAAGCAGTCCAAAAGGTGTGGAGCTGAGAGATTAGTGTTCAGAATGGGAGAGCTAAGGAAGGATTACATTCTTGAAAGATGGGTTATAATAGCTGCGGAGAGGGGCAAGAGGCCTCACCAGTTCAGGAAGGAGAAGGCGCGGCCAGCAGGCCGGAAGGAGGACTTCTTTGCTCCGGGAAACGAGCGCATGACACCTCCTGAGATAATGAGGGTGGACAATGATGACCCCAGGACAAAAGGGAAATGGCCGTGGAAGATAAGGGTGTTTCCCAACAAGTTCGCTGCTGTAAGGCAGAAAGGAGACCCTTCTGTGAGGAAGAGGGACAGGTTCCGCCAGTTTTCATCAAACTATGGAAAGCATGAGGTCATCGTGGAGACTCCTGACAGGAAAAAACAGCTGTGGGACCTCGGAAAAAAAGATATAAGGGACGTGATTGACGTTTACTGCAGAAGAATCACTGAGATAGGCAGGCTCAGGGGCATTAAGTATGTGTGCGTGTTCAAGAATTCAGGAAAGGAAGCAGGAACATCCATACTTCACTCCCACTCGCAGGTTATAGGTTACAACCGGGTGCCTGAGTTTGTTCAGCAAAAGGCGGCTGCAGCAAAAAAACACCCAAAATGCCCCTACTGCTCCATTGTCAAAAAGGAGATGAGATCAAAGAGGGGGTGTTTTGAGAACAGCAGCTTTGCAGCATTCACCCCTTATGCCTCAAGATTCCCTCTTGAGATATGGGTATTCCCAAAAGAGCACATAAGAAGCATAACAAAGCTTGACAGCCAGAAAAAGAGCGACCTTGCAGATATCATGCAGATGATAGTGAAGAAACTGAAGAAGCTTAACGCGCCTTTCAACTATGTAATCCACAACGCCCCGCAGGGAAAGGACCTCCACTTTCACATAGAGGTGCTGCCCAGGCTCTCAACCTGGGCTGGGTTTGAGCTGAGCGGCACAATAATCAACACCATGCCCCCTGAAAAGGCTGCAGAATTCTACATGGGAAGCAAAGGCTGATTCCTCACTGGCAACACGCTCAATATGCCCCTGACACAAGCAGGTGTTCAGTCTCATAGCATATGACATCTGGTTTCACTCCAAAACAAAAAATTATATATACTCCTGCCTTTTAAGCTGCCTAAACCTGAAAAAAGAGGGGGATTAATGCTCGTTGTCCACAAGATAGAAGATGCTGCTATAGAGGGTAATGCTGAAAACCCCAGCTTCATTCTCACCAACAAGACAGGCGGCTACTTCTCCCTATCTGAATGGCCTGTCAGCAGGTATCAGGGAGCTTTCTTCAATGAGAAAGGCGTGTTCAAGGCAGTCAGCAACATATTCCCTGTTGACTCAGGGCCAGTGACAAGGATGACAAACAACTTCCATTCAATAGTGAGGGAGAGAGCCAACGGAAAACTGAATGAGACTCTCATGATGCCACTGTTCCATAATTCAATAGTATACGAGCTTGACAGGGAGAGCGAGGTTGAGGTGGTGCTTGACATCAGGAAAGCCTATGACACAAAAGAGTTCGGAAGATACTACAAAATTGATGAGAAAGAAGGGAAGGTCATGGTGGAATTCACCAAAAAGACAGACAAGAAAGAGGACAGCACTGAAGGCAGGACAGAGTACAAAGTTTATGTTGTGATAAGCGGGGCAGGAGGCATCACCAGAACAGAAAGATTCTTTGAGGAGACCTATGACCTTGACAGGAGGAGGAACTCCTGGCCCTGGAAGAGGCATGTCTATTCTGCGCTCAGGACAAACACCAAAAGGCTCATAATCTCATTCTCCACAAACAAGAAAACAGCCCTGGAGGAGAACAGGAAGCTGGAGAGGAACCTGAGCGAGATGAAGAAGAAACAGGCCATCTACGTCAACGGCTTCCAGAAGAAGATAAAGGACAGGGAGAAGATGATGGCTTACAAGGCAGCCTGCCTCTCTCTTGACCATCTGGTGGCAATAGCAGACAGGAGAAAAGGGGTATACGCGGGATTGTGGTGGTTCTTCCAGTTCTGGTCAAGGGACGAGGCAATAAGCCTCAATGCCCTGATCCAGCAGGGAAAGTATGACGTTGCAAAGGAGATACTGTTCAAGCTCCTGAAAAGCATAGGCAAGGACGGGAGGATACCCAACATACAGCCAAAAGCAGGAGGGGAGCTGGAGAGCGCTGATGCAGTGGGATGGGTCATGAAAAGGATGTATGACTTTTTTGAGGGGCTTTTCAGGAAAAAGATTGTTGCAGAGTACCTCTCGCAGGAGGAGCTTGAGTTCATAAAGAACAAGGTGGAGGACTGCATCTACAACCTCATAGACAGGCATACTCATGATGACCTCGCTTATAACGGAAAGAAAGAAACCTGGATGGACACAGCAGCAGGAGATGACTGCAGGGAAGGTTACAGGATAGAGATTCAGGCTCTCAGGCTGTGCACTTACAAGCTTATGAAGCTGCTGTGCAAGGTAATGAAAGACAGGGTGGGAGAGGACATTGCAGAGAACATTGAGAAGGACCTTGCTGAGAGGGTAAGAAAGGATTTCTGGAATGGTAATTATCTTGATGACGGCCTTAAGGACAGCACCATAAGGCCCAATGTTTTCATAGCATATTATATCTACCCTGAGCTGCTGTCAGCCTCACAATGGGTAAAATGCTTCAGGAATATCCTTCCTGCGCTCTGGAACGAGTGGGGGGGCCTCTCCTCAATAGACAAGAAGAACAGGCTTTACTCTCCCACGCACACAGGGGAGGACAACAGGAGCTATCATCGCGGAGACTCATGGTACTGGCTCAACAACCTGGCAGCCATATGCATGGCAAGGCTCAGCAGGAGAAAATTCTCAGAATACATTGAGAAGATTGAAGAGGCAAGCACAAGAGAGATACTCTTCTCAGGAGCAATAGGCCACCACGCTGAGGTAAGCTCATCCAGGCAGTTTGAAAGCAGGGGATGCCTCATGCAGGCATGGAGCAGTGCAATGTATATTGAGCTGATCAATGAGCTTCACTAGGCTGCAGATGAATCAGCTGCAACAACCCCCAACTTTTGAACTCTTGAATCTTTCAGGCATGTAAGGCTTAAGCCTCATAACAGTAATGTTCTTTTCCCTTATGTATTCCTCAAACCCTTCAGGAGGCTTCTGGTCATAGCCCAGAGCTATTATGTCGGGAGCAACTCTTTCTATTACTTTCAGCTTGTCATCTTTCTCCCCGAGAACTGCTTTATTCACATGATGGGCTTTTTTTACTTCTTTTAGCCTTGTATTCTCGTCATTCTTCGGCTTTTTCCCTTTTGCCTTTTCTACATTGACATCCCTGGCCACGACAACAACAAGTTCTGCATCCTTTTTCTGCTCTTTAGCCTGCCTGAAGAAGTCAATATGGCCTTCATGGAGCACATCAAATGTTCCAAAGACCGCTGCCCTGGGCATGTGTTTTATCATGAAAGGAAAATAAAGGGAGGGTTTTTAAAGTTTACTGGGCATATTTTCTCCTGATATCTTTTCTTCTAGATTTTTTGTTTCTGTAACATGCCTGTTTGCCATTGCAAGCCCTATTGCAGTATTTGGAACCATTGTCTGCACAGGATTTTCTGTGCCTGCATAATAATGCCAGGCCAAAAATCCAAGGTTCACTGCTGCTGTAAAAAGGTTAGCATAAAGCCTGTAATGTTTTGTATTCTTCAACTTATTAAACACGAGGGGGTAAATGAGATTTACTGCCATACCCATAGGAAAATTATTCACATATGCCTCTCCAAAACCTTCGCTAAAACTGTTTCCTTCATTAATATTTGCAACACCATTCCCAAGGCCGCCCATGCTGCTGTAACCCACTGTGTAGTAAAGGTCCCAGTAAAGGGAATTGTAGAGTTTCTTTGCTACTGGTTTTAGTTTTTGAAAGTCTCTAACAGTCTTCTCAATATCACTTTCCCATCCTTTCTTTGTGAGATATGATTTGAGATTTTCCATTTCAACCACCTCCAATTTTATCCTGGCATAGTGGTGGCCACCAGAGTATAAATAAATTAGCTCTCCAATTTTGGAGAGCTTATAGAAAGGCTTATATACCTGCAGAGAATATCCATATATGATATGGACACCTCAATGCTTGAAGGCCTGGGCTTCACAAAGGCGGAGATTTCAGTATACCTCAGCCTGCTTGAGCTGGGAGAGAGCACAGCAGGCCCGATTATTGAGAAATCAGGCCTCCAAAGCTCTGTAGTGCACAGCTGCCTGCATACCTTAAGGGACAAGGGCCTTGTGAGCTATGTGATAAAGGGTAAGATAAGGCATTATCAGGCAGCAGAGCCTGAGGCCATACTCAACATAATAGAGGACAGGAAGAAGATGTTCCAGGCCATTCTTCCAGAGCTTGAGCTCAAGAGAAAGCTCGCAAAAGAGAAGCTTGAGGCAATGGTTTACAAGGGAAACAGGGCTGTCATGCTCATGCTCACAGACATGATAATAGATGCAAAAAAGGGAGAGGAATACCTGTTCTTTGCAGCAGAACGCGGGATGTACGATGAAGAGATACAGGCATTCTTTGAGAGATACGATGCGAAGAGGAAGGCAAAAGGGCTTGAAGTGAAAGGCCTCGCAAACCGCAGGAACAAAAAGCTGTTTGAGCACAGGGCCAGGAAAGGCCTCATGAAGATGCGTTATGTGAGCCATGCCCTGCCCAGGGGGATAAGCATCTTCAGGGACAGGACAATAAGCTTTGTGTGGACAGGAGAGCTGACTGCCTTTGTGATACAATCGCAGAACCTGGCTGACAACTATAAAGAGTTCTTTGATGACTTCTGGAACAAAAGCAGGCCGTTCAGGGGATGATGTAGTCCCTAAAACAAAACATTTAAATATATGTAGTCCCTAAAACACAGCATGTATGTTGAAAAGAAGAGAATAGGGAATAATGTGTATAATTACCTCAAGGTCTCTGTTAGGAGAAACAATAAAGTGATAACAAGAACAGTCGCCTATCTGGGGAAAGAGCCGATGAACAGGGGGGAGATCAACGCAAAGATTTCAGGAATCCCAAAATCCAAGATAGAAAGGATCAAAAGAGAGGCAAAAGAAGGAAGAAAGGATACCAACAAAGGGTTCTTGACTGACGCCCAGCTCAGTAAACTCAGGGAGCTGAAAAAAGATTTCAGCAGAAAACTGAAAGTCCCGGACAAGAGACTTATTGAAGACATGTTCAGGGATTTTAAGACATTCTATATCTACAACACCAATGCAATAGAAGGCAACACCCTCACATTACAGGAGACAAATCTTCTGTTGAACGAGAACAAAACGCCAAGCGGCAGGGATTTAAGAGATATCCATGACCACCTTAACGGAAAGGAAGCCTTTGATTTCATAATAAAAAACAAGCCCAGAATAAATAAAGAACTGATAATAAAACTGCACTCAATGCTGATGGAGAATATAGACAAAAGAAGGGGCGGATTCAGGTGGCATGATGTACGGGTTTTCGGAGCGGAATTTGAGACCTCTCCTGCAAAATTCGTTGAAGCGGATATGGGTCTGCTTTTAAGATGGTACAAAAAGAACTCCAGACTGCACCCCCTGATCCTTTCAGCAGTGTTCCATGAGAAATTTGAACGCATCCACCCATTTTATGACGGCAACGGCAGGACAGGAAGGATGCTGGCCAACCTCATGCTGATAAAAAATGGATTTCCGCCGGTTATTGTTGAGAACAGAAAAAGGATGAAATATTACAATGCACTATCTGAGGGCCATAAAGTGGGTTTGGAAAGTATTGATATTGAAGCGCACAAGCCAGTTGTACAGTTATTCTACAATGAGATGTTGTATACTTACAAAAAGATCTTCTCCAGATGGGGATGATGTAGTCCCTAAAACAGAATTGGGCTTTTTTTGTAGTCCCTAACTATCATACTGCTCCTCTTTACATGAGAAGCCCATATTATATAAACTAACAGATCTTGATTTCCCTTTTTTGGTTATACCAATTAACAGCCCTAAACCTCATGGCCCATCTTCTCCTTCTTTGCCTTCAGGTAATTCCTGTTGTGCCTGTTCGCCCCCACTGTCAAAAGTATCCTCTCCGCCACTTCAATGCTTCTGTTAATGCCTTCCACCTTGTCAGGGTTGTTTGTCAAAAGCCTTATCCTCTTAAGCCCCAGGTCTTTCAGGATAGCAGCAGCAAGCTCATAGCTCCTCTCATCAGCCCTGAACCCTAGCTGGTGGTTGGCCTCCACAGTGTCCAGACCCTTGTCCTGCAGAGCGTAAGCCTTCATCTTGTTCAGGAGCCCGATTCCCCTGCCTTCCTGGCGGAGGTAAATGATGACACCCTTCCCTTCTCTGCCTATCATCCTCATTGATTCCTTAAGCTGATTCCCGCAGTCGCACCTCAAAGAGCCGAGAACATCCCCTGTCAGGCATTCGGAGTGTATCCTCACCAGCATATCATCATCAGGCTCCCCCATTACAAGCGCAAGGTGGCACCTCTCGCTGAGCCTGTCATTGTAGGGTATAAGCCTGAACTCACCCTCTGATGTGGGAAACCTCACAGCCTCTCCCTTGTCTATCTTCATAAGTATCCCTCTACTACAACATCATTTTCCATGTGCTTTATGTCCACATTCCTAAGATTCAGGACATCTCCCATACCAACAGGCCCTCTTCCGCTTATGACGGGCTTTGAGCCCTTCCCCCCGATTATCTTCGGCGCTATGAAATAAACCACCTTGTCAACTATCCCATCCTTGAGCGCGGATGAGTAGACTCCAGTCCCTCCTTCAATCATGATATGTGTTATTCCCCTTATGCTCAGCTCATACATCAGCTTTTTGAGGTCCACCTTCATTATGCTGCCTCCCACCACGATGACGCCCACACCCATCCTCTCAAGAAGTATCTTCTTCTTCCTCCTGTACCTTCTTGTCGTGGCTATAATCACGTTCCCGCCCTGCAGTATCTGGGAGTCTAGAGGTATCCTCAGCGAGCTGTCAAGTATTATCCTGACAGGATTCTTTCCCTTCCTTATCCTGCAGGTAAGCCTTGGATTGTCCTTCAGGACAGTGTTTATCCCCACAATAACAGCATCCGCCCTGTTCCTGAGCTGGTGGACATACCTCCTGCTCTTTTCAGAGGATATCCATCTTGAATCTCCTGTCCTTGTTGCTATCTTGCCGTCGAGGCTCATGGCTGCCTTTAGAAGAACAAAGGGTTTTTTCGTGGATATCCATTTGCAGAATGCCTCATTCAGCTTCCTGGCTTCTTTTTCCATCACCCCTGTGATGACCTCAATGCCTGCTTTTCTCAGCTCCCTGAATCCCCTGCCTCTTGACCTGGGATTCGGGTCCCTCATTGCAGCAACAACCCTGCTTATGCCTGACTCAATTATTGCCTTTGTGCAGGGCCCTGTCCTTCCGTAGTGCCTGCATGGCTCAAGGTTGACATACATTGTAGAGCCCCTGAGCTGTCTTTTGTCTTTCAGAGAATTTATTGCCTCTACCTCTGCATGGGGCTTTCCCGCCTTTTTGTGATATCCCCTGCCCATAATCCTGTTGTTCTTCACAATAACAGCTCCCACCATGGGGTTGGGGGATGTCCTTCCCTCTGCTTTAGCTGCAAGTTCCAGCGCAAGCTGCATGTAAATCAGGTGATCCTCTTTTTTCATCCTACTTTAACCTTCTGATCATCTTCACGCATGACTCAACAGACCTTTTGGCATATTCCTCAATCCTCTCAACAGCTCCTGCGTGGCTTATCTTGGGGCCTGTAACCCCCAGGCTTACTGGCTTGTCATACTGTACTGAAAGATCCGCAATCTTTCTTGCCGCATTCTGCGCGACAATATTGTCATGGTCTGTATCTCCTTCTATAACAGCTCCGAGAGTTACAACCCCCTGCATCTCCTTGTTCGCAAGAAGCTTTTTTATTGCAAGAGGCATGTCAAATGCTCCCGGAACCCTTACTGTTTTTATAACTTTTGTTCCGAGAAATTCAGCGTGCTCCTCTGCTATCTTCACCATCAGGTGGGTTATGTCCGCATTAAAGTCTGAAACAACAATCCCTATTTTCTCGTTCATCTTATCCCTCCATCACCCCTCTCTTTTGCCTCGCTTATGATTTCTTACGGCCTTAGAGGGCCTGCATCCTCATGCCCCTGCCTCATGCCCTTTCCTGCAGCAGCGGCAAGGGCTTTCCTGCCTTTGAGAAGAGCTATCGCGTTCAGGGTGTGCTTTCTCACCCTGTCTTTTGCAATTTTTAAAAGCTCTTTATCATCCTTTCCCTCGTCAGAGTGGACGAACACCTCAAGTATATGGGTGTTTGTCATGAGCTGAGCCTGGATTATGCCCTGTGAGGCTTCATGGCTGCAGGTCTTGTCTATGGGCTCTGGCCCGGGCATCCCAAGGGCAAGCACTACCTCACACCCCTGCCCCTCAATAAGCCTCTTGCAGGCCACAGGAAGGTCCTTAACCCCTGGCACAGTGTACCTTTCCGCCTTCAGGGCCTCCTCAGAGTCTTTTATGGCCTTCAGGGCCTCTGAGGCCATGTCCACCCTTGCAAATGTGGTGTCAGCAATGCCTATTTTCCTCATCATACCCCCTCCAAAAAACAGGAATCATAATGAGATTCAGGACATGATTATTTAATATTTGCTACTCATTTTTTTGTAGCCAGCATGAAGACCTGCATGAAAAAGGTCTTGTCTTGTCTTTCAAAAAAATTAGCTGATGATTTTATGAAGCTTACATAAACCAAAAAAAATAGAAACATTTATAAACAAAAAAACATAAAACCCCTCTAAAAGTTTGTTTTCAAGATAATTGAAAACAAAACCAAAGAGGTGAAACTTTGGCAAAGAAAAGAAAGAAGGCAACAAAGAAAAAAACTTCCAAGAAGAAGTCTACAAAAAAGAAAGCTTCCAAGAAGAAGAGCAGGAAGAAAGCGACAAAGAAAAAGACAACAAAGAAAAAAGCTTCTAAGAAGAAGTCTACAAAAAAGAAAGCTTCTAAGAAGAAGTCTACAAGAAAGAGGAGAAGATAAACCTTCTGTTTGCCCTCGGCCCATGAGGGCTTTTTTTATAATTTTTATAACAATCAAGAGGGAAAGAGTGTCCCATGAATATCTATATTCCTCTCACACTGACCTTTTTCTTTGGCTTGGTCCATTTTTTCTTTGAGAGATACGCACACCATCTGAAAAGATTTGACACTTCATTCACGAGCTTCAGCGCAGGCATTTTCATATCCTACATCTTCCTGTCAATGTTCCCTGAGATAGTCAAGGGAGTTAATATTGTGGGAGACGGCATATTCTTTATATTCTTTTGGGGTTTCGTACTCCTCCACATAGCAGAAAAGTATGTTATGCAGCACACGCCAGTGTACCATAAGAGAATAACAAGGCTCACCCACATAAGGACAGCGGGGTTCTTTGTCAATCATTTTGTAATGGGGATAGCGATAATATTCTTTTTTGAATTTGACAGGCAGATTATAGCATACATAAGCCTGATACCTATATTCTATCACATGATGTCTTCCTCTCTTCTAATAGAACATCTTCACAGGCATGTGAGAGAGACAAACCTGGGAAGATTCCTCAGCTCAGGATCTGTTTTCTTCGGAGCTTTATTTGCCCTAATGCTTGACATACCCAAACAGGTATATTTTGGCATTTTCTCATTCATCACAGGAATACTCCTGTATATAATAGTCAGAGACACGTTGCCAAAATACCAGCAGGGCAAGCCCACTTATTTTGTGACAGGAGTCATATTCTTCCTTTTCCTGTTTGCAATAGAGATGCTAACCACTTAAAAATCTCCCAGAGAAGTCTGCTTCTGCACTGCCTTAATGTCAGGCTTTTCCGCCTTCTTTCTGTCCTCATCTGAGAAGACAGGGATGCCGTACTCGCCGTCATAGCCAGGCTGTATCTCAATCTCTCCCTTCCTGTTCTTCATGATCATCTCAGCTGTCCTGGCATCAGTGAATCTTTTCAGATCCTCCTCAGGAGCATTCAGGAGGACATTGTACTCTGAACCAAGATTGTTAACAAGATTGTTGTATTCCTTCCATACCGCTTTTGTGGCTATGGCCTTGCCCACCATCTTGGATATTATCTCAGAGAGGGGTATGAGCGTCCTGAAGGGCTTTGCCCCCTCGAGCCTGAAGCCTTCCGGCCTGTCAGCCAGCTCCTCAACCCTCTCAAGAACCCCCACTGTGAGCTTTCTGCCGCAAGCCGGGCAGATGTTCTTGAGCTCAAGAGATTTTTTGGGGTCAAGGCAGACATTGCAGTTTCTGTGGCCTGAGAAGTGATACTTTCCGTAGCCTGGGTCAACCTCTATGGTTTCCTTAAGCCCCTCACCAGTCCTTATGGCTTTCAGCACATTATCATAAGTGAGTTTGATGTCAAAGATTGTTGCCTCTCTTCCAAGGCGCCAGGGCCAGAAGGAGTGCAGGTCAGAGAACGAAACAAGAGAGTACTTGTCCAGCTTTGACAGCCTCCAGTTCATCGGAGGGTCGGAGCTCAGGCCTGTCTCAAGGGCGTGAACATGCCTCGCCTGGTCCTTGAAGCATTCCTCAACAGAGTCAAAGCCTGAGTTTGAGCCGAATATGCCAAACCACGGAGTCCACGCGTGGGCGGGGATTATCTCAATCTTTTTGTTAATCTTTTTCATCTCTTCTGTGAACTCAGGGCAGGGTATGCCGAATATCGGCCTGCCGTCATAATCAATCCTGCCTTTGGTGAGAAGATAGTCTGTTATCTGCTTTACAGTGTCAAGGTCAGGTGCCAGGAGGACATTGTGTATCTTCCTGCCCTTGCCGTCCTGCGAGTATATGAGTGAGATCTCTGACTGCAGAACAAAAGGAAAGCCGTCTTTTGTCCTGAGAATTCCTGTGCCATCCTCCTCCAGATTGTCTTTTATCTCCTGAATCCACTGGGGATGTGTAAAGTCCCCTGTGCCAAGAAGGTCAGCTCCCTTGACCAGGGCCCATTTCTCAAGGTTTTTCAGGTTAAGCTCCCTTCCTGTTGCTCTTGAATGCCTGCTGTGTATGTGCAGGTCTGCTATTATAGGCATTTAGCACCCCCTTTGCTTTAATTCAGGTGTTGAGTGTTATTATAAAAAGGTTGCGGGCATTAGAGCTTCTTGTTTGAAGTGCTATGATTCCAGGTTCCTCCCGCCTTTTGGGGAGGCTATTTTAAGTTGATAACCCCCTGGTAATTCCTACCTTTAGAGTGGTTTGCTTATGATTATTATTCCTGGCAATTCCCTGAGGGACAACAGATCTATGCTTATAATTCCTGGTGCTTCCAGGGGGTAATAGATCTATGCTTATAATTCCTGGTACTTCCCTCCCTTGCGAGGCTGGGTTAATGCTGATAGCTCCAGGTACTTCCCACCCTTACTGCACAACTGCTTAGCAGGTTCACACCTTCTGGAAAATCACAACTCCCATCTCCTGCCTCTAATAAGCCCACCCAGTAATATGCTTAAAGCGCTCTGTGGAGTTGGTGCGCTCAAGCTGTTGAAGGGGGTGGGATGGGGGATTTATCTATATGTAACTGTGATGAGGGCAGTGGTTAAGTCTGGATTAACCAAAAAACGCACAGGAGATTTAATCATAGTGCTTCCATGCTTAAAGGGCATTTTGTGGGATTGGGCGCAGTGGTTACAAATTTGACACAACACCCTGATTAAACTCCACATAATCCTTCTCTCTAACCACCATCCCTACCGCAAACCTTTTATAAAAGCATTATCTCTTCTCAGATGATGGAGGAGCACATAATAGCGAGAAAGAAAGTCATTGAAAAGCTCAAGCAGAGCAGCGTGTTCCAGGACTGGCAGAAGAACAACAAGAACAGCTTCCTCTCCCACATATTCTATATGCTCAGCACAAAAAAGGAGGACTGTCAGGTAGGGTATTACGACAAGGAAAGAAACATAATAACATCTTTTGAGGTTGGGGATGATGTGAAGATACTCTCAGAGGAAGAGCCATTCAAGCCGGAAGGCATGGAGGTAAAAGAGCTTAATCCTGAAAGCGCTAAGCTGGACTTCAAGGAGGCAATAGCCATTGTTGAGGACCTGCAGAAGAACAAGTACCCCTCTGAAAAGCCTGTGGAAATCGTCGCAATACTCCAGAATCTTGAGGCCCTGGGAAACGTCTACAACATCACCCACATAAGCAGGAGCTTCAAGACCCTGAATGCAAAGGTGAATGCAGAGAACGGTGATATTGTTGATGAAAAGCTGGTTTCCATAGCCCAGTTCCCCCAGGACAAGCAGAACACAGGCCAGTGATAACAGAATCCAATTTCTATATCCCAGAATATATTATAAAGATTAACATTATTTAAATATAAACTCCTATCACTTAAATTCTTGATGGGTAAAGAAAAAGAGATTCTAGAGCTTATCAAAAACCAGACAGGCTCAAACAACCAGAAGGGGTGGCCTGTCGCAGTCAAGGACAGGATCTCATACCACTGCGCGTCTGACGGGGATGTTAAGCCTGCCAATGTGGCAGTAACCTTCCTCTGGACGATGAGGGACGAGGTTCTGCCAAAGCTTGAGAAGAAAAACCTGGCCATAGCATCCAACTTCTACACTCCATCCGGCCTGAACGGCATGGTGAGGAACATACTGGGCAACCCATGCATCAGATACATAATAATGCTCGGAGAGGAATACTCATCAAAAGAGGAAAAGGACAAGAACACGGACATGACAAGCGCAAATGCGCTCAGGAAGTTTTTTGAGAAAGGAATCAGCGAGGAAAGGCAGGTTCCCGGCTTTGAGCAGTCAGTGTACTTTGACAAGCACATACCAGCAGAGATGATAAACAAGGTGAGAGAGAACGTTGAGCTCATAGACCTCAACAGCAGGTTTCCTGATCACACCCTGCAGCAGAAGATTGAAGAGGCGAACAGGCTGATAAGAGAGCTTGACAGTAAGGAGCCCTTCCTTGACAAGCCAATGACCTTTGACTATGAGGAGGCATCAGAATCATCGCCTCATGAGGGAGGTCCTATAACAGTCAGCGGGACCACAATCCCCAGGACCTGGCTTGAGATAATGCATTTCATATACAAGTATGGCAAGAGCAATCTAATGAATGCAGACACAGACAGGTGGGTCAAAGAGGTGAACAACCTTGTGGCTGTGATACATGACCCCCAGAGCACTGACCTCAGCGTCAACCCTTTCCTGGTGCCGCTTACAAAAGAAAAAATAAAATCCTACCAGGAGGAGATACTCTCTCCAAGGCTGCCTGAGGGAAAAGCCTATACCTACGGCAACAAGCTCAGGGCCTACTTCCACCCTGATCCTGAAAGGATAAAGGAGCTTGTCACGACAAAGGAATACAAGGACTTTGAATTCGGCCAGGGCCCCCACATTGACGCCAATGTGAAGTATAGCAATGAATACTGCGAGATAGACCAGCTCCAGGATATTGTTGATGTCTTAAAGAGGGACATGTACTCAAAAGCCTGCATGGGAATGACATGGCACGTTGCAGACGAGCTTATGAGAAAGCACAAGAGCTCTCCCTGCCTGACGCAGATACAGGCAATGGTTGTTGAGGAGAAGCTTAACCTCACGATACACTTCAGGAGCCATGACATGGCCCAGGGATGGCCTGAGAACGCTTATGGCTGCGCTGCAATACAGAAATTCATAGCTGAGGGCGTAGGTGTTGAGCCCGGCATACTCACTATAATATCAAGCTCAGCGCAGATATACAAGCACTACTACAAGCAGATAGAGGAAACCCTGAAGAAGTTCAGGAAGTTTGAGCCGGACTATAACGACCCGAGAGGATTCTTCACTGTTGAGCTCAAGGAGGGGAAGATAGTGGTCAACCATCATGATCCTGTTAACAACAGGGTCATAGACATGTGGGAGGGAAAGACCGCAAAGAGCTTGAGGGAGCAGATAGGCCATTCAAACATGATAAACACAGGCCACAGCATCTACCTGGGAGAGCAGCTTGCAAAAGCTGAGACAGCACTTAAGAACGGCCTTGAGTTTGAGCAGGACAAGGAGCTGAAGGTGAAACAAAGTGGAAGTTGAAGTAAGGGCAAAAGTTGATGATCTCAGCAGCATAAGAAGCAGGCTTGAGGAAATGGGGGCTGTTTTCGGGAAAGAGACAAGACAGGCTGACCGCATATTCAAGAGAAGAGGGGAGGAGAAAAAAGAGCAGGGGCCAGGTGATTTCATCCTGAGGGTGAGGGACAATCACAAGAAGAAATTCACATTCAAGGGGCTTACAGAGACAACAGGCGCTTGGGAGGAGCATGAAGTTGAGATTGACGACGCAGAAGAGATGATAAAAATCCTTGAGCGCACCGGATTTGCGGAGTGCCTTGCAATGACAAAAAGGAGAATCATAGGAAAACTTGATGATTTTGAGGTCTGCCTTGATGACATCAAAGAGCTAGGAACCTATATTGAGGTTGAGCTCGGGTCAGACAATGCCCAGGAAGCAAAGGACATGATAATGGGCCTGCTCAAAAAGCTGGGGATTGACGAGAGCAATGTGGAGCACAAGGGTTATGTTGCCCTGCTCTTTGAGAAACAGGGGGTTGTATTCAAAGGAACAGGATAAAAAAGAGGTGGCAAAGTGGTGATAAAGAGAAACAGGAAAGCTAAGGCGCAGACATTGAGAGGTAACGGCAGCGGAAAGATAAGCTACAGAGCCAGGAGCAGCAGCCAGAAGCTGGGAAAGTTCTTTGCAGAAGAGGATGAGGAAGAAGAGGATTAGCTGTTCTTTTTTGCAGGGCTTATCCTCCTCACAATGCCCTTGTTGGCATCCACCTCCAGTTCATCACCATCCTTAAATGCCTTTGTTGCTGCCTTGGTTCCGATTATACAGGGTATTTTGAATTCTCTGCTTACAATCGCAGCATGGCATAATATGCCCCCTTCATCTGTGACTATCGCCTTTGCCTTGTTTATCGCGGGCATATAGTCTGGGTTTGTCATCGGGCACACCAACACCCTGCCTTTTTTCATCTTGTTTATCCTGTCAGAGTGCATAATAACAAAGGCCCTGCCTTTCACTCTGCCCAGATACACAGGTATTCCATTAAGCTGCTCAGCATCAGCAGGACTCTCATTGATATGCCTCCTGATATCCTTAATCTGGTTTTTGTCAAGCTCGTATATTTTGCTCCCTAATCTTAAGAGGCCTGGGTGTTCTCTTCTACTCTTTATTCTGCGTTCAGGAATTTCTTCGCCATCCAGCAGATGAGATATCTCGGCAGGCATCAATTCTATAACATCATAATGGCTGAATCCCCCATACTGCCCGATTCTTGTGAACAGATTCCTGCAATTATTGCCTGAGATGGATATGGAGTCCCAATTGAACATTTTAACATTGACTAAAGTGCGTATCAGATCAACATACTCCTTTATTTTGATTTGTCTATTCTCTATTTTATTTATGAGGGTGTTGATTTCCTTTTCAGTATTAAGTCTTTTTTCTTGGATTTCTTTGAGCTCTTCCTCAGCGTGGGTTATCTTCTTCAAGCGCTTGAGATAGTAATCTGCTTCGTATACGGGCTCGTTCCAATTAGGGCTTTTCATCCATCCATATTCTTCCTTGTGTTTCTGCAGCAACTCGTCTTTATCAGCGGAATCAGCCATTGAAATTTTAGTCAGGTCCCTTTTCTCTTTAATCATCAACGCTTCTTCCTTGGGATGAGTCAGCCTGGCAAACAACGAATCTGCTTCCTCAGCAGAGTATTTCCTGAGCTTTTCCTTTAAAGCATCAGCCAATACCTCGTCAACCATTTGAATGGTATACGCCAGGGCCATGTTGGGCTTTACCTTATTGAGAAAACGGCTGAAAAGCTTCTTTAGCTCTTCAGGAGGTGTTTTGCTTAAATCTCTTTTTTTCACTTCAAGTGAGAACTTAATTGCTTCATTGCCTTTTCTTCTTATTAAGTCAGCATATTTCCTGAAATAAGTTATCCCTTCTTTTTTCAGCTTGTTCCGATAATGC
The DNA here is from genome assembly GCA_964397315.1 of uncultured Methanosarcinales archaeon. GTDB lineage: Archaea > Nanobdellota > Nanobdellia > Woesearchaeales > UBA12501 > WJJV01. The sequence goes on from CAYNHV010000004.1 coordinate 31,472, forward strand.
CTAATATACTCCTCATAATCCCTCTGGTCAATATAATTTTCCCCATATATACTTAAAAAATTATGAAACCATAGATTGAATCCCAGCTTCTTTAAGATTTCCTTGTCGGTGCTCTCAATAATCATGCATTCCATAAGGAAAGGTGTTTTCCATTTACCTATCTTTCTCCATTCAATCCTATTGGCTCTGTCCATTTGCAGAAAATACACTCGCATTATATATTTAAATATCTTTCCCAAAACTTTTTATAGCCATTCTCAAACCAGGAGGGCATGATAATAGGGGTTACAGGAACTATAGGCGCCGGCAAGGACACTGTCCTGGATTATCTTGTGGCAAAGGGCTTCTCTAAGTTCTCCTTCTCAGACTTAATAAGGGAGGAAGCAAGAAAAAGAGGCTACGGAATGGGCAGGAAAAGCCTTGAGGAATTCGGCGACCTTATCAGAAAAGAGCATGGTGACGAGGCAGTGTTCGCGGGAAGGATACTCAGGGAGATTAATGAGAGGGGAATAAAAGACGCTGTGGCGGGGGGGATAAGACAGCCATGGGAGATAAGGGAGTTCAGGAACAAGAGTGATTTTTTTCTTATTGCTGTTGACGCTGACCAGAAGGCCCGCTTTGAGAGGACCAGAAACAGGGGCGGCTCCACTGACACTGACGACCTTGAGGAGTTCAGGGAGTTTGACAGGAGAGAGTATGAGGGAAAGGGCAGCACCCACCAGCAGATAAAAGCGAGCATGGACATGGCAGACTTTATCGTGCAGAACAACGGCTCTTACGAAGAATTATACAAGCAGGTGGATGACATACTGAAGAAGCTACACTGGAAGGCCTGACCTTTTGGGGATGGCCCCGCTCTTTCTGAACTCATTGTAGATCATTATATCCTCAAGACCAAAATCCACACCCATCCTTGGAGCACGAGAGTTGAGAAGATTCTCCTCGCCTCCAAAGTACTTGAATATGTCAGTAATCCCCCCTTTTATCACAGAATCCATTCCCTGCCCCATGACCCTTTCTATCTCAGACAGAGGGATGCCTGCAAACCTGCCAAGCCCCAAAAGAACATCAGTAAACCTGGATGCGTGAGCGCAGAAGTCGCGCATTGTGCTCACGCACTGGTCCACATACAGGCCGCCTATGTCAGCCTTGGAAACACCGTAATCCAGCAGGGCTTTCTTTGCAGCGAAGTACTGGGATATGTTCCTGTAATTGTGCCTGCAGGAGTTAAGAGGGTGTACAGGAATTATGCTGTCCTTAAACTCCTTCAATTAGGAAGGGATAGGCATTGGGTCTGCGTTGAGGAAGAATACAGGCCTTCTGTCATCCAGGCAGGCTTCCACCTCTCTTTCAATGGCCGCCTTAAGATACTTGTGCGCATTTCTCGCTTCATCCATGTATCTCTTGTCAGCGTGCACTATGACCAATGCATCTTTCATTTTGACAAAACTGCAGTGTCTTAATGATTCTTCAGCCAGTCACCCAATCCTTAAAAGCTTCTCCCTTGACCTCTTTCCCGAGACAATCTCAATCTTCCTCTTTAGCAGCTTTGAGAAGAATCTTATTATCTCAATGTTTGCCTTGTTCTTTTCAGGAGGGGCTGCGACATCAACCCGCAGCGCATTTCTCGCTTCATCCACTGCTCTTATCTGAGTCTTGGGAGATCCTGGCCTTATTATGACCCTGAGCAGGTTGTCTCCTGCCTTAGGAAGGTCCATCTAATCATACTCCCTCCATGTATGCTTGCATTTTGTGCACCTGAAGAACCTTGTCTCTGCCTCATCGCCCGCCCTTGTCTGGACAAGCCAGTAGAAGGCTCTGGTGTTGTGGCATTTTGGACATTCAGCATCCACTTCAGGAAGAGACTGCTGCGCGTCAGATTTCTCTATAACCTCAACGTCCTCCTTCTTCTCTGCAGTGTCCTTGAGCCTTACCTCCTTGGCATCCTTGATATCCTTTGTCTTATATCCGCATGTGCAGGCAAGCCATTTCTTGTTGCCGTCCTTTTTGGGAATGAGTATTCCCCCGCATTTTGGGCAAAACATTCTTATCAGCCTCCTCTGGTTTATCTAATTTATTATGTGAAAAAACTGCAAAAGCTTGACAAACCATATCTTTATATAGCCAAGGTAGGGTATCTTCAGCATCGCCTCCCCCACAATATCCTCCCTCATTATGTTTGTCTCGTCAATGACTTTTATCCGGCTTCCTGATTTTCCTGTATAAACCCTGAGAGGCTCCCTGTTGTTATCACCCTTTGTCTTGAGGCGCATCTCTCCGTCCACCCCCCATCTGCTCACTACCCTGTGGATGATGGGCTCTCTCCTGCCCCCCCAAAACACGACCACATCACCCACCTCAATCCTGTTATGGCCGTAGACAACCATTATATCCCCCTTGTTAAAGCCGTTGTGGAAGGGGAATGACTCAAACTCATCCCTGGATATGCCATTCTCCATATACCACTCATTGTTGTTGTTCCACCACTGCTCAAAGTCCAGGCCGTTGTGCTCCATGCTCTGCGATACAACAGCCACAACAGGGTACTGGGTGCCCAGCACCAGGCCGAGGAAAGGGTAAACAACCCATTTTATGACCACAAAAGCCACGATTATGTTCACTATCCAGCTCAGGAGAGTGTCCTCCTCCCAGAAGAAGTGCCAGAACCTCCCCCATATCTCTCTCAAGCGTTTTAGATAACTGCCGGAATTTCCCATATATCGGAAAGTCGCTGGAAAGGATTAAAATAAAAAGGTTTTGTTTTTAATCAGAAAGATATTTAAATGGCTGACTATGTGCCTGGTGCATGAAATTCTGCCCCAGATGCGGCAAAAAGGGAATAACAGGGGAATTCTGCAGCAAGTGCCATGCAGAAATGATAGGATCCATACTTGAGTTCAGGGAGATAGAGATAAAGGTCTGCCCGCTGTGCATGAAATATCTGTTGAAGAACAAGTGGGTGAGGTTTGACAGCCTTGAGGTTGCGGTGAGAAAGGCTGTTAAGGAGAACATGAAGAAGAGGATAAATGCAGCCATAACCCCCCTTCTTCCGGAGATACAGTTCAAGCCGGGCAGGAAGTACGAGTTTGAGGCAGAGATAGCATTCCCCCACAATGAGAAATACTATATTCCTGTAAGGCTGGAGATGGTGAGATGCAGGAGATGCGAGAAGCAGGGAACGAGCTATTATGAGGGGATCCTGCAGCTGAGAAGCCCCACCAAAGAGATTATTGAGTTTGTCAGAAGGGACGTGGAGAGGAACAGCAGGAGAGGTGTTTTCATAACAAAAGAGAAAAAGGTGCCGAAAGGCATTGACCTCTACATTACATCCCAGAGATACATCCAGCAGCTCGGCCACAGGCTGCACAAGAGATTCGGAGGGATACTCAAGATAAGCCCCAGCATTTATTCAAGAGACAGGCAGACCAGCAGGGAGACGCACAGGGTAAACGTCTATTTCCAGATGCTGGGGTTCAGGCAGGGAGACGTAGTCAAGAGTGGCAGCAAGCTTATAAAGGTGTCAAGCACCGGAAAGCACGTCACAGGCACAAACCTCCTGACAGGAAAAAGGACTTCCTTTGACTGCAAGGAGAATGTTGAAGCGCTTGAAAAGAGAAAGACAGAGGTTGTCAAGTCATACCCTGATGTTGAGGTGCTTGACCCGGAGACCTACCAGCCAGTAAAGGTGGAAAACAGGAAAAGGGCGGAACAGGGGGATGAGGTTGAGGTCGTCAATGACAACGGAAGATTCTACATTGTATGATATCGCGTGAAAATGGCTGAAAGAAAATGCGTAAAGTGCGGGGGCAGGGGATTCATGAACGGTTTCTGCAGAAAGCACTTCATAGAGAACATAGAAAAGAGAGTGAAGAAGGGCATAAGGCAGAACAGTCTTATAGAAAGGAATGAGAGCCTTGTTGCGGAAGATATGCTATGCAGGCACTTTATTGAGAATGTTATAAATGTGCCAGTGAAAGTTAAAAAAAGCGGAAAAGGCAGGAGAGTCATCCCCTGGAGCATGGATGATGAGATACTGCAATTCCTTGCCGCGCTGTTCAGCAGCAAAGAGCTTAAAGAAAGTGAGGACAAGAGCATAAAACTGTTCAGGACAATAAAGGACAACGAGCTGGAGGCATACGCCCGGCTTAAGGGGGCAAAATTCAGCAGGAAACGGACTGCTCAGGAGAGAAGGATTCTCAGCGAGCTTGACCGGCTTGAGAAAGACCACAAGGAAACAAGGTTCAGCCTCCTCAGGAGCATTGAAGAGATAAGGGGCTTATGAAAATCTTCCGTTTCTGCAGGGCAAAAACATATAAATAAAGGAATAGGCTGATTATTAATGAACATAAAAAGAGCAGCTCTTGTCCTGCTGGTCATTGCATTCGCGCTCTACATTTACGCCTCAGGATCAGGCATCACAGGCAGCCACCTGGCAGAATTGAAAAGCGAAGGGGGGCTGCCGTCAGAGATGTCAGAAAAGCCGACAGTCCTGTTCTGCCCGGCGGACAACTGCGCTGGAAACCTTGCTTACCTGATAAAAAACTCAGAAAACGTATCCTGCGCCTTTTTTGACCTTGACCTGGACGAGGTTATCAATGCCCTGGAGAGCAGGAAAGTGAGGGTTGTTGTTGACGCTGACAATTATCATATTGCTGAGGGAAGGATAACAAGGCTGAGAAAGGACAGAAGAGCCGCTTTCATGCACAACAAGTTCTGCGTATTTGATGACTCAATCGTGTGGACAGGAAGCTTCAATCCCACAGCCAACGGAAACTCAGTAAACAACAACAATGTGATTATAATAAAGTCTGCATACATCGCGGATAATTACAACAGGGAGTTTGAAGAGCTGTGGGCAGGAGAGTTCGGAAAAGGAGAAAGGACCGAGGATGCAAAAGTCATGCTGAACAGAAAAATGGTGGAGAACTATTTCTGCCCTGAGGACTGGTGCGCAAACAAGGTAATGAGATCATTGGAGGAGGCAGAGAACAGCATATACTTCATGACCTTCTCATTCACCCATGACGGCATAGGAGATGTTCTTGCCGAAAAACAAGGGGAAGGCCTTGAGGTGAAGGGCATCTTTGAAAGCATGCAGAACAGGAGATACTCTGAGATGGACAAGCTCAATAGTTCAGGAATCAAGGTGTATCTTGACAACAACCCGGGAGCGATGCACCACAAGGTATTTATCATAGACAACAGGACTGTAATAACAGGCTCCTTCAACCCGACAAAGAGCGGTGACACGAGGAATGACGAAAACCTGCTGATAATCCATGATAAAAGCATCGCAAGAGAATACCTGCGGGAGTTCGCCAGGCTGAGAAAGCCGGGAGGGGGATGACCGCAATATTTATATATCATTTGTGCGGGTTTTGTGCTGAGGTGGTTGTATGAGCGAGGAAGAATTTGAGGATTATGAAAAGGATGAGTACGATGACGAGGAAGAGGAGGAGATAACAGAGGAGGACGAGAAGCCGGAGTCAGAGGATGATGAGGAAGAGATAAAGGATGATGACTATGAGGAGGATGATTACTCTGAATACACAGACCAGGAAGATGACGAGGTGTGAACAGTTCTTTTTCTTTTCATGCGCTAAAACCAAACAACAGTAGAACCATCATACGCACAATGGCAGACATAATCCTTGCAGGCACAATAGGGCTTGATGATATTGAAACGCCTTTTGGAAAGGCAAAAGAGGTTCTCGGAGGCAGCAGTGTTTATGCAGCCTATGCGGCATCATTCTTTGCAAAACCCGCAATGGTGTCCATAGCAGGAAAAGACTTTCCGGACCGCCACAGGAAAACCCTCATGGAGAAGGGGATATGCCTCAGGGGTGTTGAGATAAAGGGAAAGAACTTCAGATGGGAGGGCCTTTACGAGTTTGACATGAACGAGGCAAAGACATTAAGGACAGAGCTGAACTCCCTGACCGAATTCAACCCGAAGCTTCCCGAAGAGTACAGGAAGGCAAAATACCTTTTCCTTGCCAATGTTGACCCGGAGGTGCAGCTGAAGGTCATAGAACAGACGGAATCCCCTGAGTTCATTGCAATGGACACCATGAACTTCTGGATAGAGCACAAGAAGGAGATGCTCTCAGAGGTGATGAAAAAAGTTGACGTGATCATACTAAATGACGGCGAGGCCAGGCAGTTTTTCGGCACAGTCAACCTCATAACAGCAGCAAACAAGGCTCTTGAATACGCGCGGAAGGCTGTCATAATAAAGAAGGGAGAGCACGGAGCATTATTGTTCGTGAAAGAGGACGGCAGGGTGAGGCACTTCAACGCTCCAGGGTATCCTCTTGAGACAATAAAGGACCCCACAGGATGCGGGGACAGCTTTGGAGGGGGCTTCATGGGTTACATTGCCAGCAGGGAGGACACAAGCGACGCCTCGCTGAGAAAGGCTGTCATATACGGATCTGTGATGGCCAGCTTCAACGCAGAGGACTTCTCGCTTGAGAGGCAGAAAACGCTGAGCCAGGAGGAGATAGAGGGGAGATACAAAGAGATGAGGGAGATAAGGGAGTTCTGAGAAAGATTTATAAAAGGCTGTCCTCAGTATGTTCTTATGGCATCAGCAAAGAAGAAATCTGCAAAGAGAACAGCGGGCAACGCTGAAAAGAAACAGGCAGGCAACAAGACCATAGTGCCTGACACCTCTGTGATAATAGAGGGCCTCATAACCAGGAAGATAGAAGCCAAAAAACTCATGCCCTCCATGGTAATAATACACGAGGCCGTGCTTGCAGAGCTTGAGAACCAGGCCAACATGGGCAAGGAGACAGGATACCTCGGCATTGAGGAGATAAAAAAGCTGAGGGACATATCAAAGAAGCACAAGTTCTCAATTGAATACAAGGGAAAAAGGCCTGAAGAGTTTGAGATAAAAAGAGCAAAGGCGGGGGAGATTGACAACATAATAAGAAACCTCGCGCAGGAGGAGAATGCCACGCTCATAACAGCGGACAGGGTGCAGGGGCTCATAGCAGAATCAAGGGGAATAGATGTCACAATAATAGAGTTTGAGAAGACGTCAAGGAGGATAAAGCTGGAGGAATTCTTTGACAAAGACACCATGTCAGTGCACATAAGGGAGAACATAATCCCCTCTGCAAAAAATGGAGTTCCCGGAGACTGGAAGTTCGTGAAAGCGGGGAAGAGCGAGCTCAGCAGGGAGGATATAAGGGAGATGGCTAAGGAGATTGTGGAGGAGGCAGAGATAAGAGAGGATGGCTTTGTTGAGGTGCAGAGGAAGGGCTCAACAATAGTCCAGCTTGGCCATTACAGGATTGTCATAACAAGGCCCCCTTTTGCAGACGGTTATGAGATAACTGCAGTGAGGCCGATAAAGAAGCTCGCAATGGAGGACTACGAGATCAGCGAGAAGCTCAGGAAAAGGATAGCTGAGCAGGCAGAGGGAATATTAATAGCGGGCTCGCCAGGCATGGGAAAGACCACGTTTGCCCAGGCCCTTGCTGAATACTATGAGAAGCAGGAAAAGATAGTGAAGACAGTTGAGGCCCCAAGGGACCTTCAGCTTCCTGAGTCAATAACCCAATACTCAGTAAGCTACGGCTCATCCCAGGAGATACATGACATACTCCTGCTCTCAAGGCCGGACTACACCATATTTGACGAGATGAGGAACACAGAGGATTTCAGGCTGTTCACTGACATGAGGCTTTCAGGAGTGGGCATGGTGGGCATAGTCCACGCAACAAATCCTGTTGACGCCATACAGAGGTTCATAGGCAGGGTTGAGCTGGGGGTTGTTCCCCAGGTGATTGACACTGTGATATTCATAAAGGACGGAGAGGTGAGAAAGTCGTTCAATGTCCAGATGACAGTGAAGGTTCCGGCAGGAATGACAGAAGCTGACCTGGCCAGGCCTGTCGTAACTGTCAGCGATTTTGAGACAGGGAAGCTTGAGTTTGAGATATACAGCTATGGCGAGGACACCATGGTCGTGCCTGTGAGGACAGGAGCCACAACACCCCTGCAGCAGTTAGCGTCAAGTACAATAAAGAAGGAGATGAGCAGGTATTCTGACAATCTAAGTGTTGATGTTGTGTCAGATAACAAGGCAGTCATATACGTTCCTGAAGAGGACATTGCGGGAATAATAGGAAAGAAAGGCCAGAACATAGATGCGATAGAGAAGAAGCTGGGCATAAGCATTGACATACAGCCGATCTCAGGCAGGAAAAAAGAGGGATCAAGCCCCTGCGACTATGACGTTCAGATAGGCAAGAACAGCATCGTGTTCTTTCTTGACGAGAAAAACAAGAACAAGGATATTGACATCCTCGTGAAAGGTGATTATCTTCTCACTGCAAAAAGCTCCAAAAAGGCCATAATAAAGGTCAAGAAAAACAACAAGATAGGAAGAATCCTCACCCAGGCGGTCAATTCAGGCGAGGAGGTCAGGCTGGTCTGCTGAGGCAGGCCTCCTCAGGAGGGGAATGCGTGCCTGCCTGCTTCTCATGCAAAGTTTTGTAGAATGTTCTCTTGTTAAAGTAGTTTATTATAAGCCTCTTGTGCCTTGAAAGCTCGGAGAAGCCGTTAGCTGAGGTAAGCTCCTCCACAGACCTGAAATGCCTCGGGAAAACCCTCAAGTTTTCTTCCCAAAGCTCATGAGGATAATCATTATGAAAGTAGATTGCATGAACATTCCCCTCCCTGTTAAAGCCCTCCATGTGGTAGCCGTCTGAATTATCGTCCTGCCAGACACCATCCCCCCCGTAGATCTCCCTCATCCCATTGTCCAGGAATCTTGCCAGCTTTTCAAAATAAGTCCTTGAGTCCACGCATGCGTAATCATAGCCCAGGTTCCTGAAGTCAGAAGAGCATATCCTTTCAAGCTCTTTGTTCTGAAGTGCGTAAGAGGCAAGGTGCCTTCTCCTTAAGGGGCCCATCCTCATGTCAGCAAGAGCGAGAACAACACCAGAGTGCATATAGAACAACATCTCCTCATCAGCGTGGCTGTTGGCTGTCCTCAACAGAGGCTTTTCATTGTCACTCCTGCAGTAGATGTGATTTCCCTCAAAAATCACTCTGCCATAGTCAGGCCAGTTCTCACTGACTATCTGAAAAAGGCTGTCCTGATGCTCATCCCGGAGTTGCATGTTTATCATTGCATACACAGCATAATCATTGGTCATGAGACCATGCCCACTGGTCTGCGGGATCCCTGTAATGGTAATTAAGGCTCTGGAAGTTTGACCCTAATAGGATGAACTCTGCGTGCAGTTTCTCTTCTTCTGTAAGAGGCATTCTATTGCTGAGCTCTGCCTTAAATGCCTCAAGGGCAGCCTCTCCCTGAATAAAGAGACGGTACATTTTCATCACACTCCTGCCTTCATAATTTCCCGGAAAGGTGCACTTTTCTTCCCCTAAGCTGACCTCAAGATCTCCGTCAGGGGTGGGAGACACTCTGCTGCAGGTCTCATATCCTTTCCCTTCTGTCCGGGCATAGAGCTCTTCCATCATCTCAGCTGACTTCCACCCAATATCAGAGGGGCTGATCCTTGAAGTGTCAAGCCTTGTAGTGTGAAGGTATCTTATTCTGCCTTTCATGTCAAATGTGTAAGACGAGACTGCCACTTTCCTGGCCTCATAATCCTCAGTGCCCACAATCAGCACATTGGAATTAATGAGCATCACAGCCTCTCCCTGAAGAGAGGAGGCATAGAATGTATTGGGGTCTATCTCCTGAAGCTCTTCATGATTATATCTGGAGAATTCATGATTCCTTCTTATTATCCTCGCCAATAACCGCTTTTTTTCCCCTTCTCTGGTCACTCTTGGTTCCCTCCTGGAACCCCCACCACTTGTTAATAGCAGGGGAGTTAAGGCATCATAGTATTTAAATATTGCGGTTGTTTTCATATACAGGCCGGAGGGAGATGTGTATACCAGTATGCCATTAAGATTCATCTCTGGTTTCCAAAATATTTATAAACATCTGCAGCCCAAAACATGAATAAGATGCTTGACATAAGCCTGATAAGGGAGAAGCCGGGGATTGTGGAGGCTGACCTGAAGAAAAGAGGGGATAAAGAGAAGATTAGATGGCTGAAGGACCTTGTCAGGAAGGACAAGAAGTACAGGCAGCTGCAGTTTGACTTCCAGAAGCTCAAGCACGAGAAGAACGAGCTATCAAAAGAAATCTCTGAAAGGAAAAAACAGAACAATGATGTGTCATCCCAGCTAAAGAAACTCAGGGATCTGCCAGAGAAGATAGAGACTTACTCAGCAGAGATAAGCGCTTTGAAAGAGGACATAAACACATACCTCATGAAGCTGCCCAACCTCCTGCACGAGTCAGTGCCCGCTGGAAAGGATGACACAGAAAATGAGGTCGTGCGGCAGTGGGGCAAGAAGCCCGAGTTCAGCTTCACGCCAAAGAGCCATGTTGACCTCATGGAGAATCTTGATGCTGCGGACATAGAGAGGGCAGCAAAGGTCTCAGGGGCCAGATTCTATTACCTGAAGGAAGACCTTGTCATGCTTGACCTGGCGCTGCAGAGGTTTGCGATTGACTTTCTGAGAGAAAGGGGGTTCAGGCTGTTGCAGACCCCTTTCATGATGAAGAGAGAGCCTTATGAGGGAGTCACAAGCCTGGACGACTTTGAGGAGATGCTGTACAAGATAGAGAATGAAGACCTTTACCTCATAGCCACATCCGAGCATCCTATTGCGGCAATGCACATGAAAGAGACAATAGACCCTGAGCATCTGCCCATGAAGCTGGCAGGGGCCAGCCCATGCTTCAGGAAGGAGGCGGGAGCCCACGGCAAGGACACAAAGGGAATATTCAGGGTGCACCAGTTCAACAAGGTGGAGCAGTTCGTTTTCTGCACTCCCGAAAAAAGCTGGGAGTTTCACGAGGAGCTGATAAAGAACTCTGAAGAGATCTGCAGGAAGCTGGGGCTGCCCTACAGGATTGTCAACGTCTGCACAGGGGACATAGGCGTAATGGCTGCCAAGAAATACGACCTTGAGGTGTGGATGCCCGCCCAGAAGGCATACCGCGAACTTGTGTCATGCTCAAACTGCACTGATTATCAGGCCAGGCGCCTTAATATAAGATATGGAAAAGAAGGCGGTGAAAAGGAGCTGGTGCACACGCTTAACTCAACCGCGGTTGCAACAAGCAGGACAATGGTGGCCATAATGGAGAACTTCCAGAACAAGGACGGAAGCGTTAATGTTCCAAAAGCCCTTCAGCCGTACATGGGAGGGCTTAAAACCATAGAAAAAAGGTGACAGGGGGTGCTATAATGGCAAAGGATGAGGAAGAGATGAGGGGAGATAAGTATGATTTCATAGAGGATGCTGACGAGAGAGAGGAGTCTGAGGACGAGAAAGGGGCGATGATGGATTCAGGAGAGCTTGAGGAGAATGTCTACTCTGACGTGGGAAGAAAGAAGCTTGTTGAGGATGACGAGCTGGAGCAGTGGGAGGAGGGATTCTCAATGGGGGCAGAAGAAGGCGGAAGAGACGCAAAATGCAGGTACTGCGGAAAGATACTCATCAGCAAGGAGGAGACTTATGAGAGGAAGATAGACGGGGAGCTGTGCTTCTTCTGCTCAGAGGACCATGTGCAGAAGTATATCAAAAAGAAGGAGAAAGAGAAGCAAAAAGGTTAAATTTAAATAAGTCCATGATAAGAGGAAGGATATGGAAGCCATTCACAACATAATGCTGGCAGCGGGGGCAATCATAATTCTGCTGCTCATAAGGCAGGCAATGAAAAGATTCAGCAGAAAAGAGTCTGAGTTTGAAAGGATGCACAGGAAGATCATCGCCTCTGAAGAGAACAAGGTCAGGGGAAGGTTTGAATAAGCCTGTGCAAATCAAAAATTATATAAAACATACATGGTTTTCTGTGTCAACATGGGGGTCTTCAAGGATATGCTGGGTTCTGGAGAAAGCCTTTTCAGAGACCACGTTCCGCTGGATTACGACTACATTCCCAAGCGTGTCCCTTACAGGGAGATGCAGCAGAAGCAGATATCATTATGCATACGCCCCCTTGCAGAGGGAAGGAACGGCAGGAACCTGTTCATCTACGGCGCTCCGGGAGTGGGAAAGACAGTGGCCTGCAAGCACCTGCTCAAGGCTCTTGAGGAAGAGGATATAGGGGGGGTTATCCCCATTTACATAAACTGCTGGCAGAAGAACACATTCTTTAAGATAATGCTTGAGATATGCGATGTTCTTGGATACAGTTTCACCCACAACAAGAAAAGCGACGAGCTGTTCAAGATAGTGAAGGACATGCTGAACAAGAAATCTGTTGTTTTTGTCCTTGATGAGGTGGACAAGCTGGAGGACCAGGATTTCATATACAACGTGCTTGAGGAGATATACAAAAAATCAGTGATCCTTATAACAAACTACAAGGACTGGATTGTCAACCTGGACCAGAGGGTGAAGTCAAGGCTCACCCCTGAGATGCTGGAGTTCAAGCCTTACAACAAGGAAGAGACAAAAGGGATACTGCAGGAGAGGATGAAGTATGCTTTTGTGCCGGGAGTGTGGGATGAGGAGGCGTTCCAGACAGCAGCAGAGAAAACATATGAGATGGGGGATGTACGGGCGGGCCTTTACCTTCTCAGGGAGGCAGGCAACGCTGCAGAGGACGCAAGCAGCAGGAGGATAACCTCAGAGCATGTCAAGAAAGCAATAGGCAAGCTTGAGGAGTTCAGCATAAAGAAGAAGGAGGGCCTGGAGGACGAGACAAAATTCATCCTGGAGATAATAAAGAAGAACTCAGGCAGGAGGATAGGGGATATCTACAAGGAATACCAGAAAGAGGGAGGGAAGGCTGTTTACAAGACATTCCAGAGGAAAGTCAGCAAGCTTTCAGAGGACAGGTTCATAACAGTGAAGAAGACCATGGGGGGAGCAGAAGGCACCACAACAATAGTCAAGTACTCGGGAGGCACAAAGAAGCTGACTGATTTTGAGTAGAATGGGAAGATTTCAGGCAAAGGCCCATCCGAGATGGCTTAAGACATCATGGGACAGGACTTGGTCCTACATAATCATGTGCGTAATAGCCCTTGCAGTAATAATCATTCTCCTGAAGATATGAAACCATGGCCCTGATTGCAGCATGATGGTCAGTATCTCACTGAGAAATCAGAAAACTCCTCTCCTGGATTCTCCTCCATCACCTCAACATTCTCAACATCAGCAGCAGATGGCCCTGTTCTGCAGTATTCCACAAGCTCATCAACCTTTTTATCTTCACCCTGTGCAACAGCCTCAACCCTGCCGTCAGGCAGATTCCTCACAAAGCCCACAAGGCCAAGCTCCCTGGCTTTTCTTTCAGTGTTTGACCTGAAGAAGACACCCTGCACCCTTCCGCTTATGAACAGATGGACCCTTTTCATTGCAGTATCTATTGTTGGGCCTGTTGTTTTTAAAAGTTATGGTATCCACTGGACTTCCCAGGACATTTCCAAAACCAGATTAAAAGGCTGTCAGACAGCTTTTAATCCCCCACTGGACACTGGACATCCTCACGTGAGGTATTTAAATCATCAGGGTCATACAAGTATTATCAGATTCAGTCAATCAGCAGGAATTGGGCGCCCTATTGCGGGGTAAGTCCCATCAGCTTCCTGCTAAAGCTGAATTCAGAGGTGATTGTGATGATAGATCTCAGCAGCAGAACGATTGAAAGGCTCTTCTTTGAGCAGATAAAGTCATTAACAGCAGGGAGGTGATCATGTTCATGCCAAGCTTATTCAGGAAACCAAAAAGATTCATGGACTGGGAGTCATACAAGAGGAGGATTGACTTTCTCTCTGACTTCTGGTTCCAGCAGGATGTTCGCGCTCAAAACATAAGGACTTCTTGACTTATGCCTAGCCAAAACACCTCAAAAGCCCCTTTTGGGGCTTCTTTTTCTTTTCATATATGACACATGAGCAAAATTTATAAAGAAATCAGCAGGAGGCAGTTTTTATGAGGGTGCTCACAAAAGAAGAGTTTGACATTGAGATAGAAAGCCATGTGGATAAGATACTAAAGGGAAGTGTGTTCATACACCCAACTGACACCATATACGGCCTGGGGTGCAACGCCCTTGACAGCAAGGCTGTGAAGAGGATAAGGGAGATAAAGAAAAGGCCCGAAGCCCCTTTTTCTGTCATAGCGCCCTCAAAGCCGTGGATAAAAGAGAACTGTGTTATTGACGAGAGCTCGCAGGAATGGTTTGACATGCTGCCGGGCCCCTACACTCTCGTGCTTAAGCTGAAGAACAAGAACTGTGTTACAGAGGAAGTTAACAAGGGACGGGACTCGCTTGGAGTGAGGCTTCCCCGGCACTGGTTCAACAGGGTTGTCAGGAAGCTTGGAGTGCCTGTTGTGACGACCAGCATAAATGAGGCAGGCAAGAAGTTTGTTGCTTCAATAGACGAGATTGACCCTGAGATGAGGTCCAGGATAGACTTTGCAATAGATGAGGGGGAGAAGAAAGGAAGGCCCTCCAAGATAATAAACCTTGTGGGCGAGGAAGTGCTTGTGAAGGAGAGATAGCCCCTCAAAATATTTAAATACCCTTCTGGAATGATTACATACTATGACAGCAGACAAGAGAGCAAAGGATAATGAACATAAGAAGCTCAGGATACTCGCCTCCGGAGACATACACGGAGACAGGGATCTGGCAAAAAAGCTGGCTGACAGGGCTGACAAGGAGAACGCGGACCTTGTTATACTCTGCGGAGACCTCACAATGTTTGAGAGCAGCACCGAGGGTATAGTGGGGCCTTTCTCAAGAAAGCATAAGAAAGTCCTGCTCATTCCAGGAAATCATGAGAGCATCGCAACAACAGATTTCCTGGCAGAACTCTATGGGGTGAAGAACATCCACGGCTATTCTGTCAAGTATAAGGACATAGGCATATTCGGAGCAGGAGGGGCTAACCTGGGGCTCCACCAGGTGAGCGAGAAAGAGGTTTACGACCTTCTAAAGAAAGGCTTTGACAGGATAAAATACCTCAACAAAAAGATAATGGTCACCCATGTCCATCCCTCAGGCACAAAAATGGAGAAATTCTCTGACATAGTAAAAGGCAGCGAGGGCGTGAAGAAGGCAATAGACAAGTTCCACCCTGACATCCTGCTGTGCAGCCACGTTCACGAGGCAGAGGGGATAGAGGAGAAGATAGGCACGACTAAAGTCATGAATGTGGGCAAGAAAGGCAAGATTATTGAGTTGTGAGCTTATACAAACATCTTTAGGAGGGCAAACAGTGTTATCACAATGAACCCAATCCTGAGTGTGTTATTGCTCAATCTGTCAGCATATCTGCTTCCTAAATAGCTTCCTGCTGAGCTTCCCGCTAGGAGCACAAGTGCGTAGGCTATCATCACTTTCCCTGCAATCACAAGGATAGGAACTGTTGACACCATCCTTATTATCCCGAATAATTTTCTTGTTGCGGATGACTCCAGGAATGTCATTCCAAAGAATATGACAAGGGTGTAAGAAAGGAGTATGGCATACATTGGGCCGTACATCCCTGCATAAACCGCTATGAGGAAAATGGATATAAAACCTGTGGCAGTGTGTTTCCTGGATAGCCTCCTGAACCTCTTAACCCCAAGGTCCTTTTTTACAAAAAGGAGGGTTATGCCCGCTATAGTCACAGCAGCCACTATTATCTTAAGCAAGGTCTCAGGTATTGAAAAAAAGAAAAAGAGACCAACAAGATTTCCTATTAATCCGAGCGCTCCTGCTATCACAGCAAGCCTCCATAAAACAAGCTTCTTTCTGCTGAAATTGTATAATCCTATAAAGGGTGCTGTAAAGAATCCCGCCCTTGTTGTGCCGACAGCGATGTGAGGGGAAAGCCCCATCGCAATCAAAGCAGGAGTCATCAACAAGCCTGCTCCACCAATCACAACCCCCACCATGCCACTTATAAAAGAGAGAAGCAAAAGGATTATTATGATTGTTATATCCATTTAATATACAAGAGTTATTTATTTTTAAAAAATTATCCTTTCATGACGCTAAGGGGCATGAGCCTCACAACAGGCTCTCCAAGGCCGGTCTCCTTTGAGACCCGCACCACCTCATCAATGTCCTTGTATATTCCTGGAGCCTCTTCTGCCACAGTCTTCCATGAGACTGATTTTATCTCAACACCCTTTTCTGAGAGCTCATCCCTTATCTTCTCTCCCCTGAATCTCTTCAGGGCCTCATGCCTTGAGCCCAGCCTTCCTGCTCCATGTGCAGTTGAGCCAAAGGAGAGCTCCTCTGCCTTTTTTGTTCCCACCATAACATAGCTGGCAGTGCCCATAGAGCCGGGGATTATAACCGGCTGGCCCACGCTCCTGTAGGCTTCAGGAATCTCCTCCCTGCCAGGGCCAAAGCTTCTTGTGGCTCCCTTCCTGTGTACGCAAACCTTTTTCCGGCTGCCCTCAACCATGTGCTTCTCAATCTTTGCAATGTTATGGCAGACATCATAAACAACATGAATGTCAGGCTCCCCGTATATTTTGTTGAAGCCCTCTCTCACCCAGTGGGTTATCATCTGCTTGTTCGCGAATGCAAAGTTGGCTGCAGCCCCCATCGCCTTCAGGTAATTCTGGCCGAGCTCCGAGTTCACAGGAGCGTTTATCAGCTCCCTGTCAGGAAGCCCCTCATGGCCGTACTTGTCCTCCATCTGCTTTATATAATCCGAGGCCACCTGGTGGCCCAGGCCGCGGGATCCGCAGTGTATCATGATGCAGACATTGTTGCTGCTGTCAATGCCGAAAGAGCCTGCTGTCTGACTGTTGAGTATCTTATCTACTTTCTGAATCTCAAGAAAATGATTTCCCGCTCCCAGGCTGCCAAGCTGGGGCATTCCCCTCTTCAGGGCCCTCTCAGAAACATACGACGTGTCAGCCTCCATCATGCCTTCCTCTTCAGTATGCCTGTAGTCCTCCTCAGTCCCGTATCCCTGGGAGACAGCCCATCTTGCGCCCTTTGACAGCACTTCCAGGAGCTCTTCCTTGCTTATCCTTGTCTTGCCTCCCCTGCCGACTCCAGCCGGAACATTATTGAAGAGTTCATTAAGGACCTCTTTTCTTTTTTTCATGAAATCATCAACAGACAGGCCTGTCCTTAGAAGCCTTACAGAACAATTTATGTCATAACCTACACCGCCAGGAGAGATTATGCCCTCATCCATATCAAACGCAGCAACACCCCCTATGGGGAACCCATACCCTTGATGCGCGTCAGGCATGACATATGATGCCTTCTGTATGCCCTTAAGGCAGGCCACATTGGACGCCTGCTCCAGTGTCTTGTCCTTTCTTATGCTCTCCATAAGTTTCTCAGAAGCATAGACAAAAGCTGGCACTCTCATGCTGCCGTGCTTTGGTATCTCCCAGACATTACTGCCTGATTTTTTTGTTTCCATAAGCAGGAACCTGATAGACACCATTTATATATTTTTCCATCACAATTTCAACATCATGAGGAAGTGGGTTAGATCATGGCAAAATTTTTAAAGAATAGGCGTGTGATTATCATCTTATCATGTGGCCTTTCAAAAGAAAAGACAAAAACAAGAGAGAGGGCAAAAAAAAGGTGTCCAGGCCTGACTACAGCAGGCTTGTGGAGCAGGACAAGAAAATGCCTTCTGAGGAGGATCTTGAGAGGATGGACTCCAGTTTCAGGGACAAGGTCGGCTACCTCATGACTAAAGTTCTCAGGAGAAAGAAAAGGCTTTGATTGCAAGCGCTGCAGATGTTTGTTAAGCTCTAAAAAAGAAAAATCAAAGAAAAAGATAAAAAAAAGTTATCAGATGATGCCTTTTACCTTGCCTGGCCCTGCTGCAGCGTCTGCACCAGGTGCTTCATCCTCAGCTTCTGAGTCCTCTTCAGGCTCATCATCAATTATATCTTCCTGCTCTTCCTCTGTCTCATTTTCTTCATCGTCAGCTTCATCCATGCCTGCCTGCTCTGACTGCTCTCTTGCCTCCTCAATCCTTTCCCTGGCCTGGCTTATCCTAGCCTGAGCCTGGTCTGCTGCTTTTTCGCTGCCCTTTCTTGCCTCTTTGATCTGCTCAACCATCTCTTCAACCTCTTCAGCAGACTTGCCGGTCTTTGCCTGCACCTTTACCCTTATCTTGTTCTGCTTTTCCTCCATTTTGGCCTTGACATCGTTGGTATTGCTTCTCATTGAGGAGATGAGCTTTCCAAGCTTCACCTGCTGCTCTTCAGCGAGGCCCTTCAGTTCTTTGACTCTTGCGCCGAATCTTTCCATCTCCTGCTCCTGCTCCTGAAGCTTCTCTTCTATGGCAAGCTGCGCTTTTAGGGATTCCTCAGGCTCCTCGCCGTCAATGGATTCAGCATCCTGCTGCACCCTTTTCATGGCTTTCTCATGCGCCTTTTTTGCCTTCTCTGCCTGCTCCATCTTCTTCTCCTGCACCATTGACTTGACTTCAAGAAGCCTCTCTCTTGCGTGCTCAAGCCCTTTCTGTGCTTTTGCAGACTTGTTGAAGGTCATTGCAAGGCTTATTCTCTCCATTGCCCTCTCAAGACCCCATAAAACCGGGCTGTCAGGGCCAACTCCTGCCTCTTCTTTTTCCTCCTCTGTCAGGAGCTCTTCTTCTGCGTCCTCAGCAACATCTCCTGTTGCATCTCCTGAGGCATCTGTCAGGTTCTCCTGCTCTTCCTCAGACTGCTCAGCTGTCTGGTTAGCGCCTGTCTCCTGCGCAAATGCTGCTGACGCCATGCTCAACATCATGAGCAGGACCACAAACACGCTTAATGCCTTTCTCATTTTTCCTACCTCCATGTTTGCTTATTTTTATTGGGGAGCATCAGATATAACTCACCCTTGACTTCTTGTCTTCTGGATTCCCATTTGGCTTATAAAAGTTGGGGTTATCTGAACCAACAAGCCCATTAGACTCCTCTAATGGTGTCTTATGCTCTTCCATGTATTCGTTAATCTTGTGCTGAAGGTCATCTGCCCTGTATATAAGGTTTTTGACTGCCTTCTCAGCCAGTGTTTTCAGGGGCAGATATGTGTCCTTCACCATTGATTCTATGTTTATATCAGGAAGGGAGGATATGACAGAGCTTGTTTCATTTTCCTCATCATTTATTCTTGATATGCTGGGCTTCAACTGCCTTAGTTTTGCATAAGCCTGATTCATGCCTCTTTCCCTGTCTGCGGATTTATAAAAGTCTCTCTCTGCTTTAGCCAGCATATTATGAATCCATCCTATGTTTGACAGGCTGTCCTCATGCCCGTTTAGCCTTCCCTTGATCAACTCAGACTGGTCATCAATGCTGAACATGTCAAAGATCGCAGAGATATAGGTGGCCCTATCGCCAATGACGTATTTGCTGTCCGCAGCTTGATTGTTTGCTTCCATTTTGAGTCTCCCTTAGTTCTCTTATCGTGATGTTCTTGTTTTATGTGATGTGAGTGTAAGCAGGGGCCACGAAGGGGTTGGTGTGGTATTGCGCCGTGGCCCGAGCTTGGGATAGGGCATGATGGGAGCTGTGTCTACTTAATTTTTATCTGGTGAACACACCCCTTAAGGCCTTTAGAAACAGGCTTTAGAGCATTTTAAGGTTCGTATATGTTCATTCACTGCTCTTTAAGAAAAACAAGGTTTTTCTTGCCTCTTTTCTCTCTGTGGACTATTTTGCGGTCCTCAAGCTCTTTAAGAAGTCCTGAAAGCTTTGCTTTTGAGAATCCGGTGATTATTCTTAGTGTTCCCTGCTCGCACTTTCCCTCTCTCTGCTTCAGGAGGTTAACAACCTGCTCTTCATCCTCCTTGAGGTGCTTTCCGAAGCTGCCCTCCTCCTCAGGGCCTTTCCCTGGCTCCTCTGCCTTCTCCTGAGGCTCCTCATAAGCCCTCTTTGCCCTCTTCCTTGACCTGTAAACTGCCATTCCAAAGTACGCTCCAATGCCCAGGATAAGGGCGGCAATCAAGACCCCAAGCACTGTGATGTAGAAAGAGCTTGCCTGCCTCTTGTACCTCACAAAAAAGCTCTTCTCCTCCCCCTTGTCAACTGAACCATAATCCCATATGAGTATTATTGACCTGCCGTCAGTGAGCGCGCTTGAAGGCTTTGGATACACTGAACCATGGCCCACCCGCGACTCTGAAAGGGGCTTTGCAAGCACGGCATTTTCAGGAAGAACAAGCTTTATCCTGAGCTCGCTTATGTTATACTGAGCCCTGAATGAGGCTGTAAAGTCAGTCCCGTCCAGGAAGTCAGGGGTTACATAGCTGAACCTTACTCTTTTTGCAGAGGAAAGGTTAATCATCAGCTTGCTATCTTCTGTCTCATAAGCGCTGTTGCTTCTGTCCACCTTCACGCTCAGCCCTTTCGTGTTTGAGGGAATGTCAAGAACAAGCTCTCTGCTTAAAGGGCTTTCAAACGCAATGTCTTCTGCAACAACAACAGCGCCGTAAGCCACGTTGAATGTGATATTATGAGACTCAACCCCCCTGGCTGCTGCGCCTGTGCTCAGCAGCACAGCTGAGGCTAATACAAGAGCTGCTGCCATAAGAATATTGAGGACTTTCATGATTAAAGCACATGATAGAGGAGTAAATTATTTAAATCTATCGCAAGCCAGCATCAGCATGACAATCAAGCCAATCCATCTTGACGGAAGCTACAAGGAGGGAGGAGGCCAGATAGTGAGGACAGCTTTGGCTCTTTCTGCTGTAACCCAGAAGCCTTTTGAGGTTGCGGGAATAAGAAAGGGCAGGCCCAAGCCTGGGCTGAAAAGCCAGCACCTCCACTGCATAAAGGCTCTTGAGAAATTATGCAATGCAAGGGCTGAAGGCGCGGAACTCGGCTCAGAGATGGTGAGATTCTCTCCCGGAAAGGCCAGGCCGCAGAATCTTGATATTGACATAGGAACAGCAGGCTCAATAACATTGTTCCTCCAGTCTTTAATGCTTCCCTGCATGCTTGCTGAGGGAAAGACAGGCATAAAGGTAAGGGGAGGCACTGACACCAAGTGGAGCATGCCCATTGATTATTTCAGCGAAGTGCTTCTTCCCCAGCTAAGAAGATATGCGGGGATTGATTTTACGCTTGAGAAAAGAGGGTATTATCCAAAAGGGGGAGGCTCTGTGGCATTAAGGATAAATCCCCTGTTCACGCCCGGAAAAGAAAAGGGCGCGCCGGAACTCAGGATAATGGAGCAGGCAGGTGTTGTGCACATAAAGGGGGTGAGCCATGCATCAGCATCCCTTGAGAGGGCAAGAGTTGCTGAGAGGCAGGCGGAATCAGCAGCAGCTGCGCTTAAGGAGGCAGGGTGTCCTGTTGACATAAGGACAGAATACTGCAATACCTCCTCAGACGGATCAGGAATCACGCTCTGGGGAGTTCTTTCCAGAGACAAGGATGAGATAGACCTTAACAATCCCATAAGAGTTGGTGCTGACTCTCTGGGAGAGAGGGGGAAGAAAGCAGAGGTTGTAGGAAGGGAGGCTGCTACCAGGCTTCTCAGGGCAATAAAGGCAGGGGCTCCTGTTGACAGGCATCTTGCTGACAATCTCATACCCATTATGGGAATCTTCGGCGGCAGCATCAGGGCAGCTGAGATAACAGGCCACACCCTCACCAATATCTATGTAACAGAGAAATTCCTTGATGTGAAGTTCAGGGTTGATGAGAACGAGAGGGTTATAAACGCGGATGCTGGTTAAAGCAATAAGAATAGCAGCTAAAATAAGGGACAGTTAAACAAAGAGATTTTATCCAAGCATTCCCAGCTCAATGTCGGTCTTCAGCTCCATTATCTCGTAATATACTTTCTTCCTGTCCTCTATGTCCTTGAGGCTGGAGTATTCCTTTTTTATCCTGTCGTAGATGTTTTTTGCGCCTTCAAAATCATTCTGGTGTATCGCGCTCCTTGCCTGCTCTATGAGGGAGTAGACGGCCAGGGTGGACGGCTTTTCCGCTTTTGAGGCTTCTGAAACAACACCTGAGATGCCTTTCATCTTAAGCTCGCTCTGCGGCATCCTGAACACTTTCTTCTTAAGCTCTTCTTCCTCGCTCTTGAGCTCCTTCAGGCCCTTTTCCAGCATCTCCTCCTTCCTGTCCAGCATCTCCTCCTTCTCCCTGAGATGCTTTTCTTTCTTCTCAAGCTCCTTGAGGTCAGAGAGCTTTGCCACCTTCTTGTTTATCTCCTTTTCAAGAGAGGAAATCTCTTTTTCCATCTCTTTTGACATCTTTTCCTTTGATTTCCTGAGCGAGCTTATGCTTGTCTTGAGCTCTTTTGCCTCCTCAATCTTCTTGAGCCTCTTGTCCAGCTCATTGGTTTTCTTCTTCCACTCCTTTTCAATATCAGAAGCCTTCTTCTTTTTGTCCTCAATCTCCTTCTCTCTCTTTTCAAGCTGGCTCTCCCTTGCCTCCAGCTCGTCTATTGCCTGCAGGACCTTTTTCTCCCTCTCCTCAATCTCTTTCTTGTCCTCCTCTATCCTGCTGCTTAAAGACTGTATCTCATCCTCTCTTTTCTTCAGGTCAGCAAGGTCTTCCTCCATGTCCCTTACCCTCTCTACCACATCATTCTCCTTCTCAGAAAGCTCTTTCTCTTTCTCCTCAAGGTTTCTCACGTACTCTGACTTTTCCTCAATGTCATTTTCCAGCTTTTCCTTTTTCTTGGTGAGCTTCAGTATGTCATCATCTATGCTTTTGACAGTCTTTTTGGCTGACTCCTCCTGCTTCTGCAGCTGATTCTCCTTCTTTTTCAGCTCTGCTTCTTTCTCATTCAGCTTGGTCTCCTTGTCAAGAAGATAGCTCTGCTTGTCATCCAGTTTCTTCTTAAGCTCCTCATTCAGCTCTTTCCTTTTTATCAGCTTGTTCTCCCTCTCAGAGAGCTCGTTCTGCTTCTCGTCAATCAGCTTTCTTTCCCTCTTCAGGAAAAGGCTTGCCTCCTTGACTTCCTTCCTCTTCTCATTGACCTTCTTTTCAAGATCGTCTTTTGTTGACTGCAGGCTTTCTATCTCTTTCTTAAGCGAGGCGCTCTTGCCTGTCAGGGACTCAACCTCTTTCTTGAGATTCTTGTATGTCTTACTGAACTCATCCTGCCTTTTCTTCAGGTCCTCTTCAGCCTTCTTCAGCCCCTCCTCTTTTGAGTTCAGGCTTGCCTCTTTTTTGCTCAGGTTCTCTGATTTTTCCTTTAGCTTGTCAGAGAGTTTTATCAGCAGCTTCTGCTTGCTGGAGAGCGCCTTCTCCTTCTTGGGAGCTTCTTTCTTCTGCATGTTTATCTCATGCTCAAGATCCCTGAGCTCAGCCTCTTTCTTTTCAACCTCTTTGCTCAGGCTTTCATACCTCTTCATGAGCTTGTCCATGTCCTTTTCCAGTTCCTCCCCTGAAGCCCCCCCATTTCCTTTTGAGGATTTTTTCTCAGACTTCTTTTCATTCTTATCTATCTCTTCTGCTCTCTTGTCAAGCTCCTTTTCCTTCTTCAGAAGCTCTGCTCTCTTCTTGTCTATCTCTTCAGAAAGGTCCTTCAGAAGTTTCTCCTTGTCCTTTGGGGCGTCTTTTTCTGAGTTTTTGTTTGAGCTGTCCTTGCCCTCTTTGTCCTTTTTCCTGCTGAAGACTTTTGAGAGAATCCCTTCCCTGCCTTCGTCAGGCAAGGGAGGCGGACCTAGGACATCACCATGCGTGTCACTGTCAGCATCTGCCATTAACTAACCCCCAGTAGCTTCAATTCCACACCATTTTATATATTTTTGTAACGATTCCTGAATGAGAACAAAAAGATTTATAAAGGGGTATAAAACCCTCTGTCACATGGCAAAGCAAATCAAATGCAGTTCCTGCAACAAGAGGGTTGCAAACATGAAAGGGGTTGCGAGGTTCATGTGCCCCAAGTGCGGAAAGCAGGAGATAGTAAGATGCCCCCAGTGCAGGAAGATAGTGGCAAAATACTCATGCCCTGAGTGCGGATTCACAGGTCCGAATTAGGTTATTCAGGTGATCCCATGGCTACAGTTGTTGTGACATTGAAGATAATGCCTGAAGGTGTTGAAACAGACTTGGACAGGATAGAGGAGGAAGCCACCAGAATGATCTCTGAATTCGGCGGAGAGACAGGCAAGGCAGAGAAGAAGCCGATTGCATTCGGGCTAAAGGCTCTGGAAATATTCTTTACAATGCCTGAGGAGAAGGGCTCCACAGAGGAGCTTGAGAAAAAGATTGCAGGGATTGATGGCGTGCAGTCTGCAGAGGCGGTTGATGTGAGACGGGCTGTTGGATAAGGCCCGCAATACCCCAAACACTGTCCTGCGTTTTTTCTGGAGATGATGCTCACTTGAAGAGCGTAAAAACATAGATCTTATGATAAAGCTCATTCTTCTTAACTTCTTGTAATTATAAGCTATCCTGAGACGCGCCACATAATCGCCATAGAGATGCGCGGGCCTCACTTTAGTTATATAAGGAAAGCTCCAATCCCTATCACAAAGATCAGGAAGAACACAAGGATAAAGACAATGAAGCCTAGAGCCAGCGTAATCAGGTAATTGAACACTATCCACAGCAGGCCCGCAAGCAGCCCCTCCTTCCACTCAAGATTGAAGAAGAACTTGGGAAGTATTAGCGAAATCCCTGCAGTCACAACAAATCCAATGGTGAATAATGAGAACTTAAAAAGCATGCTGTCCATGAAAATTGAAGGGCCTGTTATGAGACCCCCTGCAAGCCACACAATAAGCGCGGGAATCAGGGATTTAAGGAATGTTATCCTCAGCTTGAGCACCCTGCCTGCAAGCCACAAGGCAAACGCGCTCAGGGGCAGGGAAACAAACAGGCTTAGAATGGATACAATGACAATCACTGCAGCAGGAATTCCAAGATTCATCATGCTCATGACATCTGCCATTTTCAAAGCGGGCTAAAGCAGATTCTTCACTCTGTCTATGCTGTCAGCAACCTCAACACCTTTCTTTGTGAGGGAAAGCAGCTTCAGCCTGCCCTGCTTGTTGAAGTTTATCAGGCCTGCCTTCTCCATCTGCTGCAGGATCTTCACGACATGAGAATAAGTGCAGTCAATCTGCTTGGCAAGGTTAGAGGCGTAAACTTCGCTTTTGGCATTCCTGAGATTCACCAGCATCATGGCTGGCTTTTCCCTGAAAAAAACGCCAAATATAGCTCTATTCTTCATCTATAATCCCCCACATAACAAATGCAAACTTTATAATATATTTTCTTAAATAAATGTTAAAAGCGCTTGTTTATAAAGTTTTCTGATTTTTCCGGAACAAATGCTTCCGGCTGGAGGGCAAAACAGAAAAATTTTAAAGCCAGGCCAAAAAATCAAGGAGCATGAACCCTGAATTTCTTTTTCCCTACGAAAAAATAAGAAGGATCCAGGAGGACATGATAAAAGAAGTGGCAGATGTCGTAAAAAAAGGGGGCAGCATGATAGCTCACGCCCCCACGGGCCTGGGCAAGACAATCGCTGCTCTGGGGCCGTCACTTAAGCATGCTTCAGAGAACGGCACGACAGTGTTCTTCCTCACCTCAAGGCATACCCAGCACCTTATTGCCCTGGAAACCCTGGGAGAGATAAAGAAAAAGTATAACCTGAGCTTCAATGCGGCAGACATAATAGGCAAGAGATGGATGTGCGCAATGGAGGGGATAGGGCTGATGTCCTCAAGGGACTTCTCTGAATACTGCAAGACAATGAGGGATGACGGAAAGTGCGAGTTCTACTCAAGGACCAGAAAGGGAGGGAAGATAACTCCGGAGGCAAAGAAGGCGCTCTCAGAGATAAAAGCAATGAACAGCTGCAGCACAGAGAAGCTGGTTGAGGTGTGCGCAAGCAGCAGGCTCTGCCCTTATGAGATGGCAATGATACTGGCGGGGATGTCTGAGGTGATAGTGGCGGACTATTATTATATGTTCAACCCGAGCATAAGGGACAACTTCCTCACAAAAACAGGCAAGGAAATAGAGAAATCAATAGTCATAATAGACGAGGGCCACAACCTTCCCTCAAGGCTGAGGGAGCTGGCCACGGAAAAGCTGTCCAGCTTTGTGCTTAAGAGGGCGGTCAAGGAGGCCAAGAAACACAACTATAATGAGGTTGTTGAGGAGCTCTCCCTCATACAGGATGTCCTGAACAGCCATGCAAGAGACCTCAAGACAGGGTCAGAGAAGCTGGTTGACAGGAACAGCTTTATTGAGAGCATCAACAGGATAAGGGATTATGGGGAGATTGTGTCTGACCTCTCCTGCGCAGGGGATGACATAAGGGAGAAGCAGAAGCAGAGCTATGTGGGGTCTGTTGCATCCTTCCTGGAGTCCTGGAAGGGATCTGACAAGGGGTTTGCAAGGATACTCTCTGCATCAAAGTTCAAGGACCAGCCGTTTGTCACCCTGACATACAGGTGCCTTGACCCTTCTGTGCTCACAGAGGAAATAATGAACAATTCCCATTCCACAATAATAATGAGCGGCACCCTGACCCCCACAAGCATGTACAGGGACCTGCTTGGCTTTCCAGAGAATACTGTTGAGAAGACTTATGAGAGCCCTTTTCTTGAGGACAACAGGCTGACGCTGGTGGTGCCTGAGACAACAACAAAATACTCAATGAGGCATGACGCCCAGTTCAGGAGGATTGCAGAGATAGTTTCTGACATAGTGAATCTGGTGCCGGGAAATTCAGCAGTTTTCTTTCCCAGCTACAGCCTGAGGGACCAGGTCTACAGGCATCTTTACGGGCTGTGCAGCAAGACCTCCTTCAGGGAGCAGCCGGGGATGACAAAGGAGGAGAAAACAGAATTCATTGAAAACTTCAAGGGATATGAAAAGACAGGGGCTGTTCTTCTGGGAGCGTCAACAGGCTCATTCGGCGAGGGCATAGACCTGCCAGGGGACTTCCTCAAGGCAGTGATAATAGTGGGGCTGCCGCTGGAGCACCCTGACCTTGAGACAAAAGAGCTGATAAAATACTTTGACAGGAAATTCAACAAGGGGTGGGACTACGGCTACATATTCCCAGCGTTCAACAGGACACTGCAGAATGCCGGCAGGTGCATAAGGTCAGAGGATGACCGCGGAGTCATAGTGTTCCTTGACGAGAGATACCTCTGGCCCATGTACAAGAGGTGCTTCCCCCAGGATGAGGACATCAAGGTGAGCAGGCATTACAAGGAGATGATAGAAGAGTTCTTTGAGCCAAAGCAGAGAAGGCTGGTTTAGGAGCTATGCTGTTTTGGCCTTTTAAAAGTGATTTGATGCCAGTATATTTGTGCCAGTATGATAATATCAAACACATTAAAAGATTAAACAATATATCAGTATACCTAATTGTATACTAATTCTCAAAAGCGTAACATTTATATACTAGTTTACCATACCCTGCGTGAGAACCATGGTGATATTGTTTGACAGGTATAACCTGCCTGACAACATATATGAGGTTGTTTTTGCCACAGAACAACAGGCAGTGGTCGCAAAGCTGCTCATAAAGAAGATGAAAGAGAATGGTGGCGAAATGGGGAAGACTGAAATGTCATTATTCGCAAACAAGCTGCATGAGGGAACTCTGATAGATGAGCCAGAAGGCAGGGGACACCCTGCCCTAAGGCAGAAGCCCATGAGGTTCTCCTACAACAAGAGGCAGTTTTATGACCGCATCCTAACCCCAATGAAAGGCATGGGAATGATAGATTATGACCTTTACAAGAAGAAATACAGGATTTCAGACGCTTTCAACAAGGCTCTCACAAAGATAGGCATAATGTGGAGCCAGGAGGTTCACAAGAGCCAATCATGATTTCATAGGCCCCCTGAACTGGTTCTGTTTTCTCAACCACCCCCCAACAAACCCTTTTCAAGGGGGCCTACTCATTCTCACTCTGTTAAGGGCCTGAAACAGTGCAGTTATATCCCGCATTCTTCTTCCCACCCAGACATATATCACCAGACAGTAGTTAAATATAGAAAAATTTAAATAATAGCTCTCAGTATCAGAGGATATTTTGCTATCATAAAGGGGTGAAAGGCAAAAGAGGGTATGAGAATGCCATGTGAAAATCCGGAAAGAGCCACAGAGATACTAAAAAGGGATGTAAGGCGCGCTTTTGAGGAGCCATATGAATTAATGAGCAATCCAATATTTCTAATGTTCAAGGGGTTCTGTGCTGAGCCCACTGTTGCTTACTCTGTAGATCATTCTTTCAACTCCTGTGCTGAAGATGTTGCGGGGGAGATAATATGAACATGACACAGCTTAAACAGGAGCAGCTGAAGATGGCTGAGAAGGTGCTCACTACTGATGGCTTTGAAAGGGTGAAATATGTTGCAGGCTGCGACCAGTCATACCCTGACAAGAACAAGGTGCTCTCTGTCATGGTTGTCATGGATGCAGAGACAATGGAGATAGTGGACAAGGCAGAAGTAATGAAGGAATGCAGCATGCCTTACATTCCCGGATTCCTCTTCTACAGGGAAGGCCCTGCAATCATAGAAGCCTTCACCAGCCTGAACGTGAAGCCTGACATAATCATGGTGGACGGCAACGGAGTCCTGCACCCAAGAAGAATAGGGATGGCATCCCACCTCGGAATTTCAATTGACACCCCCACAATAGGCATTGCAAAGAACCTCATGACAGGAAAGGCCTTTGACGGCAAGATAGAGATTGACAAGGAGATAAGAGGGGAAGAGGTTAAGACAAGGGATTTCGCAAAGCCGGTATACGTCTCTCCGGGCCACAGGATAAGCCTGAGAACAGCAGCTGACATTGTGAGAAGGATGATAATATATCCCCACAAGCTTCCGGAGCCCCTGCACCTGGCCCACAGGTTTGCCAGAAAGGCTGTGAAGAAAGAGGATGAAATCAGTGAAGGATTTACCGCACAGGCCACTGGACACGCGTCCTGAAAACATATTTAAACATTGAATTCTCTTTGTGATTCCATGCAAAAGACAGGCACAGCCAGCCTTCCCCTGCACACAGGGAATGCCCCTCCATGGCTTTTCAAGAGAATGGTGAGGCTGGGCAGGGCTGTTACAGGGGCCATAATAGAGGAGCACGGCCAGAATGAATTTATAAGCAGGATCTCCAACCCTTACTTCTTCCAGAGCCTGGGGTGTGTGCTGGGATTTGACTGGCACTCATCAGGAGTCACCACAACAGTCTGCGGAGCCCTGAAAGAGGCCTTAAACAATGAGAACATGGGAGTTTTCATTGCAGGAGGAAAGGGAGGGGCATCAAGAAAAGCTCCGGACGAGATATGCAGGGCAGGGGAAATGTTCAATATCTCAACGCAGAAAACAGAAAGGCTTGTTTACTCATCAAGGATGTCCGCAAAAGTGGATAACTCCCTCCTCCAGGACAGCTACCAGCTTTACCACCACTGCTTCTTTTTAGGAGAAAATGGGGAGTGGAGCGTGGTGCAGCAGGGCATGAGCCATTCTGACTCTTACGCAAGAAGATACCACTGGCTCTCTGAAAGAGTGAAGGATTTTATTGAGGAGCCCCACTCAGCAATATGCTCAGGCCGCAAGGAGGGGGATGTTCTGGACATGACATCAAGGGACAGCAGGGAGGCAAGAAAAGCGTCTGTTGACATTGTAAATGAGGGCAGTTTCAGGAGGCATTTCTCTGGCATCAGGCAGAAGACGCTCCGTGATTTTGAAGGCGGTGTTGAGACGCTCAGCATGGGAAGGAATCATTACATAAAAGGAATGAGAGAGACTGACATAAGAACGCTGGAGAAAGCGCGGGACATGAGCCCAAAGAGTTATGAGGAGCTTGCCTCAATAAAGGGCGTGGGACCAAAGACAATACGGTCCCTGGCCCTGATATCAGACATAATCTACGGCAGCAGGGCAAGCTGGAGCGACCCTTCAAAATTCAGCTTTGCTCACGGAGGAAAAGATGGTATACCCTACCCTGTCAACAGGAAGCTGATGGATTATGCTGCAGAGACAATAAGCAATGCAGTGAGGCAGGCCAGGATGGGGGAAAGAGAGAGGATGAAAGCAGTAAGAAGACTGGCAAATATCATATGATCTGAGTGTTGTTTCCTTAAAAGGATAATGCCTGTGTATTGAGGAGAGGATTTCCCAGGTGAAGCCAGCCAGATGATGTCATGGTTTTCCTGCTGCGCTGATCTTTCCCCTGCATTTACTGCAGGGCTCCCTGCCCTTGCTGTCAAGCTCTTCCACAGAGTTAGGGGGGTACATTACGCATTTCGGATTGCCGCAATGAGGGATTCCAAGGCATCTTCCAAGCTCATGAGCTGCCTCCTTGGCTATCCTGTTTTTCAGGAATTCTCCTCCAATCCTTGCTGTTGAGACAATGCAGCTGTTGCCTGATGCAAATCCGAACAGGTACCTGAGCTCAGGCTCGTAGAAATAGTAGATGTCTCTCTTTGTCACGCCAATGCCGTAATGGGCGCTCTTTAATACTGCAGCCTTATGGATCACTGGAATGAACCCAGTGGCATCAGCCTGCTCACCCCTCCACTCGCAGTTTGGAATTTCCATTCTCCCATGTATCTCTGTTTCTGCGTCAAAAAGAAGGGCAATCTCCCTGCCTATCCTTTCAAGCACCTCCTTTTCTATGTCCTCAAAAGGTATTATGAGCGTTTTCATTATTCAGACCTTAAGGTATTCCCTGTTTTTCTCTTGTTTTTAAAAATTTATCTGCCTTCTCAAGCACTTTTTTTGAGTTACTGTAAGTGACCTGCTCAAGCGCTTCAGCGTATTCAAGCCACCTGAAGCCCTGATGCTCGTGCGAGAGCGAGACTTCCCTTGCGTGAGTGAGGGCAGGATAGAACACAACCTCCTTGAATATTGTCCTTCCATCTCTCCTGTAGTAGTAGGTTATCCTTTCCCTGAATCCAGGGAGAATTTTAAGGTCTTTTATTCCTGTCTCCTCTTCACACTCCCTCTTCACAGTCTCCTTCTCTTCCTCCCCCTCCTCAATATTGCCTTTCACAAAATCCCAGTGGCCTGAGGCATAGTGCAGAACAAGATAGAGGAGCTTACCCCTCTCCTTCCTGCACACTACTGCCCCTGCTGATCTTTCCTGAACCAAGATAACATCACCTTCCTGCTTACTTTAGAAGTTCAGGCCCGTCCTGCCCCGCCTTCCTGCCCCTGCTGCAGGCAGTGCACAGGCCTGTCTTATGGTCAAAATGCTCCTCGCAAACAACCCTTCCGCAGCCTGAGCACGTGTTTTGGGCGGGCCTGCTCCCGCATACCATGCAGATTACCTGTTTTTTCATTGAGCAACCTTGGCCCCACTCCATTAAAAATGTTGCGGTGGCGCGCTGCGAAATTCAGGAGAAGTTAGAAATCCGGAAGAGTGGGGGGTTCACATCAGACAACTCCTGCCCGCAAGGATTTAAAGGATATGGCCTGTTGGAGGGGGGCGCACAAGCATAAATTATATAAAAGCCTGCTGAAAAAGGAATTTCATGCCAACTGACAAGGAGCTGAAAAAGGATTTCAAGAAAAAGGCCAGCGCGGACCCTGACAAGTATTATGCCACAAAGGTTCTGAAGGATGAGGGTTTTGAGAGGAGGAAATGCAAAAATTGCGGGACTTTCTTCTGGACCGTGAACCTGGAACAGGAGACCTGCGGTGATCCTGCCTGCTCCGGCGGCTTCAGGTTCTTTGACAACAGCCCTGCAAAGGAAAAACTTGATTATATCCAGGTGTGGAAGAAGTTCGCAAGGCTTTTCAGGAAGTGGGGCTATACTCCCATAGAGAGGTATCCTGTTGTTGCGAGGTGGAGGGATGACGCTGACTTTGTGCAGGCTTCAATATATGATTTCCAGCCGTATGTTGTCTCAGGAGAGGTCAAGCCCCCTGCAAATCCCCTTGTTGTTCCCCAGTTCTGCCTGAGGTTCAATGATATTGACAATGTGGGGATAACAGGTGCTCATTACACAGGATTTGTGATGATAGGCCAGCACACTTTCGTGCCTCCTGAGGAATGGGACCAGGCAAGGTATTTCAGGGACATTCACAACTGGCTCAAGCAGGGCCTGGGCCTGCC
Organism: uncultured Methanosarcinales archaeon; assembly: GCA_964397315.1. Taxonomy (GTDB): domain Archaea; phylum Nanobdellota; class Nanobdellia; order Woesearchaeales; family UBA12501; genus WJJV01. The sequence goes on from CAYNHV010000004.1 coordinate 63,522, forward strand.
GAACAATGAGATAATATTCCATGAGGATGCATGGGCTGGGGGAGGGAACTTCGGGCCGTGCATGGAATACTTCTCAAGGGGTCTGGAGCTGGGCAACCAGGTCTACATGATGTATGAGGTGACTCCCTCAGGATCAAAAGAGCTGAACCTCAAGGTTCTGGACATGGGCATGGGGCATGAGCGCAATGCCTGGTTCACCCTGGGAAAGAGCACAAGCTATGAGACAACTTTCCCCACAGTATGCAAAAAGCTTTACAGCGCCACAGGAATAAAAGTGGATGAGAGCCTTATGAAAAGGTTCCTGCCTTACTCATCATACCTTAATGTTGATGAAGTGGAGGACATAAACAAGACATGGAATGACGTTGCAGGCAGGGTAGGGGTTGATGTCAAGGAGCTGAGAGAAAAGGTGCTTCCCCTCTCAGCGCTTTATTCAATAGGAGAGCACACCAGAAGCCTTCTTTTCGCATTAAGCGACGGAGCCCTGCCCTCTAATGTCGGAGGAGGGTATAACCTCAGGATGATACTCAGGAGAGCGCTGTCATTCATTGACAAGCACGGCTGGAACCTTCACCTCCCTGACATTGCTGAATGGCACGCCGAATACCTCAAGCCATTGTTTCCCGAGCTTTCAGAGAACATGGAGCAGGTTCACAAGATTCTTGACGTGGAGAAGAGCAAGTATGAGGCCACAAAGCAGAAGACAAGGAGAATAGTGGAGGGAGTCATAAGCAGAAAGGAGAAGGTGGACGAGAAAAGGCTTCTTGAGCTTTACGACAGCCAGGGCATCTCCCCTGAGATAATCAGGGAAGAGGCAAAGAGCATGGGAAGAGAGGTGAAAGTGCCTGAGGACTTTTACGCAAGGGTTGCAGAGCTGCATGAGAAGAAGGAGCAGACCCATGCCACAAAAAAGGAGGGAAAGCTTGACCTTTCCGGAGTTCCAGAGACAGAAGCGCTTTATTTTGATGACTATTGCTGCATAGATTTCAGGGCAAAAGTCCTGAAAATAGACGGAAAGAATGTTGTTCTTGACCGCACAGCAGCATACCCCACAAGCGGGGGCCAGCTCCATGACATAGGAACCATAGGAGGAGAGAAATTCGTTGATGTCTTCAAGCAGGGGAATGTCATAGTGCACGTGATGGAGAAAAAGCCGGGCTTTAAGGAAGGAGACAGTGTAAAGGGAAAGATAGATTTTGAAAAAAGGAAACAGCTCGCACAGCACCACACCTCAACCCATATAGTTAACGTGGCTGCAAGAAGGGTCTTGGGAAAGCATATCAATCAGGCAGGAGCAAAGAAGACAGAGGAAAAGGCCCACCTTGATATAACACATTATCAGAGCATAAGTGATGAGGAGCTCAGGAGAATAGAGGAGGAGGCCAACAAGCTGGTCAGTGAGGGCCTGCCTGTAAGAACCTTCTTCCTTCCAAGAGAAGAAGCAGAGAAGAAATATGGCATGGCAATATACCAGGGAGGCGCGGTTCCAGGAAACGAGATAAGGATTGTGGAGATACCTGAGGTTGATGTTGAAGCCTGCGGAGGAACCCACCTGAAAAGCACAAAGGAGGCGGGAGAGATAAAGCTCCTGAAATCATCAAAGATACAGGACGGCATTGTGAGAATCACCTTTGTGGCCGGAAAGGCTGCTAAAGCTGAAGAAAAGGCAGAAGAGGATGTTATTAAAAAGGCTGCCGCGATACTGGGCTGCGATCCTGACCAGGTGCCTTGCAGGGCAGAAGAGCTTTTCAAGCTGTGGAAAAAGGTGGTTAAGAAAAAGAAGAGTGTTGATTCAACCCAGCTGTGCTCAGAAGAAAGGTCAGAAGGAGACCTCATCGCGCAGACAGCAGAGATACTCAAGACCCAGCCGGAGAACATAACCAACACATTAAGCAGGTTCAGGAGGGAGCTGGAGGGGGCTGCTGGAAAAGGAAAACAGAAGCCCTGAAAGCACAATATTTATATACCTATATATCATTTCTGTATATAATAAAGGGCATTGAGCCCGCACTCCGAGGGGTTGGAATGGATTTTCTGACAGAAAAGATCGTCAAGTGCGCAGTCTGCGGAAAAGAGTTTCTTGCTATCGGAGATACCAATGATGACGAGACCTACTTCTGCTCTGCTGAATGCAGCGAAAGGTTTGAGGAGAATAAGTGAGAAAATGAGGGCTGTGAGGAGTAAACTTTATTTAACCCCTCCCTTCTCAGGCATTGCATGAAGAGGCATCTTGAAAAGCGCTATGAGGCCCTCAAGTACAACAGGAACTTTGAGAAGCTCAATGTAGAGTTCCTTATCGTAACTCTTGCAGAGAATATTGAGTATATCATTCTTGTCCTGACCGCCCTGGGCCTGCTCGGCCTGGCAAGCTTTGACCTTGACCCCAACCATTTCCCCAGGCTGGGGCTGGAGCAGCAGTGGGCTTACATGAAGTCAGTGAGCTACAACCCTTTCATAATATACGCGCATTTCATCTGGGTGTTCTTCCTCATAACAAAGGGTTTCGCGCTCGGATTCTTCAACACCATAAAGTCAGCATCCTATACTGCGCTTGCCACAGCTTTTTTGATAGTGAACATCTGGCTTGCGTATTCAAAGCTGAGATATGGCTACTCCAGCAGCACTGCAAAAAGACATAATGTGTTCCTGGACATGCTCAAGAAGTACCTTTACACCTCAACACTCATAGAGAGGTCCTTGTGGACGTTGTTTTTCATAGACCTGATGGTTTTCCTCACTTCGCCGAGCAGGACAGAGATATACTTCCTGCTGGGGCTTTACGCGCTCATACTGAGCGTCAAGCTCGTACCAGGACTGTCAAGAGCAATAATCTCTCTCTCAAGAAAGCTTGAGAAGACATTCATCAGGGACAGGTATGTCCAGATAGGTGTTGCTCTTGTTGATATCGTTCTTGTTTACTTTGACAGCACAAGCCTTTTCACCCTCCTGGCCATGGTGATAACATACAACCTCGTGGCCCAGCTTGTTTTCAAGTTCCTGAAGGGCGCTAAGCCGGCGCTGAAGGTTGCGTATTACGCGTTCAACCTCGGCATATTCATATTCTTCGGCAGCCTTATAGCAGTGTACCTTATCTCCTATGCTGTCGTGCTCGTAGCGCAGAGCCCGCTCATAGCAGCGTATTACTACAAGAAGAAGCGAATGCTGCCCACCTGGGCTATGGAAGTCGTTAATGGAGCCTTTATAGTGGTGTTCATACATATGATATTCTTTTAAGCCAAATAGCCGCGGGGAAAGGCGGATAAACAGCCTCCTAAAAGGCTGTCTCAGCATTTTCACAGGCTACTCAAGATTCATAAAGTATAACATGCTTAACATGGAGCCTCCTTCCTGGAGGTGATAAACCCTGTCAGTTTCCTCTGCTCCTTCATGCTCTTCAGCAGCCAGCTCTTCCTGATGATGCTGTCCAGCTCATAGCCGAACTTCTTCTTCACAAGCTGCTTCGCGTAATTGAGCATAAGCTCTTTTGAGCCAAACTCAAGGGGCCTTGACTGCAGGGCCTTTCTCGTGGCTTCCCTCACGACCCACACGCCGAGCGGAGCCCAGTACTCTCCTGTTATGAACCTGAGGCACAAACAACTTCCATGCCTCCTGATCTCTTTCAGCTTCTCTGCAACAGCAAGCCTTGCAGCGTAATAGCCTCCGGCTGTCTCATGCGCGTACTCCTTCCTGCCGCTGCAGCCCTCGTAATTGGTGGCAAAAGGCCATTCATAGTCAGCTCCCCCAACATATGTCTCAAACAGCTCATATGACCAGACATCAGGAAAGAAGAGTATGATATAATAATTGCCCAGGTGGCCTCCGAAATAAGCAAGGTATCCTGTCTCAGGATACTGCTTTTCCTTGACCTCTTTCAGCAGGCTCTTACATACATGGTCGTCAACTGCTGTTATGCTCCACCTAGTGGGAACAAGCTTCTTGTTTTTTCTCAGCCCGAGAGTGCCTGCGCTGAGTATCCTGGTAAGGTAATGCTCGTCATAGCCCTTGCTGTAGAGGGTGTTCACAGCTTCATTCGCCCTTATATCATCATCAACAACCTTTTCCACCTTCAGGGGTATGGAGGGATTCTCTGTTATCTGGGCCCTTTTCAAGCCAACCCTCGGCCCATAGGGTGCTGTCTCCTGTCCGAAGTTAAGAGAGAAGCGGGGCTTCTTCTCAAGATTTATTTCCATGTCAACAGGCTTGACTGCCATCGCAACCTCTTTTCCCATCTCAAGAAGCTTTTCTGACTTTCTGGCGTCTGTAACTTCAGCCCTGAACTGGGAGTTGACAAGCTGGCTTCTCAACCCTATTATCCTGTTGATATCATATCCATCCCTGCTCCACAAGAGAGGGTCATCATGGTCTTTGTACTCTTCAACATTGAGAAAGCCGACGTTGAGCCTTGGATATCCGTAGTGGCCCACAAAAACATTAGGGGACTCGCCGAAATAATCCTGCTTTGCGCTTGTATTTACCTTCTTCTGCGCTGCTATCTTGGCCTGCAAAGGGCAGAATGTCCTGCCGCAGAACAGCCTTCCCTTGCATCTGAGGCATCTTATGTTCATGGTTCCCCCGCTATTAAAGTTGAGGGTTTAGAATAAAAAGGTTTTGATTGGATGACCGGAATATCCAATCATACTGTAACAAAAATCCGCAGCTCACGGTTAATAGGCTAAAGGTTTCAAAAAGCTAAGCTTTTTGGAACACCAAAAATGAAGATTTTTGATTCCCACGGCTTTAAGCAGCCGCTTTTGGCAGGCGGATTTTGGAACTTTTAAAAGCTTCCATCTCCGCACTAAAGTGCGGAGCTTCCGGCTTGTCAAAAACCACCGGTCAGAGACCGGTGGCATGAAGCGAAAGCTTCATTCTCATTCTTTATTGACCTGTGGTTTTTGAGCATGCTCAGAAATATACCCTCTGCGGATATGCCTTTGTGGACTTTGTCCACTGGTTAAATAAACCAGTGGTATATTTCTGACATATTAAAAGTAAAACTGCCAGGGCAGGAGCGTTCAGAACATGATTATGCTGTATGCTGCAAGCATTGAGACAATTGCAGGCAGTGTCATGTCACCCAGCCACAAAGGGAGTATGAGTTTCCTGAACCTGTAGCCTGTCAGGGCCAGGCCTCCTGTAAGCACATTGTTCGGGAAAGGCGTGAAAGCCACATAGGCATACACTATAAGTGGCATGAGCCTGGGCCTTTTTTCAATTCTCCTGAGCAGCTTGTCAAGCCTCTTTTTGGAAGACTCTGAAAAGAGGATTCTCAGCTTCCTGCCAAAAAGGAAGAAGAAGCTGTCGCCTATGGTCAGTCCTATTCCCGCTATTATTCCGAGTGAGACAGGATTCATGCCACCTGCAGCAAAAGTGCCTAGGGCAGGATATATGGAGAAAGTGGTAAGGGATGATAATGCGCCGAACACAGCGAGCAGGAAAACAGCAAGGTGGGTTTCCCCCACCCCAAGTGTGGAAACAAGCTCTTTAGGCCCTATGAAAACAATAAGGGAGGTCCAGAAGACTATGAAGGCGAGCATTGCAAAGAATATGATGTATCTCCTCGTGTTCCTCTCCATGAGAGCAGCCAGGACAAGATAATATAAATAATTTGCCTGTAATAATTTCTTTTGATGGGTGTCCTGCAGAGAAAAAGAAAATGGAAAAACAATAAAAGAGTTAAAAGCTCAGATGAACAAGGGCACGAAAACAAGAGCCACGATGGTCATCAGCTTTATGAGGATGTTGATGCTCGGCCCTGAAGTGTCCTTGAAGGGATCTCCGACAGTGTCTCCGACAACAGCTGCCTTGTGCGCGTCTGAGCCCTTTCCGCCGTGATGGCCCTCCTCAATGTACTTCTTTGCATTGTCCCATGAGCCTCCTGCATTGGCCATGAAGACAGCCATGAGGAATCCGGTCACAAGCGCTCCTGCGAGCAGGCCGCCGAGAGCTTCAGGCCCGAGGAATATCCCCACCACAATCGGCATCAGGACAGTCACAACACCAGGTATTACCATCTCCCTCAGGGCAGCTGCAGTGCTTATGTCCACGCACCTCTCATAGTCAGGCTTTGCCTTTCCTTTCATAAGCCCCTTTATGCTCTTGAACTGCCGCCTTACCTCCTCAACCATGTCAAATGCAGCCTTCCCCACTGCCTCCATGGACAGGGCAGAGAAAAAGAAAGGCATCATTGCGCCGAGGAAAAGCCCTATTATAACAGAGGGAGTGCCTATGTCAATAACAGAGAGGTTTGTGACCTGCGTGTAGCTCACAAACAATGCGAGAGCTGTGAGGGCTGCAGAGCCTATTGCAAATCCCTTTCCTATTGCAGCTGTTGTGTTGCCGACAGCATCAAGCCCTTCTGCCTTCTTTCTTATGTCCTTGCCCAGCCCCGCCATCTCTGCGATACCTGCTGCATTATCCGCAACAGGCCCGTAAGTGTCTGTTGCAAGCGTTATTCCTAGCGTGCTGAGCATTCCCACTGCTGATATTGCTATGCCGTAAAGCCCGCCGAACTTATAGGCGAGAAGTATTGCAGCGCATACAGCCGCCACAGGGATTATTGTGCTGAGCATTCCGTTGGAAAGCCCCTGTATGATGTTGGTGGCAGCGCCTGTCTCTGACGCCCTTGCAATCTTCTGCGCGGGCTTCCTGTCATTCGCTGTGTAATACTCTGTGGAGAGGCCTATCACTATTCCTGCCACAAGGCCTGCAAGAGCTGCGTAGAACACTCCGAGCTCTCCCATGTAATACCATATTATTCCAAGAGAGAGTATCACCATTGTTATTGAGCTGGCGAAAATTCCCTTGTTGAGGGCTGAATGCACCCTTGATTTCTTCTTTGTCCTCACAAAGAAAGTGCCGACTACTGAGGAGATTATTCCTGCTGCAGCAAGCACAAGAGGCAGAAGCACGGGATTTCCTTTTGCAGCTGAAAGTGTTGTTCCGATGACCATGGCAGCTATTATTGAGTCAACATAGCTCTCAAAAAGGTCTGCTCCCATTCCGGCAACATCCCCCACATTGTCTCCCACATTGTCAGCGATGACTGCGGGATTTCTCGGATCATCCTCTGGTATTCCTGCCTCTAACTTTCCGACAAGGTCAGCTCCCACGTCAGCTGCCTTGGTGTATATGCCGCCTCCGACCCTTGCGAAGAGGGCTATGGATGATGCTCCAAAGCCGAAGCCGTATATTATGCTCGGCTCGCCGAATACAAGGTAGAGGACTGCCACGCCGAGAAGGCCGAGCCCCACAACACTCATTCCCATCACAGCTCCTGATGAGAATGCTATTCCGAGGCCCTCGTTGAGGGATTTCTTGACGCCCCATGCTGTCCTTGCGTTTGCTTTTGTCGCTATCCTCATTCCTATGTTGCCTGCAAGGCCGGAGAATATTCCTCCCACAATGAATGCTATAGCCAGCTTGTGGCCCTCTGGTATGACAAGCCAGAGCACGAGGGCAACCACGACCATGAATATAGCGAGAAACTTGTACTCCTTGTTGAGAAATGTCATTGCCCCCTTGTGAATCATGTCAGAAAGATCTTTTGTCCTGCTGTTGCCCGGGCTTTTTTTCATCAGCCTCCAGGCAGTTATGCCTGCAAACAACAAAGCAAGAACACTTATAGCAATTGTCACCTGAACTTCGTACATCCAACACACCCCCTTAAGCGATTATTTTAATGATGGAAGCAAAAGAAAACAGCATATTTATAAATATTACGGTAAAAATATTAGGGTGTATAATTCGGAAATTAGTTCTCACTTCTGCAGGATATAGGTCATTTTTAAAGT
>CAYNHV010000005.1:0-69465 GCA_964397315.1 uncultured Methanosarcinales archaeon
TGCATTTTAGATGGTCAAATTTTTAGTCTTGAAAATGGCGCATTCGCACTAAAGTACGAGGTATTGAACCCACTGGAAAATGGCTTTGCGCCATTTTCAATAAATATGCCTTCATCTATATACTAGTATACAAACTGTTTTGAGGTGGAATGTGGAGAGCCTGTAAACCGGCCAGGCAGGCATTGATGATTTGGTGTGAAAAAGGCCGTAAAAAACGGATAGAAATGGTTGTATTGGGATGGGATGAGAAGATCTTGGCCTTTGGTTTCATTTTTCAACAGAATATTTATAAAAGAGGCTCTTCCTGAAAGCTGGTTGAAGAGGTGATGATAATGCGGGATTTTAAGAATTACAAGCTAAATACCCTTCTCAATATGGCCTTGGTCAAGGAGAGGTCTGTGAAAGGTCTGGAGGAGAAGCTGGAGGATTACAGGGCAAAGCTGAATGCCATAAAAGAGGCCATAAGGGATAAGCAGGAGCAGGAAGGCCTCTCTGACGGGGATCTGGAGAGGCTCAGGAAAGAGGCTGAGGAGGAGTCAGAGGATGAGGGTGTTTGTCCTTTGGATTGAATCATTGCTTTAGGCTCTTGCCTGAATCAGGCCTGGAGTCTTAGAGGAAAGGCGATTTTTGGGCCAGTACCATATATGAAAATTTTTTTGTAATATATATAATGAAATATAGAAATTAATTTATAAATCAAAACCCCTAATGACCTGCAGAAGGGATACCCACCGTATTGCCTGAATAGGGAAGCCGAAAAGGCATTAGTGGGCTCAGGGGTGATACAACCCAACCCTTCTTTTTTATTCTCTTTTCTTTAGGCTTAATCTATTAAAAAACCTGATGAACCCACCCATATCTTTTTTACTGAAATTATAGGCAGGTTTTCTTTTGCCCTTATAGATCTTGCTTATTTTAGGGTGCGCTTTTGACTTTTCTTTAGCCTCCTTGGGTTTTATCTTTAGAGACAGAAACAGTTGATTTTTACCATGGTTGCTGAAACATTTCTGTAAGCATTTCATATAATGTTTTGGCGGTTTTACATCAGGACATAACCATGTTCTTTTAACTGAACTGTTGTATAGGATATTCTCTTTTTCCTTAAGACAAAGGAAAACAAGATAAGCCTGTAAATAACCTGCTATATCACTTTCTGAGTATGTTTTTATTAGTTTGTCTTTAATCTTTAGCTTCCACGAATGCTTTATCATTATACTGCTGGAAAATGAACTATCTTCAGCATATACTCCTGTGGCTGTGTCTTTATACCAGCTGTTATCAATCTGATTAGCTGTGTCTATATGAAGTATCATTAGAGAGAACAAAACTGATATCTTTTTAAAATTTATGCCGTAGAAAACGCCAAAGTATGCAAGATCTTATCAATCCTGACACTGTTCATTGTTTCTTTAAAGGAGGAGGCCCATTTATTCCTTTCAGAATAAAACTTGCAGGAAATATTATAAAATAAGAATTATTATTCTTCCTGTATGGCTGAGAAATGCAGGGTGTGCGGAAGCAGGAGCATGGAAACCAGGAATACAAGCATGGGGCCGAAGTTCTTGTGCATGGCCGCAGAGAAAGATCAGGACCTGCACGATCGGATGAAGGAGCTCCTGGAGGAGGCTGAGAACACGGCCTCGCCCTTGCTGAGGAGGATTATAGAGATAGACCTTAAAAGGCTTAGGAGGAAGTGGAGGAAGGTTATATCATAGGAGTTCCGTTCTATCATTTGAGCTTTAGCGTTACATAAAGAACAAGAATGAATACCAACTCGAGTACATGGGTTAATTAATCCTGAGAAATTGGTTATTGCTTACCCTTATCTGGATGATCTTGGTCTTGGCCATATATCCTTTAAGGACTTTCAGATATAAGAATTAGCAGGATACAGTGATGGTACCTTTTTTGGTACCTGAAAGGGAGTTATATAAATAACCATATAATGAAACTAGAGACCACAAATTTTATATCTTCTTGTATATTTTATACTTCATGGCATTAAAAGATGTAATTAAGAAATATAAAATGAGCTTTATTGCATTATTAGTTGGTATTTTTGTTTTATATCTTGTGCCTAGGGATTTCATGCTTTTTGGAGATAACCCTTTTTTTAAGAATCTACCTTATTTAATCTTTGCAATATTGGTGGCGATTCTTGTAATCATTATTGTTATGGTTGATCTAAAAAGAAACCCTTTGTAAAAAATGTGTGTAATAAGAATGGATAACCCATCTAAAGAGGAAAAAGAGAATTTTATTTGGGCTAGTTATAATGGAAAATACCCTTCTTCTACTATAAATATTGGTAAATGGTTAGTCTTTGTTTCAATAGATGAAGTAGATCAAGTTTGGAAAAAAGTTAGAGAAGCATTAAAAAATGGCAGATTAGGGGATACTGCTAAGGTCGGGACAAAATTACAGAGGGAATTATATAATTCTAAAGAACATGTGATATGCGTGTATACTCCTAATTATAAAGATAAGAAAGATGTGATGAGAATAAGGCAAGAATTAAGAGAATTAGGCATCACTAAGAAAGTACCTTACAAATCAGACACAGATACTCTTAAAGGAAAATATAAGTATAAGGGAGATAAAAATATTTCTTTGTATTATGAATAATAAATTGGGAGAGCTCTGATTTGTGAATCCTTCTAGGAACACAACCCTTATATTAAATGGTATTGATAAAAGTTTCAGCTATTTCCCCTAACTATTTTATACTCAGTTCCTTATGAGGATCTTGTATATATAACCTTGCTTCATGAAAAAATCTTTCACGATATTTAATATTCTGAGATATATAAAATCACTGGAGAAATCAATACACTCTAATGGATTCTATCAATTTATCAATATCATTTATACTCTTATCGTAATTTGTTGGACTAGCTGTGAATCCTATTTGGATTATCAAATCCGGCAATATTGCAGTAACTCGCATAGCTTTTATTTCATAATTTATTCCATCTATTGTTTGATTGTAAGTGTAGACTACTTTTGTAGCATTGTGCCCTGCCAAAGTGCTATTTATATGTTGGATAATCGTTTGGTTAACCATATTACTTTCCAGACCTAAAAGACGATTATAAGTAGATTCTCTTAATGGTTCATTTTCATAAAACTTAACTCTTATTACTTCTGATGCGGGATCTTCATCAATATAAAAGATAAGATGAGCAGAATTTGCATCATTATTTACTTTTAGGTGAGATGGGTATTTTAATGAGATATATTCATCAGAATAAGTACTAAAATTCTCGTAATCAATATCGGAACTATATCTTATATCCACCCACAAAAAGAGTATTAAGATTAAAGACATAATGACCAAGGGGATAATAGAAACAATAAAATGAATTATATTCAAAGAGTTTGATCTTTTTCTCATTTTAATGTAAGCAAAATATGCCCACAACCCTAAAAGACTAAATATTAGTCCAAGAAAAAATGCTCCGACACCTTCTTTATTATTCTCTCTGGCAATTTTATAATTGTATCTTGCACAAAAATAGCTTATAAGGTAATAGATCAAACCAACAAAGTATCCACCTATGAATATAACATAAAGGATTATAATAATAAAAGTTGAGGCTTCAAGCCACCAAGGAATCTTGTGTTCTTCCTTATCCATCTTAAGGCTTTAAATCATATTTGCTTAAAAATGTATTGGTAGAACTACAGATTACCTCTCTAAAGGGCTCTGAAAGCCAACATTCCTTTGTTTTTAGGCTTTGTACAACCTTGGTAAAAGATTATGAACCAAGATACCTATTTCAAAAACATTACATCTAAGTAAGGAGGATTTGAATCTCGAAATGGTTGTTTTCAAACTTTATTTATTGTTGGTTTTGGAATCTTTTACTTTTATTTGATGTTTTATTGATATTGTTGATTATCTCTTTTAATTTATTCTTATCCCAAATATCAACTTTATTGCTTTTAGCTAATTGAACAGCACTTTTAGTAAAAGTTCCTGTAGTTACTACCATAGCAGTATCTGCCCCATAATGTTTCTTAGAAGCAACTACTTCTTGTATAGCTTTATTGGTTATGGTTCCTGCATATTTTTTTGCTTGGACAACTGTTTTCTTCTCATCTTTTTTAATAATCAAATCGGCTCCCTGATCTCCACTTAGTTTTGTTCTCATAACTTGATAACCTAAAACGGAAAACAATTCTTTAAGATAATCTTCAAACTGATGACCATTTAATTTAGAAAAGTCGCCTATCCTCTTTTTGGTTTCCAATCCTAAATTGTTCTCAAAGTCTTCTAATTCCTTTTCTTCAAGACAATCTTTTAGTAAATGTTCTGGTTCGGAATCTGAATATTTTAATCCAAATTTATCAAAAAGGTCTTTAATTATCATTTCATTGGGTTCATCAAAACCCAGTTTAAGATATTCCTTTATTATCAATTCTTTATCTGTAGTTGTTATTTTAGAAATTCGTTTATATGCAGGAATTGTAAGTTTCTCAATAGTTTTTTTCATATCTTGTTCAACAATCTGAGCCATCTCCTCAAAAATTTGGATGTAATCACTTTTTATATCTTTTTTATCAAGAATCTTTTTTATTTTTTTGACATCTTTAATTAATTCTAGCCCGTGGTTGCAAGTTGACTCTAATGACATTAATTCATCATAATCTGCCGATGTTGAAGGAGTATGCTCTTGTGCTTGTTGATACAATTTAACAAAATGTTCTTGAAGAAAATCTAAATCATTTTCATAAATTAATCCGAAAATGTCCTTATCTCTAAAAATATATGAGATTATTCCTTTGAAATCTAAATCTTTACTTGATAAATATTTACTGCAATAATCTGCGACCAAAGGAGCGTTTTTTTCCTTTTCTCTAGCTTCCTCTTTCACTTTTTTTGCTTTTTCTTCTGCTTCTTCCTTCACTCTTTTTTCCCTTTCTTCTGCTTCTTTTTTCAGTCTTTTTCCTTCGTTAATTAGAAATGCTCTTTTTTCTTTCTTAATATTGCTCATATCAGAAATACTTTGGTTTAGGTCACCATTATCCTCTAAAACATTAACACAGTCAGAACATAATCTCCTAAATCCTTTATACCATCTAGCATGGTTATCAAAACAAACCCAACAATTATCTCCTGTATATTTTTCTGGGTCTTTTGGAGGTTTTATATTATTATCCTCATTTCTAAATCTTTGTATAATATACTCAAACCGCAATTTCATACCAGAATCAAAATTGGTTTTGTTATTTTTGTCTTTTAAATCCTCTTTTTCTGGCTGATTCTTAAAACCTTCATTACATTTAGAACAATATTTTAGTAGATTACCTCTTTCATCTTTATAATCAAATTTCTTTTCAAAAAATCCTAACTTTTTTCCACATTTTGCACATTTAACCATGATAATATGCAGTCATAACATAAACCTTTTAAATTTTTCTTTTTAGAGAAATTCCCTTTCAATAATATATAAAAGTTTGACTATTATTTTATAAGCAAGTCATATCATCGACCTAACAGTCTGGGTGTTGACATCCAAAGGATGTCTTCTACTTTGAGCAAAGCTCAAAGTATTTATGGACTTGCATTTCAGATGGTCAATTTTTAGTCTTAAAAACCCTCAGAAATCAAAGATTTCTGGGGTGTAAAAAAATGCAATGCACTTTTGTGTATGGTGCCAGCGCACTAAAGTGCGTGGGGTATTGAACATATAGAAGATGGTTTGACACCATTCTCAGATAAAGAATGGGCAGTGCCCCTCATCCCCCATAAGCGACCTGGACAACCAGATAGGCATCCTATGGAGTCTGTTTAGCAGTTATATGTTAAATACACTGCAGGAACTATTACATTTAGCTAGTCTCTATATTTTACTGAACCAAATAACAAAATACTATATCAGTATACAAAAGTGTATATCAACTTCTGGTAAATGATTAGGAAGATCTGTAAGTTCTTATCTCCATGGGTGGGTGAACCCCTCTGATGGGTTTTGTGTGATAAAAGCCATTAAAAAATGGATAGAAAGGGTTGTATTGGGATGGGATTAGGGGAGTCTTGGCCTTTGGTTTCATTCTTCAACGGAATATTTATAAAAGAGGCCTTCTCAGAACCAAGAAGGTGGGAGTTAATATGTCAAGAGCAAGGATTTTAGTGGGAATTCTGGTAATCCTGTGTTTAGTGGGTTTGGTTGGTTGTGAGGATAATCCGCAAACAACAGCTTCTACACATGATGCAGGGACAGAGTCTCAAACAGATGTTATTGAAAACCAAAGTGAAGATGTACTCAATTCTACGGAAGTTTCAACAAAAAAATCTTCTAAAGTTACTCACCAGGAAGAGAGTGAAAATGTAATAGAAAAAGATAGCATGGTCTTTAAAGTTACTGATGTGAGGGAATGTATACCAGACTACTCTGTATATAGTAGGGGGTGGTCAGATAAGCTAATAAAAGAAGATACCTTCAGTGAGAAAAAAGAGGAGTTGAAAGAGATTTATACTAATTATTACGAGAACAAATATGATAAAAAAGGACGGGATTACAAACAAAAACTCCTTGAAAATAAAGAATATCTTAATATGAACACCTGTGTGAATGGTGAAGCAACTTCTGATACAATCATATTTAATAAAAGATATAATAATGCGAACAATGTTGTTATGTATGACCCAAAAAATGAAAAAATTAAGAACTTACAATTGAGGGGAACTGTTTCTACTTCAAGAGACCGCGAAATAGAGAAGGTTTCCATTTATGGGATGTTTTCAGGAACCCCAGAAGAAAATATAGATAATTGGGTTATATTCAAAATAAATCTAGAAGAACATACTACGCATACAGCCGCACCTGATTTTAAAGAGATCTGCAATAATGGATGTGATTTTGAGGTTATAAACAAAGCTGAGAACTTTTTTGCATTCAAAATGAGAAACTTGATAGAGAGTTAACATGGCCAGAAAAATAACAGAAGCGGAATTTGATCCAAAAAAACATATTAAAGAATATAAAAGAAAGTGTAAGCAATGTGGTAAAGTATGGCATGTTCTTGCATCTCGCGAGAAAAAACTCCAGAAGGATGTTAAAAGAAATCAATGCGATCAGATAACTTCCTCATGCGGGATGTGTGGGGGAAGGTGGGGCGCTCTAGGGGCATCCACACAATCTAAAAGGAATGAGCAAGCCCTTACAGACGAAGTAAGCCGTTTAAAAAAGTGCCCAAAATGTGGTTCAGGAAATTACTCTGAAGATGTCCTCATATATAAGAAAAAAGAATAATCCACTAGCTGAATTCTCTATACTTTGTATTAGAAGAGTATGGCACGGCAGATTAGGAAAGCATTTTAAGAAAAAAAGAAACATAATATGCCGTTTTCATCCTTCCTGCTCTAATTATGGCATACTAGCGCTTAGGAAATATGGCTTTTTCAAAGGGTGGTTTCTGACCTTCAAAAGAATAAAAAGATGTAACAAGTCCAACACAGAATCTTGTGTTGATTATCCTTAAGTAAATTCCATATTAACTCAAACTAAATATCGCGCCACATCAAATCAAATTCTCTTAAAATTCTCCAGGACTCCACAAATCCTCCTATTGCAGCTAGGCAGTTTATCATCCCAGTTTCATTCTTCAACAGAATATTTATAAAAGAAACCCTGCTTGAATATAATCATGGAGGGGGACGACGACATAATAGCTCTTTTAGCTCACATGAATGAAGAAGAGAAGAATGAGTATCAATCTCTAAATAACAGTATTGTTAAAGGTGGCAGTATTGTATTATTAGCTCTTGTCATGGTTGTTATCATACTATCAGGTATGCTTGATAGTTACTTTGATAAGTTCATCCAAGATATAATATTTTATGTTTCTTTTGGGATATTTATAGTGAGTTCCTTATTCTTATTATATAACTATCAGCAAAGAAAGAAACATTTAGAGCTGGTGATCTACAAAATGCGTAAAAAGTATAGAGTGTATAAATCAGAGGATTGGAAAGAAAGAATGCCTGATTACAAGGAGGAAAAGCTTTCTAGGAAATCAATCAATGTTAGAAAGAAACATAAAGGCAAAGGCGGAGTAAACTATTGTGATAATTGTGGTGCTAAATTAAGCAAAGGAGCGAAATTCTGTTCTGAGTGCGGCACAAAACAATAGGGGTGCTTATCTCTCTGCTGGAAATCTACACAGAGTAGTTTCTATATTCTTCAACACAATACCTTATAAAAGAACCCATTGGAGCCTCTAATTTTGTTTAATATTAAGCTCTAGAAAGTAAAAGTTGTTTATTTTTTCCCATTCAAATTTGTACTGTCCTTTAATTTCCACTACCACATCCTCCCTGCCTTTGCATTGTTCTGCCTGGAATTTGCCAGGTTTTGAGACATGCCCATTGTGCATAGGGAAGATTGTGCCAACTCCCCTTGATGAGGGGTTTATATAGGAGGTACTGTCTGTCACCATGAAGAACCTTCCTAAAGAATGGCCTTGATTTAGGCTTTCTTCTAAGGCTTCTATATCCTTATAAGCGTCAATTCTGCCGTAATCCTGAGCTCCCTGCTGTTTTGTCTTGAATTTTAGCTCTATTGAAGCTTTTATCTCTTCTCCATTGATTATAAACCCGCACACCATATCAAAGTATTTGTCTTTGTTTTTGATCTCAGGACACTTCCTCTCAAGGTCTGTAAAGAACACTTCTTCTCTTTTAATGCAGAATAAGTTACCCACTGTTTTTATTATGCTGGCAAGATGATGCTGAAAAGGAGCTTCTCTAGTCACAAGGACCCTGCCGTTTGTGAACTGTGATTTGAATATACTCCAGGACAGATCAATTATCTTATCCAGTCTTTCTGAATAATCCTCTGGGATTTTTTCCATTTTTTATCTTCTTATACGCTTTTCTTCTCTTCTGGCTTCTCAACTAACCTACCTTTACCATCCTGTATCCACAACACCTCCATTGTAATACCACCAATCATAAAGATCCAGGAGGTTTTGGGCGGTGGATATTGGGTCTCCCTGACCAATACTCCCTGCAGTGTTCCCTACCAACCCCACCAGATCCACAAGCTGGTTTGTCTGATATTCGCCATGAATATAATAATGCCTGTTCTGGCTTGCTTCAAGATACTGGCTTGAGTAAGACCTTATATTATTTATCTGGGTGAGTACATTATTCCTGACAGCCTTCACATCAGCAGGATACAGCTTGTCATTATTATCCTCAATATATTCCCCCAGCCCTGTTGCTTTATCTTCATAAGCTTCAACACATTTCAGAACATCCTCATCATAAGTATATAAGGTTCTCTGGTCATTGATGAGATTAACTTTAGAGTATGCTGTTTCAATCTGGCCTATACAGTGTTCATAAAGATCTGTTAGTGAGTTGTACTTGCTGACAAGCTCTTCATTTAGCCCTGAATCATATTCAGGTTCTGTCTCTTTAGGAGTCTCAGGGGTGTGGGTTTGGGCCTGCTTCTCTTCAATGCAGTGCATGACACCTTCACGTGAGCACATAGGGGTTGTTTCTTCAGGACAACTATAACATTTTCCATCGCAGAAGTAAGGGCTTTCAGGAGGACATTCCATCTTCTGCTGTTCAGGCTCTGAGATACTCTCTGTTACCTGTTGTGAGGCTTCTTCCTCATCTTCTGAAAATATATCAATATTTTTTAAGCCTCTAGCAGCTGGGGCTCCAGACCGTAATAAAGCTCTCTCACAGCCTGCAGTTAAGAGCAAGGCGAGTATAAGCAATAAGGTTAGAATATTTGTTTCTGTTGTGTTCATTTTATCTTAAATTCTTTTTCTAGCTGTTAATCTCCTTACTTAGTCTTATATTTGAATGCCCAATAACTGCATATATGACAACGACAAGCAGGCCTTCAACAGTTGCAAATCCCACTCCTTTTTGTTTTAACTTATAATATTTCTTTATTTATAAAAATTTTATCATTTGTAGGCCCAGAGAATAAATTTACCCTATAAGCCTTTCTGATTCCAAAAATTTAAATATCATGTCATTATTCTGCATTTCTATGCCTTTTGATATTCCCACTAAAAACAAGATGAAAACACTGAAAGCTCGTAGAGAAGAGTGGCAAAAATTGGTGGGGTTGTTTGTAGTCATTGTGGCGGCCTCCTTTTTTGTTTTTTTTAGTCTTGCTTTGTACATTTCTGAAATTGCCCCTCAATTTGAGGATACTTTTAAAACCATCATTCCTTTTTTTATGTTACTCCTTTTTATTATAGTTGGCGTATATTTTCTTAGAAAAAAAGATATTAAACTATCTTTTAAGGAAAATTTATTATTAAATACTTTTGAAGCTTCACAAAACCTTGAAAATTTTCATAGAAGCAGTAAAGCTGATGATCTTAAAAGTGCAAAAAACTTTCTTAATAAGATTATCCTAAATGCTCAAGCTGATTTTGGTAGAAATTTTGGATTTAATTTTGAAAAACATTTCAGGGGGTCTTTTTACAATCTTGCATTGCTAATTAAAAAAAATATTCTACCTTCTTTAGATAGTGGTCTTAGTTCTGAAAGATATTACGAGGTTAGTAGCTGTCTACACAATATATTCATCAATATTGACAAAGAGCAATTTGAAAAGTTGGAAGACCAGTGTAAAAGATTAATGAAGGATTACAAGATTAGTAAGAAAAAAATTGTTTTGAGTGTGTGGTTTAAATTTTCGCAAAAAATTCAGGCTTCTAACCCACTTAAGATGACTATTCTATTCTTCTTGTTTATAATCTTATATTTAGTTGCTTGGGCGGTTTTCTCTTGGTTAGACAGAGGTTATACCCACATCGCTGCTTTTATCGCAGTTGTAGGTGTACTGGCTTTATTACATCAATTTGGCATTCTCAGATCTTTAGAGTATACTCCAAAAACAAAAGGTTAATTTTAAATGCAAATTAAGCTATTTATATGTAGTTATTAAGATTCTCTCTTAACCTCTTCTATTGTCTGTTTTATATCAATCATCCCATCTATGCAGCCATAAAGGAAACCAGAAATCTCTTTTATGCTCTTCTTAAACTGTTTGAGATCTACTTGAGTTGTTTTTTTGTTTTTGTCTCCAAAAGATTTCATATTAGTCCCTTTCTCAAAAGGATACCGAGATGCTGTAGCTTTGGGATCTTTTTTATGCAATTTTTTTATATTTTTTTCCATTATTTCAAGCTCATCATCAGTGCAAAGGTCTGGCTGAAAGGACCTGAGACACTCTTTAGCATCCCTCCACAATTTATTAAGATCATGCCCATACCTCTCTGGGTTGTAACTACTCTTATTATACTTAGGGCCAATATCTAATATCTCTTTAAAAGTTACTTCTAAATAATGTCTAAACAGAAAGAATATAGGATAGAATAGACTATCGGCATTAAACATTCTGCTTTCAACATCTTCTAATAGTTTATTGCATGCTTGAATATAACCACTAGAATAAGTGTAGAAGGACAAATTCTGTATACAGGCTATGTGCGGCCCTTCCTCTACTATTTTGAACAAATCTGTGTTTTTGTTCAGTCTTTCACTATCCTCATCCATAATACCACCTCCCTTAAATATATATTACATAATAATCTTTCTACTATATAAATCTTCTTATTCCTGACAAGCCTATAAATCCCTATAACTCAGAATTCTCCCCCCACAAATCCCCAAACCCTCAATCAACCTCTTAGGTTCGGCCCGGGCATTTAAGCAGAAAAGATATTATATCATTTCATTGTTCACTGAAAAGCTTTCTCCAGTGATCTCCTGCTCCTTAGAATCCACACTGCGCAGTACAACAATGAGTAACCTACTGCTGAGATTGCTGTTCAGAATCTCCTCCTGTTCCTTCCAGGATTGCCGGGCCCTCTTCCCCCTGGGCCTTTTCTGTCATGGCCTCTCCTGCCAGGGCCCCTGTCTCCAGGGCCCTTTCTTCCAAAGCCCTGTCTGGGTCTGCTGTCCTGCCTTACAGTGGCAGCCCTTTCCACATAAGGCTTTTTCATGTTAATGATGTTGAAGTCCCTGTAATGGTCAAGAAGCCTTCCGAAGTTCTCATGGTCTGAATCGCTGACCAGGTTGACTGCCATGCCCTCTTCTCCTGCTCTTGCGGTCCTCCCTATCCTGTGGACATAATCCCTTGGATCCTTTGGTATCTCATAGTTGTAGATGTGGGACACATTGTCTATGTGGAGTCCTCTTGCAGCAACATCAGTGCAAACGAGAACAGCAGGGCCTTTTCTGTTGAACATCTTGATTGTCTTTGTCCTCTTGTTCTGCGTCATGCCGCCGTGTATTGCCATCACATTGACCCTGTTGGCTCTCAGGTTTTTCTCAACAAACTCTGTTGTCCTTCTTGTGTTGCAGAACACCATTGAAAGCCCTGTCTTCTCTTTCTTCAGCAGGTGAACAAGAAGTGATATCTTCATGTTCCTAGGCACGTCATAGTACACCTGCTTGAGCTTTGCAGGGTCAACCTGGTTCATTGTGAATACCTCCTCAGGCTCCTTCATGTAATTGGAAGAGAGGTCCAGTATCTCCCTGGAGACTGTTGCAGAGAAGAACATTGTCTGCCTGTCCTCAGGGCACTGGCTTATTATCTTCTCAACATCCTCTATGAATCCCATGTCAAGCATCCTGTCAACCTCGTCAAGAACCAGTATCTTTACTGTTGAAAGGCTTATTGTCTCCCTCTCCAGATGGTCAAGCAGCCTTCCAGGTGTTGCAACCACAACCTCTGAATTCCTTATGGCATCTATCTGCGGGTCTATGGCCACTCCGCCGTAGACTGCTGTTGTTCTGAGCCTCTTGTCTTTTGAGAGCTCAGCCAGGGAGTCTTTTACCTGCTCTGCAAGCTCTCTTGTGGGGGTGAGCACCAGCGCCTGAAGGCCTGCTCCCGGAGCGGCTTTCTCTGTTATTCCACACCCAAAGGCAAGTGTTTTTCCTGAGCCTGTTGCAGACTCTCCAACAACATCCTTTCCCTTAATGATGTAAGGTATTGATCCTTCCTGTATCTCTGTGGGCCTTGTGAAGCCGAGCTTCTTAATGGATTGCATAAGCTGGCTGCTAAGGCCGAAATCTTCAAAATTCATTTTATCTACCTCGTGTTAAAGCTGCATAGAAAAAGCGAAATGTTCAGTTATAGCGTCTCTGGCATCTCTGAGCAAGTGCTTTCTCTTGTCTCACGCTTTCTTTGTTCTTTGTAATATATGAGTTTGAGAGGTCATATATAAATCTTTCTGTTTTATAACCACCGTGAAGGGACTATATAAACCGGGGAGTGGAAACAAGCAAGAATTCAAAGCCAATAAAAAAAACATGTTACAGGGGCTCTAAACCCCATCTCCTGGCTCTGAAAAAGCTTATGCAGCTTTTTCTTCGTCTTCAGGTTCTTCAGAGTCTTCTTCAGTGCCTGCTTCTTCAGCAGCCTCTTCAGGTGCTGCCTCAGTGCTTTCGCCTGCCTTGGAGACATTCACAGCCTTAGGGCCTCTGTCTCCTTCCTCAGGGTCAAAGCTTACAGGGTCATTCTCATTGAGCTTGACTCCCTCATTGAGCCCTGTCATGTGCACAAAGTACTCCTTTCCGTCGTCTCCCTGGATGAAGCCGAATCCCTTCATCTCGTTGAAGAACTTCACTGTTCCTTTCATTCTTTTACCTCCGATACTTACTTTTAGAAGCTGCAACACAAGATTCCCGTAAGATTCACTTTAAATCCTCTGAGAAACCATGTTTTAGCTCCTTTTACAGCTGTTATCAGGAGGTCATTTAAAAAGTTTTCCTTTGGCAGGCTGTTTTTAACAGCCAAGCCAGGCAAAACATCACATTTAAATATCAGTCTGCACTACATTCTCCTACAATGGAACTTACAGTTGTTTTGGAATCTCAGGATGAGGGCGGCTTTACTGTGTACGTGCCCTCCCTCCCGGGGTGCGTGTCCCAGGGAGAGACAAGGGAGGAGGCTCTTAAGAATATCAGAGAGGCTATTGAGCTTTATCTGGAGCCTGACACCAATGAGATTATTGAGTTCAGCGGTGAGAAGCTCAAGGTATCTGTATGATGAAGCTTCCGGTTGTTTCTGGATTAGATATTGTAAAGCGATTAAAGAAAGCGGGTTTTATTGCAACAAGGCAGAAGGGCTCTCACGTGAGGATGGAGAGGTTTGACGGCAGCAAAACAATAAAGCTGACAGTTCCCCTCCATGAGGAGATAAAGAAAGGCACTCTAAACAGGATATTAAAGGATGCAGGCATAAGCCTTAATGAATTTAAGAAACTGTAATAAGCGTGATGAAGCGCTTGGACTTTCTACTTCAGCTCCTTCCATCCCAGGCCCAGAAGGGCTGCAAGGACAGCATAGAAGAAGAATGCTGAAAGGACTTTCATGTCCTGCGTGAGTAAGTATGATGTGAGGGTAGCTCCGATGCCCAGCACCAAAAGCGCAGCAGCTATCATTCCGCCGTGCCTGTTCCTCCTGACAAGGGAGATTCCTGTAAAGATTATGAGAAGGGTGAAGAGGATTGTGGTTATGGTTGTCACAGCCATGTCCCACATGGAGTCCATGCTTGCGAACACGTACTCGCCTGCAAGAGCCAGAAAAAAGAACGCTCCGAGGATGATGAAGATAACTCCATCAATTATGAGCAGCCTTCTTTTCCACGCCCTTGATATCTGCATGGGGCAGGAAAAGCCGCAATAATATATAAATGTTTTCAGGCATCAGCCTGAGCATCATGCAGCTTTCGGCTTTTTAGCGCTGCTGAGCCTGACATTGAACAGCTCAATGTCATAGAAAGGGTCGCTCTCAATAACCCTCCACCCTGCCGCAATCCACTCTGTCTCAAAAGCGTATAACTTTCTTTCCCTCACTGCAAGGCACCTGTGCGAGAGCCTTACTGTTTTTGTATTCCTGTCAATGAACACAGGAAAGTTCCTGCACGCTGCAGGCCTTTTGGGATTGTCATGCACGCGGCACTTGAAACCCTTAAGCATGGGGCACGGAGCATCTTTTTCTCCAAGAAAAAGCGAGTATCCTCCTGACCTGAGCCTTTTCAGCCGGCCTTTTCTCTCCAGCTCCTCCTGGCTCTCCCCTGCGAGAAGTCCTGCCTCTTCTTTGTCAAGAACAAGATAGCCCTTCCTGCAGCAGTATGACCTGCACTCATTGAAGCAGAAGCTGCTTATTGACTTCCGCGCCTTTTCCGCGATCAACTCTCCCCTGTCCATGATCAGGGGGAAAACTGGCTGTTTATAAAGATTATGCAATTGATGTGCGCTGATGATTCAGGGGGTGATTCGTGATTATTATTCATGATAAATCCCTTTTATGTAGATTGGATTTTAGGGCTTTGATAACTCATATTGTTTCCATCCCTTAGAGTGGCTTGCTTATGATAATAAATCCTAATAATTCCCTCCTTAGATAGGCTTGCTTGTAATCATAAACCCAGATTCCTCCCACCCTTACTGCACAACCGCCTTGCAGGTTCACACCTTCTGAATCTAAACAACTTCCAGCTCCTGCAACAGATAAGCCCACCCAATCATATGCTTAAAATGCTCTGTTGGATCTGGTGCGCTAAGCATATGCGAGGGGGTGGCGGGTGGGAAAAATCAGTTTGTAACTGTGACGAGGGTGGCGGAGAAATCAGGAGGAATTTCCATTTTTACAATGAAATCTTTCTTAGAACTTATAGAGAGCGGGCGGCCGCACCAGGAAGATCATTATGTTTATACAACAATCAGAAAGAATCACAGGCATACTCTGTAATCAGGAAGGCTTAGTAATATGCATCTCCCATCACTCACCTAAAGAAATGTGTTGAGCACTCCTGTCACTATCATGTTAATGCCTATTGCGCCGACAAAGAAGCCGTTCAGCCTGAGCAGAACTTCCATGTTCTTGTCAAACGCAACCTTGAGCTTCTTTCTTGAAAGCCCGTCCTTTATCATCTTGAGCACGGTTATTATGATGTAATTTATGGCCATCACTGAAATAAGGGCGAAGATGCCCTCTGTCTCGGGAAGCTGGTGGCTCATGACAATGGCTATTGATATTGTCCCTGCTCCGACCATGAAAGGCAGGGCTATCTCAGACGCAAGGTCGTTGAGGTTCTCCTTCATGTTTATAAGCGACTTGTGGCCCTTGACAATAAACAGATAGGCGAATGAGAATATGATAATGCCTCCGAATATCCTGAATGACTCAAAGCTTATCTGGAGCACCTTGCTGAACAGGAAGCTGCCTGCGAGCAGGAAGACCAGGAGTGTGAAGAATGACATTATCGTGGCCTTGAACAGGACCTTGAGGAATGACCTGTTGTCCAGCTCCTCCATTATGGGATTGAGGTAGAGGAACAGCGCAAATGGGTTTAGCATGACCAGAAAGGCTATCATGAGGGTTATAAGATTTGACATAAGGGCTTGCTGGAACAGGAGGGGTTATTTAAAGCTTTCCTTGCCGCGCCATTAAAAACATTTATA
This sequence comes from uncultured Methanosarcinales archaeon, assembly GCA_964397315.1. Classification (GTDB taxonomy): domain Archaea; phylum Nanobdellota; class Nanobdellia; order Woesearchaeales; family UBA12501; genus WJJV01. Next base: position 16,459 of record CAYNHV010000005.1, read on the forward strand.
TATAAGCGGGAATTAGGCAAGTGCAGAAGATAAAAGAGGTGCAAGCATGGAGTTGAAGCTTAATAAAAGACCCAAGAATCCCGTAATCGTTGAGGGCTTTCCCGGATTCGGCCTCATAGGGACAATAACAACAGAGTTTCTCATAGAGCAGCTTAAGGCAGAGCAGATAGGCACTGTAAGGTGCGACGACATCCCTGCCATGATCGCCATACACGGCGGAAAGGTGCTTGAGCCCATTGGAATATTCTATGACAAGAAGACGAACATTGTCATACTCCACATTATCACAACAGTGCAGGGCCTGGAATGGCAGCTTGCTGAGACCATATCAAAGCTCTCCTCACAGCTGAAGGCAAAGGGAGTCATAAGCCTTGAGGGTGTTGCCTCGCCTCACGAGGATGATGACAAGATGTCCTGCTACTATTACAGCACAAACAAGAAGCACGAGAAAACTTTCAAGAATAACAAGATTGACCCGCTGAAGGAGGGCATAATACTCGGCGTGACAGGAGCGCTGCTTCTTGAGGCTGACAAGATTCCGCTGACGTGCATCTTTGCAGAGACCCACTCTGCAATGCCTGACTCCAAGGCATCCGCAAGGGTCATAGAGCTTATTGACAAGCTGCTCGGGCTGAACATACCCACAAAGCCGCTGATGAAAGAGGCTGAGAAGTTTGAGCAGAAGCTCAAGGGCATACTCCAGCAGAGCAAGAGAGCCACTGACGAGCAGATGAAGAAGAAGCTCAGCTATGTCGGGTGAGCTTTCTTTTTCCTTTCATTCTCAGGTATTCGTCCCTGCTCATGGTGGAGGATTTAATGCAGGAGTTTATTATGATATTCTGCTGTCTTGACCATTCCCTGTCATCGTGCTCCAGAACATACCTTGACCACAGGTCAACAAACTCAAGCCTTTCCCTGTTGTTCTCATCCTGAAAGCTCATGGATCATCCTCTTGTATTCTTTTATCATGCCATTGTCCAGATGGCCTTCTGCAACATTCCTTATGTGCCTTGCATCCTCAATATCCTTTGGCGATTTCAGCACATTCTCCTTGAAGGCTATCTGCATCTCAAGGCTGGAAACAATTATATCGCCTTCATCCAGAGTGACCGTAAGCCTGTTCTTCAGCGCAAGATTGTCAATCCTTGTTTTGGCGAACTTGAGCTCAATGTTGGGTATGACATTCCCTTTTCTCGCGAACCTGGCTGCAAGCCCGTCCATGAGATGCTCATGTGTTTTGCCGGCTCCCTCTGTATTTATGCACTCAAATCCGTTGCTTGCAAGGTCATTGTAAAGGCTGCTGAAATCAGGCAGGCTCATCCTGGGTATGATGATGTCTATATCCTCGCTTGCTCTCGCCCTTCCAAGCAGTATTGCGACATAGCCGCTCACCACAGCATAGCTCGTGTGCTTGCCTAACACCCTTATGAAGTCAAGGGCAAACGTGTCCAGCTCAGAAAGCTCCCTTCCAATCTTTATGCGCTCTTTTGAGACAAACTCCATGCTGAGCAATATGCCTGCCTTGTATTTAACTGTTTCTGTAAGAGAGGACAGGTTTATTATTTTCTATATTGAAAAGAATAGATAAAAAAAGAGAAAAAACCAAAAAACACCAGTTTAAGATATTATAGATGCCCTCCTATAATGGGTATAAAAGGGCATCTGGATATGCGATTACTCCCTGAGAAGCAGGGGAAGCGGATCTGGAACGTCCTCGTTGAGCACTTCTGCGCAGAAATCCACAGGATGCATGTCCGCGTGCTCGCTGCGCCATCCTGACCTCAGTCCCTCGCACCCGCAGGGGCAGTCAGGGCAGAGGTACGGCTGCAGCTCCTCAGGCATGGGAACCATGGAAGGCCCGAACGGGATGATCATTGTGCCGTTGGAGTACATTGTCATGTCTTTAGTTTTGCCGAAGGTCTTCAGAGTAAACTTCAGGAAGCTTTTGAATTCATCATCGATGGGAAGGTCATTGATGTCCACTGCCTCTCCCTGGCGCAGTATGAGGAGGTCCGGAGAACATTCCCATGTGTAGGAAGGATTGGGTTTGAAGAACCTTTCCATCACCTTCTCGTTAAAAGGCAACATGTGTTCTACTATGCCCTCCAGAGCATCCAGCGCGAGAGGTAATGAGCCGACTTCGCTGAAGAGAGTGATCCGGCCTTCTGCGTTTAAGAAACAAATCCCTTCTGCGCTTATGACACTCCTGATCTTTCTGATGATGCTTCTCGCATGTTCAGAACCCTTCAGCCTGTTGAGAGGGTAGTAGTTAGTGCCGATGAGCAAGAAAAGACCAATGGCATCATAGAAGATGATCTCCGGCAGCTTTTTCTTTGCGCAGGCATCAAGCTTTTCCATCTGCTCCTGCATCCTTCTCTCGGCGCATCTCATCATGTTCTTGTATTGGCCGGTCTCTTTCAGCCGATGGAAAAGAAAGCCTGTGAAGAGCTCGTTGAGCTTGTCCTGCCCCTCCTTCAGGAGGTAATCCTCAAAGAGATGGAGGAGATCAGAGAGGGCCCCTCTTTTGCCGCGTAGGCCGCGGATGAGGATGTTGCTGAGCAGGTGGCTTCGTATCATGCCCATGTATTTCACGAAATCCCTGAAAATGCTGTTCAGCAGTGCATCCCCTTCGTCCTGGAGGTATTGTTCTGCAGCTGCATTGTTGAGAACAGGCCGGAGAGGGACTCCCAGCACCACCTTTTTCTTGAGGTTTTGATACTGCTCAGAGAGGTGGAAAGGGTTTTTCAGCTCAACAGCCTCTTCCTGGTTGAGGTCCCTGAATGGAGGCATTTTAGGAGGCCTTTCCTTCCTTTTTTTAGTGCGGTTGATGAGGTTTCTGATTTCCGGCGGCATGCCGCTGAACAATGCGCCTGGCTCTTGCAGAAAATGCGGCTCATATTTTGGAAGGGTAAACAGAGGCAGGTCAGGGATAGGAGGGAATTCTTCCCCGTCGCAGGGATCGTTTAGAAGAGCCTTGCCAACGGCGTTTCTGAGCTCTTCAGAATTATATTCCTCGCGGGGGGGGTTGTTGAGAAGAATCCTGTCAATGATTTCTTCTAAATTATGAGGTGGCTTTCTGGTGCTGCCGCTCCCTTCAATCATTACCTCAATCCCATCCAGCGTTTCCTGTACAGAAACAAACCCGCTGAAATTTTCAGGGACTCCATCCAGGATTTTTCTCATCTTCTCACCACCTACCCCTGATTCAGCAAGCGCTTCCTCCAATTGTTTTTTGTCTGCCACAAACTTAGCCATGATTCCTCCCTTCCTTAGTTTAGGGTTGTTAAGCCGGGGTTTAGAGGAATGATTTCCCCTTCTTCAATAATGAAGCTGGTTCCGGGCTCGTCAGGGAGAGCTTCCATACGCTTTGATATCTCCTCCTCAGGCGCGCCCAGCCATCTCAGGTACTGCTCTAAGTCACGCTTGGTTTTCAGGATAACAACTTCTGCCTCTTCTTCACCCATTCATCCTCCTTTCTGAATTTCCTTTCATCTGCAGGTGTGCTTGGTTTCAGTCATCAGTCCCTTGCTCTGGCTGAGCCTTCTGCAGGGCATCATCTTCTTCCATACACCTTATGGTCGTTGTTGTGGATAAGTACATTCCCAGCATGAACATAACCGTGCTGAGAATGAAAGGAGAGAAATCCATAAGAAGCATTCTGCCAGAGGCAGTCACCTTCATCATGGTGAAGATAAAGAACCAGGATCCAAGAAGGCAGCACAGGGAGCCCGCGATCAGGTAGACTATATTTCTTATTATCGTGAATGTTTCCTTCACTCCATCACCTCCTTTCTTTTGGTCTTGTTCTGGATTGATGGCGCTCCCTGCTCTTTTCAGGAGTTAAGAGAGCGCTGTGGCAGTAGCGTTATTGTTCTGCTTCGGGATTCTTGAGGAACTTGGTAACATCATAATGGCCGTATGCTTCTGCAAGCTGCATTGGCGTGTTCTTCAATTTGTTGGTGGGGTTGAGCTCTTTCATGGCTTCAGCAAGAACACCGACAACTGCAGACCTGCCGTGGGCTGCAGCAAGGTGCAGCGGAGTGTTGCCGACATTATCCTTAACATTGACATCAGCGCCTTTGCTTATTAGAGCTTTCGCGATTACAGCAAAGCCTTCTCTTGCTGCAAGATGCAGCGCTGTCATGCCCCCTATATCCCCCATGTCCGGGTCAGCTCCCTGTTTGATGCAATCCTCCACAGCTTCAAGATTGTTGCTCAAGACTGCCGTGAAAAGCCTTTTGCGCTTCTCATCCTCCTGCATGAGTCTCACCTCCTTTCATTGAAAAGATTTTATTTGGGGTTAACAGCGCTCCTTCATCAGGGGAAGTAAGAAGGAGCGCCGCGGTGGTTGTTAAAGTAAGGGAGTTCCCCTGCTTTGCAGTATTACGCCGGTCAGGTGGGCCAGCTCTGCCATCTGCTCTTCAGTGTAGTTTCCCTCGCCGAGGATGTTATCCAGGGCCATTGAGAATGTGTCCGGCATCGGCAGCTCAGGGTCAGTGCAAAGATGAGTGAACCACCCCTTCCTTTCTTTTGCTTCTTTCAGCAGGCGCGAGAATTCCCTGTCTCTCAGCTTGACAGACGGCTCGGCTTTTTTACTGAGGTATTCCACTACCCCTGCTGCGCCTCCCTTCTTTACTGAGAAAAATGTCTTGTTCAGGAGTTTAACTGGCTTGCCGTCGGCTGACACAATCCCCTTGTTGTCATCCCAGGAGCAGGGATTCTCCGGGAATTTCCTGTGAATCTGCGTGGTAGACGCATAAGAAAGCACCAGCGAGCCGTCTTCGTTCTTGTCAAGAACAGTAACTTTCAGGGGGGCTTTGTGCAGTAACAGGATATCTCCCTGCTCCAGGCTTTCCCATTTCTCCCTCATGCAGGAGAGAAGGTTACTCATCCTTTTATGGAAGTCCTCCTCAAGGACAATCCTGAGTCCCGCCGGATCCGCGAACATCTCGCCGGTTTTTGTAACCGGGCATGCTCTCTCTTCATCCCAGTGAACAGGGTTGGAATCTTGCGGCTGACTCTCATGGCTATCAGTATAGGAAAGCACCAGGCCGTCATGGAATTCTTTAAGCACCTTGAATATTGAGGGACCGCACTGAAGGTACTGCCCTTCCTCCAGGCTGTACCACATCTCCTTTACCGCTATGGAGGAATAGATGCCGGTATAGTAGGGAACCTTGCAGTCAGCTTCTCTTCTGGATTTCATGGGAAGGTCGCGCTTGTCGCTCCACTTTACTTTCCTTCTTTCTCCAGAGGGGATATCCTTGAGGGTAAGTTTCCCCCTACGCGCTTTCTCAACAAGGAACCACATCCTTTGAGTCTGGATTACATCGCCTACTCCCAGTGAAGACCATGTTTCCCTGTCCATTATTTTCTCTCTTTGCATCAGTTTACTCCTTTCTTCAGGATTTGTTTAAGGTTATGGCGCTCCCTGCTCTTTTCAGGAGTTAAGAGAGCGCCGGGTGGCGGTTTATTGGTCGCGTCTGGAAAGCAGCCGGGATAACAGACTGCCAAGTCTTAATGAAGAAAACCGGCTTTTTTCCTCCTCCAGTTTTATGTGGAAATCCAGGATGAGGGAGACGATGCGTGCCAGCTGCTCTTTGTTGTAATTGCCCTCCCCCAGGATTCTGTCCAGTGCTATGCTGACTGCATCCTGAAGATTAAGGTTGTTGAGGGATTCCATGATATCTTTGATTTCTTCCGTATGCCTGCTTATGATTTGCCCACATTCCTCTGTGCTGAGCTTGATTGATGGTTGAAATTTTTTTCTGTAATGTTCCAGGATTTCCATAGCTCCGCCTTTTTTGACTGAGAAGAGCTTGTCGCTGAGACCTGTCACATGAACCCCTTCAAAACTGACAATGCCATTTTCATCATCCCATCTGCAGGGGCTTCCCTGAAACACCTTGGTAGTGGGCGGATTGCGGCTCATGGAAAGAGTCAGCCCATCTTCTGCACTGTCCAGGACTGCTATCTCCTCCTCGGAGCCGGGAGAGTCTGGATTCTTCACCACTATGCTGTCTCCAGGCTCAAGGCTGTGCCATGCCTCTTTCATTGATGATACTACCTGGATGAGGTCCTCTTCTGTAACAACCCTGAAAGGGAGAAGGGGAGCAAAAGGGCGGCCGTCTTTCATAGGCAATTTATTTTTCTCATCCCAGTAAGAAGGGCTGAGGGCAGGATTTACCCCCTGGTGTTTATCACCGTAGGACAACATCAGTCCTCTGTCATCCCTTTTCTTGATAACCCTTATCAGCCCGGTGGGGGGACGCAACAAATTTAGGTTTAGGTAATCGCCTTCCTTGAGCGCCTTCCATTCCTTCTCCATCCCTGCCAGCTCTTCTGAAGAGAAGACGGCTGAGATAGGGGAGATATGGGAATAAGAAGTCCCGTCCTCTTCCACAGGCAAAAGCGTGTCAGTCCATGTGAGCTTTACCTTTTCTCCGTCGAAAAGATTCCTGAGTGTCAGCACCCCCTCCTTGCGATGGGCTGTTTCTACGATGTGAAATGTTCCACTTGGGAGAGGAAGGACACCGACTATAATGTCTCCTTTCTTCAGGGAATACCACCGTTCAGGTGCTAGTTTATCCATTTCATCCTCCTTTCTTTTTTGTTAAGGCGCTCCCTGCTCTTTTCAGGAGTTAAGAGAGCGCCGGGTGGCGGTTTATTGGTTGTTCAAACCTGGAAGATCTGAAAGCGAGTCTTTGCTGCCGCATTTCATGTCACTGCTGCTTTTGCAATCGCTCTTACCTCCTCTCTTTTCCTGTTTTCCCTGTTCTCCTCGCGTGAGCCTTATCAGGAGCGCATTCTGCAAATATGATATTCAGCGCTCAGGCTGCGCACTCATCCTTGCTCCCGGCCACAACCCTAAGGCCGTAGTTTTCAAGGTCTATTGTCTCAATGCCGTGCAGCTTCACGAGATTCTCAAAGCTTTCCCGGCCGATCTCAAGGTAGTAGCGCTCCATGTATTTCTCCTTTATGAGCAGGTAGCCCAGGACAAAATTTGCGCTAGCCCCTTTCGCAGGCTCTTTTGCGATGAAAGGCCCTTCAATGCTTATTTCTCCCTTCCTGAAGAGGCTGACCAGGCCTTCAACCAGTTTTCCAGCAAGCTCATGCTCCCTCACTCTCTTCCCCAGGATCTTCTCAGCCAGCTCTTGCTTCTTCTCCAGCCGTTTAACTATGGCCCAGGCCATTACTCTCATGGTGTGCTCGTCACCCAGCTCTCCCTGCTGGTAGAAAAAGACGGCCTCTGCAAAGTGCTTTTCATCCTCCTGATTGGAGTTGTTAATCACAGGATTCTCCAATTCTGAGCCCTCCTTTCTAGCTCTTGCTTTTCTTGGATTCTTCTCCTGCAGGAGGAGAGGCAGCCGCCTGTCTTTTTGCGGACTTCTTGCTGCGATAATGGGGGCCTTCTCTCACCCTGCCCAGCTCATTGTTCCGCCTGCATTTTTCTCTTGAAAGCTTGCTTGCCATCTGCTTCTCCTTTCTCATGCTCGCGCCCTTGCGCGCAGGGGCTCCTTGCTCCTTCCTTTTTCTTTCTCATCAGGCTTTTTTGCCTTTATAACTGGATGATCTCAGGAAGACCAGGCTGCATCAGCTTGTTGTGCTCTTCCTCTGGCAGGAATTCAGTCAGCAGGACATGAAGGGGGATTATCTTTTTTGACATTGTCACAGCCACCACCATGCCGAACATAGGGACCACTTTTTTCACATACACTACTTCATTTCCTTCCCTGCTAACGTACTTGACTCCCTCTATTCCTTTTCCTTTTCTCACGTCGCTTTCATCTTCCTTGCTGGTGAATCTTCCCATTTATCTCCTCCTTTGATTAGTGATTGATATTTGCTGCGCTGTTATTTTCAATTGTATTTTCAATTGTGAAATGTTTAAAAAAAGAGGGAGCCCTCCAGACCGTGAAAGAAGACTCCCTCAGGGGCAACTGTTCCGGCAGGGTTTTCAGGCGTCTGATTTGTGGCTTAAGACAGCTGTGACTTTCTTCCGCAGGGTTTCCTCTTTTTCCCTGCCTGTGATGCAGAGTTGGTTGATGTTCCGGATTATATCCTGCATTCCAGGGAAGAGGTTTGCCCAGCCATTAAGCCCTTTTTTCAATGACTCCCGGTCTGCTCTCAGGGAGCTGACGAGGAAGTGGACATCTGAATCATTGTTCTTGACAACATCCTCCGGAGACTCTGAAATGTCAAGCTTGCGTATGACAGGGTCCTTTATGCCAAACTCCCCCAGGATGTCTTTCAGCCTCTCAAGACAGTCGTCGCCTTTTGGCCCTTGTTTTAGGTTGGCCCTAACAATGATACAGCAATTGTACCTGCTGCTCTGCTCGATTTCCTGCATGGAATTCCTCCTCTTGCTTTTGTTTTTGCCAGCACACTTCCACTTTTATGTGAACTTCCACTCAACTTAGGGCATATTGGAGGGCATTGTTCAGGCATGGAAAGGCTTATTGGTAGGGGTGGGGGCTGGGGGCTCTCAGGAGGAACCACACCTTGTTGTCAGTGCGGTATTCCCTGAGCTTTATTGTTGATGCAGGCGGGTTTTTCTGGATGCACTCTCCCAGCCTGAACACGCCTTTTGACTGCGCCCACACTCTTGCCTCAAACACGCTGTCAGCGCTTTCAGGGTCTATGTCAGCTGATGCCACAGCATACACATACTTGCTGCCGAGGAGCTCTTTGGTGTAGAGCTTCTTACTGCTGGCTACCCACTCAGGCTTCTCAAGGGCGACAGTTTGCTCAAGATAATTCTCCGGCACAGTGGGCCTGACATCAGAGGGAGCCTCAATCCTCAGCAGCGCCCATGTCCTGTCAGTGCCGATATGGTAGTCCACTGCCTCGTAATCCTGCTGGTAGAGAGTGCAGCCCGTGTGCTGCTCCAGTATCTTCTTGGCCCACTCCCTGGCAGCTATCCTGCCGCAGTCGTGGGGGGCGCATTCCATGTCTCCGGCCACTTCCACGTTCCGGTCCTGGCCGACTGCGTAATAGTAGGGCTTGCCTTCTGACTCCATCACAAAGAGCTCAGGCCCCTGGGTCCACGCAGGCAATGCGTTCTCTTTTGCATCTGAACCTGCAGCGCTGGCAGTTAATGCCAGAAGCAGGGCGAGCAGGGCTGCAGCAGCTCCTGCAATTGCATGGTTTCTGGTCATTGCTTTTCTCATGGTATCTTCTCCTTTCAAATTGGGGTGTTTCCACATTAAGGCATTTTGCCATGTTTCCTGTTATCTCCTTGATTTCCTGCTTTGCTTTTTGGCTTTGTTTTGCCGCCTCCTACTCTGCTGCATTCACCTCGCATGTTTCCTCTGAAATCCTCGCTGCAGGAGCGAACTTGCCGAGGTTTATTATGGAGTTAAGCACCTGCATAGCCCTGCACACCCAGCCTGCTTCAAGCAGCGATGTAAGGTGTAACGCCTGATTGCAGATTATTGCGCCTTGATCCCACGCCCTGCATATCTCCACTGCGGTATCCTGGCGCTCTGATAAGGGATCTGTTAATCCCTGGGCTTCACTCACCTCGTTCATGGATTTCCCCCTTTCTTTTCCTGCAGACTTCTGCATTCGTGGCTGCCATTGCTATGTTCTCCCGGAGCATGCCTCTTATAGCAGGTATCTCCTCATGAGAAGAGTTATTGAATGACTTTGCCTTATTAGTCAGCTCCTTTACCAGCCAGCTTATATGCTCCTTTCTGCCGTACACTGTTATGGACTTTGAGAATCCTTCTTTGCTTTCCTCGCAGGGCAGCACATCTTTCACAATCTGCTCAACAAGAGGGATCATGTGTCCTGATGTTGTCTCATAAAAGGTTATTGAGGGCAGCTCCCTAAAGTTGAGGAAGAACTGGCAGGAGGTGAATATGCCCTTATCAGTTGCGACAACGAAAACCTGCCCTTCAGGGTCAGATTCGTCTTCAAAGGGAAACAAGTGGCTGAGAGGATATATGCCGAACACTTCAACCAGCTGCCCTGTTGCGATATGGAAAAACTTCATTTTTATCTTCCTCCTTTTTTAGTGAAAGTTAAGGGCAAGCGCACCACTGAGGTCTTCAGCTGAGTGTGCAGAGTGGTGCGCGCCTGAATCCCTGTTATTATCCTTCCCGGCCTGGCTGCGCTCATTGCATTGGAGCTGAGAGGAAACTGCCGCCGCCTTCAGAGTCCCATGTTTCAATAAGGTCTGAGGGATTCACCTGCTCCACAGCTGTTATGCTCAGCTTATTGATGAGGCAGTCAGCCTCTTCTGCAGGAAGCCTGAGTGTTATGAACCTGCAGCTGATGCCCATGCTGTCCCTGCATTTGATGTAGTAGGTGAAGGAGGTGTAATCGCTCCTGCAGGCAGCTCTTTTTTCCTCCAACATTCTCCTGACCTCAGGCAAGAATACATCTAAGAGGTTCGGCCTGCTTTCCTCCCCTCTCATTGCAGGATGTCCTGATATCACAGGCCCGAATATGCGGATGTCCTGCTCGTCAAGTGACGGAACATTCTCTCTCAGTATCGCCAGAACATTGGCGTCCCTGTTGCCTCTCTTTGCCTGCTCCAGGGCCATGATGAGCTTCTTTCTTGCCTCAAGGCTCATATTTCCCATTTTTTCCTCCTTTTCATAAGGCTAAGAGGTTATTGTTTGAATAGTTGTTTGGTTGTTTGAAGAGCTGCCTCTCTAATGAAAAGCAGCTCTTCACCTGTTCATGACTCAGTTTGCCTATGATGGCAGGGTTATTCAGGCAGGCTGAGGCTGAATTCCACCACTCCGCTGACAGGGGACACCGGGCCTCCTGCGCTGCCTGTATCATGATTCGTGATATTCACCCTGTTCTTGGAGTCTGTATCATAGGTCATCACATTGCCCAGGAAGTTGACAACGCTTGTGGTGTCGTCAAGGACATGCTTTGTTCCGGAATCCCATATCCAGGCTGAGGCGTACAGCTCTTCATCATCACTGTCTTCGCTGATGATATAACCAAAGTAGTTCCCTCCTGCATCCTCAAAGTCAACCTGTAGGCTTCTGCTGGGAAGGCTAAGGTCAAAGGCGCCGTCGTAAAGGGTGGGGATGTAGTTGAAGGTGGAGAGGTTGGTGTATGCTGCTGCAAGGGTGTAGTTTGTGTCATAGGATACAGGCAGGTTGATGGTGCCGATTCCGCTGATTTCCATGCTTCCGTCAGAGAATGCGTTCCATACAACCTCATGCGCCTCTCCAGTTGTGAGGTTTTTCACGTCAGCTGTTATGCTGCTGCCTTCTGCTATGCTGCTCAGCTCCAGAATGTTGAGGGCTCCTGAGCTGTCCATTGCAGCGACAAGAACTCCCTCAAAATCCTGTAGGGAAGCGGCTTCAACTGTCTGGGCGCATGCAGGGCAGAATGTCTGGTCTGACAGCAGAGGATGATCAGGCTCTCCAATCACGATTCCGCTGCCTGTGCCGTACATTGGGATGTCCACTCTTCTGCTGTCCTTGTTTGTGAGGGACACCTCTCCCAGGCCGGCTGAGGCGTTCCACTCAACTGTCTCGCTCTGGTTGTATATTCCGTTGTATGTCCAGTTGAACCCATTGACGGGACAGGTAACAGCCTGGCCAGGCTTGAGCGCTTCCCCACCTGCAGGATCTTCGGCACCGTATCCGAAAACTTCAAGATAACCATTTCCGCTTGTGTAGGAGTCAATGTAGCTGACAGTGCCTTCCACTTCCTCGCTGTTGCGCTTGAGGGGCTGGCCGTCCTTGCTGAACTGCACCTCTTCTGCGTGCAGGATTACCTGGCAGGCATTGGAGATTGTTTCTGTGACTCCTACGCTGATGCTGCCGGCCTTTTCCATGCTGCCCTCGCTTATGTTGACAGTGTCAGTGTTGACGCTCACGCTGCAGGAGCCTGAAGAAGGCAGCGGCTCCACAGTTACTTCAGCAGCCCCGCCTGCGCAGCTGTTTTGGCACTGGCTTGCCTGGTAGAAGTAGTATGTCACGCCGGACTCAAGGAACACGGGATTGAAGCCTTTTGTGCTCCGCATCAGGGTGAGGTATGTTATCTCACCAATGTTCCTGCTCGCAGAGGTTATGATGTTCTCCACATGGTATCCTGCAACCGGAATGCTTATGCTTGTTCCGGCCAGGTCCTCTTGCGTCTCCTGCAGGGAGTATTCAACTGGCTCGTCAAACCAGAGCTCCCAGGTGTAGGCGAGCTGCGGGCTTTCCTGGAAAGAGAGCAGAGGCCCCATGTAATCCCCCTTTGTGCCATAGTGGTGCTCCACCCTGAACCAGGCCTCTGACTCGTAGGAGGTTGAGTTGTCATTGGCGCCTTTACTGTCATTGTACTCGCCAGCAAACTCAGGCAGCTGATAGCTTCCTGCTGTGTAGGCGCTTACGGCGTAGTTGGGGTAATAGTTGTAGGAGGAGTCCAGCTTCTGCTGTGAGACTATGTTGCTGTCCTCCTCAACCTGCGGCGTGTCATTGCTGTTATTGTAATTGTTTATGGTTGTGTCCCCTCCGCTGTCTCCGCAGCCGGTGGCGAGCATTGCGGTCATGAGTGCGGTTATCACGGCAATGGTTATGGCCGGCTGCACATTCGCTATTGTTCTTACTATTGTTCTTACTATCCTCATCTTGATTCCTCCTTTCAGGAATTGTAAGGTTGAATCATAGTCTTGATTTCCCTTTGGTTTCTGGTTTTTACTCTCCAGTAGAGACATTCTCAGGAGCTGCAAAAAAAGAGAACAACAAGCCAGGCAGCATCAGGATTTCCTGCTTTTTCGTTTTCTTCTCCTCCTTCTGGGAGTTATGCCTGTATCTCTGCTCTCCTCTTCGCTCCTGTCTTCTTCTCCGGATTTCTCTCCAGGTTCTCCTCTAGCAAGACTTTGTCTTGACCTTTGGGTGTGTCTTCCCGGGCCTTCCCTGTCGTTTCTGGCCATCTGGCTCACCTCCTTTGATGGCTCTTTGCTTTTCTCGCTCTGCCCTTTTTCGCTTCTCTCTCCCATAGGAAGGGTCCGGCTGCCACTGGTGCAATGCTAGAGGAAGGTTCCGGGCAGCCGGCGTGGGGAAAAAGGCAGATGTTATTTTTTTATTTCTCCTCAGTTTGCTCAAGTAATCCAGGCGGGAAATGCATCCTGTTTGACGGCGGTTTTTCAGGCTCCTGCTGACAGGGCTTTTCAGAATGTGATTCATCACCCTCTCCCTGGCCGGAAGAGCGGGATACAAGGCCGCTCCATCTATCATCAGCAGCTCCGGCAGGTTTAAGGGCAAGAGGACACTCCCCTGGATCGCATCCTAATCTTATGCATTTTCTTGACGGACTTCCCGGACAACGCTTATCCAGCCTACTCAACTTCAACCCTCCTTCCAGGCATGAAAATGCCGTTTCCCGCTGCAATCCTTGCTGTCTCCACGCATTCCTTTGAGCAGGCCCGTTCTTCTTCGCTGAGAACAAAATGCTCATCAGGAAGCCGCCTGCCGCAGAACATGCAGTGAGTCTCACTGTAAAGTTTTCTTGCTTCTCTCACCAGCTCCATGACCATTTCCGCCATTCCGGCCGCAGCTGCGAGCGCGAAGAAAGCGAGAATGAGGCAAAGTATTACAAAACGCAGTGTAAAGAAATCTTCCATAATTCCCTCCTCTTAGCTTTGTTTTGGTTTGTCAGAACACATCACCTGGCAAGGCTTCTTGCCCTTGCTTATCTTTTCCACTTCCACGGCCTTGTCTTTACAAGCCTTGGCTTGTTCACATTCTCCTGCTTGCGTTTAATTGTTCATCCCTCCTTTCAGTGTTAAATGTTTTCTCGCATTACGTTTGCATATTCCTCATTGCTTCTTACGCTGCTTCTTATGATTATAGGATTGCATGCTGCAGACTAATGGTTTGTATCTCCCTGTATCGTGAGCAGCACCCTCCTGCAGTGATCGCATTTCCATGTGCATATTACGCCAGGGAGGAGGGCTTTCTTCATATAATCAATATCTGATGTCCTGAAAGTCTTTGTCTTGCCGCAGCCAGGGCAGATAAATATTTTCCTCCCCTCTGCTGTTTCTGAGTTTATAACAAGCTGCCCGTCTTCTTCCCCTTTCAATCTCATGATCTCTTTCATGCCTTTGTTCTCCTTTGTGTTCTTTGGTTTAAGGGTTTCAAAAAATGGAGCCCGGAAGGAAAAAGCAAAGGGAGGAATTTCTCTGCTCTTGTAAACCTCCCGGACTCCCAAAACCTGTTAGAAGGATTTTCAGACCCTGGCCTATATGTAAACCTGCTGTGCAGGGGGTTGGAAAAAGTGCTCAAGAGCAGAGGGCGGTATTTGCTCCTGAGCAAAGTGATCATTAACAGTGCTTGGAGCACTCAGACAGCTGCAATGCCTTCAGGCAATGCATCAGGACCTTGCCCTGAGTTCCGGTTTGCGCCGGTGAAAGAAAATGTATTCTGTTTTCAAAGAGCCTCACACCTGATTTCAGACCAGTACGTCAGGTCCTTTCTCTGCATTATCCTCCTTTCTCCAGGTCAGGCTACCCTGGCAGAATAAGATAAAGCCCTGCTGCGCTGCAACCTCAAATAATAGTTTTGAAGTTGAAGGATTTAGAGTCCTTTGTCTTGTGGTATTGGAAGGTCTTTCATGACACCTCCCTTGTGAAAACTAAGTGTGAAGGGTTTAAGTTTCTTGCTGTCCCATGTTCTCCCCGGTTCTGTTTCCTCTTGTTCTGCAGCAGGGCTTAAGCCCAAAAATGTGGGAGCCGGCGCTGAGGAGCGCTGAGGCCGGGTTCTGCAGCAATCAGGAGTAGAATGTCATGCAGAACTGCTTATTATACACCGTCCACTGCTGCCGGCTCCCTCAGGCTGGAGGAGAAATAGCTTAAAAAATGGGGCCTGAGGAGGTAAAAGGAGGTGCCTGCTTTGCAAGCATGGGCCGAACTGTGTCGCTGTGCAGACAACATACCCAGGCCCCGACTCCAAATAGGTGTTGGAGGAGAAAGACTTTTTTATTCCCCGGCTTCCTGCCCTGTTAGGCAAAGGAGGACAACAGGTTTCCTGAGAGAAATGCGCAAATCCCAGGATTCATGCAGGAAGCCGGGGTTCAGGAGGAGAAGAGACGATATTTTCGGGTCAAACCTCAGGAAGCTCTATCTCATCATCAAGCATCAGAAGGAAAGTCAGGTATGTCTGCGCAGTCATCCAGAAGTCAAAAGCTTCTGTTATCTGCTCCTGAGTGGGAAAGCGTATCCTGATGGTGCTGCTGTTGAAGCTGAAAATATCCATGGCTAAGTATTGAAGGAAGGCAATCTGCATCTCTTCATCTCCGCCTTTCTCTTCCACCTCCTTGCACGCAAGGCTTGTAAGTTGAGTTATGTCACTTGTCCGTTTCTCACCCCCTTTGCTGCAATTTTTCATAACTTGCTCCTTTCTTTTGGGTTATCAACAGCTCATAACAGGATCAGGGTTTAAAGGATGCCGGGCTCTGGTGCTCTGCATACGCTGCATGAATGCCCGGCCCGGCTTTCCTATGCCTGCTCAGCTAGGACATATCCTCCTCAGCTGAGGTACGGTGCCGACTTGAGTCTTCTTGCCATCTGAGAAGCTGTTGAAATCGTCCTGTCCGCTGCGGTTATCCTTTTGGAGCCGGTTTTTGCCGTTTTCGGTGTTATGGTCCCTTCCTGGCTGATAGCGGCTGGTCTGCTTATTTCAGCCTTTTCAGAAGGGGCTGCCTTGGCGGTTATGGACGGAGCAGGAGTATTCCCCTGGGCTGCCGTCATGGTGGCGGTCTCGTAAGAGCCATTTAAAGCCTCGCTCTGCTCTGCCTGCTGGATAATGAAGAATGAGATGGCCAGTATTGTAGCCAGCAGCAAAATAAACCTGAGTTTACCCATGCTTGGCTCCTTTCTGGCTAAGGGTTAAGCTGTTTTTGGACAAGTTACGCTGCCCCTGCCTTGTTCTGCTGTTTCAGCTACCGCGCATTACCACCTCCTTTCGTGGGATTAACAGATGCTGAGTTTAGTCATTCCCTGCCTGAAAGGACTGCGTTCCCTCACTCAACATAATTTCTTAACCGATACAGGTTGATAAGAAGGAAGATGATTAAACTGTCTAGAATGAGAAGGATGATGATGGTGATGATATCAACTGCTGCTGGACCTCCTGCAGCTTGCATGGCGAGGCAGATCTCCAGCGTCGTAATGGCGAGTAGAAAGAGCAGGCATGCTCCTATGAGCAAAAGAGGCAGGATTCTGCTATTTACCCTGCTGCTCATAATCTTCTCCTTTCTCCAGAAATTCTGGAAGTTAATTATGGCCTCCTGCCACTCACTGAACAGTCACCGAGACAATCATGTTTTCAGGGCCTATATGCTCTATACAGTCCACACATATGCCGCCGCCTTTGCTCATGCCCCTCTTGATGGTCGGGAGCATGTATGTCCTCTTCTCTTCCTCCTGGGTTTTGACGCCGAACTCGTCATATTTGGCCTCTTTTGTTACCTCAGTGATAAAGGGCACTCCGCAGTTTTGGATTTCATAGCGGAGGGTAGAGCAGCAGGCTTCTTTTACATTCTCCTTTCCAAAGATAAATCCAGGACAGTATAATGCCTCTCTGGTCTTGCCTGACTTCAGGGTGATCCTCCACACATAGGCCTGCATCTTATGTCTGTTGACTATGTACTCATCTACAAAACCGCCCCTCCTTTTATGCAGTTTAGTGCAGGACCAGTGATAGGAGACAGAATCTGTCTTGTCTGTCAGAATCTCAATCTTCCTGAGCTTTGGAGAGGGGATTGTAAAGCCAACATAGTCTTTGGGGGAACTCCTACACATCTTCTCAAGCCCCATAGTCAGACCCAGCTTGCCTCTTCTGATCCTCCTTTTCATTGTGGAACCATCAGCCAACTTGAGCACTACAGTGACCATTGGGCCTTTTGAACTGCCTGCTTTTGAGCTGTCAGGAGGTATTACCCAAAAGAGGCTGAATAGGGAAAGTATCAAGAGGGTTGTGATTATGCCCATGAGCACATTTTCTTCTCTTCCTTTCCCTTTTATTCCTTTCATGCCTGCTTTCCTCATGCCAGTCCTCCTTTCTCTTCTTTCTATTGAGGAATTTGTTAAACCTTGTAACTTACAGAATTCCTTATATGCTATTATGGCTTTTCCGCCTTTTTCCTTTAAGAATTCTTCATTCTCAGGCATTCACATCCGGAAGATGATGGAAATAAAACTGTCTAAATCGCACCTTTTCTGGTGTGACTTGCCAAACCCACTTGCTTTCTCAGCGCTCCTCAATGGGTTTTTCAGGGTTTTCCAGGTCCACTCGCAAGAGCATTTCCGCCTTTGTCTGTAACCATGATGGTTCAGATCACTGAGGTTTCAATGCAAAACTCACGGCTTCCTACTCTGCATCTGCGTTGGCATGGAGCACAAGGTCATTCTCATTTTAGAGTTAATGATCCGCGCTTCCTGCAGAGTCCCTGCAAAAACTTAGTTGTTGTAAGTTTTTGGTTGTTGTTTGTTGTCGTGTTGTGATGTAAAAAAGTATGATTTGTGATATATTTGTGTGGAATGATAAGGTGTTTGTCATCATGTTTTATTAATATTTTCCTGCTCTGGCATGCTGATTATAGGGGATTATGAGGAAACAGCCTCCTGAACCTCTTCCTGCACAGCGCTCCTCCCAATGCTCTCCATCAGGGGCTTTGCGCTGTCCGTCAAGTGGAGCCTCTTTCTCCAGCCATCATCCCTCCTGTCCTCTATGACTGATATCAGGCCCATCTCAACCAGCTCTTTCTTGAGCCTGTTGCCCTTTCTTCCTGAGATTCTGAGCTGCCTGTAGAGCTCTGAGGTGGATATTCCAGGATGCTCCATGACCGCCTGCATGAGGCTGACATGGTCTCTTGTGAGCCTGCTCTCAATGCCTGTCTCAGGGGCGCTGCCTGAAGCAGATGAGGAGCTCGCTTTCTCAATCTTCTTGTTCTCCTTCAGCTCCTTATCCATCTTCCGCCTGACATTGGTCAGGGCAACGTCAATGTCCTGCCTGCTGTAGCCCTCGCTCTCAAGCTTCTGCCTTATGCTGTCAAGGGTGAACCCGTTATTGACCTGCTCGCAGGCGTAATCATAGATGAATTCCTGGATGTGGTTGACTATTATCCTGTTCCTGTTGTGCATTCCCTTCGGCTTCTCCTTTTTTGTCAGGCCCTCAAGCTCTGCCTCTCTAATGCCAGTATCAACACCCATTGACTTTATCATGAGGTCTGTGCTGGCTATCCTTGCCTGGAGCTTGTCAGGCCTGCATGACTCGTGGAATATCCTCATTCTTTTGTCATGCTTCATCATGCCCTTCATCCTCTGCCTGACATCATCATCTGTAACAGAGTGCTTTTTTATGTCAATCTCAGGCACTTTCATCAGGAAGGGATTGTAGTATCTTTCTGCCAGCTTGACTATTGCGTGGCCCACAGGAAGCATTGAGAAGTACTTCCTCTGCTGGGGGTCTGTCATCTGCATTATGCCGGCTATTGTGTGGACATCCTGGGGAAGCATCTGCTGGAAGGCCACGTTGCAGGCTGAGTTGCCTGCCACGACATCAGAGAGCTTTGACACGTGCTGGTCAAGGCATATGAGGCTTGCGCCGTACTCCCTTATCTCCCTGTAGATGACATCTGTTATTGTCTCCTTCATGAATGTGGGCCTGTCCTTGAGGAATATGTTGTGGGCCTCGTCCACAAGTATCGCGTTCTTGAAATCCCTGCTCTCAAGCATATTCGCTTTTTTGTACTTGTAGATGTATGTGAGGAGAAACTGGCAGAAGAATTTCTTCTCTGAGTTGCTCAGGGCGTCAAGCTCAAACAGCACTTTCTTGTCAAAGAGGTCCTCAACGCTCATTGAGTACTCTCCCTTGTAGTTTATGGCCTCGCCGAACCCGCCGAATGTCAGCGCGTGGGCTATCCTTATTGAGGATGTTATCCACTCTGACTCCCTTCCTGTCTTTTTTGAGTGCTCTGCCTCAATGTCCTCAAGCCTGTCCTTTATCTGGTGCCAGGTGGGGTAATTTTCAGAGCCTCCGTAGACTCCAAAGTCCTTGAATGCCTTGTCAAGGGTCTCAAGAAGTATCTTGTGGACTCCGTAGCTTGCAAAGAACGCCTCTGTTATTATGTCAGCGAGTATGCTTATCCATTCCTGTGGGTGGACTCCCTTAGGGGGCCTGTTTATGTTTATCCTGAAGAGGTTGCTCACGCTCTCGTTTCCGACTGTGAAGCAGAGCATGTCAGGGTCTATCTTAAGCAGGGGCCTGAAGCTTCTTTTCCAGTCAAATATCATGAACGGCTTTTTCTTGAGCATGAGGTTTCCGAGTATCTGGAACGCAAAGGTTGTCTTTCCTGAGCCTGACATCCCGCTTATGCAGATGTGCCTCTGCCAGTCCCTCTCTCTCAGGCCGAAAGGGTAAAGCTCCTTGTCAGGATATACCACTTTTCCAAGAGGGTAGTCTCCTTTTATGACATCCTTTTCAGGAGGCTCCAGGAGTATCTTGTCTGAGAACATTGACTTGTTGAGGTGCTTGTGGTACAGCGCGTGAAGGGCCTGCTCTATCTCCATCTTCTTGTCCCTGCTGTCAGCAAGGGAGTACTTCAGATAGAGGTTGTCAATCTTTTTCCCTAATACAGGCTTCAGTTTCCTGCACAGCTCCTCAACAGTAAGGTTGTATTTCATTTTGCAATCCCTGATGTCCCAGCGGCATTCCCGGCTCATTCACCGGCAGGTTTAATCTTCTTCTCCCTCAAGAAGGCTGTCAAGCATGGCTGACCTGCCCTCTCTTTCCCTGCACTCTGCAAGGTGCTGCCTGAGCTCTTTCTTCAGCTGGGCAATGTCCCGCCAGCAGTTCACCTGCTCTTCTATCTTTCTTGACTCCACGTCAAGCACTTTCTGCTTCAGCCTCATCTGCTCCCCTCTTATGATCTCGCTTCTCCTGTCAACCTCGTGGAGCTTTATGATGAAGTTCTCTGTGTCAACGATGAGCTTGTCAAACTTTGCTATGACTTCCTGGGAGAGCTGCTTTCTGAGCCTGATGCCCTCCTGGATGTCCTCTATTGAGTCCTTTATTGACTGCACCTTCTCGGACTGCAGAGTCTCAAACACCCTTTCGTCCTCAAGCTTGTTCATCTTGTAATCAGGCGAGGCTGCTGTGTTCGCTGCAGGGTTTGCAGCAGGATTTGCAGCAGAGTTTGCAGTTGTCGCGTTGTTTTGTTCCATTTTACCACCCTCCGGCCATCAGCTTATGCGGAAAAACCGGAATAACCCTCCAAAAAAGGGGCTTTATATCTTGTGTTATGGGCTGTTATGCTCAACTAATATTTAAATCTTTCGATTATTAACCATTAAGAAGTGACAAAAGATATATGGCGTGGGCTGGTGGAAAACGCTTGCTTTGCAGGGAATGTGCTTGATGAGAATGTGCTGGGAATTGCTTGATGTAAATCTGGAAAGAGCTTCAGGGATTGCCGGAAAAATTACCGGAAAAAGACAGCTGGGCAGGCCAAGGCTCGCGCCACAAACTTGCTTCAGCATACAACATATTTCAACATTCTCCAGCAAGGGTTTTCCGCCTCTCTTCTCGATAATTAAAGGGTTTTCCGCTCATGAGCATATTTCAACCATAAGAGAGATCATGATACAGCATGATAAGAGGAGATGAGAGAGAAACAAGAAAGAGACAAGAACAGAAGAAGCCGGGAACAGAAGATAACAACAGCTGTTTTATTCCCTGTACAGCTCAGGCCACGCCCCGCTGCTCTTGTATTTGCTGCTGAACTTGTCCTGCAGCCCGCACATGAGTGAGTCAATCCTGCGGTCTGTTCCTGCTGCATTTATGAACTCCTCAAGCTTTGTTATTGCTGCATATTCGTTTATCTTTTTCCTGAGCTCCTCGCCTGCGTCTTCCTGCCAGAACTCTGTTATGGCTGTGTCCATCTTCTCATAGGGAGTCTTGCTGAGGTGCCTCCTGTCCTCAGGATCCAGCATCCCTATCATCTCCCTGAATATGTTCTCTTTCTCATTCTGCACCTGTTTTCTTGCTTTCCAGGTGTATTTTCCATTCAAGGCATTCTCATACGCCTGATTGCTTCTTGGATTGCCTCTCAGGTGAGTTAAGTTGTGGTCGTATTCTGCTCCGACCTTCCCAGGCTGGTCAACCGGATTTATTGCAGTGTCCCTCAGGGCTTCCACCCTCTCTTTCACAGAACCTGATTTCCTTTTCCTTCCAAAGTAGAATTCATTATGTGTCCTGTGCTCATGCTTAAGCTCGCAGTATTTGTGAGCCCATTCCACAAGTGTTGAGGATGCTGTCCTGTCTCTATCCACTCCCTCCAGCATATTGTATCTCATGCCCACTGAGCCTGCCAGTATGCCCTGTGCTGTGTCAAGCCCCTTGAAGCGCCTGTTAAGGCTGTTATAATCCTCCATGCTGGTTAATGCCCCCATAACATTACCCTTCCATGCCTCAAGATTGCTGTCATAATTCTCATCAACCAGATCAAGTATCCTTTTTGCCACAGGCCTTGTGAACCCATCCTGCTTCCCTGCTCCAGTTATGCATTTTTTCATGTCCTTGAGGGTGTCCTCAAGGGCATAGGAGTACTCTTTTGCAACGCTTCTGGGCATGAGAAGCCTCTTGAGGTCCTCCTCAAACTTTCTCTTTCTCTCATCATTAAGGTGGATTTTAACTCTTGAGACATCTGCGCCATCCTCAGGAAGAGAAGTCCTTAGATGGTCTGTTAGAAGGTATTCAGTATCGCTATCCTGATGAAGGCTTTCAGCCCATCCATCTATCTCTTCTGCAATATAATCATGCTTCAAGAGCTTGTATTCCTTGCTCCTGCCTATCTGCTCCCTCTCATGAATGGGCTCTCCGTCTGCTCCCGGAATTGAGAAATATCCCTCTTTGTCAGGCTCTGCCTTTGCTATCCTCCTTATGTTCTCTTCAAGATTTTTTATCCTGTTGGAATCTGAGTCTTCTTCAAGAAAGTGCTCTTTGAAGACCTCGTGATCAGTGTTTATGAGGCTTACCATGTCCCTGAGCAGGGGATAACGCTCTGAAGAGCCAGGTGAGTCCCCTCTTCCAGGCGCCACTTCCTGCCTTCCTGCAAAGTAAAGCTTGTTGTAGTCCAGCCTGTTGATGTGGTTGTTGAGTGAGCTGTCAGGGCTTTCAAGGCTCTTCTGCTCCTGAAAATCCTCGTGAGAAACAGTATTTTTCAGGTATTGCTTTCCGAAATGCTCTGCAACCCTGTCAACAAGCTTTGATCTCTTCCTGCTGCTGAAATGAGGGTTTATCCTTGCCAATGCCCTTTCAAGCCATCTCATTGTTTCCGCTCCAGTGACTCTTCAAAGATTTTAAAAAGATAAAAACATAGGGAGTATGATGCGTTGGTTTATAAAGTTTACGATTCAGTTATTACTTAAAAGTAGCTATAAATCAAAACATTTATATATGGGCTCTGCCTTCCTCTGATGAATAAAAGACAAACAGCATGATAACAATGGTATTCAGCTTCTTCAGCAGGGTGAAGGCCTCCTTCAGGAGGATAAGGAAGGACATGACAGAGCTTAGGAACAGCATGAATGAGTGGATAGTGTTCCTCAACTCCAACCAGAAGGAGATGCAGCAGAGGATTGACCAGCTTGACCAGAGGGTGAGAGAGCTGGAGATGGAAAGGGTTTCTGAGATGATAAGAATTAAGTGAAACTCCTTATGCTAAGGCTGCCTTGATTGTTTTCTATATGGACTGTTTCTTACTGTTTGTATCAACTTACTGTTTGTATCAAGATACATCCTGCTTCATGCCTTACTCCCGCGTCTCATCCTCTTTGCCCAGTAGATGAAGGGAGTGTCTATTGCAGAGACTATTATCTTCATGATGTATGATGTTATGAATATCTGGCCGATTATGCCCCATGAGAAAACTCCGGTGAATGCTATCAGAGTGAAGATAGTGTTGTCTATCAGCTGGCTGAGCATTGTGGAGGCATTGTTTCTTGCCCACAAAAACCTCCCTTTCATTCTTCTCTTCAGCCTTGCAAACAGCCAGACATCATGGAGCTGAGACACCAGATAGGCTGCCAGGCTCGCTATTGTTATCCTGGGCAGAAAGCTGAAGACAGCATCAATGTGGGGGCTCAGGAAATCAGAGGAGTGGGGGATGAAATAGAGGGTTGCCTGCATGACAAGGGTTGTTGATATGAGGGCATAGAAGCCTATCCAGACCGCCTTCCTGGCATCCTTTTCTGAATAAAGCTCATTGAGTATGTCAGTCACCAGGAACAGCGAGCCGTAGATGACATTGCCCATTGCAGTCACAAGCCCGAAGAAGCCTATTGTCTTCATCACCTGGATGTTGGCCAGTATGACAGCTATGGCTGTCCACACGTACAGGCCTGTCCTGCCCCAGAGGGTGTAGGCCAGCATTATGAGCAGGAAACACCCTATGAGCAGCTCAATCCACAAAAGCTCGTTAATCACAATAACACCTCCTATAGTACACCCCTATAGTACACCCCTACAATGCACCCATAATGCCTGACAAGCCCGACACTGCCTCACGCCTAATCAAGAACCCCTTTTTGGACAGCAAAATATTTAATACTTAATATAATTTGCGCTGGAGGGTGCTGGATGGGATATCTAAAATTCAGGCTGGAAGCAGAAGACAGGGGCGCAAGAGCTGGAACCCTCAAGCTAAGGCACGGCATCATAAGGACTCCTGAGCTCATGCCTGTTGCCACAAAAGCAAGCGTAAAGGCTATCTCATCAGAGGATCTTGAGGAGCTGGGAACCCAGGTCATAATAGCCAACACCTACCATCTTATGCTCAGGCCGGGGGCCGACACAATAGCGGGCCACGGCGGAATACACAGTTTCATGAACTGGAAAAAGCCTGTCATCACAGACTCAGGCGGGTTTCAGGCGTTCTCTTTGGGGCTGTCAAGAGAGCATGGTACAGGAAAGATGTTCTTTCCTGGAGGGGCAGACCCTGTTGCAAAGCCGAAGCCGAACATTGCAAGGATAAGCAGGAAGGGCATAAGGTTCAAGTCAGTGTATGACAGCTCATGGCAGAGCCTCACCCCTGAGAGGTCAATCAGGGTGCAGGAGAAGCTCGGAGGGGACATGATTCTCGCCCTGGATGAGTGCACATCCCCATTGTCTGACAGGGACTATGTTGCCAAAAGCCTTGAAAGGACTCACAGGTGGGCAAAGGAGTGTCTTGACATCCACTCAACAGGCCAGGCAATAGCGGGAATAGTGCAGGGAGGCCACTGGAAAGACCTGAGGGAGAAGTCTGCACAGTACATAGGCAGCCTCGGCTTTGACTCAATCGCAATAGGGGGTTCTCTTGGAAGGTCAAAAAAGGACATGCACAGCATCCTGGAGTGGGTTACTCCATGTCTTCCTGAAGCCAAGCCAAGGCACCTGCTCGGCATTGGCGTTGTTGAGGACATATTTGAGTCAGTGCAGAGGGGCATTGACCTGTTTGACTGCGTCACCCCAACAAGGATGGCAAGGATAGGCTATGCTTACCTGCGGCCTCCAACAGGAAAAAAGCAGAACAAGTTCAAGTACAAGCTTCTCTCTCTTGATTACGCGCATGACAACAAGCCTCTGGACCCGAACTGCAGGTGCGCTGTGTGCAGGAGATACTCAAGGTCATACGTGCACCACCTGCTGAAGGTCAACGAGATGCTCGGCCACAAGCTCCTGAGCTACCACAACCTCCACTTCTTCACCCAGCTGATGAGGGAGATAAGGGAGGCCATAGAGGCAGGGGCGCTTGAAAAGCTGAAGAGGGGATGGGGAATTTAGATTAAAGAAATACGGCTTGCAAGAACGGAAATCCCACAGATGCTGCTTCTGTCCTGTTTGTGAGTTCTAAAAATGATGCTTGTTTTAGAAATAGGAATTCCTCCAGAGTTCTCCCCCTCCCTTGTCGCGATTACAAACTGATTTTTCCCGCCCCCCTCCCCCTCACACATGCTTAGCGCACCAACTCCACAGAGCGCTTTAAGCATATCATTGGGTGGGCTTATTAATGGCAGAAGAAAGAAGTTGTGCGGAGACAGAAGGTGTGAACCTGCTAAGCAGTGGTGCAGTAAGGGTGGGAAGTACTATGATTAAAAGCCCCTCTAAGTGTTTTGGTTAATCCAGAGTTCTCCTCCTCCCCAGTAGCGATTACAAACTGATTTTTCCCGCCCCCCTCCCCCTCACACATGCTTAGCGCACCAACTCCACAGAGCGCTTTAAGCATATCATTGGGTGGGCTTATTAATGGCAGAAGAAAGAAGTTGTGCGGAGACAGAAGGTGTGAACCTGCTAAATAGTTGTGCAGAAAGGGTGGGAAGTACCATGATTTATTATCATAAACAAGCCACTCTAAAGGCGGGAAGTACCATGATTTATTATCATAAATCTATTATCCCCAGGGGAGTACCAGGAATCATAATAATAAACAAAATAAACAAAAAACAACTCTAAGGGTGGGAGGAATCTGGAATCATAAACACAAGCAAATTCTCTAAATAGCGGGAAGCGCCCGGAACAGTAACCATAAGCAGGCCTGTCAAGCCCATCTAAGAGCAAAAATTCCATGGAACATGGCGCATGGTCCTGCAGGTGCTGTCAAGTTGGATGTCTTGGAAGCCATCTGCCAGATAAGTGCAGCACCTCTTTTGGCACTTAACTTGACAGCACCGGTCCTGCATAAAATTAATAAAGGGGGGCTTATTTGACTGCTTACAAGCAGGGATTGTTCAAAATGATGTACAAGAAAGAAGGGTTTCCTGAGGAAAGCGAAATAGTGATATGCAGCGTGCTTAAGGTGCACCATAACACTGTATTCTGCCTGCTTGATGAGTATGACAAGAAGGGCATAATCCACATCTCAGAGATCTCCCCAGGAAGGATAAGGAACATAAGGGATTATGTTGTTGAGGGCAAGAAGGTAATATGCAAGGTCCTGCGGATTGACAAGGCCAAGGGCCACATAGACCTCTCGCTCAGAAGGGTGAATGAGGGCCAGAGAAGGCAGAAGAGCAGCCAGCTGAAGCAGGAGCAGAAGGCAGAGAAGATGCTGGAGCTTGCCTGCAAGGAGGCGGGAGCTGACCTTCGGAAGACATATAAGGACATAATGGGCAGGATATCAGACAGGTATGAGACGCTTTACTCCTGCTTTGAGGATGTCATAGCAGGAAACTTCTCTGTCAGCGAGCTTAAGCTTGACAAAAAGATGGCAGAGTCCCTTGAGAACCTCATACGCACAAGGATAAAGCCGCCTGAGGTGGTCATAAGAAGCAGCATGCGCATAGAGAGCTATGATCCTGAGGGCATTGAGATAATAAAACAGGCTCTGAAGAAGGGAGAGCAGGAGAATACAGAGATAAGATACTCCGGAGGCGGAAGGTACTCAATGAGTGTCAAAGCCGAGGATTACAAGAGCGCAGAGAGCATTATGAAAAAGGCTGCTGACTCCGTAAGAGAGTATGTTGAGTCCCATAACAGCACCATTGAGATAACAAGAGAGGAGTCATGATGAAACACCTTCTCAAGTGCGTCAAGTGCGGAAGCTACACGCTGAAGCAGGAGCACTGCGGGCAGAAGACAGCAAGCCCCAGGCCCCCCAAGTACTCTCCTGAGGACAGGTATGCCAGCTACAGGAGAAAGGCCAAGGGCATCTCTGAGTGAGTGATGTTGTAGAATAGCCCTCCAGAGCATTCTGATCTAATATTATTAACTTCTCCTGAGTTCTCCTCCAGAAGCATTACTCAGTTCACGCGTAAGCGGGATTAAGCGCAGTGAAATCCCACAAAAAGCGCAATTTAAAAGAGGCACTATACTTAAAAAATCTCCTCTAAGTGTTTTGGTTAATCCAGAGTTCTCCACCGCCCTCATCACAGTTACAGATGGACAAATCCCGCCCTCCATCCCCCTCACATATGCTCAGAGCACCAACTCCACAGAGCACTTTAAGCAAATTAAGGGGCGGGCTTATTGGTGGAAGAAGGAGTAAGTTGTGCTTTTCCAGAAGGTGTGAGCCTGCTAAATAGTTGTGCAGTAAGGGTGGGAATTACCATGAGCTATCAGCATTAACCCAGCCTCGCAAGGGCGGGAAGTACCTGGAATCATAACCATAAACAAGCTATTCTAAACACTCTAAAGGCGGGAATTATCTGGAGTTACTAAAGCAAAAGACTCAAAACCCAATCAGAGTGGGAATCAGCAGGACTCATAAATAATAAGGGGCCTTTATCAGTTTCCATCTCAGTCATTGACAAGCACTTCAACGTCCTTGCCAAACACCCTCTTGAGGTCCTCAAATATGGGCTCTTTTATGAAGGCCTTTGGAGGCATTTCATACTTTGCTATTGCCTTCTCAAGATCCAGGAGAGAAGAGCCTGATATTGTGCCCAGGCTGCCGTCCTCTTTTATTTTTGCCTTTGATATCTCCTTCTCCTCCTTGTCAATGTCATGGATTATGAAGGCGGTGTCCTCCAGCATTATGACCTCTCCGTACCTGTTGCCGTGCTTCACCCTTATCTTGGCCCTTTCCAGCTCCTTCCCCCTCTTCCTCTGCATGTACTCAACAAGGAATTTTATGAGCTGGGTGGACTGCTTCTTGACAGTGCTCACCTCTGACTTTGTGAGCTTCCCTGCCTCGTAATCATCCTTTGCCTTCTCAATCGTCTTCATCATCCTGAGGTATTTCTCAGGAACCTTTCCTGAGTGCACTAGCTCCCTCTCAAATATGCCCACTGCCTCCTCTGCCTTTGCCTTCTCAATGCCCTCTATCTTGAGAATGTCCCTTATTGTGCTGACCACAGTGTCATAAGTCTTGAGCATGGACTCCTCTTCCTTCATGTTCTCTATCTGGCTGAAAAGCTTCTTTATCCTCTTGAGATACTTGTCTGACGCGTCAAGAAGCTCGTCAACATCCTTTCCTGTGACTTTCTTTTTTGTGCCGTGCTCCACGTCCTTTCTTATCCTGATGACCTTCTCAAGGGTTGCGACGAACTTGTCCTCCATGAGATTCTCCTTTTTCACGAATATGTCCCTCATGAGGTCCGGAGTCTCCTTTGGAGTCGGAGGAGGAATGCCGTAAAGCATGAGCGCAGCCTGCGACGGAGTCAGCAAAGCGTAGAACATGTCCTCAACAGCCACGTCCTTGAGCTTTGTGCCCACCCTCTGGAGCATCTGCTCTCCTGAGCTCATGTACATCTCTATTGCCTCCATTGAGGGCTTTACCTTTCCCATCTTCAGGAGCTGCTTCCAGGGCATGAATATTCCCCTGTCGTAGAACGGCACCCCGTCCCTGAGGAAGGTGAATATTATGGGGTTTGCCTCCTTTATGCTGTCCCAGAAGTCAGTGAGTATGTACACCTGGATGTTCAGCTTGTTCTTTATGCCTGTCATCTCACCTGCTTCAATGCCCATTCCTATTATAATCGCCCTGAGCTTGTCCTTCAGCTCTGCCCTTGTCATCCTCTTAACATCGGTATCATCTATGACAACAAACACGTCAATGTCTGACGTCTTTGTCGCCCTTCCCTGAACAAGGCTTCCGGCAAGAACATAGCTCACGATGTACTTCTCAAACTTCTTCAGGACCATTGACTTGTGAATCTCGGATATCTTGATGGCAGCGAGCATGCCTGTGTCGTATATGATAGCCCCCATTGCAATAAGCTGGAGCAGGTCATACTTTGAGTCATAGCAGGACTGCCACAGCTCTGACAGTATGATTGTCTGCACAGAAAGGTTCTTGTTGATTTCCTCTGCTGTCTTCTGTATTATTGTCTGGAGCTTCTGCTTGAGCTCCTGCTTGGACATCTTCTGGCTGTCAGAATCATCCACAAGAACGAGCACGTTAATCCTGCTCTTGTCAGGCTCTCCGTCCTTGTCCTTCTGAGGAGGAAGAAGCGAGATGCCCATTATGTACTTGTCAAACCTCTTGACAACCTGCTTCTGGAATCCCTCAAGCTCTGACTTGATGCTTTTAAGCCTGTCCTGAACCTCCTTGGGAAGGTTCTTCTCTATCTCAGCAGCAGAGGCCTCTGACTCCTGCTGATCCTTCTTCTTGCTTTCCCTGCCTGCCTTTCCGGTAATATTATCCCCTGTGTCCTTATTATCCTTATTACCCTTCTTCCCTGCCATTATAAGCACCTCAAAAGCTGATTATCCCAATAAGAGCCTGTTATCTGGTCTTAGCATGGTAACATCACAATCATTTATAAATACTCTGGGAATAAAGTATACAATACTGTGACACAAAAGTCATAGCTTATGGTAGCTTCTGGTAGCTTCTGGTCTACGCAGGACAGGCCAGGAACATACCTGAAAAGGCTCCAGAAAGGCCTCCAGAACGCCCTCATAAGAGATTTC
This sequence comes from uncultured Methanosarcinales archaeon, assembly GCA_964397315.1. Lineage (GTDB taxonomy): Archaea > Nanobdellota > Nanobdellia > Woesearchaeales > UBA12501 > WJJV01. The sequence continues at coordinate 45,816 of CAYNHV010000005.1, forward strand.
TCACTCTACAAAAGCGAAAGATTTATATTGTAGGGAGGCTGATTGAGACATTATGCCAGACGAAGACAAAGGAAAGGAGATGTATGACAAGGTATACAAGAGCGCTTCTGATGTAACAAAAAACATAGAGGATGTTGTCAAGCCAGGAAGCCTTGAGGATTTCAACCAGCTCAAGAAATGCTATGAAGAATTCAGCAATCCTGAGAGCGCCCACCAGCAGCTTCTTCAAAACGGTGTTGATTACATCTTTAACGGCCATCATGATGAAAAGCTAAGCAAGCACCTGCCCGGAGCTAAGAACAAGGCGCTTCAGGAGCTGGACAAGCTTAAGGCATCCGAAGACGGCAAGATTGAAGACAGGGAAGGCATCATGAGAGTTCTCTCAACATACATGGACGAAGTCTTAAAGCATTATTATGGAGAAAAAGGCTTTGAAGTAATAAAAGAAGAGATAGACAAAATGAAAGATTACGGCAAGTCAGAAGAGGAGATATTCAGGGCAAGAGCAAGCAAGTTTGACGCGATTGCAGGAGGCCGTCAGCCAAAGCATGGGAATGTAAGCATTGAAAGTCTTCTGGAATCTCTTGATGGTAAAAAGAAGCATGATGCAGAAAGCATACTAAAAGAGCAGAGTGAAATACACAAAGAGGCCTATCTTCATAATAATGCGGGCCAGGTAATGCAAAAATACCTCAAGCAGGAACACCATCCAAACTGGCTCGGACAGGCAAGAAGGACAGCAAAAGCCAATGAGTTTGAGCAGACTGATACCCTGGCACACAAAAGGGTGGAAGAGCTGGCAAGTATTCACTCAGGCATGAAATATGGTTTTATGTCTGATGAAGAACTAAAGAAGCACGGCTTCAAGAAGAAAGAGGAGGCAAAGAAGGAAGAGGAAACTGAAGACCTCGATGAAGCTGCCTGATCTCCTGCTAATCTTTCCTTTTTAATTGCTTTCTTTGAAGATTTATGAATTTTCTCTGCTAACACCAACAAACATCACTCTCGCCCATGCAGCAAGAGGGATGAACAATGCCAGGCCGAGCAGGACTGTCCAGAACAGGTCAAGGCCCGCGAGCATGAGTATGGCATAGACAACCGCTGTTTTTATTATTATGAGAGCATAGGCAGGAACAAAATGCTTGGCATTTATTATTCCTGCAGTATACGCCCCCTTTACAGCATCTTTCAGCTTTCTGTCAAGCATTGAGAAAGTCACAAAGGCGAAGTACAGCACAATGAGAAGCATTATCCCCATGAGCTTTGCAAGTGTCTCAACACTGATGAGCTCAACACTGCCCACAACTGCGAGGCCTGAAAGCTTCACAAGGCCGTAGGCTATAAGAAGAAACACAGCAGCCCATGCAAGGCTCATGATGCTGAACCTCTGCTGGTACCTGCACCATGACACCCTGTTCCTGAGCCTCTGGTGGGCAAGCCACCAGCTTGTTCCCTGGAACACGCACCATATGGCATAAGTGCATAACGCGAGCAGGAGAAGCAACAGCAACAGCCTGGTGAAGTTCTCCATGAGGATGTCCTTGTGGGCTGCAAGCGCTGTCATTGTGCCGTTGTCAGGCATTCCGCTTCCTGAAGGCAGGCTTCCGCTCATGGCTGATATTATGATGTTTATCCTGTTCAGGACATCAACAATCCTGAGCGAGAAGAATGTGTAGATGATTGCGAATGCTGCGAAGAACCCAAGGTCTGAGGCAGCTGACTTGAGCATGAAAGAAAGTCTTTTTACATTATCATATGAGCCTTTCAAGGCTGCAAGGAAAGGCAGCCTCTTCAGTTTTTTTGCTGATATCATTCTTCAACCCCCTTTTGACTGCCCAGCTCATGAGGCCTGCATGCACATGAACTCTCCCTGGTCTGACCTTTTGCAGACTTTTTCTGTACAGTCCTCAACATTTCCCATGTCATCGCAGCCGCACCAGTACCTCTCTCCAATCCTGACCCTGTTGTTGTTGTCTGTGTTTTCATCCACTTTCTGCTCAAGAGGGCATGGCTTGTAGTCATGGACAGAAACCTCATTGTTTGTCCTGTCAAGATGGCAGAACTGGCCCGGCTCTGCTGTCTCGCCCTCTCCGCTGCCGCTGCCCACACACACGCATTCTTTATCAACAAGAACGTCATACTGGCAGACAGGATTCTTGTCTGTCTCGCTGCACACCACCTTTACAGGAAGCTCGTGATACTGCCCCTCTCCATAATATTCCACAAGCTGGTTGCTGGGCTCCCTTGCGCAGTTTGAGTGGCTGTAGGGCTCTGAGTCATCAATCCTTGAGCACCTGTACAGGCCCATTGCAAATGTCCACTCCTTTGGATTTGAGAGATCCCACTTGTCCTCGCAGAGCTCTGTGAGCTCTGTCTCAGGAGGGGCGTAATCAATGACAAAGCCTGAGTTCTCGTTCTCCTTTACTGTTTCAGAGTCAATGTTTCCCATCTTTACTCCTTTGTACTCAACAATGAGTTTTGAGCCTGTGGTGCCTTTGGTTTCTGCACTGTCATCATCTCCAAGGCCGTGGCAGTCAGGATTCCTGAATGCCCTCCCCTTGTCTGTCTGCTCAATGTTGCCGTCGCACACCTCAACCAGGTCCTTGTGCGCCTCATATATGTCCTTGCCTTCATCATTGGTCTCAAGGGTGACAGCCCCTCTCTTGAACCTCACGTAAAAGTCAGACACCGCTGTAGGGCTGTCCAGGTCCACCACAGAACCCCTTATCTTGTTCAGGTTCTGCACTGAAACATCAGAGACAGTGTAGGTTCCCCTCACAGCAGCTCCCATGATGGCATCCTCTGTGACCTCAAACCCGCCAGATGGTATGGTATGGGTCATTGTGCCGTCCCTCACTATTCTCTTGTAGCCTTCATGCAGTATTGTAGAGCCGTCCTTTATTGCATAAACCAGGAAGAATGGTATCTGCTTGTCAGTGTCAGCCTCTGGGCTGTTGGAATCAAAGCCAGGGCTCCTCTTCTCCACCTTTGCATCAGCCATTATCCTGTCTCCTACAGCATAAGGCGTTGTCTTTAAGAGCTCAGGAGCTCCTATGAACCCTGCATGGCCTATGTCGCCCACTGTGAACCCGCACCTGAACTCTCCTGCTGCAAGGTCAAAACTGCACTCTGCAGGAGGCCTTCCCCCTATTATTGTTGTCTTCTCCTCTATCTTGCCCCCTTCTGCTCCCTCAACATCCTCTGTGGGATCCCACACAAGCCTGACAGTGTCATACCTGTAAGGATGCTCCCTCACCTTCACGTAAACATCGCCGTCATTCGGCCCTATCATCTCGCCAGCGCTCAGGTAGCCTGCGCCGAGCTGGTTTGTTATGTCATGCACCTGCTCTCCCTTTCCGGCGCAGTCACATCTTCCTCCCATGAATCCCTCAGACGGGTTGCAGTCGTGAGTGTCTGAGCACACAAGATAGAGGTGGTAATTAAGGTCAGTGCCTGCTGACATCCCAACCCCTATGTGGTATGTCCATGTCGCGTATCCTTTCTTCAGGGGATTGCTGCCCATGAACCTTCTTGTGTGGGGGTAGACAAACGCCTGCGTTTCCAGGGGTATTGTTCCCACTCCTGAAAGCATGCCTCCGATGTCAAAGTCAAAGTCTCCTGTAAAGGCAAAGAGGCAGACTGAAGTCATAAGCTGCCTCTCATTGAACATTGTGTTGTAGAGGCCTGTATCACCATACCTTCCTGTTATGTCCTCCTGTATGCCCCTTCCTGACTCTGCAATTGCCTTTGCAAACCCTCCGGGCCCGCTGTAGTCAGTATCCCTTGACTCTCCCACCCCGTATGCCTGGACAAAGCACCTTATTGCCTTGTATATGAGGTCGCAGACATACTGGGCCAGCACTGCCCTGCACACTCCGGGGCTTCCGTCTCCTGTCAGGAGTATTGTCTCAAAGCACTGCTTTACCTGCACAAGTATGTTCCTCCAGAGCTGGAGGTGGCCGTTTATTGCAGGAAGGCAGGCGCACTTAACTGAGTTAACCAGCCCTTTTGTCGGGTTGACAACATACTCCCTCTGGCTCTCGTGATAATCATCCTGCATTGATGACGGAGTCTGGTTGCCCCTGCCCGCGCAGCTGGCATAAACAGGAGTCCCTCTTACTCTTCCCTCAGCGCCAACCTCGCTTCCGAGCTGGTATATTATGCCTGAGCTCTGGTCTATTGCGCAGCTGCTTATTGTTTTTCTCCCAATATCGCCTCCTCCTGAGAAGCACTGGCTGTCGCTTCTCTTGTACAGCATAAGCGGCCTGTCTCCGGGCTCAACAATCGCCATGACCTCTTGAGTATAAGCTCTCCTGTTTCCCCCTGATACAACGTAAACATTCCTGTTGTTGACTGTTCCCAGATAGCCTGGGCAATCAGGGTTTGGCCTTGACCTCTCATGCTGCCTATCAATCCCTGCCTCTGTCTCGGTTCCTGCCTCCTCAACCTTGCAGTAATACCAGTTTCCTGAGTTGTCCTTGCACACAGCAGTCCTGTCATACTGGACAATGTTGACATTGCTGTCCTCCCCGCCTGCCTTGCTGCAGAGGTTGGACATGCTCATTGACCTCATGAAGTTCTTGACATCATTCTCGCATGAGGGCAGCGAGGAGAGTCCCTCATGGCCTGACTCCATTGCAAGGAGGCATTTTGACTCTGTGAGCTCATTCCTTATGCCCACGCATGCAGAGTCCCAGTCATTCATGTACTGCTGGCCGCAGCACTGCTCTGAAGATCCTTCTCCTTCCTCGCAGTTGATTGCTGTTGTGACTGCCTGCTGGAAGTTCTGGGATGTGGGGTTTCCCTCAAGAGCCTCTATGTAATCAAGGGAGTTGGCCCTGCTGCTGTCGCACACAACAGAATCCCCCTTGTCTCCTCCTGGGTAGCCGGTGTCCCTTATGTACTTGTTTATCATCGGCACGCTGGGGCAGAACACCCTGTCGCAGATCCAGTGCATGGCAAGCTTTGTCTGCTCAAGCTTTTTCTTTGCTGAACTGCACCTGCTGCTTGAGCTGTCCCTTCCGCAGAATATCTTCTCCTGCACCATCATCACGAAATACACAACCCAGGAGAGCAGGCAGGTTATGAATATAGTGAGTGTTATCTCCTGCAGGGGCTCAAGTATATCATCTATTGTGTCAATGGTCTTCTGCAGGAATTCTATGGAGTCCTTAAGCAGCCAGTCAGGGATAACCTTGTCAGGGGGCACCTGTATGTCAACTATTGTCCTGGCATCAACGCACTGCCTCTGTATTCTCCTGACAGTCTCTCCCTGATTATCCTGGTATGAGTATTCAATCTCAATCTCTATAGGGACCATGAGCTCAACCTCGTCCCTGTCAATGCCCTCTCTAAGATCCTCCCACTCAGCCTGGGTGTAGTCAATCTGGTTAAGGGGAATTGTGGAATAGAATGTCCTTCTTGACGCCTGGTCAAGGAATCCTGTTGGAGTGCCTGAAAGCTCGTCAGGGTCAATGACAAAGTCCTTTCTTACCTCCTCATTGAGAGAGTATTTCCTTACAGCAAAGTTCTCAACCCTGGGCCTGCTCCCCTCCCCTGTAATGCCTCCCTCATCCTCGCCAGGCCCCTGCCACTCAAGGGTTCCCCAGAAGTTCAGCTCTGCAATGCCCTGCCTGAGGTGCTCTGGAGTCACGACAGATGGTGTCATCTCCCTGATGTTGATGTTCCAGTCACCCCCAACCCCGCATTTGGCAAAGCTCACAACATCCTCAACCTCGTCAGACCTTCCAAAGTCATCAACAGCAACAATTCTTATCACATTGTCCCACACGCTTGGGATGCCGTAGGCCTCTCCTGTGGTGTCGCCTCCTGTCACAGTCTGCTGGTCAGGCTGCTCTGTTGGCTGCTGGCCTCCTGTGCCCTGCTCCTGAGTGAGTCCTGTCTCTGTAAGGTCAGAGACTATGTCCTGGGTCAGGAAAACATCAAGCTTAAACCTTCCGTTCTCGTCTGTTGTGGTGACGTAATCCTCCTCATACTGGCCTGTGGCAAGGCCTCCGTAATGCACCACCATGTCCCTCAGGCTTGTGCTCCACGCATCTGACGATCTTGTCAGGTTGTTGACAAACACTATGACCTTCACGTTGGGCTTTGACGCATTGCCTCTTACCTCTATATTCTGCACATATGAGGGGTCAAGCTGGGGAAGGTTGTGGTCAACTATCTGGGGACCCTGCTCGTCCACTGTTATGGTGTTGCTGAAAGAGACTGTGTTGCCCCCCCTGTCCCTGAATGAGAGCAGCACATTGTTGCTCCTGCCTGAGTCAAGGCTTAGGGAGAGTTCAAACTCATTGTCTGCTGACTCTGTTCTTGTATCATTGTTGACTCTTATTGTTATGTTGACAGGCTCTGTGGTTGTTCCCTTGACATTAAGGGATGAGGATGGTGCTGTTGAGGGAAGGCCGCTGAGTGAGAACTGGATTTCAGAGTCAGGGCTTGTGACCTCAAGTGTTATGTTTGGGGGTGTTGTGTCAATCCTTACTGTATGGCTTTCCTGGTTGGTGTTGCCTGCAGAGTCTCTCACCCACACAACAATCTCATTGCTGTCCTGAGGGAGGTTCACTCTTGGAAAGACGAATATGCCTGTGGCGTCAGAAGACGCTATGTAATCATAGTTTGACGTGCCCACTGCAGAGTCCGGCCTGTTCACATACACCCTCACTATTGAGTCAGGGTCTGTCACCCCAGTAAACCCTATCCACGGCGCATTATGGTAAGCAGGGAGTGAGGCATTGATTCTTGGAGGGGTGGTGTCAGCCGGTGTTGTGAAAGAGTAGTAGTTGCCGCTGTTGTCGTCAGTGATTGTCTCGCCTGTCTGGTTCGTGGATATGAGGCTGTAATAGTATGTTGTTCCGGGGAGGAGTCCTTCCAGCCTTACACTGTGGCTGCTCCCTATTGTGCTGTTCTCCTCTGAGCTGCCGAGGCTTGCTGTCTCGCCATACTCCACCTCTGCGTCAGCATTGTCATCTGTTGTCCATCTTATCTCCGCGCTTCTCTCTCCGGCAGTAACCTCTGTGTTGGGGTTGTGGCTTATGGAGAACGCGCTGACAAGAGAGAAGTTCATGATTAGGTAGATGCAGAATACAGCTATTATGTGAAGCCAGCCCTTTTTCATGCTCTGTTCCCTCTCCTTTTCTTGCATTCCTCCTTCATCATTCCTGGCTTAAGCCTTTATTTATCCCTTATTTATCCATTATTTATAATTTTAACGTGGATTTTATAATTTTAACGCGGCTTTGGCAGGATTGGCCTGTGTTCAGCTGAATGATGGCATGAGCCTAGTGTTGTAAGCTCCCTCCTCAAGCATTGTTATCATCCCAGCCATCTCTTTTGTGCTGCGGGGGTGGGGTATCTTCTCCAAGGCGGTGAAGGTTATGCTGCTCTTGCCCTTGAGCTGGCTGTCATCAACTGTCCAGTTGCCCCTGAAACCGCCTATTATCTTTCCTTTCCTGCTCAGGAGGGTTATGTCCAGCCTGTACTTTATGTCATCATCAGGCAGCTTTATGCTCCTGAACTTCTCAGGATCATCGCTCTCAGGAGGGTATCTCCTGAATATGCTGAAGTCCTCAAGCTGGTCTGTCTGCAGGTGGATGATGGCTGTCTCGTTGGGCTCAAGCTGCTGGGGCTGCTGGAGGTCAGGGCCTGTAAGCCTTCTCTTGACAACCTCAAAGTTCATCTCCTTCAGGGGTGTCATCAGTATGTCAGTGTAAGTGGCTTCAGGGCTTACTGTCTTTGTTGTCTTTGCATAATTCCTGTGGTCTGCCTCAAGCCTGGCAGGAGAGCAGAAGCTCGGCAGCCTGGTGCTGAGCCTGTTGACTCCGAGCTCAAATCCTGTCTTCCCAAGCCCGCAGTAGTACACGTTCATGCAGTTGAATGTGATGTTGACGCCGGGTATGTCCTCCATTGTCTTCTTGTCCTTTGCGTAGACTGCAATCTCCCTGTCCAGCCTCTCATCGCAGAACTCACCGCCTATGCCCTCTGGATACTCATAGAGCTCTATGGGAAAGTCGCTCCTGTCCGGCTTGTTGTGGTTTATCAGCACAGGCGTGGCGTAGCGGAATGTGTAGCCCTCTCCGCCGAAGGCAGAGGGGTCTGTGACTCTTATCTCAACAGGGTATATGACATCATAGGTGAAGTGGTAGGCGTTGATGCACAAAAAGCTGAGGTAATACTGGGGGCTTCCCTTGCCCCAGCTTGACTCCAGCACATCTCCCCTGCCGGGCCTGGCGTGAATCTCAAAGCTCCAGCCCTTCTGGTAATTGACATTGGCCCTTAAGTCCTTGTAATCTCTGGTTGCGGCATCCCAGAAGAAGTGGAAGTACTCATACGCATCCTCTGGAGTGTCCTCAGGTGTTATTCCCTTTCCTATGTCCTGCGGGGTGTACGCCCTCAAAAGCTCGTACTTGGAAGAGTGCTCCTGGAACGGAACATGGTCAGTGCCCTTGATGCGAATCTTGGGAATGTTGTAATAGAGCAAATTCTTGATGTCCTCCTCAATGTCAGGAAGATACCACTGCTTCTGGCCGCACTCAAAGAGTATGTCGGTGAAGGGTATATCCTTGCCTGCTGTCATAAGGTCTATGGTCATTTTCTCAAGAAATGCCTGGTTGTTCTCTGAGACCATTATCTCCTTTGCAAGATTGTAAACCCTTTTCATGCTGATGCTGAGCTCTGACGTGAACCTGCTCATGGTGCTGGCTCCCTCACTCCCCCTTAGCCTTACTCTCAGAGGAAATTCCATGTCAGCGACCACCTTGTTGTCGCTTATTGAAGAGTCAACAGTGATGTTTCCTGTCCTGGTTATGTTGAAGCTGTCTGACAATGCTGAGAAATCAGCTATACACCCCATGATGTTCTCCTCAACATACTGGTCTATCTCCTGCTCCATGCCTGGAATTGTCGGAACCCTGGACCTGCCCCTGTAGAACCAGTAGGGAACCTTTGCCCCTCCCATGCTTATGTAGCTTGTGGGGTCATGCCTTATCCTGTCAGGCAGGTAGATGTAGCCGCCCTGCATGCCGAGTATGGCAACACCATCCTTTACAGTGGAGTGGAGGCAGTCCTCAATGTACAGCTTGACAGGCATAAGCTCCTCAGGGACAACCTCCTCAGGCTCCTCAATGGCAATCTCATGCCTGAAGTAGAGAATCACCCCTAGGAAAGCGAGAATAAAGATACCTATGATTATGAATACAGTAATCTGGCCTCTTTTTTTGAGCATCTCAGCATGAATTTGGAGATTACATTTATAAATGTTTTTGTTGGTAAACAGAGGGTAAACAGGGGGATGCAGAGGTTAACAAATCCTGATGATTCCTGGAGATGATATGGGCTTATGATTGTTATTCATGGTGATTCCTGCCATTTGGGAGGTTATGTTCTTATGCTTATAACTCATGGTACTTCCTTTTGGAGAAATGTGTTCCTGCTGATTTTTCCTGATACTCCCTTTTGGGAAAGTGTGTTTTTGCTGATTCTTCATAGTGCCTCCCGCCCTCTAGGATATGATATTTTTATGATTATAATTCCTGGTACTTCCCACCCTTACTGCACAACCACCTCACAAGTTCGCACCTTCTGAGTCCACACAACTCCCCGCTTCTGCCTCCAATAAGCCCTCCCAATGATATGCTTAAAGCGCTCTCGGGCTGGTGTTTGTGTGATTAGCATGTGTGAGGGGATGGGGGGCGGGAAAAATCAGGGTGTAAAGCAAACAGGGAGGAGGAGAAATCAGGAAGATTCATTGTTACTTCCTAATGAAATCCCGAAGGTTTACTATTTTTATATGTCAGAAATATACCACTGATTTATTTAACCAGTGGACAAAGTCCACAAAGGCATATCCGCAGAGGGTATATTTCTGAGCATGCTCAAAAACCACAGGTCAATAAAGAATGAGAATGAAGCTTTCGCTTCATGCCACCGGTCTCTGACCGGTGGTTTTTGACAAAACAATCAGGGCTGTGGAAAACTCTGGAAAACTTACAATCTCCGCAAGTTTCATATAAACTCAGCGCGGAGATGTCCTGCCCAGCACCTTCTCATGCCTTGACGTGCTTTTTGAAGACAGAGGCTGCGTAGAGCTTCGCCCAGGTGAGGAGGGCTATGAGCAGCACTGAGTTCAGCACGCTGCTGATGATTGTGGGCAGGAGAAAGGACAGCAGCGAGACCGCCCAGGCAACCATGAAAACTGCCGCAACAAGCAGGAGGGGGAGCCATAAGACATTAAGCTTCTTCACCCCCTCAACAAAGGCATTCTTTATTGATGAAAAGACCCTCTCTTTTTTCATGAAAGAGTAATATATCAGGTAGGTGAAGTAGAACAGGGCGATGACATACAATAATATCATTATAACAGAGTATGCCATGACCAGCTGCGGAATTTTAAGCACGCCTGAGGACACAAAGATAAGGGCTCCTACTGCTATCACTGGAATTGCCCACACAATGTTAAGGAGGAAGAACCTCAGGAAATCCTTTACAGCCATGCCTTTCTCAACAAGCGTAGTCCATATCATGTATTTTGAGAGCGCAAAGCCGGCAATAAGAAGTATCACATAGATTACAGCTGCTGCAATCACCAGGTTGATTGCCCTTGAGATTCCGGCATTCATTGCAGATGCCTGCGCAACCGCGCCTGTGGTCAGAGCAGAGGGGTCCATGTACCTGAGAGGGTCAATTATCTTCTCCAGTGTAAAGCTCATTATAAAGGAGAGCGCAATAGCCAGGATGTAGAACATGATGTCAAAGGAAGCCACAAGCAGTGCCTTGAGGCTCTTCAACCGGCTGAAGCTATGCAGGAACCTGCTGAACTCTGCTGACGCGTAGGATTTCTTCTTTCCTGCGCTGCTTCTCTTGCTGCTGCTCTTGCTCTTCTTTGCTGTCTTGCGCTTTTTTGCCGCCATTTAAGATACCTCCTTCTGTTCATCAGACATCCGATTTATCATGCCATGCCTGCATTGCCGCCCTCAGGCATGTCATCCCCAGCAGGGGGCTGGGGCCTGTTCTCTGGCTCAGGCTCACTATCGTCATCTCCGCCTCCAAGGCCAAGGTTCAGGTCAAAGCCTAAATCAAGGCCGCCGAATCCGCCAGAGCCGGGGCAGTATGAGCATGAGCCCATGTCAGGCGGAGCCCCTGCAACCTTAACAGACCTGCACGACCTGTCTCCACCAAGCACCAGCTCAGCCTCATTGTTGAAATTAGTCCCGTGGAACTCAAGGCAGACCCTGCTCAGGGGCTCGTTCATTGGTATGACAAGGGCTGAGCTTCCTGTAAGAGTGTAGGGGGCTGTGTCACATGCTATGTCCACCAGGTCTGGCTCGCCATCCAAGTTTATATCAGCCCTTTTCTTAGCCCCGGAATGCCTAAGGATGCCCACGATGTAAAATTTTATATGGTCATTGCAGTCGCTTTCTCCTGAATGCTCTGTAAGGCCTGAAGAGCTTACAAACACCTCAATCCTGTGCCAGTACTCCTCAACCATCTGGCTTGGATTATCCTCTGATGGGTGCACTATTCTCTGCACTTCCCCAGTTATCCACGCTGAGGGAGCCATCTGGCCCGGAAGAACCACCACACCCTCCTCAGCTGCCATGCTATCATAATCGGTGGAGTACCTGCATATGCTCTGCTCCCAGTTCCCTGACACGACCTGCCCGAACTCTGTGGATATGAAATCGCTCACCCCAAGGAAGTCTCCCATAACGCTGTCATCACTCCACCATTCATTCTCAATTCCAAGCTGTACAAATCCCCCTGCTATTATCATGGCATCCCTGAATGACATATCAACAGGCTGAGTGAATCGCTGAAGGAAACCGCGGTTCTGGTTCAGCGCATACTCCACTTCATCATTATATAGGCCAGCGTCTTCTATATCGTCTGTTGTCATGGGTTCACGTCCATCTTCATCACAACCATGACCACTACATCTATACATGTTATCATCATCATCAACATAATAGAAATTATAATCGGCGGGATCATTACTACCCTCTGGTCCGATTTCAATCATTTGTCCTCCTTCATCATCAGGCGTGGTAATAACATTTAATGTTTCCCCCTCAGTTTCTCCCTCCTGTGGCTTACCCTTCATCTGTTCCATTCCAGGTTCAACTCCATCATCCCCAACAGCAGCATATGCCATGCTCAAGAGCATCACCACTACTGCAATCAACGCAAGGCTTCTCTTAATGGTTTTGCTGTTTCCTTTTCTCATTTTGCTGCCTTTCTACTCGTCACACTCAGGAGTCTCCATGTCCAGCGCCTGCGTGCACACTCCGCTCTGCAAGTCAAGAAGATCCTCATTCTCGCTTATCTGCTCAAAAGTGGCCACAAGCGACATCACCTTGGGTGCAATCTTCAGGACTCTACATGTAGCATCTATATAAGGATGCGTCACTGCGCAGAACCACACCAGCCCCATAGCCAGAAGAAAAGCCATGGGATTCATCAGGATCTGAATGATTGCCTGTAATGCCTGCCTCACAAGATTTGCAAAAGGAATGAGCTGGAATATCTCTCCCCAGATGAATATGCACCACTGGTAATCCCTGAGAGTGGTGCACATTGAAGGGGGAACTCCTGCAGGAACATACGCTTTCAGGCAGAGCAGGTACTGGCACTCTATCTCCATCATCTTGTTCATGTTTATTATTATGCCAGGAATGCATACATACAGGATGCTTAATACTATGCTGTCCCTGGGATTGCCCCATAAGGGGCCTGTTGCGCTGTCCATGCTTGTTTCTGAAAGGCCTGCTGCCTCACCCAGGCCGGGGTGGCTTGCACTAAACTCCCCCAGTCCTGCTTCTGTGCTGCTGAACACACCGTCACTGAGCCTGTCGAATGTATTGCCCACGCCCACTCCGCACCATGCGTCCACTGCTGCATTACCATCACCACCACTATCACCATCACCACCATCGCATAACACGGTCTTGCACGCTATGAAGTCGCAGAATGTGTTGAATGCTGTGAATGTTGAAGTGTCAGTAGCTTCTCCTGATGCTGCAAGAATGCTGAAGAACCAGGCTATCGGAGCCAGAAGGGTGCCTGCAAGCCATGATGTTGCTGCATTAAGCCCTGTGAGGAGCGTGTAAATCTCAAACATTGTCTTCACTGTCTGGCAAAGCAGCTGCGAAAGCTCCACCAGGTTGTTCAGCACAGTCCACCACTCACTCATCTCAACAAGCCAGCCTTCCTCCACATCCTCAATCTTCTCGCAAATGATGCTGTGCACCTCGTCATAGGCAAGAGTGCCTATGCTCATGGTGATGTTCTCCCTTTCAGGGTTTGACAGCATGCCATTGTACAGTGTTGTCAAAGTGAGAGAGCAGTTGAAATTAAGGGGGTCAACATCAATGGCTCCTGTGTAAAGCCCTACCTTGATCCACCTTTCTGTGGAGTTGGGCATGAAGTTCAGCATGTACGTGTTGCTGATGTCAGCATAATCATCAAAGTGCCAGCCGCAGGTTCTTGGGTCAAAGGACGCCCTGGCAAGCTCAACTCCGGGAACTTTAGGGGCAAGCTCTATCTTGAACCAGATGTCATGGCCCACAATCATTGTTGTTGAGGAGTCCACAAAGCTTGGCTGGGAGCCTACAACCGCAGCATCCCAGTAGTCAGGGGTCTGGTTTCCCCCTCCGGGGTAGATGCGCACTCCAGTGAGGGGAAGCATGAACCACTCGCCAGAGCCCACATTGTATGTCTCTATGAAGAACTCGTCAACCTTCCTTGTGGGGGCTTTGGTGTTTCCCATTATGTCAGAGATGTTAAGCCACACCTTGAAGTCGCCCTCCTGGACGTTCATGAGCTCCCATGTGCAGTTCCACAGCCTGTTGCCTGCGCCGCTTCTCGCGCCTGAATGCCAGCAGTCAGTTGCAGGAAGCCACATTCCGCTTGAGGTCCTGAATTTCGCAAAGACATTAAAGTCTCCGTCATCGTTCTTCAGCGCAGTGTTATCCTCTATCATCGCCCTCATAAGCATGTCATCCCCGCCCACAAAGAACGGCGCACCTTCCCTTGCTATGTTTCTTATGCTGACATTAAGAAGAGAGGGCTTTGAGTCATCATAAATCAGGGTTTCTGAGTAGGGGCTGAGCCGGTTTCCTGAATCATCAGAGCCTGTTATGGACACGCCAGCGTCTCCTGCAAGGCTCACATTGAACACTGTGCAGCGCCACTCCTCGCCCCCCATGCTGGTGCAGTTTGCGCTGTTGTTATAATCATTCTGCGCCCCTGACACTGATATTATAATGTTGCTTCCTGCAAGGCCGGCACCTGTGTCGTTTATCACTGCGGTGATATTGTTGAAGCCCGGAGCCACGTATCCTGTGTTGTTGTAGCTGTAATCAGTGAGCACGGCCTCAACCTCAGGAGCTGCTGAATCCTCTCCAAGGGATATCTGCTTTGTTGTTGACACCTTGTTTCCGCCGTCATCAGTGACAGTCACTTTTACAGAGCCTTCAACCTCTGACCTCATAACCGGAAGGTCTTTCACGCACTTGTATTCTGTTGTTGTCCTGCTTGTGCAGTCAAGCAGGGAGTCCTGGGAAAGCCCGAACATGGAGAGGTCTGCAACCGCGCTCTTTATGCCGAAGTACTCTGACGCTGTGGCCTCAACAACAAACTTTGCCCTTGTGCCTGCAGGGCTTATGTAGCTTATGGGCGCTGTTCCGCTCTCGTCATAAACGCCTGCAGCATCAATAACAGGCTGGGTGTCATCCTTTCTTATCTCAACACACTTTGAGCCTGCACTTTCCTGGTCCAGCAGGTCATACGCCTTGAGGCATATTGTATGCACGCCGTTGCTCAGGGATGAGAGTGAGAAATCATCTATTGTCCCGCTTTTTGAGCAGTCCTCTGAGTTTATGTCATCTGAGTGGAGGGATGTGCCGTCAAGCTTTGTTATCTCAATCCTGCTTATTCCTGAGCAGTAGTCTGAGGCTGTTGCGCCGAGCCTGTCCTTCACGCTGTATGAGGCAGATAGGCCTGTGCCTGTAGTGTTTCTGGGGCTTATGTCAAAGCTCTCAAGCAGGGGCCCGAATCCGTCAACAAGAATGTAAGAGCTTGCCCTGCAGTTCTGGTCGCTGCAGGATGAGCAGTCATTGGAGCAGCAGTTTCCTCCTCCTCCGAGGCAGACATCAAGATTGCGCTTTCCAGGAAATGGTGATGCTGTGAGGGAGTAAGAGCATGTGTAAGGAGGCCCGCCTCCTGGCTGGCCTGTGCAGCTGGTGAAGCTCCAGAACTCATAACTGCCGGGGTATGAGAGATGGAGCGCGTCTGCCAAAGCTGATGCCTCAACATGCTCGCCCGGAGTTACCTGCGCCTCAACCTGAACTGTGTCGCCTGCCTTTGCAACATTCTCTATGCCGTCACTCCCTTTTATGCTCTCTATATTGACATTGCCTGAGACAGCGTAAACATTTGAGACATAGAAGGGTATGGTTATGACTAGGAAGCTCATGAAGATTGCAAGTGTCTTCAGTATCTCCGGCTTGATTTTCATTGTTCTTCCCTGCTTTTTCCTTAATGAATTAACATGAATCTTTAAATTTTATTGGTTCATCCTGAGCTGACAAACCTGGGCTGGAGCAGCTCCGCGTTTGCAGGGGCTATTTTTGAGTTAATCTGCGTCAGCCCCTGAAGGTCGCTGTGCTTCCTGTCCCCCTGGGGAACACCCCTGATGTTGAAGTTGAGGGCTGTGAGCTCAAGGTCAGTGTCATTAACATTCACGTACAGCTCATTGCCTATCACAACATTCAGCTTGTATTCTCCCTCAAAAAGGGGGCTGTTGTATGAGAGGTTTATTGGATCTATTGTCTCGCACTCCTCATCATCAGGAGGGCACACAGTTGTGCACTTGCATATCTCATCCTCTGGTATTATCACTGTGGTGTTATCCCTCAGGAGAATGACCTGCAGGGAATAGTTGCCTGGTATGAGCCTCATCCTTCCCTTGTGCGTCCTGTTTATGTCTCCCCCTCCCATGACCTCGTCATCAAACTGGCTTTCCTTCTTTCTCTGCATCACCACGCCCGCGTGCTCCTTGCTGTCAGGCCTTCTTCTTCCAGGAGTGAGCACCCACTCATACTGTGGAATATAGTTTTCATATGTCAGCTCTTTATCAATGTCCATGATCTTGATGGTCACGTTCTTGACAACATACCTGGGCATTCTTATTATCCCAATGTCTTTTGGCTCTTCTGATGCCATGAAATATGGCTTGTGGCCTGTTGCATAATCCATGTGCTTCAGCACAACCGAGCCTAGAGCTCCTGTAGGGAACTTGCCTTCAAAGTTGCCCTCCTCGTCTGTCTCTCCTATGACGCAGGAGGTGGTTCCAGAGCTGAACATCACAACAGCGTCCTTGACAGGCTGGCCGAGACTGTCTCTCGCCTTTAAGCTGACAGGCGCGCTGTCCCTGTACTTCTCAAGGCAGAGCTGCTGAGAGGGCTCCCCCCTTGCCACGCTCTTCAGCTGGACAGACTTTGCGGTAAATGGCTGGTTGTTTCTTATGTTGCTTTCTAATGCAAAGAAGAAGTCATAACCCTCTCCCATGAACGCGCTGGGGTCATGAAGGTTTACCATCACCGGAAATGAAAGGTCATAAGGGGTATCATACTTTTTGACAGGGAATATAAGGGACACAAAAGGCACTGTGATGCCGTCCCTTGGCCCGACCATGGCGCTGTCTGTAAGGTAAAGGTATATCGGCCATCCAAAGTAGTTGAAGTTCACGTCAATGTGGCCTACAAACTCTTCCTGGTCCTGCAGGGGAATCACCATTCCGCTGTAAAGGCCTGTCTTGATGTCCTCTCCCTCAAAGTAGGGAAGCTCAAACCCTCTTGTCCTTGTGGCCTGAAGGGCATTAACGTATATTGAGAGGATCTCCTTCAGCTTCTTCTCAACATCAGACATAAGCCATCTCTCTGCTGTGAAGCTGAAGTCAGTTCCTGTGACAGGAGGCAGATCCCTGTCAAGCCCTGAATAGATTGATATGAGGTTGAGGGCGTGAGTCTCAAGCGCGTTGCCGTCGCTCTCTGTTCTTCTTATCTCGTCTGCAAGGCGGTATATCCTGTCAAGGTCAATTGCGTAATCAGCAGAGAAGAGCGAGATTGTTGATGTTCCTCCCTCCCATGATGCTTCCAGGGGATATTCAACCTTTATGGACACGTCATTCCTTGCTATTGTTGTCTCTGCCTTTACGCCACTTGTATTCCTTATATTGATCCCTTTCTCCCTGAATGATCTCAGGCCTGCTGCCATGCACTTGGGAAGATTAACCTGCACATACCTGTCAATCTGCTCCTCTATTGAGTTCTCGCCGTCATCTCTTCTGAGGGGCGGCTGCTGAAGGTCAAAGCTGCACTTGCCCCTGCAGTCATTGGACGAGCTCATGTGCCACCAGTAGGGGATGTGCCATCCTTCTGACATCCTCAATGCATCATGCTCTGTGGGGTTTCTTCCTGAATGGTCTATGCTGAATGTGGTATGGGTGTATTTCGTGGATGCTTCAGGGGACAATCCAATGTAGCCGCCATGCCTGCCTGCCATCCTTATTGCCTGCTTTCCTGTCTCTTTAAGACATTCCTGAACATAGCTCTTGACAGGCTGAAGCTCAAGAGGAACTTCCTCGGTGAGTCTCTCAGTCTCATCCTCTTTTGCCTCCCTTAACTGGAGAAAGAGCATGATAACAACAGAGAAGAGGATTATAATGCCTATTATGATAAAGATTGTGGTCTGTCCCTTTTTTGACTGCATCTTAACCCCTTTTGTGAACAAAACAGGCGTGAAACAAGCGAACCCGCGCGCCTCTGCAACCCTTGTGGGGCTGATTATTCTATATTTTTATATAAAGTTTGCGGTAGAAATGCATGGGAATGAGAGGAAAAGGGAGATAGTGTGGGTTAATGCTGATAGCTCCAGGTACTTCCCTCCCTAAAGAAACCGATATTTTAATTTTTATTGAAAATGGTGCAAAACCATTTTCAAAAGGGTTTAATACCCCGCGCACTTTAGTGCATCTGCACCATTTTCAAGACTAAAAATTTGACCATCTAAAATGCAAGTCCGTAAATACTTTGAGCTTTGCTCAAAGGGGAAGACATCCTTTGGATGTCGACACTCCAACCTTTAGGTTGGGGATAGGACTTGCTTATAAGATAATGGTCAAATTTTTATTATAACTCCAGATTCTTCCCTCCCTTTTTCCACAAATACCTCACAGGTTTTTTCCTTCTGAAACTTCATAACTCCCAGCTCCTGCTTCCAATAAGCCCGCCCAGCAATATGCTAAAAACCCGGGGATGGGTTTGTGCTCTGAAGTTGTGTATTGGAGCGGCTTGGAGGGCGAATCAGTTGTAGAGCTGGACAGGGAGGCGGCAATATTTGGAGGATTAATTAACACAATATCAGAAATCAGGAGGATTTGCCCGCTTCAAGCAGGAGCAGGTATATTCTGGAGGAATTACTAAAATTAACACATTTCTTTGAGGCGGCAACTACTGGAAAAATTACCAGATTTACATCAAGCCTATAGCGCATTTAGCATAACTCAATAGAAAACTCAACAGAAAGAATCATAACAGCTTAGCCAGTAAAAGTCAATAATGCATTTCATCATTGTCATATATGTCCGTGCATTCAGGATCCTCTGGATAATCAACTCTCCCGTCTCCGTCATTGTCAATTCCGTCATTGCACTGGTGGTTTGTCTCAGTGGAAACTTCAGAGCCACAGCCATACTGCATTGCCGCCATTGGCGCTGTGGAGCCGAAGAAAAATGCTGCATAAGCAAGCCTTCTTACATCAGGCTTTTTTAGTGATCTTCCTATTGGCGTGAGCTCTGCATCATAGAACATATGAGACCCCACAACTGCTTCATTAAGCTTTTTCTTGATGCTGTCAACAGCCCTTGTATAAGTATGCCTGACTTTTGAGCCAAGGTCCCCAGGCCTTTCCAGGCCTTCAGAATCCTGCTGTGCCATGCTGTCCAGATTATAGTCTTCCATAGGGGGCGTAAAACAGAACTAATATATAAATGTTTCTATTTTTATTCACTATATAGTAATAAATCAGCTGACCTTTCCCTTCTCCAGATCAACCCTCACCTCTGACTTGCCTGCCCTGAGAGGCTCTCCCTTGTAATACACCCTGCCGTGGCTTATGGTGAGCTTCACCTTGTTGAAGTCGTCAATTCCCACCTCCTTGTCAGGCTGGGGCTCAATTCCATTCACAAAAACGCTTGCGCCGGGCTCCTCATCAGACTCAAGAATCCTGACATTCCTTCTGTCATCCCCTGCAAGAAGCATTCCTGCAGAGGTCTCTCCCTTGAGCTTTGCAGGCCTGAGGTTCTTCACAATGACAATATTTTTCCCCTCAATCTCCTCAGGAGAGTAATGGCCTGCAAGCCCTGCCACAATCTGCCGCTTCTCAGAGCCAATGTCAACCTGCATTATGAGCAGCTTGTCTGCATCAGGATGCTTCCTGGCCTCAACAACCCTTGCTGTCCTGAGGTCAAGCAGGGCAAGAGGGTCTTTTACTGCTATGCTCTCAAGCTCATCCCCTATCTTGCTGATCAGTATTTCCGCTTTCCCGAGCTTCCGGCTCTCCAGCTTCTTTCCCAGGCAGTCCCAGCTCTGCTCTTCCAGGTTAAGCTGCTTTTCAATGCCTGCTGAAAATCTTGGAAGCACCGGCTTTATGAGTATTGAGATTTCCTTCACAAGGTTGACGCAGAATGAAACAACCTCTTTCATTCTCTTCCATTCATCGCTGTCTTTTTCTTTTTTTGCAAGCTCCCACGGCTTGTTGTCCTGGAAGTACTTGTTGCCTACTGAGCCTGCCTCAAGGATAAGGCTCACTGCCCTCCTGAAATTGTATGACCTGTACGCTTCTTTTATCTCATCATACTTCTGCCTGAGCTTCTCCTCCAGCTCAGGCTCGCTGAATGCTTCTGTCTCTGAGCCGAGATTTTTCTCTGCAAAGCTCACCACCCTGTAGGTGAAGTTTCCCAGGTCAGCCACAAGCTTGTTGTTAATGCTGCTCCTGAAATCCTCAAAGTCAAGGTCAATGTCGCCCTCTGACTTTGTGAGGTTTGACGCGTAATAGAACCTCAGGTATTCGGGATCAAGAGCCTTCAGGTAATCCCTTGCAGTGAAGAAAGTTCCCCTTGACTTGGACATCTTCTCCTTGTTTACGGTGAGGAAACCGTGCACCACAATGTCCTCAGGAAGAGAGAAGCCTGAGTTCATGAGCATGGCCGGCCAGAAAAGAAAGTGGAAGTAGATTATGTCCTTGCCTATGAAATGGATTATCCTGCCGTGCTTCCAGTAATCCTCAACCTTCTCCTTTCCCTTCATTATGTTCCTGCAGTAATTCTCTGTTGAGGAGATATACCCTACAGGCGCGTCAAGCCACACGTAATAATAGAGGTCCTTCTCTCCAGGGATGTTGAAGCCGAAGTAAGGGCCGTCCCTTGTTATGTCCCAGTCCCGCAAACCTTCTTTTATCCAGCCCAGCACGTAGTTCCTCACCTCAGGCTGGAGGTTCCTGTTGCTGTTAAGCCATTCCCTGAGGTCATCAGCGCATGAGCTGAGCCTGAAGAAGTAATGCTCTGAGGATCTTGTTGTCGGGGGCGAGCCGCATATGGCGCAGTAAGGCTCTGCAAGGTCTGTTGTGGAGTATGTTGCATTGCACTTCTCGCACACGTCTCCATACTGGTCGTCAGCCCCGCACTTTGGGCATTTTCCCTTCACATACCTGTCAGGAAGGAACCTGTTGCATTTGGGACAGTAGATGAGCTCAACCTTTTTCTTGTATATGAGCCCGTTCTCCCTGAGCCTTGTGAAGATGAGGTCGCTGAATCTCTTGTTCTCCTCTGAGTTTGTTGAGTGGTAGCTGTCAAAGCTTATGAGAAACTCATTGAAGTCCTTAAGATGCTCCTCATGCATCTGGTTTATGAGATAAGTGGGGGGGATGCCCTTTTTCATGGCAGCAATCTCAATAGGAGTTCCGTGGGTGTCGTCAGCGCAGCAGTAGATGGCCTTCTCTCTGGTGAGCCTGAGGAACCTCACAAAGATGTCTGTCTGGATGTACTCCACCATGTGGCCTATGTGGAGCGGGCCGTTGGCGTAAGGCAGAGCTGATGTCACAACAGTCTTCTTTTGTGTTTTCTTCTGCATAAGGCCCTCAGAGAGGGGTTTTATATATAAAGGTTGCCTTATAAATCCTGCAGGGGTCATAAGGGCTTAGAATGCCTTAGTGTGTGGCAGTGAACGCCTTTCTTCCTCAATCCCGGGAAACAGGCCAACCCCAAAATTTATATAATCAATCATACAAGTTTATGATAATGAGACACGGAGAACACCATCAACACCAAAGAAAAAGGATTCATGTTAAGCATGAAAAATATCCACATCCAGATAAAAGGATCAAATTGTTGGATCGCGTTTGCATGGTTTTCTCTGTTGTCATGCCCGCAACAACAATTCCTCAAATCTATAAGACCTATGTCTTTCAAGATGCAACAGGTGTTTCGTTATGGATGTGGGCATTATATTGTTTTGCAGTAGTCCCATGGTTAATTTATGGAATCGTCCATAAGGCAAAACCCATAATAGTTCTTAATATTCTTTGGTTGATTGTCCAAGTGATTATGATTGTTGGTGTTCTCCTTTATGGTTGAATGGGTTTTGGCTCAACTCTGAAATCTTCCTTCGGAATGTCGCACTAAATTTCCGCCCTTCGGGAAATATAACCTCGTTATGCACAATTGAGTTTTTGGCGCTTTAGTTCTTTTCAACTATCTTGATAGCCTTACAGTTATACTTATCAAAAAGAATTCTTGTTTTAGATGTTCTTTCAGCACATAAAGCAGTTATCCCAATAACTTTTCCACCTTGCTTTTCAATTAACTTAATAGCAGCTTTAATTTGTGATCCTGTCTCAATCCACTCATCTACAATTAAAACTTTATCTCCTTTCTTAATTGAATCTTTATTCATCTCAAAGGTTTTCTTTTTATTAGTATAATCTACAACTGCTGTCCTAATAACCGTTCCTCTCACGCCCGGAAGTTTATCTCCTTTCCTTATAGGAACAAAACCTTTTTTTAATTTATGAGCCATAGCCCCGCCAATTATAAATCCTAAAGCATCAATTCCTACAATTACATTGAAATTCTTGAAAGGTTTAATTAAATCATTTATAAGATTAGAGAAAACTTTTGGATTCTGAAATATAGGTGTAACGTCACATCTCAGCTTTGTTCTCTTATTAACATGTTTATCATAATATTCATACTTCATAGAGCAAACAAGAATTCTTTACTATATAAATGTTCTTAGAACACGCCAAAAACTCAACTCATTCGAGCCTTCGGCTCTCGGCCTTCGCTATCGCTCAGGGTATATAACATCGTTAAGTTCAATAATTTTTTGAGCTCTCTAATAGAACTCCCGCCCTATTTTTTGGGCGCTTTCTCACCAAGATTTTTCAAATCAAGGATATCAACATCTCTCATCAATTTCCGTTTGTATGCAATGAGTTCTTTTTTTGGAATTATTGGTAGTTCTAAACCGAAGACTTTCTTAATTGTTGGCTTTGATAAACCATCATCAAGCTTCTGCCACTTTTTTGTTTTTGAATCAAGAAATTTGCATCCTTTATCGCCACCAATTTCAATTGTAATCCCATCTTTTTCTATTTCCATATAGTAGCATTCCCAATTTTCTGATTTTGAGAAATGTGGTGGCTCTACAATATAATCCTTTACATCAGGCAGAAGCTTTTGAAAGTCTTCGTTTTTCATAGCTAAATCTATATCTACCAACATTCTTTTTGAACCATATGCATACGCCGCTAATCCTCCGAGAATATTGAATCTTATCTTTTTTCGCTTCAATATTTCAACAATCCATTTTAATGTTTTCTCGTAGGATTTTTGGTCAATCTCTTTAAATTCTTCCATATGGTTATTAGATTGAAATTGATGTTTATTAAATTAACGAAAGTGCCCTTTTAATTTCCCACCCTTAAAAATGGCGAGCTCAAAAAATTACTCCTTCGAAAAATCAAAGATTTTTCTCGGGCACGTTGCACTCTCCTCACTTCGTTCGTCGGCGGATTTAACAGGGGTTATGCACAATTTTCAAAAATCCGTCTAAGAATTAAGGGAAGGGTGCTTACTTATCTGCTTTGATCTTCATTTTTTTGAATAATTTAATCAAATCACTTCCAGTATAGTTCTTGCTGCTTTCTAACTCATTTAATGCTGGTATATTTTCTATAGCTTTTTCATCTGCTTTGTTTGCAAAACCATAATACTCGTGCTTTGGGTCAACACACTTACTTTTATGTTCACAGCCATGACAAACTGAATCCAAGTCTTTAACATACTTAAATTCCAAAGATGGATCCTCATGAATTTTCCTAAAAATATCTCTAGTGTGAAGAATGGCTTTGTCAGAATAAAAATCTTCCGGATGACCAGAATCCTTAAAAGCCTTCTTCCTAGCTGCAATATACTCCTTATCAGGCAAATTATAAGATTCGGGCGACATCTCATGGTAATAGAATATTTGTATTTGTTTAGCTCTTTAGCACAGGTTTGTGCTTAGCATCCTGTGGAGTT
>CAYNHV010000006.1:0-48671 GCA_964397315.1 uncultured Methanosarcinales archaeon
TCTGATTCTGTCTCCGCACAACTACACTCTTCTGCCTCTAATAAGCCCACCCAATCATATGCTTAAAGCGCTCTGTGGAGTTGGTGCGCTCAAGCTGTTGAAGGGGGAGGGAGGGGGGACTTATCTATATGTAACTGTGATGAGGGCGGTGGTTAAGTCTGGATTAACCAAATCTCATTTAACGCGCTTAATCCCCCTCATTATCTTTTTCATAATCAGAGCATCACCCCAAGTGTCAGGAGACTCCACTATTATTGTGATATCAACACCCTCTTTCTCAAGGGCCTGCAGGAGATTTTCCGCCTTTCCCTCATCTATCGGCAGGTGCCTCCTCTCCCCCTTTTCAGTGTATTCTATGCCTGAGAAGTGGGCTGTCTTGTGCCTCATGCCTTTTATTTTCCTTGCTGTGGCTGTGAAGTCGCACTCCCTGTTGTGCCTTGCCTCAAGATGGGCGAAGTCAACGCACATTCCGCAGCCTGTCTCTTCGGAGAGCCTCAGGAGCTCCTCAAGGTCGCCGAACTGGCTTTTCTTGCCTGTTGTCTCAGGGCAGAGCACAACATCCCATTTCTTTTGTTTTATCTTCTTTTGCATCTCAACTATGGCTTTTTTTACGGCATTGTAGCATTCCTCAGGAGAGCTCTTGCCGTAGTAAGCAGCATGGAATACAATATACCCTGCGCCCATGTGGTGGCCCCTCTCGCAGGAGTCGAGAATCCTCCTCTTTGAGGCCTCTATCTTCACGCTGTCCTCTGAAGCGAGGTTTATGTAATAAGGGGCATGGACAGAAAGCGTAAGGCCAATCTTCCTGTTCTCCGCTCCAATCCTGCTGGCCAGCTCATTTGACATCCTGACCCCTCTCACGAACTCAATCTCAACAGCATCCAGGCCAAGGCCTTTCAGCTCCCTGAGACTTTCCAGAGACCTGCCGTTCGTGCCTGCTGGGCCTATCCTGATTGTCATAATACCTGAATGCCCTGTGTGTTTTTATAGTTTTTGCCAGCAAAATTTAAATAGAACAGGATTAACGCATTTATAATGTCAATATTTGGATTAATCAAAGATAAGAAAGAATTCAATATTAGTGGGAAAAAACTGGTCATTATCGGAGATGCATCTGGGGAGATTATAGAGATCATACATAAGATATTTGTGAGAATCTCAGAATTGAATACTGCTTTAAATCCTTTCCAAACAATAGAGATTCATTTATTTAAGGAAGATTATTCTTATTCATTAGATGATACAAAGAAATTAAAGCGGCTTAGAGGGAGAGGGCTTGCTTATGTTGGTTATAATGATATGATCACAGGCAAGAATATAATTAATATTAATATCCTTACTTTAGAAGGATTATTAAAAGAATATGGTGCTGACGAAGTTATAGATAGTTATGTAAGATATCTTGGACATGAATTAACCCATGTTTTGCAATACCAAAAAGGTAAGCTTAAGCAGATTAAAGAAAGTGAGCAAAGATTATATTACAAACTCAAGATGAAATATTCAATATTCAAGCCACCATATAACATAAAGATTGTCAGATCTCTGTTAATGGACTTTATGGCAAACCTTCAGGCAGAAGGTCTTGCAAGATACACAGAAGAGATTATGAAAGGCACAAATCTTGATCAACGCTTTTTTGATAACAATTATCATGAGTTAAAAGATACTGCAGAAAAATCAAGAAAACTGTGGAATATATATATCAAGAAAACAGAAAAAGAACTCAGCAAATTCTTTGGTAGAAAGAAAAGGTCAGTATTCAAGAGCAGAGCCCAAAAAGCATTAGAACTTCTGTTTAGGATTTTTGTACATGAATTTGGACTGCATATGGTTAATGCAATTCTCTACTTTGACAAAAGAGTAACTTTTGATGACTTGATAAAGATGGGATATCTAAAGTTCATAAAGAAATATGAGAAATGTATGAGAGATAATGGTTTGCAGCCCATAGTGTCTCACACCAGCGGGGCAGGTATCCTTGATTACAAGCAGATGCTGCAGCAGTGGTCCAATCTCTTAAAATGAAGTAGACTGTTTAACTAACCTATCCTATTTAATTATTTCCTTGTGTATGAAATGCTTTGAGAACTTGGCAACAAGGGATGACACTATTATGGAATAGAGCATGAACACCAGTATAAGATCTGTTATCTTCGCAATCTCAGGTATTGATGTCTGGAAAGTGGCGAGCATGAAGACAACCGCAGCTATGGCTATGCCTTTGGGAGCGTTGAGCGTTATGAAGAGCTTTGGCCTGAGCTTGTAATCGCCCTTCAGGACAAGGTTTACTGCAAAATACCTTATTATGATGTAGACCACAAAAAGCGCTATTGAGAGGCCGAAGAACTTAAGTGTCAGGGGGATGTCTATTATCAGGCCTATGAGGATGAAAACAAGTATCTCAAGCGCGTAGGAGAAGAAGGAAGAGAACTCCTGCATCTCGGACTTCTGCTTTACATACACAGAACCGAAGAACAGGCCGAGGGTGGTCACCGCAAGCACTCCGCTCCCCTCCAGCGCTTCTGCAAGCACGTAAGTGAGAAGCGCGGCAACTATGAGGGCGAGAGGCGACACGAGCTCTGAGTACTGCTTTCTCATGAACTTGAAGATTATTATCCCTATGAGAATTCCAGCCCCTATGCCCACGACAATCTGCTGCAGGAAAGGGAGTATCTGCTCAAGGAACTTGGATGTGAGTTCAGCCTTATTGATGCCTGTGCTGATGAACTCTATGAGCAGGAAGGGTATAATCACTATGAGGGGGGTGTTTATTATTGACTCCACCTCAAGAAACTGTATCACCTTGTTCTTTGTCTCAGGCATGAGGAGAAGGACAACACTAGGGGATGTTCCTGCCATGACAGCAGCGAACAGCACGGCAATAAGAAGAGGAACATCATAGAGGATGAAAGTGAATATGCTCAGGAAAACAAGGCACATTATAAGGAAGACGGCAGTGAGCTTTATGGCCCCCATTGACTCCTCATCAAACTCCCTGAGCTTGAACCTTGAGGTTGAGTCAAACACAATAAGGACCAGGGCCAGAACCCCTATGCTGAGTATGAACACATCAGGGAATGATATTAGGGGCCCTCCCTTGTAATCAATGTTCCCGATACCTATGCCCAGGAGTATGAGAAGAAGCACATTAGGTATCTTTATCTTCTTGGAGATTATGGTTGTTATTATACCAAGGAAGAGTATTATGCCTATGTAGGCCAGGTAAAGCAGTGAAGGATCCATAATCAGCCTCTTTTTTTACTGTTATCCGCTTTCTTTTAGGGGTTTTGTTTATTAATTTTGCGGTGCTTAAGAGAGTTCATGGGTGCATCACAACCTTTTTAAATATACTAAATTAATTGCGTTTTATGAAACTCCTGAAAGAGGTGCTTAAGGACCTTAAGCCTGACGAGAAGGCGATAAAAAAAGAGGTCAATGGCTTCCTCAAGAGCCTGAATTCAGCTCTCAAGAGAGATGGAATAAGCGCCAGCGCAGTTGCAGGCGGCTCTGTTGCAAAGGGCACTTTCATAAGAGGGGATCATGACTGCGACATATTCGTGAAGTTCTCCTGCAGGAAATACAGCGATAAGGACATCTCAAAGCTTCTGGCAGGAGTGCTGAGGAAAACACTCAGGGGAGTTAGGACACTGCACGGCTCAAGGGATTACTTCCAGGCAAGGAACAGCCTTAATTACGAGATCGTTCCGGTTCTTGACATAAGAAAGCCTGAGCAGGCAATGAATGTGACAGACTTCAGTCCTTTGCATGTTAGGTGGGTTAACAAGTTTCCTAAGATGAAGGATGAGATAAGGCTCACAAAGGCTTTCATGAAAGCAGCAGGGGTATACGGCGCAGAGTCATACATGAGGGGATTCTCAGGCCATGTTGTTGACATACTCACAATACATTACGGCGGCTTTCTTAAACTGCTCAGGGCAGCGGCAAGGTGGAAGCAGGGCCATGTCATAGACTACTGCAACCACCACAAGGGAAAGGCATTGTTCAACCTCAACAGGTCTAAGACGCAGTCTCCTATAATAGTCATAGATCCCATACAGCCGGAGAGGAACGCTGCCGCAGCTCTGGGAAAGGAAAAGTTTGACATATTCAGGAAAAAAGCAAAGGAATTCCTCAAAAAACCCTCCAGAATATTCTTTGAAGAGGAAAAGCTGAGTATTGAAAAGCTCAGGGAGAAGGCGGAAAAGGGAGGGGGAAAGCTGATCATAATTGACGCTGAGGCAAAGAGGGCAAAAGAGGACGTTGCAGGAGCAAAACTGCTGAAATCACTGGAGTACATCATAAGAAACCTCAGGCACAATGATTTCAATGTAAAGGATTACGGGTGGCAGTGGAACAAGAAAAGGAAGGCCCTGTTCTGGATCATCACAGGGAGCAAAGACCTTCCAAAGACTGTGATAAGGGAGGGACCCCCTGTCAAGGCAAAGAAGCACTGCCAGAGCTTCAGGAAGAGACACAAAAAGACATTTGAGAAAAAAGGCAGGCTTTATGCTGAAGTAAAGAGGGATTACACCAATGCGGAAAAATTTATAAAGCATCTCCTCGGAGATGAATACTTCAGGGACAAGGCAGGAAAAATCAGCGTGAGGTGAATAAAATAAAAGCAATAATCCTTGCAGCAGGTTACGCAACAAGGCTTTATCCCCTGACAAAGGACAAGCCCAAGCCGCTGCTGCCCATCGCAGGAAAGCCCATGATAGAGTACATAATGGACAGGATAGAGAGCATAAAAGAGATAGACACAGTGTACATAGTCACGAACGACAAGTTCCACAGCAAGTTCTCTGACTGGGCTGGTAATTACAGTTCCTCAAAGAGCATTAAGGTGGTGAATGACCACTCAAAGACAGAGGATGACAGGCTCGGCGCAATAGGCGACATGAAGTTTGTGATAGACAAGGAGGGAATAGATGATGACCTCATGGTTGTGGGAGGAGACAACCTGTTTGAATTCAATGTGAGGGATGTGGTTGATTTTTTCTATGACAAGAAGGAGCCTGTTGTTGTGCTTCATGACATAAAGCACCATGAGCTCGCCACAAGATTCGGTGTTGTGGAGATTGACGGAAACGAGAAGCTAATAAGCTTTGAGGAAAAGCCCCAGAATCCCAGCACCACGCTCATAGCAATATGCTTCTACATATTCCCGAAAGACAAGCTGG
This sequence comes from uncultured Methanosarcinales archaeon, assembly GCA_964397315.1. Classification (GTDB taxonomy): domain Archaea; phylum Nanobdellota; class Nanobdellia; order Woesearchaeales; family UBA12501; genus WJJV01. Next base: position 5,184 of record CAYNHV010000006.1, read on the forward strand.
GGATGATAGATGAGTACATCAGGAAGGGGAACAACCCCGACCAGCCCGGAAGGTATATTGAGTGGCTGCACAGGCAGACTCAGGTGTTCGGCTTTGTTTTTGAGGGCAGCTGGTTCGACATAGGGGACCATGACAAGCTGGCTGAAGCAAATGATTTTTACAGCAGCAAGAAGGGCTGAAAATGAACAATATCCTTGAGCTCATACTCATAACACTCCTGCCGTTTCTTGAGCTCAGGGCATCGATACCATGGGGGATAATAAAGCAGGGCATGAGCTGGCCTCTTGTATTCACAGTATGCGTGATAACAAACATAATCCTCGCCCCGATAATCTACTTCTTCCTTGACAAGATCATCCATCTCTTCCTGAGGATACGGGCCATTGACAGGATATATGGGTATTATGTTGAGAGAACCCAGAGAAGGATACACAGGTATGTGGAGAAATACGGGGAGTGGGCTGTTGCTGTTTTTGTGGGAATACCCCTTCCCGGCTCAGGCGTGTATTCAGGAATGCTTGCTGCATACCTCATAGGCCTGGGCTACAGGAAGTCATTCATCGCGGCAGTCATCGGGGTTCTCATAGCAGGCGTAATAGTCACACTGGTTTCTGTCACAGGGGCTGAGGCTTTTAGGTGGATGATAGCAATTTAAATATTGCGTTTTTACGTAAACTTCGTAAGATATGCATAACAATGTCCTTAGTATGTGTTTTTTCCGTTGTTTCTGTAATTCTTTCATAGATAGCGGAAGATTTCCTAAAAATTTACAAAAATAAATTTTAAAAACAGATGTTTGAAGAACTGCATGGAAGATTTCAATAAAGATTTAAGCAAAGCAAACTCGCTGGACCTAAAAATCAGGCTTCTCACAGAGGGCCTGGATGTAGATATAGAAGCTATAATGCATAATCAGCCTGATATTCAGGAGTACAAGGTTAATAGTTTGAGAATCTCAGATAGGCATTTCACAGACCCAGGCAACGAAAATAGGTATTTTATTCCTGATGAACTGCTAATTCATGAGGATGGTAAGAGGTCTGTTGTGAAGGTATATTATACAAGAGACTCCAAACTTTTGTTATCACATGATGGAGAGAGCCTTACCATCTCCGACAAGGAAAACAACCAGAGATCAAACCAAGAGCTCTCCTTTTTGAAAAAGAACTCCATATACCATAAGAAGCTCAAAGGCACCAGCTTAAGCGAGTATGTGAGTGTAGTGGGCACTGACAAAATTTCAGTAGTACCATATGATGGCTGTTCTAACTGGATTTTAGGTAATCAGTGTAAGTTCTGCGGAGCAAATCCAAAGAGACTGGGTTTTTCAGAGAGCAAGCCAAATGTCTTGGAGATAAGCTCAGAATATAATAACAATATCTCAAAATGGTGGGAGGATAACAGAGAGAATTCCTTGACAGGAATTAAAGAGGGGGTTGCAACTCTCTTAAAAGACCAAGATGTAGAGCCCCACTTCCATTTAATGTTCATGGCGGGAAACCTTCTGAATGTGAATGCAGAATGGGATATTCTTCTTGACATAGTAGGGGGAGTAGCTGAAGATGTTGACCTTTACAGGATGGATTGTTCTGTCATAGCAATGCCCCCTTCAGATTTCAGCAAGGTCTCAAGAGCCCATGACCTTGGAATATCAAAAATTGCGTTCAATATGGAGTGTTTTGACTATGAAACTTTTAAGAAAGTATGCCCTGGAAAAGAGCAGGCCCATGGTTATGCTAATATGCTGAGGGATCTTGAGAGGTGTGTTTCTGTTTATGGCTCAGGAAATGTAAGAACAAATTTTGTTCTTGGCTCAGAGCCCATCCACACACTTGAGAGAGGTGTCATTAGCCTGGCATCTAAAGGGATAGTGTCTGATTACAGCACATTTTTCCCAAGGCCTGCTTCTGCATGGGCTAATAGAAACCCAACAAATAGGGATGATCTTACAAGATTCTCTGATTTTGTCACAGACGTGTATCTGGATAATGGTTTTAAGCCCTATGCATGTGAAACCAGTTCAAGATCAAGTATTGCTAATGAGGTTTATAACCAGAAAGATGGGAATAGATAACCTTATCAGAAGGGAGTCGGGGAATATTCTGGAAAGAGTAGAGAGTGTTAGGTCAGGCACGATTGTACAGAATAACGCCCATAAAAAGAGGAATTTGATAGATATCACAACCGATCCCGACATCATATTAAGAAAAATGGAGGATGGGTGGTCTCTCTATCCAGGGAAAAGGAATTATATTCTTCAGGCCCCTGAAACAGTCATATGTGACCTGAGCGAAATCGGCCCGAATAAGACTGATTCGCTTGTAGAGATATCAACAATTTACAGAACAATCAAACAGATAGGTATCCAGAATATTCTTGGTTCGTTAATCCATCCCCTTTATAATGACCTTGATGTGGTAGCAGATGAAAAGGAATCTTGTGATAGCGAGATAAGGATAGCAGGATCAGACAGAAGAGTATATGAGATTCCTGACATTATAATTAACAGTCTAAAAGGCACCCCTGAGTGGAACCATAATTATCACATTTCCTCTCAAAATGTAGAGGAGAGGGAGATTAAATCTTTTAACAGGCCCCTAAAGGATTGTAAAACAAAGACCAGAAAAGTATTTGAAAACACAAAAAAGGTATATGACCTGCTGGGAGCAGATGGTCTCCCTGAATATGCTGTCACCGGCCCTTGGAACAGCCTGCCTGAATGCGAAAAATATATATTTGTAATGAAATCTGGTTTCAAATATGCATTAGGCTTTTCAGAGGATACTGAAAAAGAAGAAAGCTTGTGTTTATGGGAATACCATGAAGGAATAAGCTATGACAAAGAAATTAAGATTGGATGCCAGGACCTTGAAGGAAAAACTGTTGCAATAATAGACAGGTCTTATTCAGGGAACACGCTGGATACTCTGAGAGATGATGTTATAAAGGAAAGGGGGCTGCCGAGAGTGATAGCAGTATATCCCAAATCCTCTGTTTCAGCAGAAAAATCAGATTACATGATTTTTCTGGATAGAGTAGTGAGTCCATCGTGCATAGAAGGCGAAGATGAGTGGGCATTAAAGCTTTTTGAAGAAATAAGCAAGGAGGGAAAGATTTATGGAGATTGAAATAAGAGCATATGTAGACTCCTTAAGAAGAGTAGAAAACCTGCTTAATAAAAATAAAGCGACATTTTTGGAAGAACAAAGAATAGTTGATGAATGGTACTGCCCAGAAGAATGTTATAAGTTTGAGGATGTGAAACAAGACATCCAAGGTTCTTACGGCCTGAGAGTGAGAACGCAGTATTCAGAAGACAATCACCGTTATAGCGAGCTGAACTGCAAGGTACTTGAGAGAGAGAATGATCATAACTCTTTCCATGAATATCATACAGAAATCGGAAATTCAAAGGATATGAGAAAAATACTTGAAACAATGGGTTTCAAGCTGTTCTGCAGAATAAATAAGACAAGAAAGACTTATGAGTTAGGGAACTGCAAAATTAACCTTGAGAAGATTAAAGGATTCAGACCGGCGATAGAACTTGAGATAATAGATCATGATCACAACAGAGAAACACATTACAAGACAATGGATGACATTCTCAGGATGTTGGAAGTGAGACCAGAGGATTATATCCCTACAAGTATAACAGCGGAATATATGAAGCATAATTCCTTTAAGAAGAGTTATTGACAGCAACCTTTATAAAAGAAAATATCAATCCTGCGCATAATGTTCCAAAAACCAAAGGGCACAAGGGATTATTATCCTGAGGAGAAGGAGGCAATGAACATGATAGGGGCCTCTTTCAGGCAGGCAGCTGCAAGCTACGGATTCAGGGAGGTGGAGGCTCCTGCTATTGAGACAATGGAGCTTCTCACTGCAAAGCAGGGCGACGAGATAAAGTCCCAGATATTCACTCTTGAGAAGAGGGGAGGGGAGGAGCTGGGGCTTAGGCCTGACATCACTGTCCCTGTGACAAGAATGTTCATACAGGGGCAGTTTGAGCTGCCAAGGCCTGTGAAGTGGTTCTACCTGACAAGGATGTGGCGTTATGAGAGGCCGCAGGCTGGAAGGCTCAGGGAGTTCTACCAGTTCGGCACTGAAGTCTACGGAGCCGGAGGACCTGAGTCAGACGCAGAGGTGATAAGCCTGCTGATAGACTGCCTCAAGAGCCTGGGCCTTAAGAAAGATGATTTTGTTGTGAAAATAAACAACCGCGTTCTCCTTCAAAACCTCATAGAGGAAGCTGGAGTTGAAGGCAAAAAGACAGGGGAGGTATTCAGGATAATAGACAAGAGCGAGAAGATAAGCGATGAGGAGTTCAGGAAAGAGCTGAAGAAGGCAGGGCTTGACAATGAAAGGATAAAAAAGATAAAGGGCATAATAAGCACAAAATCACTTTCAGCGATAAAAGAGGGAACTCCTGGCCTTGAGAATATTGAAAATGTGCTCTCCCTGCTGGACAGCAGGAGGGATTTTGTTCAGCTTGACCTGTCCACTGCAAGAGGCCTTGCCTATTACACAGGAACTGTTTTTGAGGTTTTTGACAGAAAGGGAAAGTTCAGGTCTATAGCAGGGGGTGGCAGGTATGACGGCCTTGTGAAGCTGCTCGGAGGCCAGGAAACTCCGGCGCTTGGATTCGGCATCGGCCTTGCAACTCTGCAGATGCTTCTTGAGGAGAGGAACCTCCTCCCTGAATCCCCTGGCGGAGCTGATTATTATGTCGCGCCTGTAAGCGAAAGGGAGAGGAAAAAGGCGAGGGACATAGCTGACAGGCTGAGGAAGAGATGCTCAGCGGACATTGACCTGATGGGAAGAAGCCTGAGGAAGCAGCTTGAGTACGCCAACAAGGTTGGCGCGAAAAAGGTGGTGATAGTGGGGGAGGAAGAGCTGAAAAAAGGGAAGGTTGTTGTAAAGGACATGAGCACAGGCAGGGAAAGAAAGGCTGACATAAAAAGCCTTTAGCTTTTATGCCTATTCCCCCTCATCATAGCCGCACTTTGAGCAGCAGTAGAAGTGCCACAGTATCTGGTTTGTCGGGCCTCTCTTGTTCTCCATCTCTGCGCTGCATCTGGGGCATTTCATTCTCGTGTGGTAACCTCACACCCCTCTTTAGTCACTATGACCGTGTGCTCTGCCTGGCTCACCAGGCCCTTATTCTTGTCAGGCAGGGGAGGGAATTTTTTGAGCATGCCAAGGTTGTCCATCTCTCTCAGGGCAATCTTTATCCTGGGAAGGGAGATTCCGGCGCGGACAAGCCATCTTTGCGTGAAGGGCACTCCGTTAAACTTCTCAATCTCTTTCATGACATTCCGGGTTATCATGTTCCTCACCGGCTTCTTTCCAGTGAGCATGAAAACATTCGCGTCGTCTCTCTCGTACACAATCCCGGCTCCTTCTGTCGCAAATGGCTCTATGGCAAAAACCATGCCCTTCTCAATGACTGTATTGTCCCCATTGTCATAATTGGGTATTGAAGGCGGGCCGTGCACCACAAACCTGCCAACACCGTGGCCGCCAAGGTTTCTTATTGGAACAAAGCCGTGCTTTGTTATTGACTCGTGTATGGCTTTTCCTATCTCGCAAGCTTTCACTTCTGGTTTTATTGTTTTTATGGCATTTTCAAGCGCCTCTCTTGATGCCTCAACAAGCTTCTTGTGCTTGTTGTCGCTGCTCAGGTCAACAGTCACTGCAGTGTCAGCCACGTATCCTTCAACATGGACGCCAAGGTCAAGCTTCACAAGGTCGCCTTCTGAGAATTCCGCCTTGTCATCAGGCGTTGCGCAGTAATGCGCTGCAACCTCATTAAGGGATAACTGGGTGGGAAAGGCAAGTCCTCCGCCAAGCGAGATTATCTTCTGCTCTATCTTCTCAGTGGCCTCAGAAAGCGAAGCTCCTTTTTTTATCAGGCCAACACCATATTCTCTTGCGTTAGAGGCTATCTTGCCTGCTTTTCGGTACTGCTCAAGCCCTTCAACTGCCATAAGAATAAGATGATATGAGAGGTTTATAATGTTTTTGCTGGGAATCTCATCAGGGGAACAGCACTGGAGAATCTCCTCTTTTGCCGCCTTTCACCCAGAGGTTTCATACTGGCTGTAATCAGGCTGCAGCACATATCCTGGAGTCCCGGCCTCAAAAACATTCTTCTTCATGCCTTTGAATTCCTTTTGGAGGTACTGTCCCTGCCTGGCGCGAAGGCCGTAAGCAGACGCTGTCTCCTCAACTGCACTGCTTATTTCCATTTTGTGCCTGTCATAATCCTTTCTGCGAACATCAGATGTCACGCTGAGACCTATGCTTATGTGAGGGGGGTAATGCTCAAATGATATCCGGGGGTGTAGTGTTCCGATGTCAATCTTGCCTATCTTTTGCTCAAGATTGCCCTTAACAGAGGGATAAATACTTTTAAGGTCATAAACGCACTTCTGCCAGTCAACTTTACCTTTCAATATATCACCCCAACAACAACTCCTTCAATATCCTCAAACCTCCTCTTGCCCGGGTCAGCAGAGGGATTATTGTCTCCTTTTGTTATGTAATACATGCCCTTTTCATCCTCTCCTGTCCTTATGACCCTGTGGATTATCACTCCGTCTGCAAGGGATGTCCTGAAGGACACAACGTCTCCTGTGTGTATGTCATCCTCGCTCCTTGGCTTTATCTCAATGCTGTTAGCCTCTGAGTCTATGAATGGGTCCATTGAGTTCGTGTCAGTGAATGAAGCCCATGAGGCATTCTCCACCTCAATGATCACCCTGTCAGACAGCACCTTTATCCTGTCATCTGGTATGCGGTCATGGGGTGATATGACATCAGCGCTTCCACCCCCAAGAATACCCAGTGAGAGGGGCATCTGAAGCCCTTCTGAGAGCATTCCAGAGCCCAGGCTGGCTGCAAGCATTCCAAGCATGAAAACAGCTGCAAAAGCAGGTATATTGCCTTTTAAAGCCCCCAAAACCATTTTATCACTGTTTTGGGGTTACAGATATATAAAGGTTTTGGTTTAATACTACTTCAAAGTGCTAAAATACAGAAATATTTAAATACTCAGGAGTTATTCTTGGCTAAATGATGGTTACCTGCCAAAGGTGTGGTTGCGAGATTCCCAGCCTTAACAAGCTGAGAAAATGGTGTGTGGACTGCAGGAAAGTGCTCACGAACGAGAGAGCCAAGGAGAGGAACAAGAAGAGAAGGGCTGAATCCTCTCCTGAATCATCCAGGCAGGCAAAACACCCTGGAAAAGCAGGCAGGAAATGACTCTTATCAGATAATGCTCACTTCTAATAAGCCGGAAGCTCTCACTTGTGGGGATGAAGGCTTTTAAAAGTTCCAAAAATCCGCCTGTCAAAAGCAGCTACTTAAAGCCCTGGGCTGCGGATTTTTGTTACTTTATTCTCACTGACTCAAGATTTCTCGGAGCTGTTGTCTCAACACGATTCTGCTTGTGTATTGAGGATGCCAGGTCAAGGCATCTCGCATTCTCGCCGTGATTGACAATCACCTTCTTCGGCTTTGGATTGCATCTTGAGACAAAGTTCATCAGCTGCTTCCTGTCAGAATGGTCTGATATGTCAACCTTGTGAATGTCCATCTTCAGGCTGAGCATCTCCTGCCTCTGGCCCTCCCTGAAGGTGAATTCCCTCTCTCCGTTCTGAATCCTCCTTCCCAGCGAGCCTTCAGCCTGATAGCATGAGAATATAAGCGTGTTCTTTGGATTGTCCCCAAGCTGCCTGAGGTATTCAACAGACGGACCTCCCACAAGCATTCCTGCTGTCGCAAGTATCACGCAAGGCCCTTTGTCCTCAAGCACCTCCTTTCTTTCCTTTGCAGAGCCAACCCTCCTGAAGATGGAGGAGAGAAATGGGTTCTGGTCCTTGTGGAATATCAGCCTTCTCACCCTTGAGTTGAGGAACTCAGGGTATGCAGTGTGTATGGCAGTCACGTCCCACACCATCCCGTCTATGTAAACAGGTATCTCAGGCAGCTGCTTTGTCCTCATAAGATTCTCAAGGAGTATTATTACGTCCTGGGCCCTTCCTGAACCCAGAACAGGTATGAGCACCTTGCCGTTCCTCTTGATTGTCTCTGATATGCTCTGAGTTAGCAGCTTGTCAGCCTCGTGCAGGGGAGGCATGACATTGTCCTTTCCTCCGTAAGTGCTCTCTATCATGAGGGTCTCAAGCCTGGGGAATGATGTGGCTGCCGGCTCAAGCAGCTGGGACTTGCCGAACTTCAGGTCTCCTGTGTAAAGCAGGTTGTGAAGGCCGTTGCCTATGTGAAGGTGGACCATTGCACTTCCGAGGATATGGCCCGCATTGTAAAGGGTTATCCTTACATCAGGTGTTATGTCATTGACCTCCTCATAATCAAGGCAGATGGTGTGCTTCACCATCTCTTTTATGTCATCCTGAGTGTAGAGGGGATCTCTTCCCTCGTTGACCATTATCTTGATTGCGTCAAGCTGGAGCAGCGCCATCACATCCCTTGTGGGAGGAGTGCAGTACACAGGTCCCCTGTAACCATACTTGAAGAGGTACGGCAGCAGCCCTGAGTGGTCAAGGTGAGAGTGGGTTATGATAACAGCATCAAGCTCGTCTATCTTGAACTCAGGGGACTCAAGGAAGGGGTATGGCTGCTGGTCTGAGGCTACATCAAGGCCGCAGTCAAGAAGCACCCTTGACTCAGGCGTCTGCAGGAACAGGCAGCTCCTGCCGACCTGCCTGGCTCCGCCGAGGAAAGTGACTCTTATCCACTCGTTCTTCTTCTCTCTTATCCACCCGTCATACACCCTGTGACCCACCTTATTGAGGAATTTCCTTCTGTATTCGGAGTTCTGGTAGAGGACAGCCCGGATATTCTCTATGAGCTGGGATTTTATTGCGGGCTTTCTTCTCACTATGGGAACCCACAGGGTCTTTTCCTTTATCTCCTTGAGAATGCTTCCCTGCTTGCCTATTGCCAGGCCGGGCTTCTCTGTCTCTATCACGACCTGGCTCCTGTAGGTGTCAAATGTTATGTCCCCTATGCCCGCTTCCTCGGGCAGGAGGTCAGAGATGAGCTTTCTTGCCTTCTCAGGGTCCATTGTTATTGAGGGGTCCGGCCTTAGCTCAACCCTTTTCTTGAACTTATCCACTATCTTCTTTATTGTTCCGTTATTGTTAAGGAAAAAATCCCTCTCCTTTGTGTAGAATATGATGTTGGCTCCCTCAAACCCCGCCTCGGATATTTTCTCATCAGGCAGGCTTTCCATCATTTCCTTTATTATGTCTCCCATCCTCACACACCTTCATCTATAATCTCCTGCTTTCAGAAAGATTCCATAATTCATTTTAGACTCCCGCTCTCTGATTAATTTGAATTGCCTGAATTAAAGATATGCTCTGGTCAGCAAACAACAATATGCGCAAGACAAAGGGTTCTAGTCTATCTTCTGGAGCAGCTCTTTTGACATCGCTTTCTTAAGGCCTTCTTTTGTTATTGTAACCACATCAACTCCAGAGCCTGACGCTGAATCCCTCTGGAAAGCCGCGTTTAACGCCTTCATGATAAGCTTCTGGGCCTCGTCAAGAGACATGTCCTTCTTGTAAGAGCTTTCAAGAACTCCATACGCAAAAACAGACCCTGAGCCATCTGCAGTGAATTCAGGCTCTTCGGTTATGCTTCCGTCAACACCTATGTTGTAAAGCTTGAATCCCCTGCTGTCCTTTCCTGCCACAATAAAAGCCACTATGCCTGGCACCATGCTCATCTTTCTCACGTTTGAGTATGCCATGCCTGCAATGAGGTTGGCTGCCTGCTTGACGCTTGTCTCAACATTGGTCCTTACCTTTTTTAGCTTTATCTCTGCTCTTATGAGCTTGACAAGAAGCTGCGCGTCTGACACCATTCCTGCTATAGTGACTGCCATTGAGTCATCTATCTGGTGTATCTTCTCAAATCTCTTTCCCACAATCATGTTTCCTGCTGTGGCTCTCCTGTCAGCAGCAAGAATAACGCCGTCCTTGCAGATAATGCCTATTGTGGTTGTTCCGGTCTTAACCAAGTTCTCTTTTTCCATTATATTCCCTTATCAGCTTTCTTAGAACTACAATAATTGGATTGTAGCGCTCCTATTTAAATATTTTGTTTTTAAGCCCTGCCTGGACGCATTTTAAGAGGTTTTGAGAGGCTCAGAAGCTCTTTCAATGCCCGGAAGGGATTTGTATCATCAAAAACCATTGGAAAAACCAGTTCCAGGTTTCAGTCCACACCAGCGGAAGAGTCTTTTTGAAAGAGGCCTACTTTCTGGCCTTTTCAATCTGCGCTTGGGGAGGGTGGGAGGACTATATTGAAAAGGCCTACTTTCTGGCCTTTTCAATCTTACCTCTAGTAAGAGCATCAAGGCTCTGCTCATTAATCTTTATGACCTGCCACTTTACTCCGGGAAGGTCGCCTTTTGCCCTGCCTTTTCCTCCTCCTATGCACTCAACAACAACCTCATCATGCTCATCCATCAGCTTTATTGCCCCGTCTCCTGGCGCGAATGCTGTTATCTGTCTGCCGTTCTTTATGAGCTGCACCCTGACACACTTTCTCATGGCTGAGTTGGGCTGTTTAGCCTCCATCTGAACCTTTTCAAGTATGATTCCTTTTGCCTGATGAGCCCCCTTAAGAGGGTCTGACTTTTCTTTTAGATTAAGCTTTCTCCTGGTGTAAGCTGGCTTGAGCCACCTGCTCCTGTTCCTTCTCTTCTTGAGCTTCTTGCCTGCATTCAGGCCTTTTGACTTGCTTCCCATTTTAAAACCGTCTCTGGAGGGGGTTTATAAATTTTACGCTGCATGAAAATTCTCTGAGCTGACGGGCCTCCTTGGGCATTATACCACTCTTATCTCCTTCACGTCAAAGTATCTTCTCACGTTTGACTCAAGATTCCTCAGGTTCTGGGCGTTCCTGCCTATGAGGAGGCCTTTTGTCTTTGTGTCCGCGCCCTTTAGGGTCACAACCCCTTCCTCGTCCTCTTCTAGGCTCTCTGCCTTGAGAGGCAGGATCATGTTCCTGATGAACTCAATCTTGTCAGGGTGGAACTCTATAATCCTTATTCTTTTCTGGAATTTTTTTTCAAGGCTCCTGACATTGGAGGCCTTTTTTCCCAGGGCCCTCCCGAGCTGGCCAGGCTGGACAACAAAGGTCAGGGTGTTAAGCTTCTCGTCTGTGAAGCAGTCCTTGAGCTTTGCGTGCGTCACATTCTCAAATAAGGACATCGACTTCATTGCAGAAGAGTCGTATTTAATCTTCATTTTTTAAGCCCTATGACTGAGACAAAGAAGTGTTTCCTGCACATGATTCCCAGCTCGTCATTGGGAACTTTCAGCTGCTCCACTTCCACCTCTGAGATTCCGGCGTACCTTTCAACAGTCTCTTTTGTCTCTTCAGGGCAGTTTGAAGCAAGGAATACCTTGGATATCCTACCCTGCTTTATGTTCTTCAGGGTCTCCTTGGCTCCTATGAAAACCTTATTTTCCTTGACAAGCGTCTTTAAATCTTCCATTTTAATCCTTTCCTTCTCCTTTCTTTATTTCCGGCTCAAATGCCAGCCTTGGAAGCCCTGTGCCTACAGGGATGGGCTGGTTGAGCATCACGTTCTCCACTACTGAGCGCAGCTTGTCCTTCTCTCCCACAAGAGCTGCCTCAATCAGGTACTTTATAGGGGTTTCAAAAGACGCCCTTGCAAGCACGGATGATTTCTCGGATATTATGCCGTACCTTGTTATTCCCTGCGGCTTTTCTGAATAGCACATGGTGTCAGCGACAAGCATGATGTGCCTCATGTCTATGTTCAGGCCCTGAACATCAATCACCTTGAAGAGCTCGTTTATTATGGCTTGCCTTGCAGCCTCTATTCCAAGCACGCTGGATATCTCAAATATGTCATTTGTTGTGGTCCTTGTTATGTCCACGAAGTCCAGCTCAAGCACTTTCCTGAGGTTTGACCCTGCTGTTATGATTATGAACTCTGAGCCTCTCTTCACAGGCAGAACGTGAGTGATGCTCTTTATTCCCTGGACAAAAAGGTTCTTTATCTTCTCCCTGAGCTTGTATATCTCATTGAGATTGTTTTCCTTGCTTGTGGACCTTATGGTTATGATGTCCTTGTCCACTGTTGACTGCCTTACATGCGTCCTTGGCTCCTTCTTTATTATCTTTACCAGGGTGTTCCTCGTCACGCCGACTTCTCTCAGCTTTTCTCCGTCAACCTTTATCTCTATGTTCAGGTCAACGATGTTGATGTTCATCTCCAGCACAACATCCCTTATCTTGGTCTCCTTGACTGAAAGAGCTATCTTCTTTATATCCTTGCCTGTTGAGTACGGCTTTTGAAGGTAGATTTCCATCATGGGCGTGCTGATTTGTTTTCTGCCGTCAAGAACCTCAATAACCCTTGGCAGCCCGGTGGTCACGTTCATCTCGGCAACTCCCGCGTAATGGAATGTGTTCAGTGTCATCTGGGTTCCAGGCTCGCCTATTGACTCTGCTGAAACAAGGCCTACAGACTCTCCAGCTTCCACCTTGCTGTTCTCAAAGTCCTCAAGAGCGATGTCCAGCACCTGCTTTACCTGCGCCTTTGTGGCCTTGGAGGGAATGCTGCTTTTTATCTCCTCAATTATCTTCGGGCTCAGCTTGCCTTCATATTCCTTGAATATCTCTTCATGCATGATATCACCATCTACTCTCCAATAACCTGCTCAATTATCCTCTTGACATTTACTGAACCGCCTTCGCTTTTTGAGACGTCAGTCCCGTCCTCGCCGTAAGTGAACTGCACAATTCTTCCGCTGGCATCCCTCACAGTGCTGTCATACTCTACCTTGAGGTCCTGCATTGAGTTGGCGAGCCTCCTGTAGAGGTATCCTGATTTTGGGGTTCTCAAGGCAGTGTCCATCAGCGAATCCCTCCCCGTCATTGCGGCAAAGAAGAATTCAGCAGGTTTCAGACCCTTCTTGAACCCGTTCCTGATGAAGCCGTGGGCCTCGGGAGAGAGATCATTCTGCCTGAAAGAGGAAAGCGTCCTGTTCGTGAAACCAAGGCCTATCCTTCTTCCCCTCAGGGCCTGCTGGCCCACGCATGCCGCCATCTGGGCCATGTTGATTGGGTTGCCTCTGGCTCCGCTGTCAGCCATTATGAATGTTCCCCTGTCCTTGGACGCGTGCTTGAGCACTATGTTTCCAGCGTCATTTCTTGCCCTGTTGAGTATCTCAAGTATCTTAAGCTCAAGGGTTTCCATGACTGTCTTGCCGGGGAATGCCTCAAGCTCTTTCTTGCGGTACTTGTCAATGAGCTTCTCTATCTCATCCTCTGCCTTCATAAGTATGTCCTCAACATCATTTTCTGCAACTTCAGGAATATCAACGTCAGAAAGGCTTGTGGTAAAGCCTCTCATGAGAAGAACCTGTATTCCGAGCCTGAAGATGTTGCCGAGCACTTTTATTGTTGCTTCCTTGCCGTATTTCTTGTGGATGTTCCTTAGTAAAAGGCCTGCTCCCTGCCCAAGGTTTGCAGAGTCCATCACCCCCTCTGTCAGGAAACCGTCTTTTATGACAACCCTTGAGTTTGTCTCGCATTTGTTCTTCCTGAAGTTCTCGCATTCCACGCACGGCTTTGATTTTGACCTGCATGTTTTTGATCTTCCCATGAAATTAAACCCTTCAGGGATTATAACGCTGAATACCTCCCTGCCGTCAATGGTTTTCTTGTTGGGAAGTTTTGAGAAGTCCGAGATGCCTGCTGAGCAGAGGAGCTGCACTGCTTTCTCCCTTGACAGCTCCATTCCGCTGGTCAGAAGATAGTTGCCTGATACTGCGTCCTGTATGCAGCCTATTACGCTGAGGCCGTACCTCGGGCTTATCAGCTGGGTTTCAATCATCATGAGAATCTCTGCTTCTGACCTTGCCTCTTCTGTCTGGGGAACGTGTATGTTCATCTCGTCCCCGTCAAAGTCCGCATTGTATGGATGGCATACCGCAGGGTTAAGCCTGAACGTCTTTGAAGGCAGCACCTTGACCTTGTGGGCCATCATTGACATCCTGTGAAGGGATGGCTGCCTGTTGAATATCACAACATCCCCGTCCATCAGGTGCCTTTCAACAATGTATCCCGGCTGGAGCTCCTCAAGTATCTGCTCATGGGTGTCATCAGTTATCTTTTTCTTTTTGCCGTCAGGCCTTATCACATAGTTGGCTCCGGGGTAATTCCTTGGCCCCCTCTCCAGGTATTTCAGAAGATACTCCTTATTCCACTCAGTAACCCTTTCAGGCACTGTGAGCTTTGTAGCCACAACAAATGGTATGCCTACCTCGTTAAGGTCTATCATGGGGTCAGGGCTTATGACTGTTCTTGAGGAGAAGTTGGTCCTTTTTCCCGCAAGATTGTGCCTTATCCTTCCCTCCTTGCTTTTTATCCTCTCTGTTATTGTCTTCAATGGCTGTCCTGACCTGTGCCGCGCTGGAGGGAGCTGCGCGATGTTGTTGTCAAAGAAGGTGGTGACGTGATACTGGAGCAGGTCCCACAGGTCCTCTATTATTATCTCAGGGGCTCCTGCATTGATGTTTTCAAAAAGCCGCTGGTTTATCCTCACTATGTCCCCCAGCTTGTGGGTGAGGTCATCTTCGCTTCTCTCCCCTGACTCAAGGGTTATGGAAGGCCTCATTGTCACAGGAGGTATGGCCATTACAGTCAGGACTGTCCACTCAGGCCTTGCTACATTAGGATTCATGCCGAAGATGTAGCAGTCCTCATCAGGAATTTTCTCAAGCCTTGACCTTATCTCAATGGGTGAGAGCCTCTTCTCTGCCTCGTATATCGTGTATGGCTTATCAAGGGTTATCTTCTGCTGCCTTGCCTTGCAGTGCGGGCACTTGTTGATTGTCTTCAGGTTTGAGATTATTTCCCTCACCCTCTTTCTTCTCGCGTCAAAGCTCTGCTGCTGCTCTATCTCAGTAAGCTCCTGGGTGTACTTGTCAATCTTGTTCTTTGGTATGAGAACCTTGCCGCACTCCTTGCAGGTGCATCTCAGAAGGTTGAGTATGAGGCCCATGAACTTCACGTGAATGACAGGCCTTGCCAGCTCTATGTAGCCGAAGTGGCCTATGCACTCCTTGAGCTTTGAGCCGCAGGTCTTGCACTTCAGGCCGGGATCAATAACTCCTAGCCTTATGTCCATCAGTCCGCCGTCAACAGGATAGCCCTCCTTGTCATAAAGCTCCGGCGTAACGACCTTGGCAACAGACATCTTTTTTATTATTGTGGGGCTGAGAAGTCCGAAGTCTATCTCGCTCACCTTCTTGTATGTGAATCTTTCTCTTTCTGGCATTATTATCACTCAGTATTTTGTCTTAAGCTTCATCCTTGGATACACGCCGAGGGACTTGAACTCGTCAAGTATGAGCTTGAACGCGTAGGATATCTCCACGTCTGTTATCTCCACATTGTCTCCGCAGATGGGGCAGAACCTTGCGTCCTTGAACTCATTGTATATAGCTATTGTTCCGCAGCTCTCGCACACCGGAACTATTGACCTGTCAGAGTCAAACCTTTCCTTCAGGAGAAGCGAGGCTCCGTGGGCCACGAACGTGTCCTTCTCCATCTCTCCAAGCCTGAGGCCGCCCTCTTTTGCCCTTCCCTCTGTTGGCTGCCTGGTGAGAAGCTGGATGGGCCCTCTGGCTCTTGCGTGCAGCTTGTTCGCCACCATGTGCTTGAGCTTCATGTAGTACATATCTCCGATGAATATCCTGGCATGATACTGCTCTCCTGTCTCCCCGTCATACATGGTCTCTGTTCCGTTCTCCCTGAAACCCAAGGAGAGCAGCTCCTCCCTCAGCTTGTCTTCAGGCTCTGAATCAAACGTTGTGCCGTCAACGTACCTTCCAGCAAGGCTTCCCACCTTGCCTCCCAGCAGTTCTATCATATGGGATATAGTCATTCTTGACGGAAGCCCGTGGGGCGAGAATATGAGGTCAGGGGTGATTCCTGAGGCTGTGAAGGGCATGTCCTCCTGCGGAACAATAAGCCCGACAATTCCCTTCTGCCCGTGCCTTGAAGTGAACTTGTCTCCAAGCTCGGGAATTCTCTGGTCCCTCAGCCTTACCTGCACCAGCTTGTTCCCCTCCTCGTTCTCTGTTATAAGCACAAAATCAACTATTCCCCTCTCTCCGTGCTTCATGGTGAATGAGCTTTCCCTTCTTGTGCCTGCTGTGAGGCTGTATTCATCCACGCTGCTGAGGAATCTTGGAGGCGAGGTTTTTCCTATGACAACATCACCTTCCTGCACTTCTGCCTCAGGGTGTATTATGCCGTCATCCTCAAGAAACCTGTAATCCTTCTCAGACTTATACCCCTTGACGTCCTTGTCAGGTATGTTTATCTCGTCTGTGAGGCCTCCGGCATACCTCAGCTCTTCAACTATGGCTGGCCTGTAATAAGAGCTCCTTCCAAAGCCCCTGTCCACAGAACCCTTGTTTATGACAATGGCGTCCTCCATGTTGTATCCCTTGTAGCTCATCACAGCCACCACTATGTTCTGGCCTGAAGGGTGCTTGTCATACCCGAACACGTCATTGGCAACTGTCTGCACCACAGGAACGTGGGGTGAGTTAAGAAGGTTCACATCCATGTCCATCCTCACGGAAAAATTGGCTGTGTAGAATCCCAGGGCCTGCTTCTGGTTTTTTGCCCCCATGCTGATCCTTGCTCCCGGGCTGTGGTTTGCATAAGGAACAAGCGAAGCGCACAGCCCCAGCATCTCTATTGGAGCTATCTCCAGGTGCGTGTGGTTCTTTGTAAGCTCATCAGGAGTGAACGCAACAAGAGCTGACTCCTCCTCATTAGCGTCAAGATATTCTATGATCCCCTGGCTTACAAGATCCTTGAATGATATCTCTTTCTTCTCAAGCTGCTCCATGTGCTTCTCAGTAAGCAGGGGCTTGCCGTCTTTCACAATTATGAGAGGCCTCCTCACCCTGCCTTTTGAGTTGTCTATCATTATCTCGTCTCTCTGCCTGTCATAGTTCACGTTCATGTTGAAGGAGGTCTCGCCCTTCCTTCTTGAGTCTATCATCTCCTGAGTGAATTTCTCAGGCTCATTGACATAGCCCACGAATTTGCTGTTAAGGTATACTTCTGTCATTTTACCTGCTCCAGTCCTTTTGATTTTAATGTCTTGAGTATGCTCTCCTCTGCCTCATCGCCGGATATTCCGGCGAGCAGGGAAAGGTTCTTCCTCAGGCCTATGTTTGTTCCCTCAGGTGTCTCCACAGGGCAGAGCCGTCCTATGTGGGTTGGGTGCAGGCCTCTTGCCTCAAAGTTCTCCTGCGAGGAGCTCAACGGGCTGACAACCCTCTGCAGGTGGCTTGTGGTCTCAAGAAAGTTCAGCCTTTGTATCCTCTGGCTTATTCCCTTTCTTGCTCCGACCCATGAGCCTGTGGCCATTGAGCTGTAGATTCTTGAGGTGAGGAGCTTGTCCCTTATTATCACCTTTATTGAGGGGAACTTGCCTCTCTTGACTATTCTCTGGAAGTTGTACAGCAGGTCTCCCACAAGAACTTTCAGGTTGACCCTGAAAAGGTCTGCGAGCAGCTCCCCGCTCAGCTTGAGCCTCTTGTTCATGTAATGGTCCTTGTCGTCAACATTAACTTCCTTGTTTGAAACAACAATGAATTTCCTGAGAAGCTTGCATAGGTTGTATGCCTTGAATATCCTGTCTTTCTTCTCAGTTCCTATGTGAGGAAGGAGATACCTGTCTATGATCTCCTCCATCTTTTCTATTCTTACCTCCTTGGACTGGGTTATGCCTATCCTCTTGGCTGTGTAATCCATGGCATCCTCAGAGTTTTTTATGTCAACAAACTCATAGAGGTTTATGAGCAGCTCGTCAAACTGCCTCTCTGACGAGACAAACTTGACAATCTCCTCATCCTTTACCAGCCCGAGGGCTTTCAGCAGCACAACCACAGGCATTCTCCTGACCCTGGTGAATGTAAGATAGAAAAGGCCGTCCTTCATCTTCTCAAGTGTGTGGGGAATCTTGAAAGAGCCTTTCTCTGAAAAAAGCTTCCCTATGTATTCTGAGACGCCCATGGATGTCTTCTCAACCAGCATCTTGTTCGCTGCAAGGTCCTCAACAGAGATGAGCACTTTCTCGCTGCCGTTTATTATGAAGTACCCCCCAGGATCATCGGGGTCCTCGCCGTGCTTTATGAGGTCCTCCCCGCTCATGTTCCGCAGGTGGCAGTACTTTGACTTCAGCATTATTGGAAGGCTTCCTATCTGGGTTTTGAAAAGCTCCCTCTGGACACCGTTTATGTGGGCGCTCACTTCAATGAACACAGGAGCTGCATATGTTATCTTTCTCATCCTGGCCTCAACAGGGTATATGTTCTTCTTTGAGCCGTCAGCCTCTGTTATGGTGGGCTTCTCAAGCCATATCCTGTCAAACTTTATCTTGAACTCATCCACGTTGTGGGGTATTATGGTGGGCTCTATCTCCTTGTTCTCCTCTATTATCTGCTGGAGCTCGTTCTCCACAAAATTGTCAAAAGATGCTATGTCAGAGTTCACTATGCTGTGCTCTTCAAAGAATTTTCTTATCAACAGAGAGGACTGCTTATCCATTGATTACCACCCTATAAAACAGCGTCTCCCCCGCAGTGGGGCTTTTCCTGCTTATCTTGATCACGTCTCCTGCAGACACGTCAAGGTCTGCTATGGCTGGGTCGCTCTTCAGAATTTTGGGCAGCTCCCTTGAGGTTGAGTTGTATCTCTTCAGGAGCTCGGATTTCTCCTTCTCGTTCAGCTTTGTGTGCTTGGGAACAAGTATATGCTTTGACACGTCTATTTTTGTTTTAGCCACATTCTCCCCCTGCCTGTGCTGTTGCGCATCTTCCAAAACTGATTACAGCCTCTGACCCTCTAACCATAAAGCGGGCCTGAAGGGATTTGGAACCAAGGGTCTTCTTCCTTGACCCAGCAGTCAAGTGGGGTATTGCCCGCCCTGCTCGCAAACCCCACGAATCACCTTCAAACTGCTTTCACTCTTCGCTTACCTCACGCCCCTAACCATAAAGCGGGCCTGAAGGGATTTGAACCCCTGACCACTTGATGTCTGCCCTTTGCCTGATTAAAAGTTTCACCATGGCTCAAGTGCTCTACCAGGCTGAGCTACAGGCCCAACGCCCTGGCCGGGAAATTCCACAGTCTCAAAAGCTAAAAAAGCCTTTTAAGCCTTGTTTTTCTTATCAACGTCTTTTGAGCCGTTTTTGAACCCGGGTCAAAGCCTCGACAGGGCTTTATGCTAGACCGGACTACACTACCAGGGCATTTTTTACTAAAATGGCGTAAATCCCCCTATAAGCTAAAACAAAGGTGTCTAAAGCTTTATTTGCCTATAGAAAGATTGATGGGCCATATCTGCAAGAAAATTTCTCTATTTATAAATATTACGATATACGGGTGCTGTAAGTTAAGTTCCAAATGAGGTGCTGCGCTTATTTGGCAGATGGCTTCCAAGACATCCAACTTGACAGCACCCGATATACAGGATACACAAGAGGTTGTTAAAAAGTCATTAAAGGATAGAAAAACAATCCCCGCTCCCGGATTTTCGCAGTAAGCAGTTCCTGCCCATGCCTCGAACCGGGAACACCATGGTAACGGCTGAGTGTTTTTCATCCAGTCTTTACAGATAGTCTAACACTTTCTACAGCCATGTGCTCTACCATTGAGCTAAGCGGGGTGATTTTGAAGGATTTCAGCACATTTATAAATATTTTGTATCAGATTATTAATGGGTTGTTAATGTCTCACAGTATCTCACAGAGATTCCTGGCTGCCTTCATCGCAGGCAAGGCAGTTTGTATTTGTCCCAACCCCGTCATAAATTTACCATTTTGGAATAGAAAAAACAGTAAAATATAAATAGTAAAATGCGATTTAAGGGCATAAGTAAGATGAAAAGGTGATATGATGGAAACCCCAACAAGAACTTTGTTCTGCATTCTTGTCTTAGGAGCTATAGTGATTTTCAGTGGATGCACATACCAGCCAGAGACAAATGAAACAGGCGACGTGTCATATATCAGTGAGGATGTTGAGAACGCCTCTCTGACAGAAGACACACAAGGCAAGGATACATCAGAAACAGTGGAAAAGAGTTCAGGAGACAAGGACAAGACAGAGAAGGATGAGAAGCCCGCTTCAACACCCAACAAGATAACAGTGTATGAGGGAGAGCTTGTGGAGCTCAAGGTTAAAGGGACTGATCCTGACGGAGACAAGGTCACTTACTCATTCAGCCAGCCGCTTAATGACAATGGAAAGTGGCAGACTGAAGAGGGAGATGCAGGAGAGTATCTTGTGACTGTAACAGCTTCAGACGGAAAGACCCAGACCTCAAAGACCCTGAAGATAGAGGTGCTCTCAAGGAACAACCCTCCTAAGATGGATCCTATAGAGGATATAAGGGTGAAGGAAGGAGAGACCATCAGCCTGAGCCCCAATGTTGTTGATCCTGACGGAGACGAAGTTACAGTAGAATACTCAGGATGGATGACCTCAGCGACAAAGAAAACAGGCTATGATGACGCGGGAGAGCACACAGTAACTGTAACAGCAAGCGACGGAGAAACCCAGGTGCAGCAGAAAGTGAACATTGAAGTGACTGATGTCAACAGGGCTCCTGAGTTTGAGATTATAGTGAGCTGAAAACACTATTGTTTTTTATTTCCACAAAGCCGAAAACTGCAAACCTTCAGGTTGCAGATGAAGGCTTTTGGAAAGCCTAAAAATCCGATATAAGATGCAATCGCCTAACTGAAACATAAATGTTTCAGTTAGGCGATTGCTCGGATTTTTATGATTTTTCTTTTTTCCTTTCTTTTTCTGCGACAGCGTAAGTATCGCCCAATATAGCATGAGAAAACAAAAACAGCAGACAGGATTAGCGCTTAAACAGAATCAACAGCACAATGGCAGAATCAACGAATCAATTAGGCTCTATTTTCCGGCTATGTGAACATCATTGGACCTGACCTTCTGCTGCTTCTTGCCCTTTCTCTTGATTATTACAGCAGCCTTAGGCAGCTTCAGGCCTCCGAGAATGCTGAGCCTTGACTTGATATAATAATAAACGAGCCTCTCCTCCTTTGCGTCCATGTCAAAGTTCCACTCAAGGGCAAGCCCTTTATTTGTGTTGACCTTCCTGCTGGGCTTCAGGGTGCCCTCACCATCCTTTTTCTCCACCTGAGCGATCTTGGGTATCAGGTCAATCAGCCTGACATCCTTTATCTTCTCGTTCGTCCTGTTCTTTATTGAGATGATAACCTTAAGGTCGTTTATGCCCCCTTCCCTGCCCCCCAGAGAGTCACAGTTCTTTATCACTGCCACAGGGTCCCTTGTGTAGATGTACACCACTCCCGCGATTATTATGATAACAAGTATGTAGAAAAGGAGCCTGTAGTTTGTGGTGAGTGTTATGACAGCGCTCTCATCAGGCTTCAGATTAATGTCCCATGCGTAATAATCATCCCCTTTTCTCTGCACAATCCTTGCGCCGGGCTCGGCTGAGGTGAAAATGCTGTCAAGCAGGCTTTTCCCAGCCATGAAAGTCTGCTGCTGCTCCACATTATCATCATTAGTAAGGGTTATTTTTGTTGTTCTCTTCAGGAATCCCTCTTCTGTCTTGTTGCTCTTTTCAAAAGGCATCCTGTAGCCGACAACCTCCATGGGAAACGTTGACCTGTAAAGCTTTTTGCCCTTCTCAGAGACTGTGATTGTCAAGGTGTCTATGGTGGGAGGGGTTTCTTCATCAAAATCAACAGTAAAGTCCACAACTTTCCTGCTGGACGGCTCAAGCTCAACACTTGCTTCCCTGTTGACAAGAGAGCTTTCCAGGGACATCTTCAGGTCTTTTATGTCCTTCTGGTTATTGTTGTAGAGGGCAACCTTGAATGAGTAGGTGTTCCTGGGGTCTATGTACCTGGGAATCCTGGGGCTGACATTGATGTCAGACTCGTAATCAACAGGAATCTCCGAGACAAGGTATACAAGAAGAAGCTCTGTTGCCTTGTTGCCCTTCCTTAATGACTTCACCCCAAGCTGGACTGAATATGGCTTCAGTGGATTCGGCAATAGTCCCTTGTCCTTGAGAAGAAGCTGGGTTGTCCTGGTATCTCCTGACTTTATCTTGATGCCCGATGAGTAATCAACTGTTGATGCTGTGAGAACGCTCCACTCAACACCTCCTCCCTTGACTGTGATGACAAAAGTGTCATCCACCATCTGCCTGTTGGTTATGGAAACATTGAATGACGCCCACTCTCCGGGAAGAACCTTGTTTCTTACCGGCTCTGCCTTAATTATTATCTTGTCTCCGCTGTCATCCAATGCGTGACACACAGGAATAGCAAGAAGAATTACTGCAACTAGGCCCAACAAAAGATTTTTCTGCATTAAGTCAACCACCTTTTTAAGCCTGTAATATCAAATACTAGTATTTAAATGTTTTTATTGGCCTTGAAGCCCTGAAGGCAGATATCAAAGGCTAATATTTATAAAGCAGAATTGTTTTCAGACTCTTATGAGAGGTGTCAAGAAAGCAAAAGGCATAATCGCTGCCATACTCATTACAGCTGTCCTGTCCTGCCAGGCAGTTCTTGCCTCACCGCTTGACACTATATTAAGCCCCTTCTCCAGGGTTGACATTGCTTCCTTGTACAGCAGTTACGGCTTTGTCATAGACAGTTTCATATATTTCCTGATTCTTTTGGGCGCTGCTGAGATAGGCTTGAGCAAGTCTTTCAAGGGAAAGGGAGGCAGAGCAATCATAGTGGGAGTTGGTATTGCGCTCGCTCTCTCAGCATGTGTCTGGGAAGCTTACAGCGGGTTCAGGCTTGCCAACCTGTGGCCCCTTGCGCTTGCAATAGTGCTTCTCACATTTGGCATTGCATTCTACAACATCATAAAGGGCGGGCCATGCAGCAGGGCAACAGGCATGCTCTCTTTTGCATTCCTGTTCTTCTTTTTCCAGAGCCTCATTCCAGGGATTGATGACTGGTTCACCGCCTCAGGCAGCGAGTGGCTGGAGATGGCATGGTCTCTGCTCAATCTTGCAGCAGTAGTGTTCATGGTGTGGGGCATCATAGACCTGATATTATGCATAGCCAGGGGAGGGGGAAGCTCAGGAGGTGGAGGAGGGACAGGGCCTGCAGGACCAAGAGGGCCGGGAGGACCGCAAGGGCCAAGAGGGCCGCAAGCCCCCCAGGAGTCAAGAGGGCCGCAGCCATCACAGCAGAGACAGACTCAAACTCAGGAGCCTACAACAGAGACAGGCACAGAAGGAGGGGAGGGTGAGGGAGTAGTAGTGGAGATTCTCCAACCGCCCAGAAATGCGCCTGACGAGAGCGCTGTTATTCTAGCAGGCAGCACAGAGCCATTTCAAATAAGCGGCAGAATAACAGGCCCTAATGAAAGTTATGACTACATATTTGGATTTTACAACAATAATACTGGAAGTCTTATTCCTCTGATGAGGTCATTCTCTAGCGTAGCATCCGGAAGTATAAAAGAGCAGTCTTTTGATTTCACATCATTGCCTCCTGGAAACTATATAATCGCGTTATTCGCCAGAATACCTTCAGATGAGAATCTTAATCCTCCAGCACATATAACTAGAATTCCTGAAGAGTTAGCATTGGGTTATGATCTACGGAAGATTGCGGTAATAGTTGGAGAAGGAGAAATAACAGTGGAAATAACACAGCCCCCTTATGATGCACCTAATAGAGGAGCAGTAAAAGCAGTGGGGGACACCACACCCTTAAACATAAAAGGGAAAATAAGCGGACCTGCAGCCAGTTATGATTACATCTTTGGAATATATGACATCCACGGCAAACTTAAAATCAAACTGGGTTCATATAATGCACCACAAGGGACAGAGGTGGAAGGTAATCTGAATACCTCAGACTGCAATTTTATTGATGACACAGAAACTGAAAGAAGAGGGCAGCTTCCTCCAGAGGATTATACCATCTTTCTTTTTGCCCAGCTCGGAGGGACGGGTCCGAGAGAGCCTCCTTTCCGCTTGAATGATGTGCCTCCTTCAATGAGCATCACGCATCCCGGAAAGAGGAAAATTAAGGTTGACAGCAGACCTCCTGGTAATGCAGAAGAAGAGAGGCACAGGAGCGAAGAAGAGGGAACAGGGATTCATGATATCAGCGACGCATTAAAGGGTAGTATAGATAACACAGAAGAGATAATCAAAAAACTGAAAGACCACAAGGAATCACAAGAAAAGTTCAAAGAATTACTCAATAGATTAAAAGTAATGGAACAAAGATACAATGAGCTACTTAAATTAGTCGAAAAAAAGAGACCAGCAGGAGAAGGAAACAATATTTTGGATAAAATCTTAAAAGATTGTCAAATTATTGAAGGTCATAAGCAGCTTATCAATAACACTAAAGAAAAGATAGAAAAAGAAAAGAACTCCAAAGAATTTCTTAAAAATAGGTTGGGGGAAATCAATGAGTTTGAAGATGTTAAGGATAATATAAAGATAATTGAAAATGCTGTTGATAAAGATATCCCGCGCCTAAAAAAGAAGATAACGCAGAGAAAAAGGAAACAGTAAAGATATTCTTCATACCCATAACCCCCTGTAGATTGATGGGGTTGGGAGGATTTGAACCCCCGATCACCACCGTTGCAGATGCCGGGCCTTAAAATCTCTTGCCAGGCATTCCCCGGGGTGGTATCATACCAAACTAGACCACAACCCCTTTGAAAACATGAGTATCAGTGAATCATTTAAAAATTTACTGTTCTACTGCACCCAGAACACTTAACAAGCGTAGGAGTGTTTAACTTATCCTCTTTGCGTGGATGTAATATCCGAGAAGGGTGTCCTTCATGAGAGTCCCCTTGACTTTGACCTTGCTTCCCTCTGCAGGCAGGGCCTCGCTCTTGACAGCTATCATGCCTGTCTCGTCCTTGAGCGTGAAGCCTGAGACAGGCCCCAGCTTCAGGGTTTTCTCCACGCTGCCTTTTATTGTGACATCCTCTCCCACGTACTCCTGGCTCTTTACCCTGCTGATGTCCTTTGCGCAGCCTGAAGCAAGCACGAGTGCCAGAGCAAGGGCAATCATAAGCGCTTTTTTCCCTTTCATTTTTATCATTATGTGCTGCCTCTTATTTTAATATTTTGTTTTTCATGCGCTGACCCTGCTCACGTGGCCGCTCTTCTCCACCTTTAGTATGCTGTCAACGAACCCTTCCACTTTCGGCTCGTGGCTGACTATTATGACCTGTTCCATGTCAAGCTGCTCAATGACCTCCCTCACCTTGTCAAGCTGCTCTGAAGAGAAGCCGTCAGTCGGCTCGTCAAGTATTATGACATCCTTTGTCATTATGGTGCCCACCACGTCGTTTATTGCCTTGTTCAGGGACAGCCTGTAAGCGAGAGCTGTGGCTGTCTTCTCGCCTCCGCTCAGATGCTCCACTGATGTCTCGTAGCCGTCCTGCTGCACTATGGGTGTGAAGTCATGGTCAAGGCTGACTGATATTGTCTCGTCCTCAATCATTGTCCTGAACCACTGCTGGAAGAACCCGTCAAACTCGCGGTGTATCCTTGCCATCACGTTCCGCTCTATATCCACCATGAGGTTGATGAATGATGATTCTATCCACTCCTGAAGCTCCTTCAGCTCCCCTATCCTCTTTTTGGACTTTTCTTTCCCTGCTATCTCCTTCTCCAGGGAATCTATTGTTTTTCTTATGCCTTCTGCATCTTTCTCCAGCGAGACTTTTTTGAGCTCCAGCTCCCTCTCCTTCTCCCTCGCCTGGTCAAAAAGCTTCTTGTTCTCCTGGTATTTCTTTTCGCTCTCAGAGAGTTCCTTTATCCTGCTGTTAAGATCCAGGTTCTTCTGGTTGAGCGATGCTATCTCCCTCTTTATGCTTTCCTGCATCTCATTAAGGCTCTTTATCCTCTCTGATTTTTCCCTGAGCAGCTTTTGGTTGTACTCTGCCTGCATTTTCATCCGCTCATACTTCTTCTCCTGCTCTGCGAGCCTGTCAATCTCCTCCTTTGCTTTCTTCAGCGTCTCCTGCTTTTCAGCCGCTTCTTTCTTCAGCCTGGCTGCCTCCTCCTCTGCTTTCCTCTCTGATTCTTTTTCCCTTGAGATGACTTTTTCCCTGTAATCCTCAGGCACCTCCTGCAGGCAGGTGGGGCAGGTGCTGAGCTCTGATATCTTTCCGATAACTTCAGCAGAGTTTTTTTTCCTGATTTCAAGCTCACCTGCCCTGAGATGCAGGTCATTCACGCTTTTCTCAAGCCCCTCCTTCTCTTTCTCAAGAGATTCCCTGCGCTGAAGATCCGGCTTCACGATTTTTTCCCCTGCCAGGGGGCTTTCAAGTTCCTTTACCTGCTTCTTCAAGCTGTCCAACTCTTTGCTATTGCTGTTATAGGCCTCTGATTTCTCTTTTATCCTGGAATTGTTGAGATTAAGCTCGCTCTTGAGCTCTGACAGCTGTCTTGCCTCTTTTTCCGCTGCCTCAACCTCCTCCCTGAGCCTGCTGCTCTGCTCCCGAGCCTTCTGGAACAGGGGAAGAATCTTCCTTGCCTCACCTTCTGACCTGAACAGCTCCTCTTTCTTTTCAGAAAGAGAGGATTTTTTTTCCTCAAGGTCATGGATTGTTCCTGCAAGCTCTCTGGCCTTGAGCTTTATCTGCCTGGTTATTATGGAGGCATTCTCTGTTATCCTGCTGTACTTGTCAATGCCGAATACTTTCCTGAGCGTGTTCAGCCTTTCGCTCTTGTCGTCAAAGAGTATCTGCTTCATCTGCTCCTGGGGGGTGTAGACAGTATACCTGAACAGGAGGGATTTTGATTTTGAGACGAGCTCTTTGGGATATCCGAGCAGGCTGAGAGTTCTTGTCTTCAGCTCCACTGCAGTCAGGTCCTTCCTGACACCGTTTATGATCATGTGGCCTGTGTCCTGCTGGACACTGGAGCCTTTCCTTTTTAGCGACCTTCTTATGATTATCTCCTTTCCTCTGAGTTTCAGGCCAAGCTCAACAGAGCCCTCGTTCTTGCCGTGGCGGAGGAGGCTTTCGCCCCTAAGGTCGCTTCTCAGGCCGAAAAGCGCGAATTCTGCTGCAAGAAGTATTGTTGACTTTCCAGAGCCTATGTCTCCTGAAAGCATCAGAGAGCCCTCTGGAAATTTTATGTGCTCGCTTGCATAGCTTCTTATGTTCTCCAGTTTCAGGCTTCTGAGAATCATTTTCCCCCTTGAGCTTGCGTTAGGGGGCGAGAATATATAAAGATTTTGAAGTTCAGGCAGGGCATGAGAATTCAGGCCAGAATACAGCTTAACAGCATTGCAGCAGCTCACCCTGATTTTGCAGGGCTGACAAGAAGCGCAGCCCCTATTATGCCGTAATCCCCTGTGCTGAATGCCTTCACAGGAGTCCTGCTGCTCCTGCTGAAGATGAGGTTTTCCTTCATCGCCTTTCTCATGGAGGCGCTAAAGAGAGGGTACGAGTTTGAGAGTCCGCCTCCAAGCACCACTATGCCGGGGTTGACAACGCATATTATGTTGGATATCAGCAGCCCCACGTGCTTTCCGAATTCATTGTATATCCTCTTTGCCTTCTGGTTGCCTTTTTCAGCAAGCTCAGCCACGTCCTTTGGATGAGAGCCTCTCATGCCGTTCTTCTCAGCCATTCTTTTTATGAACCTTCCTGAGCAGAACATCTCAAAATGGCTGTCAAGATATGGCATCATGCCCACCTCCCCTGCAAGCATGTCAGCTCCCCCCATGATTTTCCTGTCTATCACAATGCCCCCCCCTGTTCCTGTACCGAGTATCAGGCCGAACACAACGCTCTTGTTTTTCCCATGGCCCCGGACTGCCTCCTCAAGCGCGAAGCAGTTCGCGTCATTGTTCACTTCAACTCTTGTCCTGAATCTTTTTTCTATCATGCTCTTGAGGCTGATGTCATTCACGCAGGGTATGTTGGGTGACTCAAGCCACCTTCCTTTCTTGTCAACAGCTCCTGCTGCCCCTATGCCTATGCCTTTCACCTCTGCTGTATAGAACTGGCTTACAGCGCTTATGACAGAATCCACAAGCTCTTTTCTTCTTGCAGGAGTCTCGAGCGTTGTCTTCCTCAGCACCCTGCCTCCCCTGATCACACCGGCAGCTATCTTTGACCCTCCTATGTCAACGCCTATGTAAGAGCTCATAACAGACATCCACCAATGGCCTTTCAGCTTATGTAGCTTCCGAGCTTTTTCTTCAGCCCCTCAACCATCTCCACAGGTGTGGGATCTGTGCCGTAAGCTATTGCAAGGTAATACCCCACATACATTCCCATGAGTATGGCAGAGAAAATCCTTGCAAGGAAGTTCGGCCCTGTCAGCCTGAGCATTAGAACAGGGCATTCCTTCTCCTGCAGGAGCTCCTTGGTTATCCTCATCCTCTTCTTTATCCTCTCATGATCATCAATGTCCTCTATGAATACGGCGTAGAACTCCGCCTTCTGGTTTATGAAGCCGTTCATGTCATTATGGTTCATCTCAGGAAACACATTGAAGAATGCCTGCGCCTTTGCATTCTCGTTTATCGCGGCCTTCCACAGCCTTGCAACAGCTGACATCCTCTCTGAGGTGTAGATGAGAGGTATCTTGTCAACAAGCCTCTGGGCCACTCCCTCTGCGCTCTCCTTCACATCCTTCCTGAGCACTTTGGCAATCTCCTGCATCTCCTCCCTCTTCTTTTCTGATATTATTCTTGAGTTTATCAGCACATTGAGTATGGGCATTGTCTGGTAGCCGGTGGCTGCTCTCGGCTGTATTCCCTTGGGAACCTCAATGAAGGGCGTGCTTGTGTTCCTGCACTTTTCCTTGAGCTTGCCGTCTGATGAGATGCACACTATTTTAGCGCCTTTTCCCTTTGCAGACTTCAGGCATGACAGGGCCTCTTCTGTGTTGCCTGAGTAGGATACCACAAACACGAGCGTCTTGCCGCCGGCCCATGAGGGAACCTTGTAGTTTCTCACGACCTCAACAGGAACATTAACCTGTATGTACTCCTTTACGATCTCCCCTGGAAATGAGGAGCCCCCCATGCCGCACAGCACTATGCCGTCCACAGGCCTTTCTACCCTCACGCTGATGCCGAGCTTCAGGGCATCCTCCACCTGCTTCCAGAAGTTATCAAGGACAGAAATCATGTTTTCCTTGTCTATATCATCTATGTCAGGCATTAGCTCACCTCTGACAATGTTTAATATATTAGAATATTTAAAGTTTTGTGATTTAGCGTCTGTATGGATGTGGAAAAGATTTATAAAGAGGGGATTTTCTCCCTTCAAGAGGCATGGAAATGTAGGCTTAGCTCGCCTGAATCCCTGCTGTATAATAATAATGGAGGCTGTAAGATGGGATACCAGAAGTACGTGAGAGAGGCCTGGAAAAGGCCTAAGAACAACAAGGATCTTTGGATGGAGAGGCTTATTTCTTGGAGGAAAGGCCCCTCAACAGTTAGGATTGAAAGGCCGACCAGGATTGACAGGGCAAGGTCTCTGGGGTACAGGGCAAAGCAGGGCTATGTTGTGGTCAGGCAGCGCGTGCCCAGAGGAGGTCATGTAAGGCCCGGGCAGCACAAGGGAAGAAGGCCCAGGACGCAGAGGAGGTACCTCGCTCTTGACTTGAACTATCAGCTGATTGCAGAACAGAGGGCGGCAAAACAGTTCCCTAACTGCGAAGTGCTTAACTCTTATTTTACTGCAAAGGACGGCACCTATTACTGGTATGAAGTCCTGCTTGTTGACAAGGCCAGCCCCTCAGTAAAGGCTGACAAGAGGACAAAGTGGATCAATGACAAGCAGCACAGGAGAAGGGTGACAAGAGGTCTTACATCAGCAGGAAAGAAATCAAGGGGCCTCAGGAGCAAGGGAAAAGGCGCTGAAAAGCTGAGGCCGAGCAGGGCAGCTGTTTTCAGGAAGAAGATTAAGAAGCCAAGGAAATGAAGCTGCAGAAGGCTTTCATGTTGTTTACAAATCCAGGTTCCACCCTCCCTTAGATTTGTTTATTATTATGATTCCTGATGCTTCCCTGGGAATATTGAGTTTATGATTGTTATTCCTGGTATTCCCGCTATTTAGAGAATTTGCTTGTGTTTATAATTCCAGGTTCCACCCACCCTTTCTGCACCACTGCTCAGCAGGCTTATTGCTTCTGAAACTGCACAACTCCCCTCTCCTGCTTCCAATAAGCCCACCCCATGATATGCTTAAAGCGCTCTGTGGGTTGGTGCGCTCAGCATATGTGAGGGGGATGGGTGGCGGGAAAAATCAGTTTGTAACCGCGACCAGGGCGGTGGCAACATCTGGAGGGATTACTCCCTTTTTTTACAATGAGCAGTACCTTAACTCATAAACAAGGGGAGGCAATGTCAGGAGGATTGCTGTTTGTGAAAGGGCATTTTGGCGCTCTCAGGGCATATGCTATAACACCTATTCACCACCCAAAAATTTAAATAACATCGGCTCTGAAGCTGATTCTGGAGGATTGATATAATGTCTGAAGTCAAAAAAGGCAGCAAAATAAAGGTTGAGTATACAGGAAAGCTGGATGACGGAACTGTTTTTGACACCTCTGAAGGGAAAGAGCCTCTTGAGTTTGAGGTTGGCGCCGGCCAGGTCATTCCAGGATTTGAGACAAAGATCATGGGCATGAAGGAAGGCGAGGAGAAAGACATCAAGATTGAGGCAAAGGATGCCTATGGGGAAAGGAATGAGGACATGGTCCAGGCAGTTCCAAAGGAGAAGATTGATGTCGGCCAGGAGGTCAAGGAAGGGATGACCCTGGGAGTGCAGGCTCCTAACGGCCAGAAGGTTCCTGTGAAGGTGACAAAGGTGGATGACAAGAATGTCTACCTGGACATGAACCATCCCCTCGCAGGAAAAGACCTCAGCTTCAAGGTCAAGATAGTCGGTGTTGAAGGCTGAAATTATTTTTGTTTTTGCTTCTATTGCATTCTTCCCTCGCGGATTTGCTGTTTTTTCACAGCAAAATTTTTAAACCTGCGCGCCTTATATAGCAGGCATGGCAAGGTTCAGGTGCAGGCAGTGCAATTACATATTTAAGCCGAAGGTAAAGGGAAGGATTCCTGAGAGATGCCCCTACTGCTCTGAGTTTCACACTCTGATGGAAGAAAAGTCAATACTCAACAGCCTTGACATTGACGAGACACTGGACTGATGAGTGTTCTGCAGTATATGTTTTCAATAGTAGTGTTAGCCCCACAATAATTCTTTTAAAACAATCGCCGGCACCCTAAAAATGTCAGGAATGCCTGGCATTCCTAAGCATGCTCAAGAACATTCGATTTTTGACAGACAGCAGGCCAGGGCGAGTTGAGCTTAGTGACAGTAAAAAACGGGTGTGAGCTCTGCGGCAGCGACGTGAAGGGCAACAGAAGCATAAAATATTTATGCAGAAGATGCAATGTTCTCTATGATTTCAAGATGATAGGCATTTTCATAGGCAGGTTCCAGCCTTTTCACAACGGCCACATGAAGGTTGTGAAGAATGCCCTCAAGGATGTGAGGGCGATAACCATAGTTGTGGCAATACCCCTGAAAGAGAC
This sequence comes from uncultured Methanosarcinales archaeon, assembly GCA_964397315.1. Classification (GTDB taxonomy): domain Archaea; phylum Nanobdellota; class Nanobdellia; order Woesearchaeales; family UBA12501; genus WJJV01. The sequence continues at coordinate 36,878 of CAYNHV010000006.1, forward strand.
AGAAAAGGATCCCTTCTCTGCTGAGGAGAGGATGGGCATGATAAGAAGGGCTCTTGAAAAGGAGGGGATAATGAATTACGAGCTTGCCGCTGTCAGGGACATACCCTCTGATGATGAGTATGTTGAACATGTCAGGAGATTCACAAAGCCCTTTGATGTTGTTTTTGTCGGAGACAACAAGCTGAATGAGAGGCTCTTCAGGAAGGCTGGCTTCAGGGTGGTGACATCCCAAAGATTCTACAATCTTGAGGCAACGCATGTCAGGGAGAGAATCAAGAGAGGAGAGAACTGGAAGGAGCTTGTTCCGGCAGGAGCTGCTGAGTATATTGAGGAGAATAATCTTGTTGAGAGGGTGAAGTGAAAAAAGAACTGCGAGTCTTTAAATGCTCCCCTTTATCCTGTCAAAGAAGCTTTTCTTCGGGCTTTCCTTCTCAAACTCTTTAAGGATCTCTTTCTGCCTCTTTGAAAGTTTTTCAGGAACATCAATCACAACCCTCACCTTCTGGTCTCCCTTGCCGAAGCCTCTCAGGCTGGGAATGCCCTTGCCCTTGAGATTGAAAACAGTGTTTGACTGGGTGCTTGCAGGTACTTTCATTTCCGCCTTTCCGTCAAGTGTAGGCACCTTTACTGTGCCCCCAAGCGCGGCAGTCGCAAAGCTGACAGGCATGTCCATGAGAAGGTCATTGCCTTTTCTCTCAAAAATCTTGTGGGGCTTAACGTGAATCCTCACAAAGAGATCTCCTGAAGGCCCTCCCTTAGGCCCTGCCTCTCCTTCTCCTGCAAGCCGCAGCTTGGTGCCTGTATCAACACCTGCAGGGATCTCAACACTGACTTTTTTTGTCTCTTCAACAAGTCCTGTGCCTCCGCACTTCCTGCATGGATCTTTTATTGTTGTTCCCTCACCATTGCACTTTCTGCATGTGCCTACTGTGGAGAACATGCCAAAAGGGGTCCTTCTCGTGTGCTTTACAGCCCCCCTGCCGCCGCACTCATCACATGTTATTATGTCAGAATCAGATTTCGCGCCCTTGCCGCCGCATTCACTGCACCTCACCATCTTCGGCACAGAGATTTGCTTCTCTGCTCCTTCAGCAGCATCCTTGAGGTCTATCTCAAGGTCGTAGACCAGATCAGAGCCCCTTCGCGGGCCCCTCCTTCTCCTGCTGCCTCCGCCGAACATGCCTCCGCCGAAAAAGTTCTCAAATATAGAGTCAAAGTCAAAGCCGAACCCCTCAGCTCCCCTCATGAAGTCAGAGAAGTCAAACCCTCCTGCTCCGCCCTGGAATCCTGAGTCAGCAGTGCCGAACTGGTCATACTGCTGCCTCTTCTGGTCATCGCCCAGAACAGAGGCTGCCTCGTTTATCTCCTTGAACTTGTCAGCAGCGTCCTTGCTCTTGTTAATGTCAGGGTGGTACTTCTTGGCCAGCCTCTTGTAGGCCTTCTTGATGTCCTCCTTTGAGGCATCCCTGCCCACTCCCAGTATCTCATAATAGTCCTTGGCCATTTCCTCTCTCCTTAGTTGTTGTTATGGTATGCGTTACAGGAGATCATCTCTCCCAATGTATTTTATCATGTTCCTGAAAAGATTTTCAGCAAAATCTTCACCAATGCCGGCTTCCTTTACAGCGCTTCTGGCGTACTCCAGCATCTCATTCTCAAGCTGCCTGCAGGTGATTTTTAAACCTTTTCCTTTCTTCATCCTGGCGTACTCCTGTCATTCCTCTTCATCAGCCCTTTCAACCCCCAGGTACTCGCCAAGCCTGTCAGGATCAAGGCCTATTACCCCAAATATCTCGTTCTCAAGCCCGTAATACATCGCCTCTATTCTCTCTGTATCATCATCAACCTCATCAGCATACATCTCCCTGGCATAAGAGAATCTCTCGTCAAGCGAGACAAGCTTGTCCTCTGTGCACCTCTTGTCAGCGTAATTCACCACCTTCTCCTCCCAGGTGTCAAGGCCGGGATCCTCTATTGCCCTGAACACGTGCTTTCTTATGACATCGCCCACTGTCTTGTGGCCTTTCTCTGAGAGAATCTGCCTTGCCATCTCCCCATGCTCTCCGTTGCCCAATGTGGGAATCTTGTCAATGTCATGTAGAAGTGAAGCGCGGTCAACAAGCTCAATATCAATGTCAATGCCGTTCTGCCTGAGCTTGTCCGCGAGAAACACAGCTACCTTGTTCACAGCAAGGGAATGCTTCCTGACATTCTCAGGAACATTGTGCTCTTCAAGCAGCTGAAGGCACTCATTGCGGGTTGGTAATGTTGTCATTTTGAAAAATAGAAAAGCAAAACAAAAAAAATCAACTCTTTTCCTTGCCTTCCTCACCTTTCTCTTCCTTGAAGTCAGCGTCCACTGTCTTGTCGTCATCCTTCTGCTGCCCGCCAGCCTGGCCTTCTTGCGCGCCTGCCTGTCCTGCTCCCTGCGCTCCGGACTGCTGCTGGGCTGCCTGCGCCTTCTGGTAGAGCTCTGTTCCCATCTTCTGCAGCTTCTGGTTTATCTCGTCTGTCTTCTTCTTTATTGCGTCAGTGTCTTTCTTCTCAGGCTCAAGCAGCTTCTTCAGCTCTTCAATCTCCTTCTTCACTTCCTCAATCTCCTTTGAGTCAACCTTGCCCTCAAACTCCTTGAGCATCTTGTCAGATGAGTTGACAAGGGTGTCTGCCTGGTTTATTGTCTCCACTTCCTCCTTTCTTCTCTTGTCCTCCTCTGCATGAGCTTCTGCTTCCTTCTTCATCTTCTCCACTTCATCCTCGCTGAGCTTCTGCGTTGCTGTTATCTGGATCTTCTGCTCCTTGCCTGTGCCCAGGTCCTTTGCAGACACATGGAGTATTCCGTTTGCGTCAATGTCAAACGTCACCTCAATCTGCGGCGTCCCTCTTGGCGCCGGAGGTATTCCCACAAGGTCAAATCTTCCAAGGCTCTTGTTGTCTGCAGCCATGGGCCTCTCTCCCTGAAGCACATGGATTGTCACAGCTGTCTGGTTGTCCTCTGCTGTTGAGAATATCTGCGTCTTCTTGGTGGGTATTGTGGTGTTCCTCTCTATGAGGGAGGTCCTCACTCCACCAAGGGTCTCTATTCCCAGAGTGAGGGGTGTCACGTCAAGCAGGAGTATGTCCTTGACCTCTCCCGCAAGCACGCCTGCCTGTATTGCAGCTCCCTGTGCAACACATTCCATGGGATCTATGCCCCTCTCTGCCTTTTTTCCTATGAAGTCCTCCACGAACTTCCTCACTGCAGGCATTCTGGTGGGCCCTCCGACAAGGATTATCCTGTCAACACTTCCCTTTTCAAGCTTTGCGTCCTTGAGGGCCTGCTCTATCGGCCCCTTGCACTTCTGGATGACAGGCTCCACAAGCTGCTCAAGCTTTGACCTGTTTATCTTCATGTTGAGGTGCTTGGGCCCCTTGTCAGATGCTGTTATGAACGGCAGGTTGATGTCTGTCTCCATTGTGGTGGAGAGCTCTATCTTTGCCTTCTCTGCAGCCTCTCTCAGCCTTTGGAGGGCTGTGTCATCCTCCCTAAGGTCTATGCCCTCCTGCTTCTTGAACTCCTCTGCTATGTGGTTGAGCAGGGCATCATCCATGTCGCTTCCGCCGAGGTTGGTGTCGCCTGAGGTTGATTTCACCTCAAACACTCCATCTCCGAAGTCCATGACCGTAACGTCAAGAGTCCCCCCTCCAAAGTCAAACACGATTATCTTCTGCCCCTCTCCCTCCTTGTCAATGCCGTAAGCGAGGGATGCTGCAGTGGGCTCGTTTATTATCCTCACTACCTCAAGCCCGGCGATTGTTCCCGCGTCCTTGGTGGCCTGCCTCTGGTCGTCGTCAAAATAAGCCGGCACTGTTACAACCGCCTTCTTCACGGGCTCTCCCAGGAATTCCTCTGTGTCGCGCTTTATCTTCTGCAGCACATAGGCTGATATCTGCTGAGGGGTATACTCCTTGCCGTGCACCTTGTACTTGAACTTGCTGCCCATCTTTCTCTTTGCAGCCATTATAGTCCCTTCAGGGTTTGAGACTGCCTGCCTTCTCGCGGGCTCTCCCACCAGCATCTGGCTGTCCTTGGTGAAAGCCACCACAGAGGGGAATGCCTTTCCGTAGAGGGAGGCTCCTTCTGCAGAGGGCACTATTATAGGCTTTCCTCCCTGCAGGACAGCAGCTGCTGAATTGCTTGTCCCAAGGTCTATGCCTATTATCTTCTCTTTTTTTGTACCTTTTGATTGTGCTTCCTTTTTTTCTTCTTTCTTTTCTTCTGCCATTTTTATCTACCTCCTGATTTCCTGTTGCAATCATCCGAAATATGAGGGTGTTGTCTTTGTCTTCTTTGCCTCTGCCTTCTTGCCGTGCTTTTTTGCCTTCTGCTCGTGCTTCTTTATGGCCTTTGGCTTCTCTATCTTTCCGTATTCACTCTCGTAATCCTTGACCACTCTTGAGAAAAGCTCAAGCATCTTCTTCGCGTGGTAAGGGTCCACCATCACCACATTGTGCTCCATTCTCAGCACGAGGTTATCCTTGCTTCGGGGGTCCACCCTTGGAGTGACGTTCTTGAAGTCAAGGATGAAGCTTGACGGGTTGAAGTTTATGGAAACCTCATGGGCGAAAAAAGATTTTCCATCCTCTATTGACATATTAACCTTCTTGTCTTCCTTTTCCATTTTGCATTACCTCCGGACTCTCTTTTAGTATTTCCAGCAGCCGGTCATGGAATCTTCTGTTGGAGGCGACTATCCTGTCAAGGTCCAGGCTGGCGGGCTCTCCATTGTATCCTGTCACCTTGCCTCCTGCCTCGCTGACAATGAGGGCTCCTGCTGCGTAATCCCACTGCTTGACAAACCTGAGTATTGTGGAGTCATACACTCCCTCTGCAACCATGCACAGGCTCATTGTGGCTGCGCCCTCAATCCGTATCTTGTTGAGGAGGCTTATGTAGCTGTCAAGCTGTTTCATCTGCTGCTCCTTTTCCCTGTGGAACGCGCAGCCGAAATTGCCGAGAGTGTCCTCCCCTGCATCCCTCTGCGAGACTCTTATCATTTTGCCGTTCTTCTCTGCTCCTTTTCCTTTCTCGGCAGAGAACATCCAGTCAAGAGCGGGAAAGTATATGACTCCAAGCAAAGCCTCCATGTTTCTCGCAAGGGCTATTGATATGCCGTAAGTGGGATGGCCGTGCATGTAATTCCTTGTGCCGTCTATGGGATCAACAACCCATAGGTATTCTGAGCCTTCCTCATTATTGCTATCCGCTGATTCCTCAGCGAGTATGCTGTGGCCTGGATATTTCTCCCTTATCCTTGACTTTATGAGCTTCTCAACCTCAAGGTCTGTCTCGCACACTGCCTGGTTGCGCTCATTGTCCTTGAACCTGCAGTCGTGCTTCTTCTGGAAGTTCTCCCTTGCTATCTTTCCGGCCTCCTTTGCAGTGTCAATCATGAATTGTTTTGTTTCGCTCAGGTTCATTTTAGTTTACCTCTCAGTTTTTCCAGTTCCTCCCTGCCTATAGGTGCTCCATGACCTGGTATCACCCTGTCGGCAATGTCAATGATGCGGAGGGCGCTCTTCCTGCCTTCATCATTCAGCAGGCTGATGTATTCAGGAACAAGCGCATCCCCTGCTATGACCATTTTTTCACCGTCTGACTCCACAACAACTGAGCAGTGATCCTCTAAGTGCCCGGGTGTCTGGATTATCTTAACGCCGGGAACGCTTATATACTCAGGAGTCTTGTACACGTCAAGCGCGCCGTCCGGCTTCCAAACGCCTTTGCCTATGATCCTGACTGCATTCCTGAAAAGGTAATTGTTGTGGACATGGTCCTGATGCCTGTGGGTGTTTATCACAATGCTGATGTCATCAGGAGTGAGGCCTTCTCTCTTCAGCCCCTCAATGACCTCATCCTCAAAGCCGGCATTTCCTGTATCAACAAGTATGTTCTCCTCATTCTCGCTCTTTGCTTTCAGGAGCGCGACTGTTGAGCATATTGCGCTGATTTTGTTGAAGACATGCCCTTCTTCAGGATAATGATCCTCGTGCACTCCTTGCTTGATTATTCTTAACTGCATCATTCACCTCATTATCTCGTACTCAAGTATCTTTCTCAGCTTTTCAGGATCCTTTATCAGCTCCCTGAGCTCTGCTCCGGGCACCGTCTTGCCTCCGCATCTCAGGTAGACTGCATACTGCCTTATTGACTCAGGGTCGTTCTCGTTAAGGTGGTAGTTGAGCATGAACCACAGGTTCAGCTTTTCTCCGTGCTCTGTGCAGTTCCCTATCCTGCACTGTAATGGTTTTACGTCATTGATTGAGCACTTGTTGTCAGGTGTCAAAAAAACGCACCTTCCATATGGCTTTCCCTCCTCTTTTATCAGCCTCGGCTTCAGGAGTGTTGTGTTGAACTTCTCCTCGCTGACAAGGTATCTTTTTTTCAGCTCTTCCTCTGTCATGCCGAGCTTCTCGGCAATCCTCTTCAGGTCCCCCCTTGCCAGGGCTCCTGAGCCGTGCCTGCAGCAGTGCCCGCACTCACTGCAGGTCTTTCCCAGCTTCAGGATTTCTGATAGAGGTGTGTCTTTGGTGATTCTACTTTGCTTCCTGACTGCCATTGTTTTTGGCCACCTTCACTTTTGAGTATCTCAGCACCTTATCATCCAGCATGTACCCCCTCTGGAGCTCTTCAAGTATGGTTCCATCCTCCTTTTCTGACTTTTCTGTCATCAGCACCTCATGGAAGCTGGGGTCTGCCTTTTTTCCCTCTGCGCTTATCCTTGCAACGCCTTCTTTCTGGAGCAGGGATATCATCTCAGCATAGACCATCTCAATTCCCTTTACAAAGTGCCCGCCCTTGTCCTTGTTCTTGAGGGCAATCTCAAAGTTATCAATTACAGGAAGCAGTTTCTCTATTATTCCCGCTTTTGCGTACTTCCTGAACTCCTCTTTTTCCTTGTCAGCCCTTTTCTTGTAGTTCTCAAACTCTGCCTGCAGTCTCTGGAGGGTTTCTGTCAGATCCTTCTCTCTTTGCTCAAGCTCCCTTATCCTCTGCAGGTATTCATCTTCCCTGCTCTGCTTTCCTTTGCTTTCTTCTGCGCTTTTTCTCGCGTCCTTTTTCTTTTCTGACATGGCCGCACCCCTCGCTGAAAAAATAAGGGATTAATCATCCCTTGATCTCAATCTTCTTTTTCTTCTCCCTGCCCTTCTTAACCTTCGGAGCCTCCACTTTCAGGATTCCGTTCTTGTACTCCGCTTTTGCCTTGTCTGAGTCAACCTCTGAGGGGAATGTAAAGCTCCTGTAGAAGCTTCTTGATGCTGCTGCATAGCTGTAAGCCCCTTTCTTCTTCACTTCCTTCTTGTCCTCTTTCTTCACCTTGATTTCCATGCCTGTGTCTGTCACATTAAGGTCAATGTCCTTCTTCTCAACTCCAGGCAGCTCTACTGAAGCCACAACAGAATTCTCTGTCTCGTAAACGTTTGTCACCGGAGACCTGTATGTTTGAAGCTCTTTTCCCCTGCCTTTTCCTTTCTGCTCAAGCAGGTTACTTCTCTGGCCGAAGAACTCAGAGAACATCCTGTCCATCTCCTCCTGCATCCTCCTCATCTCGTCAAACATGTCCCACACCATCTTGCTCACCTCCTGTTTTATATTAGATTTATATATAAAACAAGGGTTTTTGTTGACTTTAAATCAACTAAAACAATGATATATCAACGGTAATATTTAAAGTTTTCGGAAAAACGGGGTTTGCACGAAAACAAGCAGCATCTGATTCATATATGAAAATAATTAAGAAGCTGGGTTTCTAAAGTCAGGATAATCCAATTTCAGCTCAAAAAGTGCCCTAACCAGCATTGATATGTTATGGCACATCACTTTGCAGAGAAGCTCATTCTCCTGGGCGATCTCGTTCTTGTTCCTGAGAAAGCCGGAGAACTTGCCTTTCAATGAGCCAAAGGTTGACTCTACGTTTGAGCGCTTGTGATAATGCTCCCTGAACTTTGGCTCGTTTTTCTTCCAGAAGTAAATCATCTTGTTCCATGCAGGATACCCTTTTGACAGGCCAGTCACGTTGTCTTTCGGCATTATGTAAGGGTCAATCCCAAGGTCTGCTGTAGTTTGGCAACTCTTTCTCGAAAGGTATGCCTTGTCTGCGGCAACCTCCTTCATGTTGAACACTTTGGCACACTCCTTCATGAGGTTATCATAACAGCGTACATCATGAGTACTTCCTTTCGTTATCCTGGCTTCTGTGATCACATTAGTAATGTATCCTGAGATTATGTGTAATTTCTTGAAATCTTTAACTAGCCGATTGTCAAATCTATAGTCCACCTTGCCAGAAACCTTATCTTTCTTTTGGTACACGCTTTGCCTCCATATTTTCTGGCTGTTGGTGCTGAATCCAGTGGCATCAATAGCGAAACAAGTTTCAATATCAACGAATAAGGCGGCTATCTTCTTATAGGCTTTAGTCAAATGCCTGGGCATCTCCGGATTGTTGAAGTAATCGATGACAGAATTCCAGCTCGGTCTGGTTCCGATGATGCCCATGTAGTGGGCCAGCAGTATGTCCATATTAGATCTTCTCGTGGAAAAATCGTTGTAGACTTTTATGCAGCAGCACTTTATCATGTCCCTCATCGGATGGGGCTTTCTTCCTGTTCCCCTGTATCTCTCCCTTATGTTCAGGGAATCCACGACATCGTTGAGTATCCTCAAGAAAGTTACCTGCTCTTCAGTCTGGTAGGCGTTGTACAGATTCCAGTTCCTGTCATGGTTCTTCTTTTTCCTGGGAGGGGCCACCAAACCCAAAATTATTTAAATCATTGTTGACTTTAATTCAACCAGAAGCTAAAATGGCCAGTATAAGGCATCACAAGGTGACTATAATAAGGTACAGGAGGCCTGCCAAGAAGGACCTAAATGATGAGCTGCAGTTCTTTGGCAACAGCCTCGGGCTTTTTGGTGACAGGGACAAGGACAGGTCATGCTTCAGGGTTTTCATAGAGCTTCTAAAGGCAACAAGAGTTAACAACGGCATGTCCTCAGACGAGCTTGCTGCAAGGACAGGCCTCAGCAGGGGCACTGTTGTTTACCATCTAAAGAGGCTGATGGACTCAGGCCTTGTGATATACGAGGAGGGAAAGTATTTTCTCAGGGCAGGAAACCTCCAGGCTGTCATGGAAGAGATTCAGAAGGATGTCAACAGGACAATGGATGACCTGACAAGGATAGCAGGGGAGATTGACGAGGGGCTTGGGCTCTAGTCACGCGGGACATCAGGCTGCTCATTCCTGAAAATCATGTCTTTTCTTTTCCTGGTATATGTGTTATGAAAATTTGTTCCGCAGAGCTCATCCATGCGGCATATGGCAGTCATGTGGGTTCTGCCGTATTTGACATGGTCTTCCACTACATGAGGACCCACATGGGCCGGCGCAAAATCAATATAAAGCAGATGCGAAGGGATGTTTTCCCTGGTGTAGTGCTCTCTTAGCGAGTTATAGAAATTTTCTGCAGCCCCCTTTCCAGGGCCAAAAAGAGAAAGCGCTGTCAGCGGATATCCCAGGGCCCATCCAATCTTTCTGTGGTCCCCTGCTTCAATGCTTTCCCTGAGACAATCATGAGCCTTGAGGTCAGCCCCCACTATAACCCTGACAGCATCGTCAGGGAGCCTTTCCCTGCTCATTTCAATGCCTGCCTTCTCAGTCACGTATGCTATGTCATTGATTATGCCTTCCGGCACACCCTCTACAGGAACATTGGGCATTGCATAATCATCAAACTCATCCCTCATCATTGCCTGTCTGGAATAGAAAGAAGGTGAGAGGTCTATTATTGAAGCAGGCTTGACTTTACCCATTGTAAGAAGAAGGTTTTTGCCGTCTATTATGTCAAGATTCAGGTCTCCTGCCTCCTGAATCACATTCTTCATTCCATTTATCCTTTCTGTGAGGGTTCTTAAAGCTCCCATAATAAAGCTTTGATTCTCACTACTTAAAAAATTTGCGCAGGAATTCTGTATATGGGCAGGCCGGAAAGGATTCTGAAACAAAGTCAAAAGCCGCTCTCAGAAGAGGTAGCCTTCATTAACCATTTCCGCGAAGTTATCCCTCTCCTGGAATGCCTTTCTGATGTCATCCCCCCGGTTATTGTTCACAACAAAGAACAGAGAGAAGGCAGAATAAGTCCTTTCTGTAAGTGACTGGGCAAAATCACCATCCTGCCTGTCATAGCAGGTATGCTGTGCTTTGGGATACATGATAACCCTGCCGTGCTCCTCAGGATCTGAAACAGACCTCACATCATATCCAATGACACCATCATCACCCATCATTGCTCTTTCCTCAAGGTCAGGCATTTTTTTGTAAATCTTATGAACATACTTTCTGGCTCCTTTATCAAACTCTTTTGACCTGAATACACGCCCTTCTCCCCCAGAGATTCTCTCATGCTCTGCAACAAAAAACAGCTCTTTCTGGCTGTAAAACTCACTAAGCATGCCAACTGTCTTCTCAAAAAGTGTCTTAAGGCCAGCATTTCCCTCAACAAACAAGCTCGGCTTGGAGGCGTCTTTTCTTGCATTCATGTTAAGATATTTGAGTATCATCTCACTCACCTGCAGCTATCAGGAACATTGCCTGGGCCCACCCAAGGGGGGTGTTCTCATTGTGCTCGTCGCTTCCTGCAAAGTAAAGCTCAGGCAGCTCATCATTGTCATTCATGGCATCAAGGGTTTTCTGCATGTAAAACCTGTACTTTGCCGTGTTTCCCATGCTCTTGTAGATTATTGCCAGCCATGGAAGGCCGAAGCACCATTCTGCCTCTCCCTCTTGGTTGTAGTACTGGTCATTCATATATCTTATTACCCCCCTGTTTCTCAGGAGCTTCTCCTCCACGTTCCTGAGTATCTGCTCCCTCTGCTCCTCAGTTACAATGTCATAAGGGTAGATGAGGGAGAGCAGCGCAAGGTCTGTCTCTTTTGTCTCTGACTCCATTGGGAGCAGCTGGTCAAGCTTCTGCTTTCCCTTTTCTATGAGCCATTGAGGGACATTCACATATGAGGATATTCTCATCAGCCCTGCAACACATGCTCCTACTGAACTGGCATGAACTTCCTCGCTCTCCTCCCACATTCCATTATCAGCGTCATGCCAGTACTCAACAGAAGCAAGATAGTTAACAAGCTTCTGGACAATCATGTAGTCATCGCTGTCTCTCAGTATGATATTTCCCTTGTCCATCATGTCTGCTACCTTGAAAAGAAGAGCGCCTATTGCATCATTCTGCTTGTTGCCCCATTCCTCCCATATCTCCTCCATTGACCGGGCATCATACCTGGCATGTATGTACTGGTATGCGTAGGCGGGCTTTGCTTTTATTGCCCAGTCTATCTTGGCCTCATGCTTCAGGAGTATGTCAAGAAGAGCGTGGTATGTCCTTACAGCAAGAACAGGGTCTATTGTCTCAAGCCCCATTGCCTCGTATATGTTATCCCTTATCCACGACCTGTCATAGCCTGTGCTGACTGTCCTGCTTGCTGCTGAGAAAAGCCCGTTAGGATGTCTTAGGTTATTGAGCACCTGGAAGGACTTCATTATTCTTGATGTGTTTAGCTGCATGAAACCACCCCAATACTTTTTTTAGTATTGGGGAGTGGTAGTATTACTCATATTTAAATCTTTCGTTTATTTATCACTTAAAAGTGACTAAAATACCTTAAAAATGCCAGAATCACATACAAGCCATATATGAAAATCATAAAAATCCGAGCAATCGCCTAACTGAAACATAAAGGTTTCAAAACCA
>CAYNHV010000007.1:0-11943 GCA_964397315.1 uncultured Methanosarcinales archaeon
GAGGATATATAGCTTATTAAAAAAGCTTATGTCAGAGGGTTTCTGTAAAGCCGTTGCTTGTGACATTGGATTGAGTGTCTTGCCTGAGGGGGACAGTAGGAGCGCGCTCATGCCGATAATCCTGGTAATTCCTGCAATTAAGGAGATATGTATATGATTATGATTCCTATTGCTTCCTGCCCTTAGATTGGTTTGTTTATGATAATAAATCATGGTAATTCCTAGGAGGTAATAAGTTTGTGCTGGCCCTTCCAGGTACTTCCCACCCTTGCGAGGCTGGGTTAATGCTGATAGCTCCAGATTCTTCCCACCCTTACTGCACAACTGCTTAGCAGGTTCACACCTTCTGGAAAAGCACAACTCTCCGCTTCTGCCTCTAATAAGCCCACCCAGTAATATGCTCAACTGCTCTTTGGCTAGGTTGGTGTTTGTGCAATTAGCATATGTGAGGGGGATGGAGGGCGGGACTTATCCATATGTAAGTGCGACCTGGGCGGTGGTCAGGTATGGACTAATCAAAATACTTTGGGAAGGCTTTTAATCATAGTACTTCCCACCCTTTCTGCACAACCACCTAGCAGGTTATCTGATTCTGTCTCCGCACAACTACACTCTTCTGCCTCTAATAAGCCCACCCAATGATATGCTTGAAATGCTCTGTTGGAGTTGGTGCGCTAAGCATGTGTGAGGGGGAGGTGGGAGGGCTTTATCCAGATGTAACTGCGACCGGGGCGGTGGTCAGTTCTGGATTAATCAAAATACGCACAGGAGATTTAATCATAGTGCTCCCATGCTTAAAGTGCTCTGTTCGTGGGATTGAGCGCAGTGAAATCCCGCTTACGCGTGAACAGAGTAACGCCATTCAGGAGAAGTCAGACACTTTTCATCTTTAGGCATCAAAACAATTAACTTTAAAAACATGCGCGCCTCAGGCTTAAGCTTATGGGAAGGGCTTTTGCATTCCGGTTTCAGAGCGCGGTAATGCCCCTGCTGGTGATCAACATAATCATGTTTCTCGTCCAGCAGATACTCGGGCCGTGGTTTACTGAGTCTTTCATGCTTGTCTCAGGCGATGTTCTTGCGAGGCCGTGGATACTCCTCACTTCCATGTTCCTGCACGCCAACACACTGCACCTTATCTTCAATATGTACGCGCTTTTCCTTTTCGGCTCGCTTATTGAGCAAAGGATAGGGCCCAGGAGGTTTCTTCTCATCTATCTTGTGTCAGGCCTTGTTGCAGGAGCAGCTGCAACACAGTTCTACCAAGCTGCTCTTGGTGCAAGCGGGGCAGTGACAGGCATACTTGGAGTTACCATAATGCTCATGCCTGACCTCAGGGTTCTGCTTTTCTTTGCAATACCCATGTCCCTCAGGACAGCGGGAATAATCTTTGCAATTATTGAGGTGTTCGGCGTCTTCACTCCCTCTGGGGTGGCCAACATCGCCCATCTTGTCGGCCTTGGGTGCGGGCTTGCTTATGGCTATTACCTGCTTAAGAAGAAGAGGAAATTCTCAAAAAGGTTCCACAGGGAAGACACTAGATGTCGCTCCGCTCGCGGAGGCGCAGCAGGAGGCAGCATGGAGATGAACCAGGAGGACATTGATGATTATCTGCGTTACGGCAGGATATGAGCTTGAAATGGCCTGAAAAAAGGTTTGAAAGTCGTTATCCGCACTTTTTCATTTATTTTTTCAGGGAGCTTCTGAGCCTCTCTATCTCTTCCTCAATCTTTTTCATCCTGATGCCTGACATGGCCTTTTCAATATGGCTTTCAACCCAGCCGTGCCTTTTAAGATGCTTTCTTATGTGCTCCTTTTTGAACCCCCTATCTATCATCCTTTTAATATAATGCTCAAGCTCCTTTATCTTGCTCTGCTCAATGTCCTCAAGCAGGCCGTAGATCTTCTGGTATTCTGACTCATAGGCATTCTCAAGATCTCTGATCCTGTTTTTTAGTTTCTTCTGGCTCTCTGCCTCAATTCTCTCAACCTTTGACTTCAGGCGGAGGGCAGCAATGGATGCTGATGCAATCAGGGCCACTGACACGAGGATTATAAGGGCTACATACCATCCTTTTTTCTCTTCTGCTATCTCTCTTGCCTCTTCAATCCTCTGCTCCCTGCTCTTTGACACATAAAACATCTGGCTTGATGTTGATATGGAATCCTCATACATCACCCTGGCAGCTATTATGTAATTCCCCTCCTGCATATCCTCAGGCAGTCTTATGCTTTTTGTGACAATGGTCTGTTCCTTTATAGACACCATTTCAGAGCTTCTTTTTATTATACTGCTGTCCATGCTCTTTATGATATACTCTATCTCAACTTCCACTCTTCCTGTGTCTTTCAGGTTAAATATTGTGAAGTCAGCTTTTATCTCCCCTCCTGCAAGGATATCCCTGTACCCTGAATGAATGTTTATGCTGGTGTCAAAAAGGACTTCAACCGACTCAATCTCTATTATTACAAGCACTTTCTTGATAATCCCCTGCCCGCCTTTCAGGATATTGATGTACAGCTCTCCTGTGTAGATATCCGGAACAGTATTTTCAGGAGCTGAAAAGAACAGCTCAACAGTCCTGTTGCGGCCTGCCATAACAATGAACTCGCCTGCAGGGAAATCAAGGAACCTTTTTATCTCATTGGAGGCATTGAGCACCATTTTAAGGTCGTATCTTCCTGTGTTCACTATTGTGAGGGGCTGGCTGTGGTTTCCTCCTGCCCTTAGAAACACCTTTACTGTTTCAGGGTATGTTTCAACAGGCAAGACAGCCTCTCTTGACACAGCATGCCCTCCCTCAAGCATTGTCACCCTCATCCTTGCCTTCCTGTTGCTGTCAATCTCAAGAAGCGCAATATTAAGATCATCCCTGCCGTCAAGATTCATGTCAATTCTTCCGGCCTCGTCCAGCCCAATAACAGCTTCTCCAGAGCCTGCCCTGACCTTTATGGAGCCATCCTCTACGCTCTCTATGACCATTGTGTGGGCGGTTATGCCGTTAAATGTGAATATTATGCTGTCGCCCTCATATCCTGTCACAAGCTTGCTTTCCACTCTTGTGAAATCAATATCAAACATCATGCCTCCTGCGCCTCCCCCTCCAGAGGGTCGGCGTTCCTCTTCAGGGCATGTCCCGCAGTCTGCAGGGCAGCTGGAGCAGTCCTCATTCCTGCCGCAGATGCCGTCACCGCAGTACTGGCTTGTTACGCTCAGGTTGAAGATGATTGAATGGCGGTTATTAGAGCAGGAGCTGTTGTCCCTTGCTGTAATGTTTATTGAATGCTCTCCTGCGTCATCCTTCTTTGGAGTGAATCTTATCAGGCCTGTTGCAGGCTCTATGTCAAAAAGTCCGGTGTTGTCATAGAAAGTGAGGTTCTGGCCGTTTTCATCCACAGCATCAATGTCGCATGTGTAAGTGGTTCCGATGTATGATACGCCGCTGCAGGAGTGGCTTATGACAGGCCTTGCATTGATGCACATCTCAATGGTTCCCTTGGATGCCTCTTCAGAGGATACAGCACCTGCAGCATTGCTCACGCTTGCTATTATGTAACTGTTCATTGCAAGGGAGGCTAGAACTATAGTCATTGCAAAAATGCCCAGTGTGTTGTTTGAGACATGCCTCATTTTATATGTTTGACTGCCTGTCCCTCCTGCACTGTTGTCATTGGGATTTTCAGCTGTCAGCATTCCATAATGCCCTTGTGAAAGTTATCCTGACTTTGCCTGTGTAATTGCCGTACTCAACAGAAGCAGGCACGTCAGCTGACAGCCTGATCTTCTTCTCCTCTCCCGGCTGAAGCAGAGCCCTTCTTTCCCTGGCTTTTATCCACCTTGCAATATCTCCACTGAAGCTGAATTCCGCCTTTATGGGATAATCTTTCTTGTTGCTCAGCTTTATGAATCTTGCGCTGCTTGATGAGCCGGGCATGACCATTCCGAAAGCAACACTCGTGTTGTCAGTGTTAAATCCTATATGATCGCCCACCATGATACTTGCATTGTATTCTCTTGCCCCCTCCACATAGAAGAAAGAGTATGAGACTATTGCAAGGCAGAATCCTGCTGCTGCCATTATCAGGAGTAGGATTGCTAGGCTGCTTTTTTTCATATTTTCCTGATAAAAACGCTAGTTTTATATATTTTGCTTTTTAATCCCGCTTTTTCCTCTTCAACAAAAGCATGACATTGATTATGGTGAGAAGGATTATCAGCGCCACCACAGCAAGCCCGCCTGTGATTACCAGGCTTTTAGGGGCTTCCAGGATTCCTGGCTTCAGGACAGTGATATTGCCCCTATGGACTGCCTTGTTCTTGCCGTAATGCACCTCTATCATGACAGGATACTCTCCCGGAACAGTATTGTTTGCGTCCAGATGCCCTGTGAGGGTATTCCTTGAGAGAGGGGGTATGGGCTCTGTGGCTGTCTTGGCTGTGATATTATGAGGTTCTGCGCTGACTGTCACAACAGCAAAAGCATTCACCTCGTTGTTCCATTCATTTTCCACTTCCACATTGAACTTGTTTATCCTTCCTGAGTATATGCTGCGGGTGTAATTAATAGCATTTACCTTCATCTGGCCGATCCTGAATGACTTGTTAATGCTCATCCTGCTGCTGTCATAGTTTATGACTGCTGTGACATTGTACTCTCCAGCAGCCAAGCCGGCAGTGTCAACACCTATATTCTTTGTTCTTTTCTGTCCTGATGCAAGGGGGAAATATCCTGACTCAGCTTTCTTGACCAATGTTTTGTTTGAATCATATATGTTCAGGACAGCATTTATTAATCGTATGTCCTGCTTTCCAAGGTTGCTTATTGTAAGCTTAAAATCCGCGGTTTCATTGGTATCCACATTCTGCGTCTTAAGAGACGCGGTTATGTACTTGCCAGGGTAAAGGATAAACACATTAAGTGGACTCTGGACTCTTGTCCTTACATTTATGCCTCCGCTTTCCCTCTCCACAACCTCTGCAGCCCCTACCATTATCTTGTGCATGCCGGGCTCTGCTGTTATGTTGGCAGGGAACCTGAGTGTTGCAGTAAACTTCTTCTTGCTTCGGCCCACAAGCTCTGCTTCGCTTAGGGTAACATAATCCTTGAGTTCTCCCTCAACATAGGGCATGACATCATTTCCGAAGCCGTTTGCCACAAACTCAAAAGAAACAGTCTTGCGGGGCTCTGCTATTATGTAGTCAGGAAGGGGCTCTGAGCTTAATCCTATTGCCTGGGAAGGCTGCGCGAGAATGATTGCTGCCAAGAGCAGCGCAAGAGCCAAACAGGAGTTTCTGAAATCCATGCTGTTCTGCTGTCCTTTTCTCTTTTTAAATTTTGCTGAAAACCGGTTTCAGCTTAGTGTTGTCGCTGTCATGTTGAAGCTTGTGTTTAGGAGCCCTGTTTTTGAGTTGTCAGGTATTCTCAGTTTTATGTGTAGTTCAATCTCGTCGTTGTCCTGTCCGGGGTGGAAGTTGTCGCAGTTTCTCCACTCCCTTTCACTGACATCGCTCCATGAATCGAATGAGCTGGTGTCGTTGCAGCTTCCTGCCTCTATTTCTGTCCAGTTTCCCTGGTAGATGGGGTCTGTTCCTCCTATGAATGTGCTTGCGTCATCCGTTGTTGAGGAGTTGAGGGTGATGTTTCTGTTTCCCACGTTTTCTATGCGTATTCCTGTGTCAGGTGTTATGAATTCATTGCAGCACTTTTTTGAGTCTGTGTTCCTTTCCCTGTCGTACCTTTCCTTTATCTCTTTTGGGCTGAGGCTTCTGTTGTAGATTCTTACTGTGTCTATGATGCCTTTAAAGGGATTACCGCCCACATATGACCCAATCACGGTTAGGTTAGCCCGCTGCACTTTTCCGTTGAGGGGGGTAGCGTTTTTCTGCTCGCCGTTTATGTATATTGTCATGTTGCTTCCGTTGTATGTGAGGGCCACATGGTACCATTCATTCTCAGCGGTTGATGTGGTGGAGGTAACTGCGTTTTTATCACCTGTCTCGTTCCGCACCTCGCATATTATGATATCCCCCCCGAATGGATAGTTGTCCATCATGCCGGCTGCTTCGTGATCCCTAAGGCACTTGAATGCGGGATTTGAAGTTGATTCTATCAGGTTCTGGTTGTTAGCGGTGCCGCCCATTGAGTAGAACCAGTACATCACAGATATTTCATCTGTGTCCCCTATGGGGCGCGTGGTGCTGTTCCCCATAATCCAGTCGTCATCTCCGTCAAAGTGGTATGCCCCCCATGTTCTTCCTCTTCTAGGCTTGTATGTTGCCTTAATGTCGCTTATGTTTATGTTGTTGTGGTATTCCCTGCTGTAGGTGCTGTTGCTGGTGGAGTTCTCGTCGTTGTTGAATGTCCATGCCGCCACCAGGCCTGTGTCCGAGCCGTTAATTTTTGATTGTTTGCCCGGCGTGTGCATTGTGCAGTTGCTGCATGAGGGGTCTACTGTTCCGCTTCCGAAGTTCAGTCTGTGTACTGTGAGGTTTATTGCTGTGTTTGATGTTATTGTGGCGTCTACGCTGCCTTCCTGGCTCAGGGTGTCATAGCCTGTTATTGTTGCTAGCTGTATCTTCTGGAGTTTTCCGAGGCTTAGGAGTGTTCCTCCTAGTGATACTGCGATTGTGGCTATCAGGAGGATTGTGATGGTTTTGTTTGTTGTGTTTTCCATTCTCTCTTTTCCTTTGTTGTTTTCTGTGCTTTTAATGCTTTGGCTTTCTTTTTGCTCCTTTGTAATGCTTAATTCTCTCCTGTGAGGGGTTGAAGTCCAAACTGCTATATAAAGTTTTTTTTTATACTGTTATCTCAATTATGGATTGCAGGCGCTTATCATAAAAGTAGAAAAATATTGCAAGAGCTGTGGCAGATCAACCATCACCTGCTATCTTTCCCTCTTTATACTGTAGATGCTGTTGCAGTTACTGTGGCATTCCTCAGCCCTGTCTCTGAGTTGTCAGGTATTTTCACCTTGATGTCAATGCTGAGCTCATCATTTGCCAGTCCTGGCCTGAATATCTCGCATATCTGGGGGTCGTCTGTCTTCACATCAGCAAATGTGTGATTCCATGTCACGTTTATTCCTGAGGTTTCAGTTCCTGACGCGTTTATGCAGCTTCCTGCCTCTCCCTCTGTTAGATTCATCTGCAGCAGGGGAGAGCTGCCGCCTATGAAAGATGCCGCGTCCTGGCTGAAGTTGAGGTTTATGGATGCGTTCCTGTTTCCGACATTCTCAAGCACAAGCCCTGATGCCGGAGCAGTGAAGCCGCTGCAGCAGGTTGAGTCAGTTACGCTTGGTGTGTGCATTGTGCAGTTGTTGCATCCTGATGTCACTGTGCCTGTGCCGAAGCTCACGGTGTTTGTTGTGAAGTTTATTGCTGTGTTTGATGTCACTGTTGCTTCCACACTGCCTTCCTGTGTGAGTGTGTCATAGCCTGTTATTGTTGCTAGCTGTATCTTCTGGAGTTTTCCGAGGCTTAGGAGTGTTCCTCCTAGTGATACTGCGATTGTGGCTATCAGCAGGATTGCCAGTGTTTTGTTTGATATCTCTCTCATTTGTGCCTGCCTCCATTATTTTTTATGAGCTTTCTAATTGCTGTTTGGGTTATTCCCCTTTATCTCAAGGTTTATGTTGCCTGCTATTCTCGGCTGCTCCTCTACATTGAGTGATACTGTGCCTGAATTGCTTCTGCTGGCTGTTTTGCTCTCATAAGCATCATCCATGCCATGTATCCTGTCAGCTGATTCAAGGACAGCGAAAGTGCCTGCAAAAGACACTGCTAATACCAGAATAGCCAGAAATATTATTGTCCTGTTGGATATATCCCTTTTATTCCCATCCATGAGTGTTAAAATATGAGCCTATTATATAAATTTTACTCTTTTGAGGCTGTTGGAGCTTTCTCAGAGCCTTTTTAAGGGGTTTCAGCTTAGTGTTGTTGCTGTGAGGTTGAAGCTTGTGTTCAGGAGTCCTGTCTTGGAGTTGTCCGGTATTCTCAGTTTTATGTGTAGTTCCAGCTCGTCATTAGCTTGCGTGGGGTACAGATTGTCGCATAAGCGCGCTTCTCCAATGTCTAAGTCTCCCCAAGAGCCCCAGCTTGATCCGCTGGTGTCGTTGCAGCTTCCTGTTTCTAATTCTGTCTTGTTGACCTGGTAGATGGGGTTTGTCCCTCCTATGAACGTGCTTGCATTGTCTGTCAATGAGGCGTTGAGGGTGACGTTTCTGTTTCCCACATTCTCTACTCTCAGCCCTGTTGCCGGTGCAGAGAATCCGTTGCAGCATGTTGAGTCAGTTACGCTTGGTGTGTGCATTGTGCAGTTGTTGCATGTTGGGTCTACTGTTCCGCTTCCGAAGTTCAGTCTGTGTACTGTGAGGTTTATTGCTGTGTTTGATGTTATTGTGGCGTCTACGCTGCCTTCCTGGCTCAGGGTGTCATAGCCTGTTATTGTTGCTAGCTGTATCTTCTGGAGTTTTCCGAGGCTTAGGAGTGTTCCTCCTAGTGATACTGCGATTGTGGCTATCAGGAGGATTGTGATGGTTTTGTTTGTTGTGTTTTCCATTCTCTCTTTTCCTTTGTTGTTTTCTGTGCTTTCAATGCTTTGACTTTCTTTTTGCTCCTTTGTAATGCTTAATTCTCTCCTGTTAGGGGTTGAAGTCCAAACCGCTATATAAAGTTTTTTTTTGCACTGCACAAACTGCTGGCTTGAATCCTCTATGGGAATATCCTCCTCCTTCTCCTTTTCAGGGCTATGAAAAGGATTATGTTGGAAACTGCCAGAACAGCAAGGGCTATAATGAGCATGGAGCTTCCTGACACCCTGCCGTCCCTTCCATGATCTCCTCCAGTCACAGCTCCGGCTGCATTCACCCCTCTTATGCTTATGCTGTCAAATCCCACATCCATTATGAACTGCTTTTCTGTGACAAGCCTTGTATAATGCAGTATTACATTAAGGGTGTAAGTGCCGGGACTGACATCCTCAGTGTCCCAATAGGCATTGAGAACCCCCACAGAATCCGCCTCAACATTTGTTGATGCAGTCTTGAACATTGTGAGCTGCCTGTTGCTGCTGTCCTTGACTTCAACATCAGCATAGACATCCTCTATCCTCTGGTTCCACATGTTCTGCAGGAATATGTTAAGCTTGGCTATTCCTCCAAGCTTGAAATTCTCAGCCCCCACCCCTTGTATCTCAACGAGCTTTGACCCAATGAAAAACTCCTTCTCTAGCACCTCCTCTTTTCCTGCATAACTTACTTTTATTACAGCCCTGTACCTTCCCCTTCTTCCATCTCCATGGTATTCTCCTGTTAGCTTTCCCTTTCCCCATTTTTTCAGGCTTATGCTGTCTGTGCTTATTGCTCCTACAAGGTCTCCTTCAGGGCTGTAAATCATTATCTCAGCGCTTATTCCCTCAATGTTCTTGTCTCCCCTGTTGAATACTGGTATTGTGAACCTTGCAGAGCCCCCCTCAGAAGGCGTGTTGATGTAAACATCAGAGACTTCTGCGTATACCTCAGGGTATGGGACATTGATTCTGATTTGGTGCACAACCTCCACAGTAGCCGAGACTCTTGCGGCATCCTCCTCTCCCTCAGCTGTTTTCGGCATCTCAAGTATCTTCAGCTTTATCTCGTTCTGGCCAGGCTTCTTCTTCATATTTCCTGTCATCACAACATTTGCCTCTATTGTTCTCATTGACTCGTCACTGCTCATGGTTATTATGTTATCCTCTATCTCAAGGAGGTCAGAGAATTCCCCTTCAGCCTGTATGAACAGCCTCATGTCCTTGAGCTCGTTGTTGATTATGTTGACCTTAATGCTCTCCATGCCCGGCTTGAAATCCAGTGTTGTTCTTGCAGGCGTGACTCCAAGCGCTGCTGCAGTGCCTGATAAGATTATCATGGCTAGGATAATCATGCACATCCTGCTTGTTATTCTGGTTTTCATCCTGACATCGCACCTGTTATTATGACTGTGGAGGTCTTTGAGCCCATGGGCTCGTCAGCCGGAACCTTGACCCTGATATCCACCTCAGCATCATCCTTTGAATCTGAATAGTTCAGGCTTGAGATCACTGTCTCATTCGCCACATCCACATCAGGCATATCTGTCCATGTTGTTATGGAGGTTGCCCAGTCAAACGCCCCTGATTCTGTGGTCCTGTTGTTTGCCTTGAACTGGAAGAATGAGGTGCCCAAGCCGACAGCGCTCCATAAGCTCTCATTAGCCCCTATCTCCACAACATCAGCCTCTGTGTTGCCGTCATTCCGGACTTTTAGAGGGTTAGCAGGGGCTCCTTCATAGCTGGTATTGTAATCCTCATTAATGCTCACGCTTCCGAAGCTTGAGTTGTCATTGGGCAGGCTGATTATGAGGGAGGATGCAACAGTAAAATTCCACTTGTCAGATGCAGTTCCATTTACGGTTCCGTCGCTTGGGGTTATGGTCCAGTTATACAGGCTGTCCAGGCAGAGGTCAGAGCTTGGGGTGAAGTTAGTGTCTGTTATGCCTCCCTCAATGATATCCGGGCAGGTTGCATGGGTTATGTTGATTGTGTACGTGATACTGTCTCCGTCAGGATCTGATGATTCTGTCCAGTTGAACAAGGGAGTCCTGTCAAACACTGTGGTGTTGCCGTTGGCAGGGTGGATGAGAGTGACCTGCTGAGGCTGTGAGTTCTCTATTATGAGGCTGTTGGACCATGCCTCTGTTCCGTTCAGGCCATATTCGTCTATTGGTGTGGCCTTTACTGTCCAGTTCTCCCCTGCGTTTGTTGCGCTGGAGTGGGTTGTGTTTGTTTTGTTTGCGTAGAGGAGATTGATTTCTGCTTCTGAGAGGGTTCTGTTGTAAATGCGCACCTGGTCTATGCTGCCGTCGAAATTATAATCCCCACTGGGAGCAATTCTCCCTATCCAAAACTTATTTGCTTCATATGTACCCACACTGCCAGAAGAAGATACATCATACTCTACTCCATTTACATAAACTTTTGGAGTATCTCCATCGTAAACCCCTACTATATGATACCACTCACCTGATGTATCAATTGGACCTGCGCTGGTTACCCAGTAATTACTTCCATCACCTGCATCATTCGGAAAGAAAATACGAACATCATTATCCATTTGATATACATCAACTCTTGTTCCATCTGATAGAGTAAATCCAACAACACCATGAATACCGGATAATACATCTGGATTTATCCACGCAGAAGCCGTATAGTTTACTGTACTTTTAGCAAAATCACCCATAACATAATCATCACTACCATCCAATTCATATGCTCCTGCTCCGTCATATCCTCCTGTTCTGTTCCATTCTGCTCCTTGTATTGTTCCGTGGTTTTGGTTGCCTGAGAGGTCGTAGGTTTTGTTGTTTTTGTCTGGTGCTGTGAATGGCATGTTGAGGGTTGTGTCTGAAACACCGTCTATATACCAGTTGTAGTTGATTGTTACTGCGTCATTGTCGGGGTCTGTTGTTCCGCTTGGGTGTGCTGTGAGGTTGTCTGTGGTTAGGTTGCTTGCGCTTGTTGCGTTGAGGAGTGTTGAGCTTATGGCGGGCTTTTGGTTTACGCTGAAGTTTCCCTCTGTTTCTGTTGTTCTGTTTGCTGTGTCGTTTACGTAGACTGTGTAGTTTGTGTGGGAGGGGTATGATTCGTTGATTGGCACTTCTGCTGTCCAGAGGCCTCCTGTTAGGCTCATGAGCCCTTCCCACAGTGTGTTTCCTGCTGATTTGGTTGTTTCCCATAATTTTATCCAGACGCTGCTTATTGTTCCTCCTATGTTGGTTATGTTGAATCTTATGCTTAGGTTTTGGTTGGGGTTTACAGGCTCTGTCTCGTTGACTTTCTGGGAGGGTATGTTTGCTGGTGTTTGGTTGTAGAGGCTTGAGAGCATCTGTGTTATGTTGAGGCTGTTGGACCATGCCTCTGTTCC
>CAYNHV010000007.1:12043-47822 GCA_964397315.1 uncultured Methanosarcinales archaeon
AGAGGCTTGAGAGCATCTGTGTTATGTTGAGGCTGTTGGACCATGCCTCTGTTCCATTCAGGCCATATTCGTCTATTGGTGTGGCCTTTACTGTCCAGTTCTCTCCTGCGTTTGTTGCGCTGGAGTGGGTTGTGTTTGTTTTGTTGGCGTATAGGAGTTTTATCTCGTTTGCAGAAAGGCTCCTGTTGTAGATGCGGACATGGTCTATACTGCCGTTGAAAAGCCTTCCAGTATCAATATCATCAACCCTTCCAACAAAAAAATCATTAGAAGTAGAAGGAGTTGCGTCACTATCTTGAGTAGTACCAGCTGACAATTCATTTCCATCCAAGTATGCTTTAGCATTACTTATGTTCCCATCATACCAGAAACAAATATGATGCCATTGTCCATCTGTAGTGGTAGGAGTGGAAGAAAAATACCTATATCTTTGACCATTTAAATACAAAAGAGGTCTTCCTGAAGACCAAGAATTACTTATCATTGGTCTTACACCACTACTATGCCACCCAAACAAAACTTTTTGGTCTGAACTATCATCACTTTTTATCCAACCACAAGCAGTAAAATTCAAATGATTATTCATAATATCCTTCAAAACATCATAATTGGCTTCAATATAATCATTAGTCCCATCAAAATCATAAGCTCCAAATCCATCATATCCTCCTGTTCTGTTCCATGTTGCGCCTTCAACAGTTCCGTGGTTGTCATTGCCTGAGAGGTCGTAGGTTTTGTTGTTTTTGTCTGGTGCTGTGAATGGCATGTTGAGGGTTGTGTCTGAAACACCGTCTATATACCAGTTGTAGTTGATTGTTACTGCGTCATTGTCGGGGTCTGTTGTTCCGCTTGGGTGTGCTGTGAGGTTGTCTGTGGTTAGGTTGCTTGCGCTGGTGGCATTCAGAAGCACCGAGGTTATGGATGGCTCTGAATTCACAAAGAAACTGCCGTCCTCAGCGTATGTGGCGTTTATCCTTGAGCCCTGCACCCATGGTATGACCAGAAGGCTGTGGTTGCCTGCAATATTGAGCAGGTTCAGATCTACAGTCAGGTTCTCTGATGTGGTGTTGTCAATGTTTGTCCTGCTTCCATCAGAAGTCCTGTTGAGTATAACCTCATAACTGACAGTGTTAATTGATGACTGCTCTGTCCAGTTGGCGAGGAAGGAATCCCAGGGGTTGAACACCTCACCGGATGCGGGATAGGATGCGTTGGAGGGACCGCAGTCACCGCCCCCCATGTATGCGGAGGCTATGCTCTCTTCGTAGAAGTTCCCATCCCCTTTGATGCAGAAGTCTGCTGAAGAGCCGTTCTCAATGCCTCCGATGTAAAAGTTGTTCAGCCAGACGCTTGCTGTGTTGCCTTGCAGGTTGAGGCTGTACAATACTGGGAAGTCATACTGGTTGAATGTGTTGCCTGTGATGTTGTTATCACTTCCGGATGAGTCTATGGCGTAATGCTCGTGCCGGCTTGTGTTTTTGAAAGAGAGGGTTGGCGGGTCCGTGTTTCCTGAAACCACGGACACCTCAGCAGGCATGTGTAATGTATAATCGCTGCTGAACCCATTGGCCTCCCAGAAGAGGCTGTTATTATAGTGGGAGTCCCCCTCTCCGAAGTAAAGCTCGGGTGTCTGGTTTGGTTTAAAATACAGGGCAGGGTCTGAATAGCCCGAGACCACAGAGACCTGGTCTGACTGGTTGAGAGTGTAATTATTGCCGTAGCCGTTCTCTATCCAGTAGATGCTTTCGTTGTACTCTGAGTTGCCGCCGTTTGCTGCGTAGAGGTCTTGGCATTTGTTAGGGCCTGGTTCATAATAAATAGTGTACTTGTTTCCCCCCACGTCTCCAAGGCAGAGTGTGAAGTTGGTATTGCCATCAGCAACTTCTGACACATTCTCCCCGTCTGCTGTTACCTCTACGCTTGTGCCCATGTCATTAGTGAAGTAGTAAACCTGAAAATCATAATCAGTTCCTCCATGACTCATCGGCGAGAGGGTGGAATAGAAATCCCCTACTGTGGAAACATTAGAAGAGCTCTGGAGGGTGTAATCATAGCCATAGCCGTTCTTTATCCAGTATGTCTCATTATAATGGGAGTTGCCGCCGTTTGCTGCGTAAAGGTCCTGGCATTTGTTAGGGCCTGGTTCATAATAAATAGTGTAATTGTTTCCCCCTACTTCCCCAAGGCAGAGTGTGAAGTTGGTGCTGCCATCCACCACTTCTGACACGTTCTCCCCGTCTGCTGTTACCTCCACGCTTGTGCCCATGTCATTCGTAAAATAAAGAATTTCATAATCATACATTGTTCCGTTCCACCTGACTGGGGAGAATGTGGAAAAGAACTCCTTATCGCCGTATATCTCATCAAACACATTCTCGCAGTCATAGCTTGTCGGCTTCTCCACCAGCAAAGTCACATTCACCCCTCCTCCAAAGGTTGAATCGCCGAGGCAGAGCATGAAATCATTGCTGCCATTAACTATTTCGCTGACATTGGTGTCGTCAGAGCTGACCCCCACACTCTCTGTGGTGTCATTGTTGTAATAAAGAACATTGGTGTAATCATACTCCACTCCATTGTAAGCCAGAGGAGAATAAGATGAAACATACCTCTCCTCGTTTATCTCTTCCCCGCACGTGAGGAAAGTGTTGTTTTCTATGGTGTTGTTGCTCCCGCTTATTATCATGCAGCTTCTTTCAAGGCTGCTGCTGTTGAGGGTGTTGTTGTAGGCGTGGGCGTTGCTCCCGCTCATTGTTGTTTGGTTGTTGATGATTGTGTTGTGCACCACACTCCTGCTGTATGTTGTTAGGTAGTCTGTTGTGCTATTAGAGAGGTTTGAGTTAGAGTAGATGTGAATGTTCGGGCTGTTAATATCCCATGATGTCGTGTTCTCCCCACTATCAAAATCACCATTCTTGCTTGTGAGGGTGATGTTCCAGAACGTCCCATTCTGGACAGTAGCGTCGTCGAGGCGGAAGCCAGCATCTTCTGAGAATGTGATGTTCCACACCCTCACATTCTGAAGATTATTATCGGACAGGCATGAGAAGGCATCAGCGTTAGGACTATCCCGCAGGTCAAGGTCAATCACGTGAGGCGTGCCAGTAGCAGCAGAGTCCCTGCCGAAGCTTACCTTGCCGGACACGTTCCAAACCTCCATGCCCTGCAATGTCTCATTACCATAAGGCCGGAACGTCACGCTCGTGCTGCCTCCGAGATTGTAAGCTGTTACGTCCCTCATTGTGGTGTTAGTGTCAGCGTCCTCGCTCCCAAGGTCAAGAGCTACTAAATTGGTGCTGACATCATGCACGCTCACGTTAGAAATGTTGCCTCCTATGCGAACAGCGTGCTCGTCCTCAAAAATGTCGTGAATGCTCACGTTACTACTGCCGAAGAAATGGTTGATACTGTCTCCACTATACCAATAGAATGCTCCTCCGTTGAGCACTCCAGCACCACGCCCCATGTCAGTAGCGTTCAAACTCCGGACAGTAATGTTCTTGTAACCCTCTGGTATTTGAACTCCAACACCATCAACATACGTTGTCAGCCTGGTATTCCACTCCCTGCTACCCATGTCCAGCGTCGTATCATTTGCCTTCACCTGAATCATGGTGCAATCATCAATGGCGCAGTGGAAGGAGGAGTTCTCCCCTCCAACGTACTGCTCCTCAATCTCCGCTTTGGAAAGGGTTCTGTTGTAAACTCGCACCTGGTCTATGCTGCCGTTGAAATACCCTGTACTATCCCTTCCCACCCATACGGGAGCACCATTATCAACCATTCCTGAATAACTCCCTCCAGAAGCACTATTGGTATCAGCTATTTCCCCGTTCAGGTATATGTCAATACCCTCAAGGGTCTCACTTCCGTCATACACTGCCACAAGATGGTTCCACTCTCCTGTGCTTATAACCCCTGCATCAGTAAATCTTTGAATGTAATAAGGTGCGCCCCCTGTCTCCTGCAATATTACCAAACGCAACTTATCTGATGAATCCAGATAGTTGATTGTCCATTCTCTTGAACCAATCTCATCATACTTGCCCACCAGCCCCATATCAGAAGATAAAGAGGATGCGCTAAACCACAAAGAAACACTAAAAGGCGTGTCGTCAGCGCCGTCATTAAAGTGAAATCTTCCCGCATTACTCACATTAACATAATCACTGCCGTCAAAATCATAAGCCCCACCATAAAAGGACGTGCTATTCCAAAATGCGCCATGCACTGTTCCGTTATTCTCCTGCCCGGAAGAATCCCAGGTCACGTTCTCACCAGTATGATTCACGTCAAAATCATAAGCCAGCAACAAGCCATCCTTATCAAAATAAGGCTGAGATGAATTAATAGCCCACCTGTTAATCCCATAAGAGCCAGGCTCATTAATAACACACCTGAGATTAGAATCATTATTAACCTTCAAACAAGCTGTGATGTTAGTGTAAGAAGAAGAATTAACAAAATAATCAGAGAAATGTTCAACCCTGAATATATAAGAGCCCTCTTTAATCTCAACATCATTATACATCCTTTTGTTCTTCCTGTAGGGCTCGGCCCTGCTGAATTCTGCTTTGCCCTCTTCTTTTATGTAAAGCTTTGGTGCTGTGCTTATTCCATCTGGCCTCTCTCTGGGCAGGGTTATCTCTGCCTCCTCAATATCCACAGGATCCACCTGCAGCACGCCATCCCTGAACCTTATATTGCTTATACTGCTCTTGTTCGCGCCCCTTATCTCCAGCCTCACCCCCTTCTTGTCAAGGATGGAGATAGGCACTGTCCTGCCTCCTGCCTTCCTTTGTTCTGTCCTTATGTCAGAGCTGGTGAAATCAACATCAAAGGGGCTTTCAGGCTGTTCTGCTGTATAATCTGCAGATATATTATGCAGAGCCTCTTCTGCCTTCCCCACAGACGCATTAATGGATTCATTGGCGCTCTCTCCTGTAATGTTTGAGCTTGTTGCATTAGCCCCCTCCTGCGTTATTCCGGTTGTCATATTTGACTGGTTCAATGCTGTCTGGTTTAATGCGGTCTGGTTCAGGCTTTCATTGAGGGATGTCGCATTTAGGGAGGTTGCATTAGAGGCTTCTTCAGAGGATATGTTTGCTGTCAGATTGCCTGTCTCAGATCCATCCCCTTCTGTCAGGTTCACGCTCCTGTTTATGCTTTCATTTTCAATAGGGGTGGCATCAGCTTTAGGGGCTATAACCTCAAATAAGGAATTCAAAGTAACTGATGAATTGGCCTTGCTTATTGTCGCTTTGATGGTGTAATTCCCTGCCCTCTCTACAGGAAAGTTCAGGGCGCTGGCATAAAGCTTTCCGCCAGGCCCGTAAACCTCAATCTCATAGTCTGCGTCATGAGGCATCACAAACACATGGACCATATCGCTCTTGTTGTACACATCTTTCCCTGTGAAAACCTCTGCAGATTCAAGGCTGTCTGAAACAGTGTGGCCTGTTATTCTTGCCTGGTTGCCTGCCAGGAATCCCAGAAGCAGGAATATGAGAAAGCAGGAGAGGGCAACAGCAGTGTGATGCCTGGCTGAGCTTAGGCTTTCAATCCGCCTCATCTTCTTTTTAAGTTCCTCCTCTTTTCTGTCATAATATGCCAGCCATTCAACAGGGTCCCATCCCCTGAGGTTGTTTTGTATTCTGGAGCTGTACTCATCATATCCCATCCTTCCTTCTTCAACTTCCTTAAGGAGAGAGAGGGAATACTCTTCTACCTGTTTCCTGTAGCTCCTGCATCTGCTTATATCCTGCCTGAGCTCTTTGATGCTTTTGTTTGCGCTGCTCATTTTCCTCTTTTTGACTTTTTTCCGGCCCTTTGGTAGGCTGTCCATACAGTACGGTCATTCCTCTTGAGAGCCAGAGCTATCTCATGATAGCTCCATCCCAGATTATCCTTCAGATACGTGACGATGCTTTCCTGCATTCCTAATTCCCTGCTCCGCAATATGCTGAGTGGTATTTGTGTGTGTTCTGATGGGGAGAATGCAGCCGGCTTTTTGGATGATGCCTTGTTGTATGCTGTCCACACTGTCTTGATGTTCCTTCCTGTAATCTTTGCTATCTCCCTGAACCTGAGCAGAAGGTTCTCCCTAAGGTACTTAACAAGCGCCTCAAATGCCCCAAGGTTTTTGTTCCTGAAAATGCAAACCGGAACTGATTGTGGAGGCTCAAAAACCAGCGATAAGAATTCATCCCTGAATATGTTCCTTGCTGTGTCATATGAGAGATTTCTGTCTGCGAATGTTCTAAGGCTCCTGACAGCCTTTTCATCCTTAAACGGCTTTTGCAGAGATGTTTGCAGATAGCTCCCCTCTTTTATTGATTTTTCTTATTAAATAGGTATTATTTATAAATATTTTGGTATCCAAATCTAATACTCCCTATTTAGTAAGTATATGGTCTGTATCTCCCTGCCATTTTGTCTCTCTGCTATCTATTTTCTTATTAAGTAAGTATAACTATATTTACATTAGGGTTTACATCTAATTTTTACTTACTGAGTAAGTATCAGACTTTTCTGCGCTTAAAAACGCTCTTAACACTGTCAAAAACAATAAAAATAAAAATAAAATGTATTTCTGGTGCTAAAAGCAGTAAGCCATAGGGAAGCGCGAATTGACACACAATAAAAAGAGGTTTTTTATGGGCAACAATAAAAGAAACATTGAGTACATAAAGACAGGCATTACAGGCTTTGACTCCCTTCTCAAGAACGGAATTCCAAGAGGCTCTTCAGTTCTTGTTGCAGGCGGCCCGGGCTCAGGAAAGACAATCTTCTGCCTGCAGATATGCAACTATTACGCGAGCAAGGGGGAGAAATGCCTTTACATGAGCTTTGAGGAGCCGGAGAAAAGGCTGAGGCAGCACATGCACGACTTCGGCTGGGATCCTGAGAAGCACGAGAAAAACGGCAATCTCCTGATAAAGAGATTTGACCCTTTTGACATAACAAGAAGCGTTGAGGCCCTGCTCACAAAAGCAAAGAAGGAGCTCATGATAGAGGTTGAGCCTGTGTTCTTTCCCCAGGGCTTCACCCCCAGCATTGTGGTGCTTGACTCAATGTCAGCTGTTGCTGCCGCTTTTGTAGGCAGGGAGGACAGCTACAGGATTTACATAGAGCAGCTTTTCAGGTTCTTTGAAAGGCTCGGCGTGACATCATTTCTCATAACAGAGGTTGACAATCCCGAGAGCATGGGCCTGACAAAAAGCGGTGTTGAGGGATTCCTTGCTGACGGCATAGTCCTGTTCCAGTATTCAAAAGAGAAA
The DNA here is from genome assembly GCA_964397315.1 of uncultured Methanosarcinales archaeon. Classification (GTDB taxonomy): domain Archaea; phylum Nanobdellota; class Nanobdellia; order Woesearchaeales; family UBA12501; genus WJJV01. Next base: position 19,324 of record CAYNHV010000007.1, read on the forward strand.
GGCATAAGAAATAAGGCAATTGAGATACTCAAGCTAAGAGGGGGGGGCTTTGACAAGAAGGTTGTGGAGATGGACATAAAACCAGGCAAGGGGATAGTGGTTAATCCAAACAAGACAGTTTCAATAAGAAGGATGTGATTTTCTTAGTCCGGATGAGCGTATCCTGAATTAGCTCATCTCTTGTGGAGAAGCCCGAGGATAAATCTTTTCTCTCTCATGCAGTACCATATGCAGTATGCAGCAGCTCCTCCTGCCAGCCCTGCCAGCAGGTAGGAGAGCGTGGAGTTGATCAGGGTCTTTATGCCTGCGCTTATGTCAGCCTTTACCATAAGGCCCAGCACCCACGGCAGCACAGCTGCGGAGACCGCAGCTATGAGTATGACCATCCATGCTTTCATCTCAAGCTTTCCCCCTGCTATAGCTCCCAAAGCGCTGAACAACACACCCAATATTATGAAAAGCAGCACTATGCTGTAATTCGTTAGCTGGCCTGCTGCAATCCTCATTCCAGCTGCAAGCGCCCCTCCTATGATAACAACGCCTGCAGGGGTGAAAGGCTTTCTCGTGAGCAGAAGCATGAATGACATTAAGAACACTGTAACAATGACCATGACATAAAAGTCCAGGCCTGAAAATGCGTATATGAGAGCCCACAGCAATGCAGCTATAACCATGCCTGTAAGGCCCGCCTTTCTTGCCCCTCTCCTGCTCATTGTCATGCTCTACCTCAACTTTCCTGTTTATCTCCCTTAAGCTTTCCCATGACTATGGGTATCTCCTTGTTCACTTCCACGAGCCTTTCCTTGAACCTCTGCACCTTTATCTCAAACTCCTTCTTTGTTATCTGCCCCTTCTGGAACCTGTCCACCTGGGCTTTTTTTATGAGGTCGTTGAGTATGTCCCTCTCAAGCTTTAGGTTCTTCAGCCTTCTCTTCAGAAGCTCCCTCCTTGTTATCCTGTAGGTGGCAAAGCCAACAATAAACGCTGCCGCAGCCACTATTATTATCCAGAGCCAGTTGTTCTTAACAAAGGATGTCAAACTTTCCCTTCCCTGCTTGTACATGAGCTTTAGCTGGGTTGCCTCAGCAGCTCTCTTGTCCAGCTCGTCAAATCCCTTGTTGGCCAGCTCTTCTGCCTCGTCGTATGCTTCCTGCCTGAACTTTGCCCTTGCCTCTTCCAGGAGCTGCCTGACTATTGTGACGTTTATTGTTCCCTCCAGCTCGCCGGACCTCATCTCAAGCGCGGTAATAAGGTCATTCACCTCAAAAGCCCTCTCCTTTATCTCTTCTATCTCTTTTGTCTTCTGAATGACTGTTGCGTAGTCAGTCTCCTGCCCTTTCATGGCCTCTTTTGCCGCGATGATAAGCTCTTTTGCCTCCTCTCTCTTCTTTGTGTCATTTATGGACTCAGTCTCTTTTAAGAGCTTGGTGTAATTCTCCCCATAATACGCGACCCTTGCTTCCTGGTATGTTGTGTTTACCCTTTCCACGCTGAAGCCTGCCTCGCTCATCTCTGTTATGTCCTCCTCTGCCCTGCTCAGCGCGCTCTTTGCCTGCTCTTTTGTTACCTCTCCCTGTGCAGCTGAGGAGACAGCAAGGATTATAAACACAGTGAACACAGCGGTAATTAGCGCTGGAATTCCTCCTTGTTTGGCTGTTCCTTTAATTCTCATTTTTTCCTTCCCTTGTTTTCCATCCTTTCTTTTATGTTCCTGAGCTTGTCCCTTATGCCGCTCTCGTCCTTCTTGAGCTCCTCTATTCTGGAGTCAAGCTCTTTTGTCAGCCTGTAAAAGGGGTCCTGCTTTTCCTGCTCTTTTTTATTAGCTGCTTCTGCTTCAACCTGTTTTTTCCCGGAGGTTTCCTCGCTGGCGCTTTCTTCCCTCTTTTTAGATTTTTTACCCTCTTTTACGCCCTGTTTCTTCTCAGGCACTCTCAACCCTGCTCTTTTTCTTTTTTCAAGGAATTTTCCCCATGGCTTTTCCTCTTTCTTTTCCCTTCTCTCTTCTTCTGCCTCGTGCTTCTCTGGCTCTGGTTTCTCTGCTGGTTTGGCTGCCTCTTTTTCCTCCTTGCCCTCTTCCATTATCCTCTTCTGCTCTTTTTCTATGTCCTCTACAGACACATTCCCCCCTTTCTTTTTCTTTTTCTCAAGTATGGCCTTTGCTTCAAGCATGGCCAGCTCTTTCTCCACCTCAGCCCTTCTGGCATTCAGGGCCTCTATCTTTGAGGTGTAGGTCTCCCAGTCTGCTGTCCTGTCCTCAAAATAGCTCTTCTGAACGTCCTTGATAAGCTTAAGCAGGTAGTCGTTCTCTCTCTTGAGATTGTCCAGCTCGTTGGAAACCCTCAGCAGGCCCACCTTCTTTGACCTAAGGGCAACCCTCTGGTGCCTGATCTTCTCCAGCCTCTTGTTGTAGCGGTACATCATCTTGTGGAACTCAAGCACTGTCATCCTCTTTTCCTCAAAGCATTCCTTCTGGGCCTGCTTTATCAGGTCTTTTATCATTATCTCTGACTTGTCAAGGTATTTCATCTTCCTGAGTATGAGGAGGGAGCTGATTCTTGTGTATATCAGGAGCCCTATTATCCCTGCTGCAATCAGGCCCGCTATTATCTTGAGATAGTTTCTCATAACAAAGTTCACTATGTTGAACTTTCCTCTTGTCTCTACGAGAAGAGTAAGCTGGGCTTCCTGGGCCCTCTGCTGGGCTGTCTCGTAATCCTCCCTTGCAAAGGCAACATTGGCAAGGCTGAGGAGGTTCTTTGTCTCTATGACCTTTATGCCCCTGTATTCCGCGTCCTCAACACCCCCCTCCACTTTTTCTATTATGTCATTGGTGCTGAATGCAAGCTCCTTCATCTCTGAAATTCTCTCAGTTTCCTCTTCAGCGAGCCTGTACCTTCCTGCATTGTAGTATGAGATGGCTTTTTCGTATATCCTTGATATCTTCCTGGTGCTGAAGCCCGCCTCTTTCATCTCTTCAATGAGCTTTCTGCTTTCATTGAGGCTGGAGTCCGCATTCTCCTCGCTTGTCTCGTGTATCACAAGGTTGATTATTCTCTTGTCTGTGAATTCTGTCTTTAATGTCTCATTGCTGTCTGTTACCCTCACAATCTCAGCCATGAGATCAACATTGAGGGTGTAATTGCTGTATTTCATGTAAGGCGGCGCTTCTATGTTTATGGTGAATGTTCCGCTCTCATTGAATCTCAGTTTCCCTATTCTGAGCGGAGAGACATTGAGGTACTGTGGCAGGTAGCCGTCCACTCTTATTGTTATGTCCTCAAGAGTGGCATCCTCGTAAGAGTTTGTTATGGTGACAGGGAACTTCCTGACAGTGCCTTTTACTGTGTCTATCCTGTGGGTGGGGCCCTCAACAACCTTGCCCTTGCTTATTGGAGCGGATACTCCTGCTCCGCCTCCGCCTCCTCCGCCTCCTCCGCCTCCCTCACCCTCACCTGCATCAGCCTTCTCGCAATTTGGGTCTGTGGCAGAGGTACAGTTTTTTCCGCATACATTGTCTGTTGTGTTGCAGTACACAGTTGCAGTAGATGAAGCATATCCTGTCTTCCCTCCTGCCTCGCTGCTGTTCACGTAAAGCAGGACGCTTCCTGCTTCCGCTGCCGAGGCATTCAGGGTCACTGTCAGATTGTTGTAGCCTTCTGATGTGGGGCTGAGATTTCCGAGGTACTGGCTCAAGTTTCCTGATGTGTTGTTCCACCCTGCAGGCAGGGTCCAGTTAAGCCAGGTGTTGGTGGCTGTCTCGTTTCCGAGGTTCCTGACTTTTGAGGAGAGTGTGAGGCCTTTCTGGCTCTGGAATGCTGCTGAGGGGTATGTTTCTATTGACGTGTCAAGGTAAGGCCCTCCTGCATATGAGTTTATTGTTGCGCTTATTTTAGCCGTGGCAGGATCAGCTGCAGTGGGGGTGTGGGTTGCTGTTATTGTGATGTTGAACTTGTCTTCCCTTGTTGTGGACGCGAACGTTGCATTGACCCTTATGCGTTTCACCCCCTTTGCGCTGACAAGGAAAGGCTCTGAGACATTATACGAGACCCCATAAGGCGAGTTGTCGCTGAGGTCAAAGCTTATGGCATCGTCTCCTGTATTGTTTATGGTGATATTGCCTATCACGCTGCTTGTTGTTATCAGCCCCTGGGTTGTGCCGAGGTCTGAAGGGCTTCTTGTCCAGGTGAACTCATGGGCTGATGTGATTGTGCTGTTCCCTGAAATGTTCAGGTTGGCGAAAGATTCATTGGCAATAACCCTTATGGTGTATGTTCCCTCTATGCCGTCTGTTGTGAAGCTCGCATTGCATGCCCCTGTGGTGGCATTGTAATCCATGCTAATGTTGCTGAATGCGTTCACGCTTCTCTTGTACTGCAGGATGACGCTGTCTATTGAGTGGGTGTCTGTTACGTCTGCATTGACATTAATATCAGTGTTTGGATCAACCCCTGCTGTGCTGTTCGGGCTTATTGTTATGCCACTGATGGTGGGGGGTGTCTGATCCAGTATGAAGCTCCTGTTCTGGCTGTGGTTGCTGTTGCCTGCCTCATCCCTGCAGGTTATGTTCCACCAGTAATCATTGTCAGCCAGGCTCTGAAGCTCAAATGCAGCTACTGTGTTGTTCTGTATTGAGGTGTTGCTCTGGTTCAGGGTGTCCCTTATGTAGAGGGAGCAGTTCATTGTTGATGCGAGATTGTCTGAGACATTAAATTCAAAAGTAATGTCAGGATTGGATGTGTTGAGCAGGTCTGAGGGAGACATGAGCTTCAGGACAGGGTCTGTGTTGTCCATTATGAAATAGCTGTAAACATGGGTTCCATTGAATGATCCATCAAAGGGTGTGAGCCTTACAGCATAGGTTGTTTTTTCCGCAAGCCCTGATATGTCCCAAAGGTGGCTTAAACTTGTGTTCGCGTTCAGGAAGCTCCAGGTGGAACCCGAATCATCAGAGTAATGTAAAGTGTAGTTTATAGTGTTGTGGCTGCTCTGGCCTTCCCATGTTACGTTAAGAGGACTTGAAGCTGAGGGAGAGTGCTGGCTGCTGTTGAGGGGGGTTGTGAAGTTTGCAGCGCCGCAGTCTTCATCAGGGGCTGTTATGCTTTCCTCGTAGAAGTTGCCCTGGTTGTTGTGGCAGTAGGTATTGCCTGTGCCAGAATCGTCTATGGCTGCATAGTAAAAATTGTTGAGCCAGATGTTGTTGTTATCTCCGCTTATGACAGCTGAATGGTATAGGGGATTTGTGCTGTTGAGAAATGTGTTTCCTGTAATATTATTATTGCTCGCTGTAGCTGTGAGGTTAAGTGGCGCGTTGACCTGTACCTCTTCTGAGCTGTGCCTCAAATAAGGTGGGCTGGTGTATCCAGATATTGTGTTTGAGTCAACGTTTGAGTCCCAGGTGTAATTAGATGATGAGCCGGTGCCGCTGAGAGCTTGATCATGAGCCAAATGACAAGTGCCTCCATAAGCTCCTACAACTTGAGCGCAAGTATTGCCGTAGGAACTGTCAATGAAAAGGGTTATCTTAGCGTTTGCTCCGCATCCCAACGCAGGACTGTCATCATCCTCATACAGCCACAGATCATAGTCATTGCTTCCTGTGGCGTGCGTTATCTCTGTGTCATCAGATGTTACGCTCACTGAATTACTTGCGCTGTCATCGTAGTATTTTACGCAGTCATCAAACTGCATGCCGTTATATTCCTGTGGAGATGCTGATGCCAGGAACAGGTCTTCTATTTCTGAGTTGCCAGTCTTGTTGAGGGTGTTGTTTTCTATTGTGTTACTGGTGCCATCTACTTTTATTCCTGTACTGGCGTTGTATATTGTGTTTGATAATATACTGTTGTAATTGGCGCTGTCAGGAAGTTCTATTCCTATGCTTGTGTGTCTGAAAGTATTGTTTTGTATGGTTTGGCTGTCGTAGGATTCTCCTCCTCCCCCTATTCCTTTTCCGCCGTTGCATTGAAAGAGGCTGTTTTTTATTGTTCCATCTTCAATCCTGTTTGTTGATCCGGCGAATTGTATGCATGTCTTGCTTCCGGATAAGCTTTTTATCTCTAAATCTTCTATAGTTACATTATCGGCTGTTGAATAGAGAGTTATTATTTCGTTATTTACTGTGGCGTTGTAGATGAGGAGGTCATATATGTCAGCAGAATTCCGAATCTGGACGGCCCAGTTCGTGTTTTTGGTGTGGTTGCAGTCTGTATTGTTCACTACTGTGTCCCCACCTCCTATGTCAAGGCATTGCTCTCCTTCTATTGTGTTGTTGATGAGGGTTACGTTTTTTCCGTCAATATCAAATCCCTTATCTATACCTTTCAACTTACAATTTTTTATTGTGACATTTGGGTGGTTTATGTCTATCCCTATGTCACTTCCTGTTGCGTCGCCTGTTAGTCTGGCTCCTTTGCAGTCTAGTGTGATGTCTGAGCCGCCTGTTTGGATGGGTGTACCATTAAAACTGTAATCTGCCTTTGCCGTTGAGTTGTGGTTGGTTATATTGAACAGGAAATAATTATATGTAACGCCTGCTTCCTCTGCGTGCATCTCGAAAGGCGCTTCAGTAGACTCATCATTATCTTTTATAAGGAATCCATTGTTGCTTGTGTTTTTCCAGTAATTGTACCACTCTACAGGTATTGTGACTGTTTTCCTGTCTTCGTTGTTTATGAATATTTCAGGGTCCCCTGAGCTCCAGGCGTAATAGTCAGTGCCGGAGAGATTGCATCCTGCCTCCCCTGCCCAGTTTTGGGTGGGTATCCTATCGTTCCATGTAGCTTCCATCTCTTCCCAGTAGTTACCGCTCTTCAGCCTGTAAAACCTTATGGTGGGCTTATTATCCCATACATTTCTGACTGCGAAAGAGAAACTTATGCCTGTTATTTCTCCAGAAAAAATGTTATTATGGAGCGTGTCGTTTTCCATCTTGAGTAATGCTCTATGCAAGCCAGCCGCGTTCTTTCCAACAGGCAGATAGTTTTGGCTTCCATAATTTGTGTCTGGCGAAGAATTCTTAAGGATAGTATCGTTTATGTCGTAGATTCTTGCGTTGGTTATGTTGGTGTTGTTGCAGTTTTCTATGGCCCATTCTCCGGAGCTTATGACACACGTATCGGATGTGCCTTCAATCCATTCAAGGCAGGTGGCAAGGCACTCAAAACCCGCTCCTTGCTCTACAGTATAATCAGAAAAATGCTCCACGTTAAACTCATAGTGTGTTGGCGTCACTTCAACCCTGTTGTAGGTCTTGTTGCCCTTTTTGTAAGGCTCTGCGGGCCTGAACTCTGTTTCATTGTCTTCTTTCACGTAAAGCTTCGGCGCGGTGGTTATTCCTTGCAGGGGCTCGTGAGGCACCATTATTGTTGCCTCTTCTATCTGCCCCGCATCCACATGCAGCACGCCGTTATTATACCTCACATTCCTGATCTCGCTCCTGCCGGCCCCCCTTACATTAATCCTTACCCCCTCCTTGTCCATCACTGTCTGCCTTACCTGCCTGCCGTTCTCTGTTATTGTCTCTTCAACCATGTCCTGCCTGGTGAAGTTCACGCTCCTGTTCATTGCCCTCTCAGGCACAACCCCTCTTGTCCTGTTGAGGTCTACTGAGCTGCCTGTTCCGTTTGCTCCTGTCTGTATGGTTATCTCAATGTCAAACTCAAAAACCTCTGAGTCCGGGCCTATGTGCAGCCTGAACCTGGGCAGTCTTGTCCTGTTCCTGACAGGTATGGTGAGGTTGATTGTCTCATTTGCTGCTGCGCTCTCTTTTGTAAGATTGTGTTCAATATCCCCCTCTACCCATACCGGCTGGGTTGCGGTGGAGTTATGGTGGAAGCTTATCACGAAGCTGTCATTTATCCTTCCTATGAAGGTGAAGAATGTCTCAAAATCCTCCTCATCCTTTATCTTCTTACCTACATGCTTGTTTTCGCTGTCACTGATGCTTTCGTTGACTTTGGGTTTCTGAACCCCTGCAGCAGAATCAGATTTTTCTGAATTGTTTGTGGGGGTACTTTTTGCTGCAGGGGTTTCTGAGAGATTGTTATCCTTTTCAGCCTGTTTTTCAGGCTCTTGAGCATCCTCAGGCTCCTTCACAATGAAGCTTGTGGAAAGCTCTTTTGTTATGTTCTCCTGTTGTATTACCGCGATGACAGTGTAATTTCCCACCTTTTCAACAGGAAAATCCTTTGACACAGCCACAAGAGCGCCGTCCCTGAGCACCTCTACTGAATGATTAGAGCTTGCAGGAACCACAAAAACATGGGCCATGTCTCCAACATCATACTCATCACTTCCTGTGAATACTTCTGCTTTCTCAAGCGCTGCGTGGCCTGTTATTGAACCCATATATCCTGAGGTATAGAGGAATCCCAGTATGCCAAGTGCTGTCAGTATAAACAGTATCTGGCCGAGTGTTGCCTTCCTATTCCCCATGGCTTTTATCATCCTCTTTTTCTGAATCGCTTACTGCAAGTATTATAGAATCCTTTGTGTGGTCCTTGAACTCCATGCGAATGCCTTTGCCCCATCCCTTGAACTCAGCAAGCCTTTTGGGTATTGTTATGATGAGCTGGCCGTTTGGGAGCTTTTGTATTCTTACCATTGGAGATTATTAATATTCAGAAGACTATTCGTTAGAATATTTGAAATACTATTAATTTTATTAATCAAAAACATATTTAAAAGACTATTTGATACAATATTATTTAAATGTTTCGCTTATTATCCCAGCGTTGCGCAGGCGACAAGCACCCATCTGGTTTTGCCGGCACTTACAGCAAAATTAATATACCCATGAAACAAGCAAGCCCTTATGGAGCCATGGACAAGAAAATACCAGCCAAAGAACACTGCTGAGGTGACAGGCCAAAAAGAGGCTGTCAGGAATGTGAGGGAGTTCATAGCAGACTACAGGAACAAGAAAAAGAGAGCAGCAATAATACACGGCCCTGTAGGATGCGGAAAGACAGTCTCAGTATACGCAGCTGCCAATGAGCTCGGACTTGAGATAATAGAGGTGAATGCCTCAGACTTCAGGAACAAGGACCAGATAGAGTCAGTAGTCGGCTCAGCCTCGCAGCAGATGTCGCTCTTCTCAAAAGGCAAGGTCATACTTATAGACGAGATAGACGGGCTCAGCGGAATGCAGGACAGGGGAGGCATCTCAGCTCTTGTTAAGCTGATAGACAAGACAGCATTCCCCCTGATATGCACTGCATCAGACCCATTTGACAAGAAGTTCTCTGCATTAAGGAAAAAGAGCACAATGATAGAGTTCAAAGAGCTTGACCACAAGCACATATTTGAATCCCTTAAATCAATATGCGGCAAGGAAAGCATAAAATTCAGGGAGGATGACCTGAAGACACTCTCAAGGAGGGCTGGCGGAGACTTGAGGGCTGCGGTAAATGACCTTCAGACGCTTGCAGAGGGAAAGAAAGAGCTTGTTAAGGAGGAGATGGACAAGCTGAGCCAGAGGGAGAGGACAGAAAGCATACTCAATGCAGTGATGAAAGTCCTGAAGACAACAGACCCCTCAATAGCAATAAGCTCATTCAACAACATTGAAGAGGACTTTGACGAGGTAATGCTCTGGATGGACGAGAACATGCCAAAGGAGTACAACAAGCCAGGTGACCTTGCAAGGGCGTATGATTACATCTCCAAGGCAGACATCATGAGAAGGAGGATAAGAAGATGGCAGCACTGGAGGTTTCTTGCTTATGTCAATGCTTACCTTTCAGCGGGCATCGCAGTGTCAAAGGATGAGAAATACAAAAAGTTCATCAGGTACGGGCCGACAAAAAGGCTGCTAAAGATATGGATGGCAAACAGGAAATACCAGAAGAGAAAGGCAATAGCCGAAAAGGTTGCTGAGAAAACCCACTCCTCAGCAAAAAGGGCGCTGCACGACACGCTGCCCTACCTGCAGGCCATATTCCAGAAAGACATTGACAGCGGAATGAAACTTGCAGACTGGCTTGAGCTTGACAGGGAAGAAGCAGAGTGGATGTGCGGGTGAATGCGGGGTAAATGCGCGCTACGGTTGTTCTTTAAAATCTTCAGACTCCCTTACTTAATCGTCGTCACAGGCCTGGCCTGCAGTATGTACACCTTGCCAGCCTCTATGGCCCACTCTATGTCCATCGGGATGCCATAGTGCTTCTCAATATCTTTTGTGAACCTTGTCAGGGCTTTTGCTTCCTTTTCATCCAGCACTTCAATGTGGCCGTGCTCAATGCTTCTCTTCTCTGTCTTTCCCTCCCTGTTCCTGAAGTAGCCCCACTCAAGTTTCCCTATGCTTTTGTCCTTTATGTCGTGGCTCTCCTTGTGTATTATGTAAGAATGGGGTGTCAATTCACCGGCAACAACCGCTTCTCCAAGGCCGTAGGCTCCCTCTATTATTATCTCCTCCCTGCTGTTTGTTACCGGGTTGACAGAGAATATCACTCCTGCCTTGTCTGCATTGATCATCCTCTGAACAACAACAGCAAGATATACCTTCTCATGAGGAAAGTTGTTTCTCTGCCTGTAGTATATTGCCCTTGGAGTGAAGAGAGATGCAAAGCATTTCTTTACTGCCTCAAGAACATCACCCTCCCCTTTTATGTTGAGGAATGTGTCCTGCTGGCCCGCGAAGCTCGCATCAGGAAGGTCCTCTGCTGTTGCAGAGCTTCTCACTGCAACAAAATCCTCTATTCCTTTATAGTTCTGCTTAATGTCTTCAACAAGGTTCTCAGGCATATGCGACTTGAGTATCAGATCCCTTATCTTTCCTGCAGTGTCATTCAGCTTCTCAGTGTCCTCAACATCAAGCCCGTCAAGAAGCTCTCTTATATTTTCCTTTATTCCCGCTTCTGTTATGAACCTGTCATATGCCCTTGCTGTAACAACAAATCCCTCTGGCACTGGCAGGCCTATGCTCGCGAGCTCCCCCAGGTTGGCGCCCTTTCCTCCCACGAGAGGAATGTCTTTCTTTCTTATGTCCCTGAAATGCTTTATGTTAGGCATCAGCTTCCTGCCTCCATTGCAATCTCATACCTGCTTTTGTCTATAAATTTTTCTATTTTAGGCATGTATATGACTGCCTTCAGCTTTCTGAGCCTGAGAAGCCCCAGGTCTTCGTAATCCCCTATTATTACCCCCACTTTTTCAGGTTTCATCTCCTTGATGAGCCTGTCAGCTATTGCCTTCTTGTCCCTGCCGTCCCCCACCCTTATCATGTATCCTGTTATCTTTCCTCTGCTGTCTGTATAGAACATGTTTGAATTCATTGAGTCTGTGCCCAGGATGCGAGCCATGGGGTCTTCTTTCCCTTTTATGGAGAAGTGCTGGGATATTGCTGCAACGTGCATGCCCGGATTTATCTCCTTTATCCCTTTGTACAGCAGGCATACTCCCTGGTTCATGTTCTGCTTGAGCAATTCCTTGTCCATTGTGTAATCTTTTTCTGTGATTCCAATTTTCTTCACTGCCTCAGCCCATCTCTCTATTATTCTCCTGTTGCTCATCCTCCCTCCTAATGAATTCACTGCCTCTCTTGCTGTGTTCATGCAGTAAAGCACCAAACCAGCATACGAAAGCCTCAATAGCCTGGCAAAGAGCATTTTGTCAGGCCTGAACCCTGTGACTCCTTTAATCATGGTGCGGATCGCCTTCAGGAATGCCTCTTTTGTCGTGAGGAACTGTTTTTTTGTTTTTGTGCTGAAAAGCCCTGACACAGTGTCAAGGAAGATCCAGTTTGCCGCTGCGACAGTCCTGTGGTAGATGAAGCAGTCATCTATGTCTATTATGAGAAGATCAATTCCTTTTAGCGTGTTCTTGTTAATGGTTTTTTTCATGCAGCTTTCTCTTTTGTGTAATGCGAAACCGGCTTATAGTGCTTGTCAGGGTTTGCCATCATGTCAACAAGGATTTTGTTGATCCGGCTGTTTGACCCGCTTGTTCCGAAGTGGGTGGAGTCCTTGTGGTCAATGACTTTCATTCCTTTTGCATGCCTGTAATTTATGTCCTCTGGTTTCACGAGCCCGTCAGCCTTTCCTGTGCTCATGTACACGTCCACAAACGGCTTGCCCCTCTTGTAAAGCTCTGTGGCGGCTTTCTGTCCCTTTGCCTTGTCTTTCCTGTCATAATCTATGTTTGTAACCAGCCCCATAAGCCTTCTTTCAATTGTGTCAGCAGCAATGCCATGAGGTGTTGCCGCGACCCCGTGAACCTCCTTTATTCCAGTGCCTTTTATCCTGGGGTCTGTTGCCATGTACAGGCCAGTGTTCGCTCCGCTGCTGTGGCCCATGTACTTGTCACGTCTTCTCTCGGGGTTTTTCAGCCCTGTTTTCTTGTGCAGATTGTATATCTGGTCAAAGGACTGGTCTGTTGTGTGCTCATGGCCTTTGGAGTGGTTAGCGCTGAGGCCGTACATCAGTTTTCCCTGCTTCCTGCCTTCTCTCATCAGCCTCCACTGGTTGTGCTTTCCCTGCGCGCTGCCGTGTTCAGTATACCATATCTCCTGTTTTGCTTCAGGATTCTTCTTGAGAAACCTTCTGGTCTGCCAGTTGTACATGCTGGAGATCGGCCTGCCCACAACCGTGTCCACTGCATTGTTGGCAATATTCTTGACATTGCCTATTGCTGTCCTTGCTCTCTGGCCCAGCGACCTCATGTAATTCTCAGAGAGGATCTTGCTTCCTTTTTCAGCAGAACTTCCAACAACCCGCTTGTACTCGCTTTCTGGTGTTGTCTTTGATTCATAAGGGGCTCTTGTTTCAGGGGTGAAATCAACATACTTTATATTGCCGTCCTCCCCAGTAACACGCTTCTGGCGCTTGAAGGTGGCTGGCGCACTACCCCCTTCCTTTTTCTCTTTCCTGACTTTATCCTCAATAGTCATTAGATATATTATCACGACCATGAAAATCCCCATTGGCCGTTTCTATATATAATTTACTAAAAAGGCGGGCTTAAAGCTCCGCACGTTAAGGTGGAGACAAAGGTTTTTACTGTTTCTTTTTCCCTTTCTTCCTCAGTGGCTTGGCAGGTATGCCTCCCCAAACCTCATTTGGAGGGATTTCCTTCTGGCACATGCTCCACGGCTCTATTGTGGTGTTCTCCCCTATTGTTGTGCCTATTCTGACAAAGGTGTGATGCTTCAGGTGGCAGCCTTTCTTTATGAGAACCCTGCCGAACACTGTCTGGGATATTGTGTACTCATGCCCGTCAAAATAGCAGTGCTCGCCAATCCTGACATTGTCCTCTATTGTTGTCATGTCACCATATATGTGATCAAATATTGTTCCCTTGCCTATGCGCACGTTCTTTCCTATCCTGACTCCTATCATCCTGAGCAGCAGCGTCTTCAGGAAGCAGTGGGGCAGCATTCTTGAGATCTCAACTATTATGCCGTTGTAGAATATCCTGAGTATGTTCCTTGCCCTCCACCAGTCACTGCCTGCTCCTGCTCTGTTTCCTCCATAGTAGATTTTGAGGTAGTTCTGGGAGGGGTCTTTCCGGAATGCCCTGACCTTTTTTCTGAACTCCTTGTAATACTCCTTTGTGTCCATGTCCTTCTTTTTGAAGTACTTGTCAATGAGCTCCTGGGAGAGCTTAAGCTGCTGGTTTGCGGGCTTTCCACCCCATAGCTCGCCCTCAGGAACTTCCCTGTCAAGCTCTGAGACAAGGTTTATCATTGAGTTCCTGTTGACCTTTGCTCCTGGCCAAAGTGTTACAAAGCCGGCTATCATGACCTTGTCTGCGAGCTCCACTCTGCCGATTTTGAGTTTCCTGCCTTCAAGCTTATGCGCCCAGAGGCTTGAATCCCCGCCAATAAGCGTTCCCCCACCTATGCTTATGAGCTCAGGAAAGTAAGGGTCAAAGTCAATGTAGTGGGGGATGCACGCGTCATGGCCAACATTCATCCCTGTAGTCCTCAGAAGCCAGTTCTTGAAGTGCATCGGCACCATCCATCTCTGGATGAAAAAGATGAATTTATTCCACCACAGCAAAGGCAGAGGCTTTATGTTGAAGTCCTTGTCTTTGAGAGTTATTGTGACTTTCTTCTTTTTTCCTGACCTGATGTCCTGCACTGCCTGCTTTATCTGTTCCTTCTGGTCCTGTTCGGCAACTTCTTTTTTTACTGAGCTCTTGCTTTTCATGTTAACCACCCTTTAATTAAATTTTCAGGCTATCCCCAGCTTTCCGAAGTGCAGCCTCAGGGATTTCAGGTACCCTGGTTTTATCTCATCCCACACCTGCTGGACTGTCTTGTTGAAACCTGCATTCATATTGCTTCCTTTGGTCAGCCTGAGGTCACCGTCCTTGTATCTCATTTCTATCCTTCCTTCCCGGTCAATAGTTATGGGGTCTCCACCCTTGTAGTCCTGGACTGCTGAGCTTATCCTCTCCTTAAGCTCTTCAGATGGAACCTTTCTCCCATACCCCCCTCTTAACTGCTCTTGCCTCTTCAGGTGCCAGTTGTATGGCTATATCAAGAAGGATTCTTGTTATCTTGTCCCTGTGCTCCTCCACTGTATGCTCCCTCTCAGGGATTCAAGGTTGGTTACCTCCTTCAGAAGGTCCATCTCCAGCTCCATGTTCCTGGTCAGCTTTCTCAGGAGCTTTCCAACCATGTATTTTTTGTTTTTCCTCTTTGCATTTATAAGCCTGTTGACAAGCTCCCTGTCCTTTTCACTCAGGTGATCCAGGTCAGCAAGATATCTCTCTTCATGTTCGTCCAGTGCAAGTATCCTGTGCATGTCCAGGTAGGATTTTATCCCTACAGCTTCCATTACAGCATTAAGTATTCCCATCGGCCTCCCTTTTTATCTTTCTCACAACCCCCTCATCAGCATCAACTTCAACCATAACCCCATCCCTGAGAGTTGTGGTAGCTGTTTTTGTCCCTATGATACACGGCACTCCTATCTCCCTGCTCACGATTGCGGCATGAGAAGTTACTCCCCCCTCATCTGTCACAATTGCTGCTGATTTCCTCATTGCAGGCACATAGTCAGGTCTTGTCATCACAGCCACGAGTATATCTCCTTCTTCAACTTTGCTTATCTCGGTAGCGCTGTTCACTATCTTTACAGGCCCTGTTGCCTTGCCTGTACATGCTGCAAGGCCCCTGAATTCTTCAACATCAGAAAGGTCCTGGCTTCCCAGGACAGCATGTATTATCTCGTCTGCTTCTCCTGAGTGCAGGGCATCAATTCCCTCCTCATCCCAGTAGTAAGCTCCTTTTTCCATTCTTGCCTTCAACTCTTCCTTGCCTGGATTGTCCTTGAATATCCTGCTGACCTCCCTACATGTCATGTACTTGATGTCCTCAAGACCTATGCCTGTCCTTTTCCCTATCTCTTCAAGAATCTTGCTGAAGTAATGTGTTGCCCAGAAAGTGGCCTTCTTTCTTTCATCCTGCCAGTAGGTGAAATCTTCTGATATCCTTATCAGTGTTTTAATTTCAGGGCTGAGCTCTATCTTTTTCATGAGCTTACCCTTATTCTTCCTGTTTCTCTTAGGTGTTCTCTCAACTCTTTCAATCTCTTTCTTGATGTCAAGGTCGGTCTCAAAAATATTCTTCAGTTCTTCTATGAAATGCGCAACTCCCAGAACATAGGAAGAAACATAATTATTATTTATCCAGAAGTAATTCCTCTGGTGCTCCTCAAGGAGATTAAGTGTTTCTGTCCCCCTGATATGCTCATGGATCTTTTCATGCCTCTCGCTGTTAAAGACATCTTTAAGCCCCTCTTTCTCGGCTTTCACAGCAACCCTGAGCAGGGAAACCTCAGCCTCATTTATGAATGATAGATGGACAGGGGCAGTGAGACCAGAGAACACATCAGTGAAGCCCATGTTGTCTTTAAGGGAGGAGTTTTCATAGGCTTCTTTTATATGGTCGGCTATCATAACATCCGTGCCAAGAGCAAAGCCGTCTATAAGCGAGCTGCAGCTGCTCCTGTGCAGCGTGATTTCAGCAAAATCATCATGCAGTTTCATCAATCCCCTATCATCAAGCCCGCCCACGTCTGTTTTGCCCACTTCAATGCATTTGTTGTAAAACCTGTCATAGTCAGGTTTCCATTTCTGTATGAACTCAGAGCTTATATCCGGATTATTTTTGCTGGCTCTGATAACCGCATCAACGACCCTTTTTATGTCATCCATAAGGATGTACCAGTCTGCTTTTCCCTTTTCATAGAAGCAGTAATGCACAGTGAAATAGCCCCCTTTTTTCCTGTCTTTGTCCATTGATATCTCACCTTCTGCAATGAAATGCATGAAATAAGGGCTGCCGTCAAACCTCTGGTGATACCAATCCCTGTTCATCCAGTTGCTTACTTTCCTTTTTGCAAGACCTTTGATGAATTTCATTTCTTTATCCTCCTCACAACCCCCTCATCAGCATCAACCTCAACCTCATCCCCGTCCTTCAGGACTTCAGATGCATTTCCTGTGCCTATTACACATGGTATGTTGAGCTCCCTGCTGACTATTGCCGCGTGGCAGGTTATTCCGCCTTCGTTTGTGACTATTGCTCCTGCCTTTTTCATGCCTGCTGTGAAATCAGGCGATGTCATGTTGGTGACAAGCACCTCCCCTCTTCCAAGCCTCCCTATGTGTTTGGCATCAAGTATTATTCTTGCCTTTCCCTTGTGTTTTCCTGAGGAGGCGGGAACTCCCTTAAGGCCCTCTGATTTCTGCCTCACGCTCTTTTTTATCCCTCCTATGATTCTCTCTGCTTCCTTCCCCTCGCTCATGCTTATTTTGTCTTCAGTGAAAGTCAGGCAGCAGAGCTCTTTTCTCCCTTCTATGCCTCTTTTATCCGGCTTCTTTCTCTCCACAAGCCCTTCATGAGCCTCATCCCACATGAGGAACTGCACTCCTGCAAGGCTCAGGCCTGTCCTTCTTGCAGCCTCCTTCAGAAGGGGCCTTATTGCGAGGTGGGATTTTGTGAACTCCTCCTTCTTGCGGTCCATGATGAACGCGCAGTCCCTCACATCCTCAAGAAGCTGCTGGTGTTTCATGTCAATATCCAGCTCTTTTATTATCCTTTCCTGCTCTTTCTTCAGGCCTGAGAAATAATCTTTTATCTTCTTCAGCTCTCTCTCAGGATCTTTTTTCTCCAGAGTATCATCAAGCTCCTTCTTAAAATGCTTTCTGGTCCAGGTCATCACGCCATAATCATAAGGTATCCAGCGCCATTTTTTTGTGTGCTCTTTCAGCAGCATTTCCCTTGCTTCCGGATTCCTTCTGACTTTTGAAGCCAGATTTAGCATGTCCATCTCCTCTCTTCTGATAAATGATATATCCAGGGGGGATGAAAGCGTATTGAGGTATCTATGGGCTTTTTCCGGGGCTGTCTTACTGAGCATGTACTCCAGGAGGTATTCTGCAATGCTGTCTTTTGTCAGGAAAGGCACAGGCTCTGACCACGCATAGGCGTGATTGTATGCCTCATAAAACCTTTCCAGCAGCGTGTATACATCCTTTCCTGAGAGTTTTGAGGGGGAGTGTCCTGCGACGTGTTCAACAGTCCTTTTGAATTCTGAAACGCGCTCAAGAAACGTATCTTTTAATCTGCTGATGAATCCCGGGTTTTCAAGCACAGCTTTTTTTAGCCTGTTGCTCCTTCTTATATGGTCATCCTCATCCGTCGCCCACATTATGAGGCCTTTCTCGTAGATTCCGTATGCCTTTCCCATGAGAGGCCATCCTAATATCTCCCTTGTTGTCTGTGTGAAGGATTTCCCTATTGCCATCACCAGAGGGAAGGGATATGCGTTGGCCTTTCTCTGCAGTATAAGCATAGCCATCTTATTCCTCTGAGTTTGCCTCCATTGCAGCGGTTATTATCAGGTTTGTCACTGTCTCCTGAGGCGTGCTCCTTCCGAGTATTGCCACCGGCTTTCTTATGCCCATCATCATGGTAAGGTCTATCTTCAGGTCAGAGAGCTGGGTGAGGAGATGCATTGTTATGTTCGCTGCTGTGAGGTTGGGGAAGACAAGCACGTTAGCATCCCCTTTTATCCTTGCATCAGGGCATTTCCTCTCTGCTGCCTTGGGGTTTATTGCAGCATCGCCCTGGTATTCTGCGTCTATTATATAGTCTGGCCTTTTCTCCTGCGCGAGCTCTGCAGCTTTCCTTGTCTTCTGGATTATGTCTCCCTCCCCTCCGGAGCCCTTGGTGGAGAAGCTCAAGAGGGCTATTTTTGGGTTGAAGCCAAGCTCTCTGGCAGCGTCTCCTGCATTGACCGCTATCTGCGCAAGCTGCTCCTCGTCAGGGTCTATATTGAGGCTTGAGTCAGAGGTGAAAATAATCCTGTTGTTCCTGACATCCTCGCTCACTATGACCTCTGATATCAGGCCAGAGTCCTTTTTTGTCTTTATTATCTGCATAGCCGGCCTCATGAGGTCCCCTGTGGGGCATATTGCGCTTCCTGCCATCGCGTCTGCATAGCCTGTGTGCAGGAGCATGCAGCCGAAGTAATTGACATCATCCATTAGCTCGTCTGCCTTCTCGTCTGTCATGCCCTTGTGCTTCCTCAGCTCAACAAGCTCTTGCGCCAGCTTCTTCCTCATGCCGGATGTCTTTGGGTTTATTATTTCAGCAGAGCTTATGTCTGTTTTGTGCTCCTCTGCTGCTTTCTTGATATCCTCCTCATCACCGAGCAGGATAAGGTCAGCATATCCTTCCTTAAGAATATGGTCTGCTGCCCTGAGGCATCTTTCATCCCACCCTTCTGCTATGACAATCTTCCTCTTGTCTGCTTTCGCCTTATCCTTGACATGCTCCATGAGCTTGTCCAGTTCCCCCATGTATATCATCCTCCTGCTTGTTTTTTGTTGGTATCTTCTTCTTTTCTCTCCAGCACAATAACCAGGCCGTGGTTGCCTTTTATCTCAATAAGGTCGCCGTCATTGAGCGCTTTTGTGGCATTTCTTGTGCCTATTATGCATGGTATGTTGAGCTCTCTGCTGACTATTGCAGCGTGTGATGTTATACCCCCCTCATCTGTTATTATTGCCGCAGCTTTCTTCATCGCAGGGACATACTCAGGCCTGGTCATTGACGCAACCAATATCTCGCCTTCTTTGAATTCTTTTATTGAATCCAGGGTCGTGCAAACTCTAACTTCTCCTATAGCAGTGCCTGTTGATGCTGTTATTCCGTTTATCTCCCTTACCTCTGCCTCTTTTGAGCTGCTGAACCTGCTGACAAACTCTTCATAATCCTTTCCTGAGATGATTGGTTCATCGCATTTTTCCTGAAGGTAGACACAGCCCTTCCTTCTTTCTTTTAGCTTCTCATAGAACTCTTTAGACCTGAGATTCTCAAGCCGCATCTCTCGGGGAACCATGTATCTCAGGAATCTTATATCCTTATTGAATCTGGAAGCAGCCTCTTCAACAAACCTTTCAAGATAATCAACTGCTTTAAGTATGTTCTTTTTTCTTTCATCCTGCCAGTGAATTAAATATTCTGTAACCTTTATCTTCAGCACAAGGCCCTTATCAAGCTTCAGCTCTTTTATCATATTCTCCTTTTCTCTCACAATCTTGGCAAAGCCTATCTGCTTCTTCTCCTTCATTGACTCTGCCTCTTGAAGGACTTCCTTTTTTGTTAGTTTATGCCTTCCTGCATACCCATTCCTTATCCAGAAAAAGTTCCTTATGTGCTCTTCAACAAGCTTGTCTTTTTTCTCTTTATCTTTCTCCTTTGCTATGAGCCTGAGATGGTCTTCCTGCTCATTCACAAATGATTTTTTTACAGGAGACATCAGGAGTGTGAAGGCCTTGTTAAGGGGATGGGATTCTTTTATGTATTTTGACAGCTGCTGCTTTATCTTCCGGTCTGTTGTCAGGGCAAATGGCTCTATAACATGGGCAACCCCTACAGATATTAGCACTGCTTGAGAAGCTTTTTTGACAAACCCCATCAGCTTCTCATCTGACATTTCTTTCAGGTCTGTTTTTTCAGCCAAGGCAAAGAACTTCTCAGAATCGCTTATATGGCCATCATACACACTCTTTATCTTTTTGAAATAATCAGGGTCTTTCTCTATTTCCTTGTTTATGATTTTTGCGAGCCTTCTGAGGTCATCCTCAAAATAATGCATATTCCCATAATCTTCCTTGAAGATGTAAAGGTATTTTGTGTATCCATAACCGAGATAATCCTTCATGAAGATTCCGCTTCCTCCTGCAGAGCCTATAAGCAAGGGGGTTGTGTTGAATCCCTGAGCATACCATCTCTCATTAAGGCTCTTGTCCAGCATTTCCTTAACATCTTTTGAGCTCATTTTATCCTCCTCACAATGCCCTTGTCGGCCTCCACCTCAACCTCCTCGCCGTCTTTCAGCGAGATTGTGGCTGTTTGTGTTCCCACAATGCAGGGCTTGCCCATCTCCCTGGAAACTATTGCGGCATGGCAGGTGATGCCTCCCTCATCCGTAACAAAAGCAGAGGCTTTCTCCATCACAGGAGAGAACTCAGGCCTGGTCATTATGGCCACCAGCACCTCCCCTTTTTTGACCCTGCTGAAATCGCTGCGTGCCATTACAATCCTTGCCTTTCCCCTTGCATTGCCCCCGTTTGCGGCAATGCCCCTTATGTCCTTCTTTTTTATGCTCTCCCTGAGAGTCTTTACCACCTTATCCATCTCCTTTCCATATAACCACAATCTTTTCCCTTCCCTGTTGCACATGACCAGGTGTTTCTTTCTTCTTTTTTTCAGGGTTTCAGCATATTTCCTGCTTAACTCAGTGCTTTCTATCTCAGACGGAACAGCGAACTCAAGAAGTTTTTTGTCCGCGCCGCTCCTTTTGCTGAGCTCCTCCAGAAATCCGTAAAGATAGTGGTTTGTGATAAGCACGTCTCTTTTTCTTTCCTCTCTCCAGTCCGAGAGCAGCTGGAAGAATCTTAATATGTTCAATACCCTCCTGTTCTTTATCCTGCTCATCAGCGCCTTCCTGTTCTCTTTTTTCTCTTTTATCTGCCTTTTAATCCTGTCATGTTTCCTCTTCATTTCATCAAAATTCCTTATATCCCCCCTTATCTTTTTTATGAACTCCTCCTTGCTTATCCTTTCTGTGTGAGCCCAGGAATTTCCTGTCCAGAAATATTCCCTGGCGTGTGATTCCGCCAGCCTGTCAAGCTTGCCGGGCTCCTTTCCCGCCTTTTCAGCAATCTTGTACCTGTCAAGAAACTCTTCAACCGTAAAGCTGTTCAGTTCAGGAGCCAGCCCCGCCTCTTTTTCTTTTGGGCTCAGGGCGATGCCGCTTTCCCTGAGGTACTCCTCAAAAAGCTCATGCCCGCAGGGGTCAAAAAGCTCAATCATTATGACGGTCTGCCACTGTTCTGCAAGAAGATCTGATACTCTTGATAATGTCTTTATGAATTCCCTGTCGCTCATGCTTTTGATGTCTTTGGCAAGCTCTTTCTTTGCTTTTCTGCTCTTTTCTCTCCATTCTGCAATCTTTTTTTTTATGTGGCTGGTGGAACTCTCGTTCTTTGACAGTGTCTCCCTTGCCAGTTTTGTCTCCACAGCCTTGTTGAAAAAGCCCTCGTTCTTCAGCCCCTGATTGAAGAAGATTGAGTTCTGCCTGCCCCACACCTTCTGGGTCTGAAGGTAGGGTATTGCCACAAACCAGGGAATAATCTCTCCTCCCTGCTTGTACCACTGCGTTTTCCTGATCCTTTCCAGGTCCTCTTTGGTCACCTTGCTCATTCTAACTTCTTCACAACGCCCTTGTCGGCATTTACCTCTATCATGTCCCCGTCCTTTAAAACCTTTGTGGCTGTTCTGGTGCCTATTATGCAGGGTATGTCAAATTCCCTTGAGAATATCGCCGCGTGGCAGGTTATTCCGCCTTCGTTTGTGACTATTGCTTTTGCCTTTTTCATTATAGGGGTGAATTCCGGCCGTGTCATGCCTGTGACAAGCACATCCCCCTCGCTGAACTTCCCGAAATCCTTCTGCTCATGGATTATCCTTGCCCTTCCTGTGGCCTTTCCCGGATTTGCAGAGTTTCCCTTTATCTCGCCTTTCTCATTATCCAGGCTTTTGTTGACTATAATGTTGAAGTATTCCCTCACATTGTCATGGTGTGCCCTGAGTTCCTCTGGCAGGTACTCAAGCAGGAACATGCTCTTTCTTTTTCGCGCCTCCTCCTGCAGTCTTCCGCTCTTTATCAGGGTTTCAATCTCTGTGTTGTCAAACAGCTTCAGGTCATCATACTCAAGGGTGAATCTTCTTGCGAACTCCCTGAGGAACAGGGTCTCGTAATGGACATACATCAGGGCATTCTCTTTTCTCAGGTCCTGCCAGTAGGAGAAAAATGCTGTCAGCTCTGCAAGATCAATGATGTCCTGGTTGAACTTGTGCTTCCGGATTAACTCCCTCTTTCTTTTGATGTTCTCCTCAACAATGCCTTTCATCCTCTTTTCAGACTCTTGTATCCCCCCCTCCAGCACATCCCTTATGCCTGCCATGACATCCTCAGGGGCGTATTCATAGTACCCTCCCCAGTTGCTTTTTATCCAGCAATACCTGTCCATGTGCTCTTTTACGAAATCCAGCTTTGAGAATTCTGCAGGCTTGTCCAGCAGCTGCATGAGCTCTTCAGAGGTGCTTATCCTCTTTGCCATCTCAATAAGCTCTATCTCCTTCTGTCTGATGAAGGACTCCCTTTCAGGCAGTATAAGTGTGGTGTAAATCCTGTTTATATCCTTTATTCCATTCTCTTTGCAGAACTTTCCCAGCTTCTCGGTCATTTTTCTCTCTGAGCCGAGGATAAAAGGGTCTATTATCATGTCAATCTTCCTGCACTTCAGCACAGTCTGCCATGCCCTTTTGTGGAGGTCAAAAAGCTCTTCATCAGGCATCTGGCTGAGGTCCCTGCTCTTTACTTCCTCGTACAGTTTCTCATACTGCAGGCGGTGTTTCTTCCACTCACTGAACCATCCTTCCAGCCATTTCCTGTCACTTCTGTGCCTGCTGATTATCTCGTCCGATAAAACATCCTGATCCTGCTCTGGCGTGAGCCACCATATTCTGTTGTTTTCGCAGAAGATCAGAAGAACGCTGTATTGTTTCTCAAGAGGATCCAGATGCCTTAAGGACTGGCCTGCCAGGCTGGCGAATACAGGGTTACCCTCTGCTGACTCCTCATACCATTCTTTGTTTTTGTATTTCTCTTTGATACCCATATTTTAGTCACTTTATTATTTTAATTTATTAAATTATCTTACCAGTTCCTTTCAAAATATATGAACGCGAAGACGAGGAGAATGGGCCACTTAAGAAAGCCCCCTACAAATAAGAGGGCATATACTGTAGCCACAAGCAGGAGCATATTGAACAGCAGGTTTTTCCTGGTCTTGGATATGTGATTCTTGTAGCTCTTGGCGCTGAGACTGTCTTTCCATTGAAAATCTTCTTTTGTGATTCTGACCACCTGATTCAATTATTCCTTAGGTAAATATAACACCGCCCAAAAAAGAGCATTCAGGGCATCCCAAAAACATAGCCAAGATACTCCCGGTCACCTTCTCCTGGATGGCAGCCGTACATATTGTTGACATACTCAACAGGATTATGCCATCTGAGCATCATTTTCCTGCATTCTGATACAGTTGGAATCACGCTATCAACTGAATGTTCTGCGCCCCTGAAACCCATCTTCATGCCTTTGATATCATCTATGTTATGGTCAACAATCAAATCAAGGCCTTCTCCAGGATTGAAGTTTCCACCCATGCTTCTTATATCCCTGTTTCCTGTAAGCATTGCGAGCCCTGCCTCAAGAAGCGGGGCATGGCTTATCCCCTCAATTCTGGCACCGTCCTCTACATCATCTGTGTTCATGACAGAAGCAAGATGCACAATGATGTTCCTGCCAGCAGCATACATGTCTCCCCTGCTTCCATCCCGCTTCTTCCACTCATTGTCTAACCAGTACTGTATAATATCATCCCTGTCAGTTATCCCTTCAGGCTCAGGAGGATCAAGAGGGCTCAAGGCATAAGCAGGAAGAACCCTTTTATCATATCCATAACCTTTAATTATGTTCTGCCCTGTCTGGACAGCCCTTTCAACAGGAGATGAGTATACCTCAATTGAGGGATGCTCTTCCCTAAGCTTTTCACCTAATTTTCTGCTGGCCTGTACGCCCTCATTAGTGAGGTTACCGTCAGGCCCCTTTTTACCATGCCTTCTTACTGAATAGGTTACTCTACTGATATTGCTCATTTTCACCACCTGGGGGTTACATAGTTATCACACATATTTAATACTTTTTAGTTTATTTTCTTACATTTACGCAATATTTATATAGAAATAACCCAAAATACTGCTTTTATGGCCTTCAAACTTGACCTCAAGGACAGAAAGCTCCTCACCCTTCTGGATGAGAACTGCAGGCAGAGCAACTCTCAGCTGGCCAGAAGAGTGGGGCTGAGCAAGCCTGCTGTTGAGTACAGAATAAGAAGATTAGAAAAGCGTCAGGCAATATTTGAGTATTACACTGTAATAGATTTCACAAGGCTGGGGTTTTCACAATACAAACTATACTTCAAGTTTCAGAACGCTACCCTTGAGGAGGAGAAACAGATAATTGAGTATTGGAAGGGATCAAAGAATATTGTGTGGGTTGCTCAGCTTAGGGGGAGGTGGGACCTTGCTGTGTCGGTGCTTGCAAGGTCAAACTTTGAGTTCGGAAGGATACTGAGCAGGTTTATGAACAGATACTCAGGATTCATACTTGACAAGGATGTGCTTCTTACTGAATACTCACCAATCTATGCAAGGGAATACATGACAGACACAGAACCAAAAGAGTTCATGTATGGCATTCCTGGAGGAAAATACAATCCTGACAGCATAGAAAAGAAACTCCTGAGGCAGATATCAACAGACGCGAGGATTCCTATATTTGAGCTCTCAAAGAGGACAGGCCTTACAAGAGACATAATAAACTACAGGCTGAGGAAGCTCTCAAAGGATAAGATAATAGACCAGTTCAGGTGCTATCCCAACCTTGAGGAGATAGGCATAAACCTCTACAAGATAATATTCAGGACAAAGAATCTTGATGAGAAAGCTGAAAAGGAGATAAAGGCATATGTTTCAGCAAACAAGAAAGCCCCTCAGATGCTCAAGCTCATTGGATCATGGGACCTTGAGATTGAGTTTGAAGTTGAGAATGAGGACGAACTCTACAAGCACCTGGCAGACATCAGGAAAATGTTCTCCTTCATCATAAGGGATTTTGACATAATAAGAGTGACGAGGATCTGCAAGTATGATTACTTCCCCTTTTAAGCTGAGCTTCCAAAAACTATATAAATAAAGGAAAAGGATTATCAAACCATGACACTCACAATAGACCAAATGGCAACATTCTGCAAGAAAAAGGGGTTTATCTATCCCTCTGCAGAGCTCTATGGCGGGCTGGCAGGATTCTATGATTACGGCCACCTTGGTGTTGAGCTGAAGAGGAACATTGAGGAGCAGCTCTGGAACCGTTTTGTAAGGTCAAGACGCGATATAGTCGGCATTGACGGCGCTATAATCACAAGCCCGAGGGTCTGGCAGGCATCAGGACATGTTGACTGCTTTGAGGACATAATGATTGAGTGCTCCAAGTGCAGGCAGAGGTTCAGGGGAGACCACCTCATAGAGGACAAGCTCAGCGTAAATGCAGAGGGCATGTCAAAGGAGGACATCAACAAGCTGGTGAGGGAAAACAAGATAATGTGCCCTGAGTGCGGGTCAGAGCTTGGAGAGGCCAACAAGTTCAACCTCATGTTTGAGACAGATGTGGGGCCTGTGAAAGGTAATACATCATATCTCAGGCCTGAGACAGCCCAGCTCATCTTCACTAACTTCAGGCTTGTGCAGGAGCATGCGAGGATGAAGCTTCCTTTTGGCATTGCCCAGCTGGGCAAGGCATTCAGGAATGAGATATCGCCGAGAGACTTCCTGTTCAGGACAAGGGAGTTTGAGCAGTTTGAGATAGAGTTCTTCATCAACCCTGGGAAGAAGGATGACTGCCCTCCAATGGAGGATATCATGTCAATGGAAGTCAACGCCCTCCTTGAGGGCGGGAAAAGCCAGAAAAAGACAAAGTTAAAGGATCTTGTCTCAAAAAAGAAACTCAGCAGGTGGCACGCCTGCTGGCTCGGCCAGTTCTACAGGTTCTTCCTGGACCTGGGCATAAAGAAGGACAGCCTGAGGATAAGGCAGCACACAAAAGACGAGCTTGCCCATTACGCAAGAGCCTGCTTTGACATTGAATACAAATTCCCTTTTGGCTGGAAGGAGATACACGGCAGCGCTGACAGGCAGAGTTTTGACCTTGAGCAGCATGCAAAGCACTCCAAAAAAGACCTCTCAGTCTTTGATGAGGATGCAAAAGAGAAGATAACCCCTGAAGTCATTGAGCCGAGCCAGGGAATAGGCAGGGCCCTTCTGGCTTTCATGTTTGATGCTTACAATGATGACATGAAGAGGGGCAATGTGGTGCTGAAGCTTGACCCCAGGCTTGCTCCTGTTAAGGCGGGAATATTTCCTCTTGTTGGCAACAAGCCTGAGATTGTTGAGCTGGCATCAAGAATATATGATGACATCAAAGGCGAGCTTGCATGCGTGTTTGACAGGTCAGGAAGCGTTGGAAGAAGGTATGCGAGAGCTGACGAGGCAGGCATGCCCTTCTGCGTGACTGTTGATTTTGACAGCCTTGAGGATGATTCAGTCACCATCAGGCACAGGGACACCACAAAACAGGAGAGGGTTAAGATAAACAGCCTGAAGGAAAAGCTGAAGTCCCTGCTTTGA
Source organism: uncultured Methanosarcinales archaeon (assembly GCA_964397315.1). Classification (GTDB taxonomy): domain Archaea; phylum Nanobdellota; class Nanobdellia; order Woesearchaeales; family UBA12501; genus WJJV01. The sequence goes on from CAYNHV010000007.1 coordinate 46,157, forward strand.
GCGTCATCAGGGTTCAGGTGCAGAATGCCGAAAAAAGAGGATGTGGGTTATGGCATAATAGGAATCTTCTTACTTGTTGCTGTGTCGCTTGTGGTGCTTATGCTTCCTTACGAACCCCTCACAACTTACGCTGTTGCGGACACCCAATCTCTCTCAGGCATACTGGCAGAGAACCTCATTCTTGTCACAGCTGTATCCATTGTTCTCATAATGGTTATTGCAGGAGCTGTGTTTCTTGTGAAAAAGCATAGGGAGAGGGAGAGGATTCTCGCGGGCATACCTCATGAGGCCCTGGAGAGGGTGGATGACTACATAAAGCACACCCTTGCAGAAGGATACTCAAAAGAGGAGATACAAAAGGCGCTTGTTGAGGCAGGATGGCAGGAAAAACAGGCAGAAGCCCTTCTGCACCACATATAAGGTCTTCCAGGCCATTCATGTTTCAGAAAACTTTATATAACACGCCCCACAAGCCTTCTATCCTATGAATATAAATGAACTGCAGCCAAAACAAGGAAGTGTGGAAATCACCGCAGAGGTAGTTGAGAAGGGTGACGTGAGGGAGTTTGAGAAGTTCGGCAAGAAAGGCAGGGTGTGCAATGCAAAGGTCAAGGATGCCACCGGCCAGATATCCCTCTCACTCTGGAACGAGCAGATAGACCAGGTAAATGTGGGAGATAAGATAAAGATCTCCAACGGCTATGTCAATGAATGGCAGGGAGAGCCTCAGCTTACAACAGGAAAGTTCGGCACTTTGGAGGTTGTAGGATCTTCAGAGGCTGCGGCCCGGCCAGCACCTGAGGAGTCTCCTGCAGAAGAGGCCGCTCCAGAGCCTGCACCAGAGACTGCTTCAGAATCAGCTTCAGGGCCTGAAGAATCCCCTGACAAGTCTGCTGAGCCAGAGCCTGAAACAGATTCAGACCTTGATATTGAGGAAGAAAAGGTTGAATGATCATGCTCAAAGGGGCAGTAGCTCAATCTGGGAGAGCACTAGACTGAAGCTGATTGCCTGGATGTGATGACGCATTAAGCGGGTGATTATAAGACATCTAGGTGTTCCGGGTTCAAATCCCATGGAGCAACAACTCCTGGCTGGAAGTCCCGGCTGCCCCACTCTTTTTCATTCTGTGTTAATTACAGTAATCCCTCTTCAGAAAAGGCTTGTTTATGATTATACTCATTATTATGATTCCTGATGCTTCCCTGGGAATATTGAGTTTATGATTGTTATTCCTGGTACTTCCCTCCCTAAAGAAACCGATATTTTAGTTTTTACAGCTCCAGGTTCCACCCACCCTTAGGAAGGTTTATTTATGATAATAACTCATGGTACTTCCATCCCTTGCGAGGCTGGGTTAATGCTGATAGCTCATGGTATGTCCCTCCCTTACTCCAGAACCAGAAGGTGGGTTCACACCTTCTAAGTTTGCACAACTTACTCCTTCTTCCACCAATAAGCCCACCCAGTAATATGCTCAACTGCTCTTTGGTTGGGTTGGTGCGCTAAGCATGTGTGAGGGGGATGTGGGTGGGACTTATCCATATGTAACTGCGGCTGGGGCGGAGGTCAGGTATGGACTAATCAAAATACTTTGGGAAGGCTTTTAATCATAGTACTTCCCACCCTTTCTGCACAACCACCTAGCAGGTTATCTGATTCTGTCTC
>CAYNHV010000008.1:0-44236 GCA_964397315.1 uncultured Methanosarcinales archaeon
TCAACATGTCCCCGGAGGGAAAATCCGAATTTCCCCCACAAAGTGGGACACGACCCAATTCCAAAGTCCTCATAACCTTTCAACTGAACCCTCGAATGAAAATAAGCCAGAGTTCGCATTTCTTTTTCATCGAGATAGAAAATTATAACGAGGAAATTGAAGATGGGCCAATCGCAATTGGAAAAGAAACTTGAAAAGGAAGTATTTGAGAACCTGCCGGAATGGTGCAAGAACATTCTGAAGTTCACAGAGAAATACAAACATTTATATAAAAGCGATGCTCTCAAGAATAAGACAAAAAAATAAGCTCAAAGGAGGGGCGATATTCCGGAAGCGGTCTGCCCGGCCGGGGCGTTGTTTGTTATCAGGCCTCTCGTCCTCACCAGGGGCTTAGCTTCTTGCTTCTCTCACCAAACATGAACTCAAGCATTACACAACAGCCATGACTCCCAGGCCTCCCATCACAAGCTTTATAAATCACCCCTAAATCCTGTGTTTTCATGAAAAGAAGCTCCCGCAGATGGAAGAAGCCCCGCCAGATGAGGTGGAAGTGGCAGAGGAAGAGGATGAAGAAGGAGAAAAGGAGAAGGGCCAAGAAGTAAGAATAAAGCCATCTCGCTAGTTCTAACTATATACTGAAAATGCAAAAACTTTATAAATGACCTCCTTTCCCATCAGTATCACTAATCGTGGCGATTAGTAGATCTTCTGCATCGGAAGGCTTTTAGGGGAAAGCTTTCTTGCAAGAATCACCACCATACTTCTCTAATTCAGAGAGGATTTCCATACTTAGCTAAGCCTAAGTATGCCTGGAAAACTGAAAAAGCGACCCGCTATGAACTGTCTTTAAGACAGCCTTGTAAATGAATTCCCGTTGATCCTGCGGGAGGTTGCTGCTATTGGGATTCGACTAAGCCATGCAAGTCAGGGGTTCTTCGGAACACCGGCAAAAGGCTCAGTAACACGTTGATAATCTGCCTTTGGGTCCGGGATAACCTTGGGAAACTGAGGCTAACACCGGATATGGAAAATGCTCTGGAAGGACATTTTCCTGAAAGGAAACGCCTAAAGATGAGTCAGCGGCGGATTAGGTTGTTGGTGGGGTAATGAAGCCAAAACAAAGTTTCGGGTTTTTGAAACCCGTGGTTTTTACAAGCCCACCAAGCCGAAGATCCGTACGGGCCATGAGAGTGGTAGCCCGGAGAAGGACACTGAGATACTGGTCCTAGCCCTACGGGGTGCAGCAGGCGCGAAACCTCCACAATGCACGAAAGTGTGATGGGGGGATCCCAAGTGCTCATGCTCTGCATGGGCTTTTGCCATGAGTAAAAATCATGGCGAATAAGCGGTGGGAAAGACTGGTGCCAGCCGCCGCGGTAACACCAGCGCCGCAAGTGGCAACCGCGATTATTGGGCCTAAAGCGTCCGTAGCCGGTTCAGTAAATCTTTTGTGAAATTGTCAGGCTCAACCTGACAGCGCGCAGAAGACACTGCTGGACTTGAGACCGGGAGGGGCCGGAGGTATTTCTGGGGGAGCGGTAAAATGTTATAATCCCAGGAGGACCACCTATGGCGAAGGCATCCGGCCAGAACGGATCTGACGGTGAGGGACGAAAGCTAGGGGAGCAAAACGGATTAGATACATCTTTTGCGAAAAGCTGTACCAAAAGCATGCAATGCGGGATTCAATGCCTTGAATCCCGCTGAACGATGCTGTTTTTGCTTGCAAAGGAATACTGCAGCATGCATGCTGAATGCGCGAAAGGTGCTAATTACCCGAGTAGTCCTAGCTGTAAACTCTGCGAGCCAGATGTTGCGCATTTTTCGTGAATGTGCAGTATCGAAACGAAGGTGTTAAGCTCGCCGCCTGGGAAGTACGGTCGCAAGGCTGAAACTTAAAGGAATTGGCGGGGGAGCACCACAAGGGGTGCGGCGTGCGGTTTAATCTAATTCCACACAGAGAATCTCACCAGAGGCGACGGCAGGATGAAAGTCAGTCTAAAGGGCTTACTTGACGAGCCGAGAGGTAGTGCATGGCCGCCGTCAGCTCGTACTGTAAGGTGTCCTGTTAAGTCAGGCAACGAGCGAGACCTGTATCTACAATTGCCAGCAGGCCATCAGGTGACTGGGCACTTTGTAGGAACTGCCTTGGGAACAAGGAGGAAGGTGCAGGCAACGGTAGGTCTGTATGCTCCGAATCTTCTGGGCTACACGCGCGCAACAATGGCGGAGACAATGGGATACGACTCCGAAAGGAGGAGTTAAGCCTCTAAACTCTGTCCAGGTCCAGATCGAGGGTTGTAACTCACCCTCGTGACGCTGGAATCCCTAGTAATCGGAAGTTATCAGCTTCCGGTGAATATGTCCCTGCTCCTTGCACACACCGCCCGTCAAACCACTCGAGCAGGGCTTGAGTGAGGGTTAGTTCCTTTGATTAATCCGAACTTAAGCTCAGTGAGAAGGGTTAAGTCGTCACAAGGTAGCTGTAGGGGAACCTGCAGCTGGATCACCTCCTTTTTTAAACCAAAGACAGAAGGGTCGCTTTTTCAGTTTCCTTATTACAATCAAAAATATGGGCCTGTAGCTCAGCCATGGGAGCGTGTTACGCTACCCTCGGACGCAACGCTAAGTGGGATATTCCTCGCTTTGCTCGGAAATCCCACGACCAGAAGCATTGCATTAGGCGTTACAGGCCTGAAGAATCAAACATATGGGCCTGTAGCTCAGCCTGGTAGAGCATCGCCCTTGCAAGGCGGGGGCCGTGGGTTCGAAACAGCCGGTTACGCTCAGCTGGCGCGCAACAGCAAGGCCCATTCAACTGCGTTGAATGGACCGAATAATGTTGCAAACCCGCACAATGTTACTGGTTGGCGAAAGTCCCGCCGGGTCCATTCAAGAAAGCAATTTTTTCGACTTCAGTCGGAAAAATTGGTTTTTGAATGCTTAATAATGCCAGATGACTGAAAGGAGTCGGGATTTTGTACGAACACATTAAATCACTTTCATTATTCACTAATGAAAGGCATTCAGTACCTTGTATTGAATGCCTGGCAAAGATATGATCACTGATCACGTTCATATTGATGAAGCCATGCATAAGTAAAGCACCAGAACGCTATTAGGTGGATGACTTGGCTCTGATGCTGAAGAAGGGTGCGACAAGCTGCAGAAATCTCCGGCGAGGCGCATGTAGCCTTTGAACCGGAGGTCCCTTAATGAGACTTCTCCTTTGAATCCGTAAGGATGGGGAACGCGGTGAAGTGAAACGTCTCAGTAACCGCAGGAAAAGAAACCAAAAGGGATGCTGTTAGTAAAGGCGATTGAACGCAGCACAAGGCAAACTGAATCCTTTGCAGTAATGCAAAGGAGATGTGGTGTTGCAGGACTGCTATTAATATCCCAGCAGGAACAGCTGAATTCGCCTGGAACGGCGGACCATAGAGGGTGAAAGTCCCGTAAGCGAAAGCCTGCGGATTGAAGCAGTATCCTGAGTACTGCCCATCGGATATTGGGCAGGAATTTGGGAGGCACTAACTTCCAACCTTAAATACACTCAGAGTCCGATAGCAAACAGTACAGTGATGGAAAGTTGAAAAGCACTCATGACAGAGAGTGAAAAGAATCTGAAACCTGATAGCTATAGAGTGGTAGGGCTCTACGGAGTTCTGCCGTACGTTTTGAATAACGTGCCAGGGAGTGTATCCAAGTGGCGAGGGTAATTCAACAGAAGCACCCAAAGCGAAAGCAACAGCCCGCAGGCAACGAGGGGCGCGGTATGAAAGTGCCGCAAGTCACTTGGGTACGACCCGAAGCCGGTCGATCTAGTCCTGAGTAAGGTGAAGTACGGGTAAAACCGTGTGGAGGCCTGAAGAGGTTCTACGTGCAAGTGTTCTTCTAACTTGGGACTAGGGGTGAAAAGCCAATCGAGACCGGGAATAGCTGGTTCCTGCTGAAGTTGGCCTTAGTCAAGCCCTGGAGGAGGCGGTTAAGATTGTAGAGCTACGGATTGAGGATTTTGGCCGGGAAACTGGTCGGTTCTCTGTCCAACTCCGAATGTTTTAACGCCTGAGAATCCAGGAGACGGGGGCCCGGGGTAAGCTTGGGCTCCGAGAGGGGAACAACCCAGACTGCAGTTAAGGTCCCAAAATCCAGTTAAGTGTTAACGGGTGAAAAGTGTCTGTTGCCTAAAACAGCGAGGAGGTTGGCTTAGAAGCAGCCATCCTTTAAAAAGTGCGTAACAGCTTACTTGTCGAGGTAACAGGCCTTCAAGATGGACGGGGCTAAACTGGATACCGATACTGCAGACGTCCCAAAAGGACTGTGGTAAGCAGGCGTTCTGCTTGGGCAGAAGCTCTTCCGGGAGGAAGGGTGGACCATGCAGAAATGAGAATCCTGGCGATAGTAGGATCATAGCAGAGTGAGAATCTCTGCCACTGAAAGGGCAAGGGTTCCTTGACAATACAGTTTAGTCAAGGGTTAGTTGAGCCTAACCTGCCGTCTAACTGATGGCAGGGGAAAGGGAAACAGGTTAATATTCCTGTACTGTTGGTGTATGCGCGGCAACGCAGGACCTGTTGCTGACGTTTCGGGCTAGGTTGACACAGCTTGTCTGTTGTGCTAACCGGGATAAATCAGGGGAGTATCGTAATGATGAGAACCTGATTAAACCCAGGAATGGTACTCCTTATGGAGTATTCAGCTGAGGCCTGGAACCCGTGAAAAAGAAACAGGTAAAGACCACCAGCACTCATACCCAGAACCGGCACAGGTGCCCCTAGGTGAGAAGCCTAAAGTGTGTGGGTAGTAATCTGTCTAAGGGAAATCGGCAAATTGGCCCCGTGCCTTCGGTATAAGGGGTCCCTGCTTTTGTGAGCTCATGCTTGCAATTGCAGGGTGCAATGACTCGGACGGTCCGACTGTTTAACAAAAACTTAACTTCCTGCCAGCCCGCAAGGGTGTGTATAGGAGGTGACGTCTGCCCAGTGCCAGTACTTCAAACTCCTCTTCAAGGGAGCAAAGAGCTGGTAAACGGCGGGAGTAACTATAACTCTCTTAAGGTAGCGTAATACCTTGCCGATCGAATGTCGGCTTGCATGAATGGCGTAACGAGATCGTCACTGTCCCTAGACAGAAGCCCCCGAACACTCATTCTGGTGCAAAGGCCAGAGATCTCCAGTGGGAAGCGAAGACCCCGTGAAACTTTACTGTAGCTTGTTGTTGCGGTGTAAGTTTTGATGTGCAGCGTAGGTGGTAGTTGCCAAAGCTTGGTCGCCAGGCCAAGTGTAGACGCCAATGAGACACCACCCTTTGAAATTTGCATCGCTAACTCTGGGAACAGAGGACATCGGCAGGTGGACAGTTTGGCTGGGGTGGCACGCCGTTGAAAAGATATCAACGGTGCCCAAAGGTTGGCTCAACCCGGTTGGAAATCGGGTGTTGAGTGCAAGAGCAAAAGCCAGCCTGATTGGATCCACACTAATCCTGGATCCAAAGGCGAAAGCCTGGTCTAGCGAACCCCTATACCTCCTTAGTGGGGGTTAGGTATGACTGAAAAGTTACTCCGGGGATAACAGAGTTGTCGCGCCTGAGAGCTCCTATCGACGGCGCGGCTTGCTACATCGATGTCGGCTCTTCCTATCCTGGCTGTGCAGAAGCAGCCAAGGGTGAGGGTGTTCACCTATCAAAAGGAATCGTGAGCTGGGTTCAGAACGCTGTGAGGCAGTTTGTTTGATATCTACTGGAGATGCGCGATGTCTGAGAGGAAGGATCTTCTAGTACGAGAGGAACGAAGGTTCGGGGCCTCTGGTTCACCGGTTATCCGACAGGGTACGCCGGGCAGCTACGCCTCAAGGGATAAGTGCTGAAAGCATCTAAGCATGAAGCCCGCCCCGAAAAGAGACATCTTAGAACCCCCATAAAAGATGGGTTTGATGGAACTGGTGTGTAAGCGCGAAGGCAACGACGCGTTCAGCATGCAGTCCCCAAAAGTTCGTCCTGCTTTACTTATGCATGGCTCTTCATTTATTCTTTTATCTTGTTTTATCAGACTATGCTCATATTCAGTACTGTATGACATAGCTGCGCTAATATACTGATATCTGCACAAACTGCCCTCCAGTTAATAAAGTTCTGAACCCAGCTCCGGAAGGTATTCGTGAAACACACGCATGAGCGGGAGATATGCGTAATGGAACGGAAATATGCCTGTTTTGCCAGGCAAAGTCTTATAATAAACAGCCTGCTTAACAAGACCATGCAGCAATACAGGAAACTCAAGGTGTGGAGGGACTCCTACAATCTGGTGCTTGACGTGTACAAGGCAACAGAGAATTTCCCAAAGAATGAGGAGAACAACATAATAGCACAGATGAGAAGATCCGCCATGTCAATTCCAGCCAACATTGCAGAAGGAGCATCCTCAATGTTTGACAGGAATTTTTTCTCTCATCTCAGCATTGCTTATGCATCAGGGAAAGAGATGGAGAATTTCCTGATGCTCTCAAAAGACTTGGGATACATTGATGAGGAAGCGTTCAAGACCATGTTTGAAAGGCTTGACAGGCTCAACTCCCAGACTTACAATCTTTTGCAGAAGCTTGAACTGAGGCTTGAGGCAAAGAGAAAGGTGAAGACTCCTCATGAAGCAGGTCTTAAAAGGCTGACCAGCTACACAAAGCTGAAGAAACAAGGCTGAAAAATCTTAAAAATAGGGGAGAATCAGGAAATCAGAGGTAAACTGTCCTTGACTGTTTCCTGTAACTTGCTGTGTCAATCATGGATATTTCTTTTTCTACAATCCCTATTCTTTCCTCAAGGTCCTTTCCCATGAACCTGAAGCATATCAGGCCGTGACCGTCAATGCTTTTCCTCTTCTTCTCAAGCTTGAGAAGGTAGGATGCATCATAATAAGTTTGTAATCGCTCTCTTTATCAATCATCAGCTTGATATTGGAAACCGACCTCCTCATCCAGCTCCCCATAATCTGATATCTCCTCATTATATGTCTCACGAGCCTCTTTCATCCTCTTCAACTCAGCTGATCCAATGCCCTTATGCAGAACATATCCATCAAAAGTTACCCGGTTAGTCTCTATTCTTGGTATCTTGTATGTGTTTGAGGATGGAAAAGCGCATCCTCCCCAGGCGTGCATTGCTGCCACGAACCTGTACTCTTTCCCGTGATATGTGACAGAAGGGGCTTCTCTGCCAAAATCATTAGGCAGCGCGCCGTAAGGATACGCCACCAGGCCCACTTGGGATACATCCTCGCCAAGATATTTCTCAAGCTCTTCCATCACCTTTCCCAGCTCTTTTTCTATCTCCTGTCTGCCCGCCTGCCTCATGCTGATATGGTTGTAGGTGTGGTTCCCTACGGTAAGGCCTTCTTTAACGAGTCTGTTTATCTTCAGCCCCTCATAGCCCTTTTGGCCGAAAGGCACAGCATCATCCTCCCCTCCGTTTTTTGAGAAATCCACAAAAAAAGTGGCTTCAAAGCCGAAATCAGGAGATCTCTCGTAAAAATCCTTCATTATGGCAAAGGCGCAGTCAGGGTCAAGAACGGGATTTCCGCCTTCATCAAGCTTAACCCTTCCACCCTCTTCAATGTAGCTGAACTGGCCTTTAGTTGAATCATCAAAAGTTATCACTGCAGGCTTCCTTCCCACAGGAACAGAGCTGAGATCCTCATTCAAGAGCTCTTCAAGAGAGATGAGGGTGAAATTTTTCTCATAAAGCCTTTGCAGCTGCTGCCTGAACTCCTCAGGCTTAACATTGTACCTGTCATAACCGGGGATGTCTTTAATCTTGTGGTACATCAGAACAGGAACTCCTGCAGAGAGTATTTTTTGGGTCTCAGCAGGAGAGTAGGGACTGGCTTCGTCTGCTGGTTTTTCTGCGACTGCCTCTGTAGAGGAAACGCCCTTTTCCTCAAGAAAATAAGCGCTGTCTGAAGAGGGCAAGATTTCTTCCCTTTTTTCATAAGATGGATTTGGAGTCAGAAGAGAGGGCTTTACAAGATTGATAGAAAAAAATGAGAGGAGAGCGGAAAGTGACATACCAAAAACAAATGCGCCTGCCATGACCGTGTTTCTTAGTCTCTTATGTTTTTTTTCGGCACCAGATGTCTTATAAAGCAAAGCAGACCTCACTTTTTCCTCAAGGGCTTTTGTATCTGAAGATTCAGAGATGCTCCATTCTGTTTCACATGATGTCCTGGCATAAGGGACAATAGAGCTGATTTCCTCCCTGTCAGGAAGCCCGCTCACCAGGGGTATGTATCTGAGACCGACGCCTTCCATGGGCCATGGGCCATGATGGTTCAGGAGCTTTTCAACTCCGCTGGAATTTTCTGCAGTTCCCCTTATCTTGTTTTCGTTCTTCAAGCTATCACCTGTATTATCTTAGAGCTACAGCTAACCAAAAACACAAAGCAGGATCAGGTTCAGTACTCTTCCATCTCCTGCCTGTTCTTTACGAGCTCTGGTGGAAAGTGAACATGAGTGTCTCTGTCCATTATTTCCGAAAAAGAGGGGTTAAGGCGGCGGTTATATTTCAGCACAATGCCTGCATGACCCGCGCTTCCTGTCACAGCCTTTGCTATGTCTTCAATCCTCTCCCCCTTTTCTGCAGGATAATAATCCCTGGAATACACTTTATCTGAAGATGATTTAGGATCTTCCACAAACCATATCCTGTGGAGCTCTTCCCTGTTTTTTGCCAGCTCATCAGGTATTACAAGATACTGGTTAACGTATATGAGGTTGGGATTGTCTATGCCATTATGCTCGGCAATGTCCGGATAATTTTGGGACGTTCCACTGACTTCCTTGGATATGTCAGAGAGAGTGTCTCCTTTCCTCACAGCATAGACCCACACCTTTGGGTGGTTTTTATAAGGAAATGCGCCTAAAGAAGGGTCATCACCCTCTTTAGTGGATGCCTGATTGCGGCCTCCACCGCTTATAGAACGGCTTTCTGACTTATTTCTTTCCAGCGCGCTGTTAAGGTAGCCTACTCCTTTCACACCCCCATATAAGAGCATGGAGGATAAGACAAACACCCCTCCTGTCTTTGCCAAGAGCCATGAGGTGCTCTTAAAATTGTCCTTGAATCTTTCAACTCTTGCAATTTCTGACTCAAGCCTTTCCCTGTAAGCAGCCGTCTTTGTGTTTATCTTTTCTATATGGCCTGCGTAGGATTGTGCAGAGAGAGAGGAGTTATCCTGATTTCTTCTTTTCTCGTTCTCAAGCTCCTGAAGTTCTGAGCTGACATTCCCTAAGTCCCTGAGATTTTTCCTGAATGAGACATATCTGGAAGTTCTGAATACTATGCTGGCCAGGCCGGGAGGGGAGTTTTCCATCTCCTGGAATATCTGATCCGCCTTTTTCCTGAGGCTTTCCATGTTCTCCTTCATGCCTCTCCAGTAATTCTCAATCTCCGAATCAATACCATTCCTGACATCTGAAAGAGTATTCAAAAGAGCTTCTTTTTGTTCTGAGAGTTCCTCTCTCCGGCACTCAGAAGCCTCATTAATGTAACAATCTATCTTCTGGAGAGCCTCCTTAAGCTGTTCCAGGGTGTAGGCATCCTGCTGGCTTTGGATATTCTCTGTATCGTTCCTGATGCTGTCCATTCTCTCCTTTCTCTTTTTCGTCCGGAAATATTCCATGCCCGCTCTCGCCCCCCTCATTACCTTATCATGTATAGGAGCATCATCATTGAGCAGGTCGTTTATTGCACCTGTGGTGGCGGACATCCTGTCCAGGAACACCAGGCCCTTTAAATCCTTTATATCCCCAGCCTCATCTATCATATTCACGATTTCGCTGTTATTCAGAAGACAGCAGTAAGCAGTATAAAGCATGCTCAGGCCCAGGTCATCTTTTCCAGTATCATCCTTCTCTTCACTTCTTGGGATGTCTCCCTTAACACACGATGTATCAATAGATGATAACTTTTCAACACAATGCTTAAGCAGGGTTTCCTCCCCCCCATTCATCCTGTCATAGAGAGTCTCTGCATCACTAACTCCAAAATCAAGGCAGTAATCAGCCACAATAAGGGAGCCTGGGTCTGAGGAAGGCGCTTCTTTCTCGTTGAGGTTCTCAATAAGGTAGGACCACAGCAGCCGGTCCTCAAGGTCTCTTCTTTCTGTATCGTTAGGAGGCTTCCCTGAAAAAAGGGATACAAACTTCTCCTCAAGGCCTTCCTTTTCCTCCCTTGTATCAAATTCCGTCATTTTTATCTTCTCATCCTGACAAATCTTGATCTTGCTGTTTCATCATCCAACACCCTGTATTCCTGATGATGAATGTCATAAGTATGGTAAGCGGGGTCGGCAAGGATTAATTCTCCACCGATTCTGACTCCTGCACAAGCATGGCGCACCTTCTTACCCTTATTATCCCTGGAAACAAAAACATAATTCGCTTCTAATTTAGCCAGCCGGGCCATGGTCACATACAGGTATGCCATCTCTCCGCAGACTCCCTCTTTGGTCTTTGCAACCTCCTCGCTGTTGCGATACCCCGCCCCCCCTCTCATCTTTTTTCCGTAACTGACATGAACATTAATCCACTGAAATATCTTTTTTGCTTTCTGCTCATCTGTCATATTGCTTCTGTTCATTTCCTGAGCGACTGCCATAGCTATGTTTGAGATGTTGAAAGGAATGTTCATGTCCCTCTCCACCACCACCATGTTGTAAGCATCATCCATGCTTATACCTTCAAAGGAGTATGGTGTTGCAGGGTTTGTCCTTCTTCTGATCTCATTAAGGCTTCTTTCTATTAGTTCCTTATTTTCTGACATTTCCTCATAATTGGAGATCTCTCTTTTGAGGGAGGCTATCCTGTCCTTCAGGGAGCTGTTCAGCTGGTTTTTTTCTTCAAGCTCATCCTGCGCGCTCTCAAGCCTGTCTCTCAAAGAAGCTGTTTTTCTCTCAAGAGTGCTGTTCAGGCGGCTTTTGCTCTCCACATCTTCCCCCAGATTTTCCACGTCTGCTTTTATGGAATCCAGCTTATTGTGGTAACGCTCCTCCAGCCTGCTTACTTTAGTTTCCAGCCTGTTCTGGTATTCTGCCTGCACATGCTGCTTTACACCATAGGAGGCCCCGACGCCCAAGCTGGTTATTAGTGCTGCGTAAAACAGCACTTTAGCCCCTCTCCTTCCTCTGGAGGGGCTGCCAGCGCTCCATGTATGATCATCACCAGATATTTCCGGTTCATCAGCCACTACAGAATCTCCTCCTGCGGCAGATCTTGTCCTCTTTATTTCCTCAACAAGGCTGAAGCCTGAATTAGCTCTATTCGCAGACTTATTTCTCCTTATCTCCTTGATTAGGTTTGATTCTTCCATTTTAGCCTTTGTTATTCTTCTCGACCTGCTTTTTTATATTAGGAGACAACATTCAGTTTAATCCTTGTCTTCAACAGCACAGCTCAGGTTGCTTGTTTCACTTAGATACATACTCTTTATCAACTCAGGCAGATTTCCTGCATCTTCAAGCTCCATGAAAAACTTGTTGTGGTCCACAAAACCTCTCTGAATTTTGCTGCATAATCCTTTATGTGTTTGATCTCCGCAGTTTATTACGTACATGTTTTTTATTCTGCCTTTAAGCTCTTCCAGCTCTTTTTTGTAATCAACATTATAGGGACACCCCATGTCTCCTCCCTTAAATCCTGACACTCCATGAGGAACAGAATCAATCATGAGTGTGAGAATGGTAGGCTGATCGTAAGTTCTTTTGTTTAATTCCTTAAAAAGACATTCGTACGCTTCAGCTTGATCTCTATTACTTACCCTGTAGATTTCTATACTCTCAAGATTCTTTTTTATTCCTTCCACATCCTGGGAGGAGTTGGTTATTTGTATTACAGGGTAAAATTCCGTATTTTTGCCCTTTTCCTGCTTTAGATTAGGGGGTTTAGGTCGCTGGTTTGCCTCGTGGTCCCCCACACCCGCAATAGTGATATCCATATCTGCTTGTTTAAACAAAGCCTCGCATATGCACTCTATGTTTGATTTCACTTCTGAAATGAAAGGAAACATACTATAAGTAGTGTCAAATGCAATTATTGCAGAATATCTCTCTTTTTTGGCAGGTTCTGGCAGATCATCCTTTATCTTAGCACGTCCCTCTTTAACACTGAGCAGTATTTCATAATCCTTATCATAGTCAGATCCATGCTTTTGCTCCCTTATCTTCCTCACCAGCTCGGATTCCAGGGGGGGAATTACTCTGCCTTTTGCCTTAGACTTCTTTAGTTGCCGTATCAGGTCATTTACCATTTTAATACCTCCATGAGTTATACATTTGTGTGGCTTCCTTATCACTTATTACGCTGAACCTGCGGTGTTTTATGTCAAAAGTATGGTAAGCGGGGTCTGCCAGTATCCGCCCCCTTTCAGTGTCAACAGCGGCGCAGCCGTGATGCACTTTTTTGTTCCTGTTGTCCCTTTTCACGCTGACATAGTTGGACTTAAGGCCGCAGCTTCTTGCCATTGTTATGTACAAATAGGCCATCTCTCCACAGATTCCCTCTTTTGTGCTGAGAACCTCTTTTGAGTTCTTGTATCTGTACATGCCTCTCCCTCCCTCCCCATACTGTATGTTCTGCTCAATCCAGTCAAATATTGCCTTTGCTTTTTCATGATCGCTCCTACTGCCTCTCGTGTGTTTCTTTATTAGTTTCATAAGCTCTGAATCAATGATGAAAGGATTGCTGACGCAGCCTTCTGTCACTGCCAGCTGGTATCCTCCACATATACCACCCACATCAAGCTTATCATCAGGCTCACCATAAAAGCTCCTGTAACTTTCCTTTATCTCTCTGACCAGCTCTGGATTAGGTTCAGGAAGAGATACAGGAGACACAGTGTACAGTTTTTTTACTGTGGAGTCTTTTCTTATCTCATTGATCATTTCAGATGAGGATACTGTCTCATCCAGGCTATGATAATCGCCCCCATATTTCCCTTTCCTGTCCCTCCTAATCTCTGTTATAAGGATGCCTTCCCTGCCCCCTGCATGACACTTGTTCTCCCTTACTTTCTCCACTATGTTAGAGTTCCTTCTGCTCCCAAATCCTTTAAAAAATCTTGAACTCCTGCTTTGAGGGCCAGATCTGTCCCTTCTACTACAGAATCCTCTTGCTTTTTCCCTTCTGATCAGATCAGTGATATCATCTGCCATGGTTTTCAGGCCTCAATCCCATACTTTCAGCTCATCACCAGGCATTATGCAGTGGGGGTTCTTCTCATTCCACTCTCCATTAACCCTGCAGTTTCCCACTTCATAATCAGCCTGTTTTCCCTTCCCATTAAGCTGGGCAAGCTCGTCTGTCTTGAGGTATATCCTGCTGTTGGAAGGATCCATATCCTCTGATCCCAGATAATTCTTTGTGATATCCCACAGAGTCTCTCCATTCTCAACAACATGGACTCTGTAAGGCTGTACATGACTCTCTTTATTGAGTGCGTCTCCCCCCTCTTCGCTTTGAGGGCCTGCTGCAGAATCGTCATACTGGAGGGCTGCAACTGTGGACGGCGTTACAGGAGCATTATTCTGCTGGGTCTTGTACCACCCCATGAGTGAGGTGAAGGAGATAGCTCCTATGAGAAGTCCCACAGCAAAAGCCTTTTTTCCTCTATTTAAGGTGCTCTTGAGGGCGGAATACCCACCCCCCATAACATTCCTGCACCTGCTGATACCTTCTCCAACAGAGGATGCTATTCTGGAATAATACTCAGAGAGCTTGTCTCCAACACTTCCCAAAAGGCCTGAATAATCCGTTCTGCTGGGAGGCCTGAAACCATTATCCCCCCTATCGTAGCTTATAGGAGCGTCTGGAAACTCGTAAGAGTCTCTTCCCTGCTGACAGACAGGAGATAATATCTCAGCCAGTGTGGTTGTCTGAGGATCAACTACAGGAGTGTTTACCGAGCCGGTGTCCCTTGTGCTTAAGTTTTCCAGCGTCCTCTCAAGATTATCAAACCTTCCCCACATCCTGTTGTACATAGTCTCCTGTTGTTGCTTCATATCCTGCAGAATACTTTCCAGCTGCTGGCAGCTGTATTCCAGACTCATGTACCTGTCCAGTTCAACCTCCAGAACATCAATTCGCGACCTCAACTCCTGATTTTCCTGCCTGAGGAGTGATACCTCCCTCTCAAGGGGAGATTCCTCTTGTGAAGCTGCGCTTCTTTTCCTCCTCGCCCTGTCTTTTTTTATTTCCTCAACTAAATCCTTATTGGAGTTGCAGTTTATGTTTACTTCTTCATTTTTTTTTCCTACCCCCTTAGGGAGTGAATCAGAAGGCTTTTGAGGGCTGTAACCTCCGCCAGGATCTTTCATCTCTTCCATTTTCTCATAAGATATGGGCGCAGAAGATGAGGGAAATTTTCTCTCACGGCCCTCTTTGCAGGCATTGCCCAGTCTGCCAGCAATATCCTCCAGATAGGCTGCTGCAGGCTCTAAGTTTTCCACACTCTCCGCCTCTCCATGAGATATGTCCCCCTTTACAGTATTCAACAGATTTTTGGCATTATAACAGCCGTCCCACAACACGTCGAGATTTTCATCATAAGACTCATCTCCATCAATTACTTCCTTGGCCTTCCTGACCAAGTTAATTTTGCCTGAATTATAACCCAGATTTTCCAGCAAGACCAGAGGGTCTGTCACCTGCTCTCTGGAAACATCCTCCTCTGTGTCCTCTGGTAATCTTTTGTCGCTATATGGAGTAATTTTATCAACAATGCTTTCTCTTTTCTTGCCATCCTCCCTTCCCATGTCAAATATTCCGGATTTCCTGCTGTCAGCATAATCTTTTATGGGCATGCCGTCAACATTGACGCAGTCATAAATCTCATCCCTCAGCACCTTCTCGTCAAGAGTTATGCCATTGGTTTCGTCTACCAGCTCCAGACTAAGCTGGTCATCCCCCAGCTCAATGTAATTGTCAGAGAACGGAGCCTCCTGCACAAGCGCTCTCAGGCTGCATGCGGGAGGCTCTGCCGGCTGATCATTAGCTCTCTCAAGCTGTCTTGCTGTGGTCTCATTAGTTACTATGCTGTTTATATAACACAGGCCTTTTTCCAGGGGAAAGGTTATGCCCCCCACAGCATCCCTAAAATATTTTTCCAGCATTTCAGCCATTCGGTCATCAATCCCTTCCTTCAACTCAAAGCTTATTCTAGATGGAATACTGTGCCTCAGTTCACTGGCCTTGACATAAGGGTCAATATTTTTTTCTATGATCAGATTATCGCCTTCCCTTCTTGCTGTAAAATCGTCTTTACTAAAGAGATTATGATAATTTCCCACATGAAGGTAGTTTGGAAGGGAGCTTCTATTGGATGTGTAGATACCCCTCAAATTAGTCATGTCCTCATCTGAATGAAAAACACCGGCTGAAGCATGGCTGTGCCACAATCCCAAAACATTCATGCCTATCTCTTTTATGAGAGGATAATTTCTTGCAAGGTTATGGTTCCCTCCAGCCAATTGTTTGATTTCCTGGTTTCTTATGAGAAACGCGTCTTGTGTAATATTGTCCTCCCTATGGGGAGATGTTAAAAGGAAGCATGCTACTTCATAAGGCGTTCCAATTATATCTCTTATAATCTTATGATACATATTCAACTTCTTAAATGTCTCATTGGTGATTCTTACAGTGTTCAGATATTTCTTAATCTCTTTTATTCTCCTGCTTTCTTCCAGTTTTTGAGCTATATCCATTCTTATCACCTTCTGACAGGTTCCGCAGGTCTTAAGGCAAGCCTTTCCTTGTCCTGGGATATTCCCTTGAAATGCACATACTTATCATAGTTCATCGTGTAATTGGCAGGGAACATCAATGCAACTGCTTCTGCAGCTTTTACTCCTCCTACTAATGCATTAGGCGGGAGCACGCTGGGATTGCAGTGCTCTGTCCTCGGGACTTCATTTGCTGCAAGTTCCTCCAGACCAAATATTTCATTCAAATCTTTATTAAAGCCAGGAACATAATAATTGATTCTACCCCAATCCAGCCCCACTGCTCCGTCAAAGAGAGGTATGCTGCTGTGCATCGCCGCATCATTCAGTAACTTTCTGGGAGTCCACCTGTCCACCTCGCTGAAAAGAATATCATAACCTTCTTCAGATATTCTGTCCATTGAATCCTCATCTATAAACTCGTCAAATCCCCTTACCTCCGCATCAGGATTTATTTTTGAGAGCCTCTCGGCAAGAGAAGACGCCTTGGGCTTTCCCACTTTCCCGTAAAAGAATATCTGTCGGTTCCTGTTATGATCCTCTACTGTATCGCCATCATAGATATCTATTCTTCCAAAGCCTGTTAATGCCAGATTAAGGGCTGTATAAGTGCCTGTTCCCCCCGCTCCCACAACCAAAACCTTCTTTTCTTTAAGCTGTGCCAAGTCAGGAAGGCTGTTTTCCTCTGTGCCGTCATTTTTTCTCTGTTGATGGAACCTTTCAGGAGCATACAAACCAAAGCTTGTCCAGGCTTTTAGGGGATAATCAAGCTCAAGAGGGCTCAAAACCTTTCTTATCTCATCAGCGCATAAGGCAGCTATCAGTCCGCTGGAGAAGGATCCCTGCTCTTTTCTCTTGTATGATGGCATGTCAAAATAATCATAGTAATCCTTTCCGAGTATCCTGCTTACTGACTCATCTTTTGAAAGTCCCCTGTTTTTAGACAGCGCCTTCTCCACAGGACTCATCCTCCTTGGAGGAGTATAGATTCCTATAGCCGAGGAATCAAAATCACTTCCCAGGCTGATGACTTTTTTTATTCTTCCATTGCATTTCTTGTTCAGCTCTTCCGCCATTTTCCTGTAGTTCCTTTTGGAAGTAGGATCATTTGTGCATTCCACCACTACATCAGCGTCGCTTAGCATGTCAATCTTGTCTTCTATGCTTATCTCTTCATTCATCTTGGACATTGCTTCTTTAAGCTTGGACTTTCTGGAGCCAATTCTGTTTCCAAGAGCATAGAGAAACCCATGATTATCTTCTTGTTTGTAAGTGTCCACCAGGGTTATAGTGCCCACACCAAGACCGCACAGGTAAGCGCAGAGATAATTGGCAATAGCGCCTCCTCCAACTACAGCTACTTTTCCTTTGCTCACTTTTTCCTGGTCAAAGACCCCGCTTTGCCGCGATAAATCCACCATCTTAACCCCCTCAAAAACTCTTTATTCGGAGCTTGTTAGATATTTTACCCCTATCTACCTGATCAGACCTTAAAAGATGATCCTTCCAATAATTACCTTCGTCATGGAATGATTTCCACTCAGGACCTCCTGAATAACCCATAGTAAATGTGTTTACCACAGAATTCATTATGTTGCATATAGTATAAGCGAACTCCTCTGATGTGCAACTAGTAGGTCTTCCTTTTTCTCCTCCCTTATTAGATTCATAAGACCCCGTGCATATAGGTTCATATCCTGAATCATTCTGGACAGAAGGATGTTTTATTTTGTTTATCAAGAGAGGGGTATCAATTCTGATATTTTGCCCCTCCTTTTTCACAGGAATCCCTATAAGAGCAGGATCTTTGCCGAATTCAGGACCAAACCCATAATATCCTTTGCCTCTTGGATCATAGAATATATAGCTCTTGTCTACCAGAGCGCATACATAAAACTTATCATCAGATACTTTAAAGCCTATTTTCTTTTCTGGATGTATATATTCTCTTCTGTTAAGAAGGCCTACAATTTCCTCCTGTTTTGCGATGTCCTCCAGCTCTCTTGAGAAAGAACTGTTCCTGCTCATAAGATTCTTTTTTATGTTTTCTTTTATTCTGTTTTTGTACTCTCTCTCAAACGCTTCCAGATCAAAAGGCGACCCGCTCCTCATTTTATACATTCTGTTATTTATATAAAAGAGATTGTTCTTCTGGGAGGGGTTATTCTCGTCTCTCAAAGGAAATTTCATTCCATTCATGAGCAGAGAATTCTCATTTAAGGATTCCACTATGACTGGCTTGTCTGAAAGCACATCAAGAGGGTTGTTCCCCCCATCATCTTTTATTATAACATTCCCAATCCGCGCATTTCTTGGGTCGGAGCTTTCTGGCTTGTCTTTCCCTCCTGATGATCTTTTTTTCTCAGGATCATATCTGGGAACTACTTCTTCAATAACCTTTTTTGCAAAGAAGAAATTATCACCCATCCTGAGGAGGCTTTCCTGTTTTTCCAACACCCCTTTATGTTTGGAGCTTACGATGTCCTCCAGCGAGGATTTGAGGTGTGAATCAAGAGCGCGGAAATTTTTATTCAGGTAAAGCTTCTCTAAGTCAGCGATTGCCGGACCTCTTTCAATACCAAAAGCTCTGCCATGCCAGTTGTAATAATCTTTATGGCCATTTCTCTCAGGTATTACTGTGTGCATTCTGCAGTCCGCTATAACCACAGCTCTCTTGGCCACATTCAGCTTTTCCTTTAGATAGGCATACACTGTAGTTTGAGGCAGGTCCATTTTCTCTCCAAAAGCAGGAATCCATACAAAAATCACAAAAAAGAGTACTAATCGCGCTGGCGGTACATATCCTTGCCTTGTATACCTCCTGGCTTTCCTAACACCATGTCTATGCAGTCATACTCCTCTCCTGTTGGGAGGGTTCTGGAGTCAATATAAGGCTCTATCTTGTAGTCTATACCAAGATTTTCACTGCCTTCAGAATCCCTTATAGGTTTAAATTCTCCACCGTTATCCTTGTAGGCCATAAAATGACAGGGGTTCTCAGAGTGCTGTCTCAAACTGCTTTTCACATTGTCAGCAGTCTCGCCCTGTCGGGGAGTCATATCGTCCTTGTTCTTGGTGAGGTACTCTGCAACCTCCTGGAATGTCTTGTCTTTAAAATCCTCCCCTAACTCTTTGATCACTGCATACTCATTCCTTTCATCCTCACTTCTGCTTAAATCTTCTTCTGTCAGAAGCATTCCCACAAAATTTCTCTCGCTCATTTTACCAACCTCCGGTTTGTTTTTATTTCTCAAATAGATGAGTATTAATCACACCCACCTATTAGGCCAATTACTATGTCTATGCAGTCGTATTCCTCTCCTGAAGGGAGGGTTCTGGTGTCTATGTAAGGCCTTATTTTATCTTCTATGTTACGCTCTTCATTTCCATCAACATCTCTTACAGCTGTAACTCCTTCCTCATCTTCTTTGTAAGCTATAAAATAACAGATCATTTTTTGAGGTAATTCTTTATTATGGCATTCTAACATTGATTTTGTTTTGTTAGCGGTCTCTCTTTGCTGGGCAGACAAATCCTCCAAATCTTCAGCTAGGTCTTCCGCAACCTCCTGGAATGTCTTGTCTTTATAATCCTCCCCTAACTCTTTGATCATAGCATATTCACTCCTTTCATCCTCGCTTCTGCTACATAAATCTTCTTCACTCAAAAGCATCCCCACAAAACTTCTCTCGCTCATTTTACCAACCTCTGGTTTGTTTTGTTTTTATAAGGTAAACTATCATCTTTTAAGATACTCTATATCCCTCCTTGTTCTCTCCTCAAGCTGTTGGTTATTGATTGAATCTTCCCTTCTTGCTCTTGCCAGAGCGTTCTCAGTATCCCCCATTGTCCTGTCATATGCGTCTGTTATAGATGACCTTAACATCTTCATGGCTTTTGAGACCTTCATAGTGGCCAGTTTGTGCAGCTCTCCGGAGAATTGTGTCACTGATGTTACCTGCTTGTAGACATCATCCCCCACCTGCTGCAGGCCGTACATCATGAGGTAAGGCCCTATAAACCTCTCAAGCCGCCTCTGGATCCTTCTTGTCCTGTCGCACATTCTTCGGTATGTGAAGTAATTGGCCATGAATAAATTCTTGAAATCCTTGGACATTCTTATGTCAGCAACATCGTCAGAGACAGTGTCAAGGGATTTGAGATACTGAAGATAGAGTGTGTTTATCTCACTTTCCTTACTCTCAAGCTCAGTGTCAATTTTTTTCGCCTTCTCACTGAGAGGATTGTCATTAGGAAACTGAGCTTTCAATTTTTCATATTCCGCTGTTTTTTTTGTTATGTCACTCTCTAAACTTGCCAGGGACCCCTTGCTCTCTACAGCCTCATCGTAAATCTCGCTCCTGAAGTTCGCCATGTCATGGATGTATTTCCAGCAATTGTTCAGCATAGCTTCTAAATCCTGGTTAAGGTTTTTCACTATCACCAGCTCTCTTTGAAAAATCCTGTCCACAGTGGGCTTCTCTGTGCCAAAGAGCTTGTTACTCATGTAATCTGATAATTTCATGAATGGCCTTGTTATGGGATACTTGCCTTTTAGAATCTCTCTGTGAAGGGCTTTTTGGCATGTCAGGAGATCTCCTGTTCTCTCTGCAAACTCGTTGTAAAGCACTACACCATAAGTGGTGGGAGATGTGGAGGTATCCATGCTTGCCACGCTCTCGTGTAAATTCCTGCCCTCAGAGGTGACATTTCCAGGATATACCTCTGGATGCATTACACTAGAAGAAGAGCTCACTCTGCTGTTTTCAGTGTCTCTCACTTTCTTCTTCCCCTTGTCTTCCCTGACTTTCTTCAATAAATCATCGCTCATTCTGAATCACCTTTTATAGCCCTCTTTGATATCATCCACAACCTCATCAAGAGCTTTGTTGCCCTCTCTCAGCTTCTTGCCAAGCCGGAAGCCAAAGCCTTTTTTTCCTCCCTGCTCATTGCCTCCCAGCTGGTTTCCATTGCCCCCCTCATAGGCTGTTATGCAGGTCACCCTCTCCTTCAGAGTGTAAAGTGCGCATTCCTCAGGACCCCCTATCAAGAGCTGGCCGTCTCGCTCATGAACAGGAATCCTGTCGCTGCCGTCCTCAACATAGGTCTCAAGCTTTCTGTCCCTCTCCACATATTCTATGCTTATGTTCTTTGCTCTCTCCCATGGAGGGAACCCCTCTGCCGGCTTCAGCCCCGAATATGCTGCCTTATTGCAGCTTTGAGCTCCATAAAGCGTGGCTGCTGCTGTAGCCCCCACAACAATAGCGTATTTCATTATCTTTCCAATCATAGCTTACACCCTGACAGGCATATAGTAATGCATTTTTAATAACTGTTTTCAGAGCAAAACCGGAAGTGTTGCAGAAAAAGCGGAATGTATCCGGAAATTATGAAAATAATCTGTCAGAACAAATAAATACCTGAAATTTTTCCGGAAATAATGGAAGAATATTAGTGGTTTTTTGGTTTGTTCTTTTTTAAGAGCGCTTCAATCTTTTCGTCTGCTACGCCACCCTGAATGCTTTAAAAAGGAGTTACTCTATTAATCAGAGCTTTAAACTCAATCTATTAGATACTTTGCTTTTATCTACTTCCTCAGGTTTTAATAGGTGGTCTTTCCAGTATTCTTCATTTCCATGAAACGTATTCCATTCACACATTCCTGTGTATCCTATAGTGAGAACATTCCTCACATCATGTAATATGCGGATTACTGCTCTTGAGAAATTTTCCTCATCAGTTTTTCTTGGGCGCTCCAATTCATAATGTCCTATGTCAATTCTCTCATAATTAGAACAAGAAGGACGAGCAGGATGCTTGTATTTGTTTATTAACATAGGCACATCTATTGATATAGCATCACATTCTTTTACTACAGGAACTCCTATAAGCCCCTCTTCATGCCCAAAATCCGGTCCAAAACCATAGTACTGCTTGTTTACAGGGTCATAAAGGATATAACTGTCATCAAGCAGAGCGCAGACATGGAATCTATTATTTGTTATTTTGAATCCCACTTTCTTATCAGGATCCAGATATTCTTCTCTCACTAATGTTCCAGGAATTTTGTCCTGTTGTCTTGGAGATTTCTCTAATCTCCTCTTAAAGCCCTTCTCTGCATAATGGGGCACATAACAAGGTATGACCTCCTCCAAAACTTTTTTTGCAAAGAAGGTATTATCTTCTGTTTTATTGTTTAGCATTATCTCTAATTCCCCATACCAATTGCTTTTAATAACACTTTCCAGTCCAAAACCGGAAACTCTTCAGAAAAAGCGGAATAATCTCAGAAACAATGAATATGCTTCACAATAGTATTAAAATTCATGAAGGATTTCCAGAGAAAACGGAAGGCTGTTAGTGGGTTGGGAAATATTAGAGATATTAATGACGCCCAAACTTTAAGTATAAAATCACTTATCATTAGAATAATGCTTCTCCAGCTGTTGGTAGACTATATCCTCTGTTATCCTGAGCTTGCCGTCTTTAACCATAGGAGATTCCCTCATTCCCTTGAGGACTGTGGTTAATATGGATTCTATGGCTCTTGCTCCTGTGCCCCTTGCAATAGCCTCCTCTGCGATTGCATGGTAAGCAGAATCATCAAATGTTAACTCAATACCATAGCTTTTACCAAATAAGATCTGTTTTCCCTGGACATAAGAATCCTTTGCAGTGGTCATTATTTCAACAAGCTGATCCTGATCTAGCTGATTAAGAGCAACTATATCAGGAAGTCTGCCTATCAGTTCTTTCTTAAAACCATATGCTAGAAGATCTTCTGAAGAGACCCTCTGTAGGGATTCATGCTGATTCGGGCTTTCTTTATTATGATCAGCTCCAAACCCTAATTTCCTTTTAATGGATCTATTATTCACAATTTCAGCCAAACCATCAAAAGCTCCTCCACATATGTAAAGAATGTTGGATGTGTCCATGTTTCCATAAGCTGTTGAAACGCTCTCTCCCTCAAGAATTTTGAGCAGCTCATTTTGTAGGTCCTCCCCCCTTATATCCCTCTGGGTTATATCTTTTTGAGCTATTTTGTCAAACTCATCAAAGAAGACAATACCTCTCTCTGCTTTGTCCACTGCTCCTGCTTTTTCAATGAGTGAGTTAAATGCATTATCTATATTCTCTCCAACGTATCCTTGGGCTGTTTTACCAGCGAGACCATAAATAACAAAAGGAACTCCAAGAATTTCTGAAACTGTTTGTGCCACATATGTTTTTCCGGATCCTGTTGGTCCCATCATCAGTATATGTGTATTTTTTACTTTGGTTCTTTCAGATTCAGGCAGCGACAATCTCTGATAATGGTCACAGACTGCTTCTGCTAATGAATTTATAGCTTTTTCCTGCCCTACAACATAGGGTTGAACTGCTTTGACAATGCTTGTGGGCTTTTTGTAATCGATTTCAGGCGACCCAGAAGACTTTTCCATTTTTGGTTCAGGTTTTGGTTTTGATTTTTCTTCTTTGGTTTTTTGGGGCTTTGGCTTCGATGCAGGAGCTTCTGTTTTCCTTGGTTTTTGCCTTTCTACAGGTTTTTCTCTTATTCCATCTCTCTGTTTTGTGAATTCTTCCATTGAATTGTATTCTCCTTCTTCTTTATTTGAAAAACGGAAAATATATGTTCCTGAGTTAGTCTTAAATGGGTCAAAACTTTGAAACTTCTCATTAGAATGATATGGTCTTAAATCGTGGTCTTTTACTCTTACAACCAGATTTCCCCCAGGCATCTCTTCTTCTTCAAATCTGTATGCAAGGAATAAGGCATTAATTCCTTTCTGGATTACTGAAGCAAACTCCCCCAGGTGGTCTAAGTATTCCCGAAATGTTTCATCTATCTTATCTGTTTCCTTAAAACGAGGAGTTTTTCTTAGCATAGATGTGTATTGTGTCTCTTTTTTCTCACTTGACCACCAATGTTTTTTTGGAATATCCACAGTGTAGGGTCTTTCTTTCATTACTTTTTCACCATCATGATTTATGTCAACTACAATTAGTTTCCTGTTTTCTTTAGCATTTGCTTTTCTTTCTTCTTTGCTGTATCCTAGGTCTCTTAAAACCTCTTTTTCGGCATGCATTATTGCTGTTTCTATATTCCATGCAGCTTTTGTTTCAGGGGTGAATATAGATGATAATGCCTCACTTGCTGTTTCCCTGTCTTTTTCTGTATAAACTGGAAATGAAACAATTCTGGCTCCAAGAGCATACTCTCTCCCGTCAGAAACAGCTGCTGGTGTCACAGAATGGGTAAGCCTCAATTGCGGATTTTTTATATCTGAGAAATTAAATTTCCCACTTCTAAATTCGTTAAGCCGCTTAACTTTATATATCTCAGCAATTTCAAGAGGGATATCTCTAAATTCTGGCTCTCTGCGTATAATCTCATTGGTAAATTCAAAGAGATCCTGTATATCAATGTGTATCACCATCAGCCTTACCTCTTGATCAATAATCCTAAGACCCCCCCTCTACACCGCTTTTATGCAGAAAATCAAAACACCTATTTAAATCTTTCGGTTATTTATGACTAAACAGTGGTTAATAATTTAATAAACTAGAACCCTCTGTATATTAAACCACCCCATCAAACCCCCACAGCATCAACATACTCAGGATCGCTCATAAAGCCTTCCTTTTTTATCTCCTCAAGGGTGTAGTACTCCTTAATCTCCTTCACCTTGTATCCCTCCAGCTTCTCAGTAAAATCAGTCACTTCTTTCATGTTCCTGAATATGCCCTCAACCAGAAAATCATAGCCGTTGTTTATCCTGAAGACTGAGTTCACCCCCTGCTCTTTCATGAGGAACCTTTTAAGCTCATCCCTCCTGCTCTTGTCAGCTTTCAGGAATATGTTGACTCTTATCTCAAACCCAAGCCTTGAGAAGTCTATGAGGGCTGTGTGCTTCCTGATGATGCCTCCTTCGTACCGTTTTATCCTTTCAAAAAGTGTTGAGACAGGAATGCCTGTCTGCCTGCTCAATGCCGTAAGGTTCTTCCTTGCGTTCTTTCTCAGATGGGACAGCAAAAGCAGCTCTTTTCTGCCATTTAATCTATCCATGACCACACCCCCCTGGAATGTTTCAAAGTTATCCTGAAATATAAATCTTATTTTTGCTTATCTCCTGAATGTTTCAGATAATATCTGAAACATTTAAAAAAGAAGATGGAAAGAGCAGGCAAAATCCCATGTTCTGAAACACAATATTTATAAAGTTTCAGTACTATATGGTGTCTATATGGGTGGTGGCAGCTACAAGAACAGGATAGAGTATGACATCCTGTCAGTATTCAAGGAAAAGCCCGCCTCAGAGCTTTCTACGTCCTACATAGTGAGGAGAGTCTTCAGCAGGGAATTCAAGGACATAGACGCAGGCCTGAACAGCCCCTCCCAGGACAGGGATATGATAAGGAAAGCAAAGGCAGACACAGCAAGGCTTCACAGGAAAGTGCTGTATTACCTCAACAAGCTTCAGGAGGAGGACATAATACAGCTGGCCAGGGAGGGCAGCAAAGGAAGAAAGTTCTTCAGGCTGGCCCTCAATGAGGGGGAGGAGCTTCACCTGAACAAGAGAGTGAAGAAGATTGTCATATCACGGCAGGAGTCAGGCTCTGTGCCTGTGGAAGGTTATGAACAGAAGAGCCTGGTGTACAGGTTTGACCCTGCAACATGGGTCAGCAGGGTGAACTCAATACTCATTGACTCTGCAAGGTTCAAGAGCCTGGATTACCTGCACAGGAGCCTTGTGAAGTGCTTCAGCAACATAAATGACGTGGCGGGAATGCTTGACTTCAACAGGCTCATGGAAATTTCAGACCCTGAAAGCTTTGCTGATTTCATAGAAAAGACAGACTCTGACTGTGAGGATTTTGGAAGGACCTTATGCCTGATAATAAAGGTGAGCAGGGTAAACAAGGAAAACTCTGACAGGGTGCTTGACTGCATAAGAAAATACGCAGAGCTGAAGCCAAAGCACGTGAGAGTGGTATTTGACAGCAGCAGCAAGGACATACAGCAGAACAGGGGCTTTTTTGAGCAGGCTGCCCACCTTTTCTCTGAATCCAAGATAAAGATGTACATAAAGAATGACTCTGTTCACGCTCCCCCTTACATAATAGGCAGGGCAGGCCCCTACACATTTGATGAGGATGACTGGAAGCTCTACTCTGACGTGTTCTCGGGCAGGATGGGATGCCTTGTGTGCTCCCAGGCATCTTTTGCTGTTGACATGCACAAGCTCCTGAAAGAGTACAGCAGCGCTGAACAGGTAAGGTCCATAGTACTCAAGATAGCAAAGTCACTCTTCTTCTCCAACACAAGGCAGAGAAGAAGGTCAGGCGAGTATTTCAGCGAGCTTAACAGGATAAACAAGGATCATGAAAGGTCAATGTTCAACTTCAGCAGGAACTACATAAGGCTCTGGAACCACATGGCAGAAAGTCCGGGATTTGACAGCCAGGAGATGGACAGCCTCATCAGCCAGCTTAAGGATGACATCAACAGCTTCTGCCACTCCCAGGAAACAATATACAATGCAGCAGGAATGCCTACGCGCTTCAGAATAGCCTTTTCCTGCGCTTTTGACGACTTCAGGAGGGGGCTGATGGAGGCTGAGATGTTCAGCAAGATAATCATAAACAACAAGGAAGACCTCTACAAGGAGGACGTGTCTGCTCTTCTGGCCAGGAAAGAGGAGATGTCAAGGATGCTGCTGGGAGGGGACAGGGTGAGGCTTTACAGAAGGGGCAGCATTGACCCGAAAGATATCATCAGGGAGATACTCATGGTGGCCAACACCTACCAGCTGCCCCTGATATGCTATGACTTCGGGGACATAAAGGGCGCAAACCTGAAGCTGAACTCGTTTTTTGATTAGGGCTTAAAAATGGAGATATCAGAGAAAACAGCAATGGAAGCGTGGAAAAAAGCGCTGAAATACGCGCTTGAGGAAGGCAGGATTGTGACGGATGAGAACAGCAGGAAGTCAAAAGAGGTTGAGGGCCTGTGCATAAGGGTGGAGAATCCTGAGGAAGACGCCAACAAGCCTGTTGAAGCCCTCACAGGTTTTGACAAGTGGATGTATCCCTCATCTGATGAGATACAGGCATTCACCCTCAGCAGGAAGAACCTTATAGCATGCGATGTCTCTTACGGAGACTCAATATTCAACTACAGGGGGAAAATAAACCAGGTGGATGATTTCGTCATTCCGCTTCTGAAGAAAAATCCGGAATCCAGGAGAGCGGTTGTTGTGCTGTGGGATCCTGAAGAGAAGACAAAGGCAGAGAGAAGCCTGTTCTTCGGGCTGATAACAGTTTATTTCAGGGTGATAGGCAGGAGGCTTCATGCAACGTGCTTTGTCAGGAGCAATGACCTGTTCTTTGGCTGGCCCGGAAACATCTGCCAGCTTAACACCCTGCAGGCGTACATCAACGAGAGGCTGGGATTCAGGAACGGCCCCATAACAGTGTTCTCCGCGATAGCTCAGGTCTTTGAGGATCAGGAAGAGGATGCAAAAAACATAATAAAAGATGAAAGATAGGTAAAAGCTGCTGCTTACTTTTAATAAGCCGGAAGCTCCGCACTTAGTGCGGAGATGAAGGCTTTTAAAAGTTCCAAAAATCCGCTTGTCAAAAACGCTGCTTAAAGCCACAGGCTTTAGCCCATGGATGGCCACGGGCTGCGGATTTTTGTTACCTGCAGTTTGTCACTGGAATGATCACTAACTGCTTGTTGATGCAGATGCTGCCGTCCCTCACAGGAAAGACCTCAATCCTTTTGGGATTGTGCTCTGAATTCTTGAGAGCCAGATTTTTGTCGCTTCCAACAGCAAGGTCAAACATATGGGTTGAACTCGCAACAACCTCATAATCCCTGTTGAAATACCTTATGTGCGCCCCTTCCAGGCCAACCCTGCCTGAGTTTCTTATTGTCAGCTCAGCATCCCCTGATGGAAGCCCGCTGCACCCCAGGAAGCCGAAGGTCTCCTTTTCATCACACTTCATCTCAGAGAGTTCCTCTTGAGGGGTTTCTTCAGAAACATCAGTTACATCTTCAGCCGCATCCTGGTCTGCTGAAGCCGGAGCCTCTGTTGTTGCATTTTCAGCATCTTCAGGCCCGACAACAATCTCAACACCCTCCCCTGATGTTGCCTCCTTACTGCTGCAGCCAGAGAGCAGAAGCAGCATGATGAATGACACTGTGATTATTACGCCTCTCATGGGTATCACCAGGCTATGATAATACAGCGGGCTTTATAAATATTTTGAAGGAGATGATGTTACAGCTGCAGGTCGGATGATGTTTTTATGCTTATAAGTATGGTGTTTCCAGCCTTTGGAGAGATATGTTCCTGCTGATGACTCATGATGCTTCCTTTTGGAGAAATGTGTTCCTGCTGGTTTTTCATGGCACTTCCCGCCCTCGGGGAGACGATATTTTTATGATTATGATTCCTGGTACTTCCCACCCTTTCTCCACAACCATCATGCAGGTTCATTAATTCTGTTACAGCACAACTCCACTCTTCTTCTTCAAATAAGCCCAGCCCATAAATTTGCTGGGGTGCGCTACGGGCTTGCGAGGTTGGTGCTCTCAGCAGAATAATGGGGGTGGCTGGGCGGGACGAAGCAGTTGTAGAACTGGACAGGGAGGCGGTAATGCCTGGAAAAATTACAATCTTTACATTAAATCCATAACATAACTTAACCCAACTCTAAAGAGGGCGGCGGTAAACTCTGGAGGAATCATCATTCTTTATGTCAAATCCATAACCTATTTAACCCAACTATAAATAGAAAATACAACGCCGAGGCTGGGATTTGAACCCAGATTACGGGCCTGAGGCATTTCCAGCCAAAAGGTATCCCGAAGGAAACAAGCTCCCTGGCACCTGGTTCCAGGCTAACGCCCGCGCCCTGCTCAAGGCTGCAGATTGCGCAATACCAGGTTATGCGACCTCGGCATGATATACAGGGGATTCCGGGCATTATATAAATATTACTCTGCAGCCCATAAATATTTAAAAACCCTTTTGAATTATAAGGTGTCATGAAAAGAGAGAGATTATACACATACCTGCTCCTGACAGGAGCAGTCCTGTTCTTTGCAGGAGGGGCCTACATAATAGCGGACACATACCTAAGAACAAAGGCCCTTGACTTCACATGGGGTTCTAACATCCTGCTCGGCATAGCAGGCATCCTGGTGATTGCAGGGGGTTACTTCCACAATGTGGCCAAGGAGAAGGAGGCTGACCTTTTCAGTGATTGAATGTAAAGCAGAATAAGTCTTCAGATTTCTATCATCTGGCAATAAGTCCCAGAATCAGCTCTCAATCATCTGGCAATGAGCTTTTTAATAAAACCTTGGGAAAACTCAGGCAGCTCCTAGTTGCTTTGCAACCAGAGCTCCCTTAGGATATATTTACAGAAACCGTTTTCAACATTGTTGATTCGGAGGATTCCGAGCGAAGCGAGGATATCCTCCTTAATGGCCGGGTCAAGGAAGAAGACCCTTGTCGGGAAAACTCAGGCAGCTCCTAGTTGCTTTGCAACCAGAGCTCCCCAGAACTCAGCTCTCAATCATCTCAATCTCAATATTAAGATTTTCAGGAACAGGAACCCTCATAACAAGCCTTAAAGCGCGCTCATCAATGCCCAGGTCAATAAGCCTCTTGTGGACTCTCATCTCAAACCTGTCCCATGTTGCTGTCCCGTCCCCGCATGGAGACTTTCTGGTTGTAAGCTTAAGCCTTTTTGTAGGAAGAGGTATGGGACCTCTCATGTCAACGCCGGTTTTTTCAGCGATATTTCTAATGTAATCACATATCTCGTTCACCTTGCTTATTTCGCTGCTGGCAATCTTTATTCTTGCTTTCTGCATTATCTCACTCTGGTGTTTGGTTGCTGAAAAACCGGGCCTGCCACATGATAAAGGTCATTTCACCATGCAATCAATAAAAAGACAAAAAATGATTAAGGGATTACTTGAGCTCTTTTTTCACAAGGTCAGTGCACATTCCTGCTGCAACTGTCATGCCTGAATCCCTGATAGCGAACCTTGACATCTGAGGAATCTCCTTCTGCTTCTCTATGACAAGCGGCTGAACCGGCTTTATCTTGACAATAGCAGCGTCCCCGTTCTTCACGAAGTCAGGCTTTTCCTGCACGACCTCTCCTGTGGCTGGATTGAGCTTTTTCTCTATTTCTGTTATCTGGCATGCCACCTGCGCTGTGTGTATGTGGAACACAGGCGTGTATCCTGCTGTCACAACAGTCGGATGGTTCAGTATGACCATCTGGGCAGTGAATTCAGAGGCTACAGTAGGAGGATTGTCAGTATGTCCTATGACGTCCCCTCTTGCAACATCCTTCTTTCCAAAGCCTCTCACGCTGAATCCTATGTTGTCCCCTGGATTTGCCTCCTGAAGCTGCTCGTGGTGCATCTCTATTGTCTTGACCTCTCCGTTGACTCCCTTGCCTTCCCTTCCGGGAACAGCTATGACCTTCTCTCCGACCTTTATCTTTCCTGTCTCAACTCTTCCCACAGGCACGACGCCTATTCCTGTGATGTTATACACGTCCTGGATAGGCAGCCTTAGCGGAAGGTCTGTTGGCTTCTCAGGCTCCTTGATATTGTTAAGGGCATCAAGGAGTGTTGGCCCGTCATACCATGACATATTCTCTGATTTCTTTGCCACATTGTCCCCTGGGAAAGCCGCGACCGGCACGAATGTTACCTCAGATGGGTTGTAGCCGACTGACTTGAGAAGATTCTCAACATCTGCCTTTACCTCCTCAAACCTTTTCTGGTCGTATTTGACAATATCCATCTTGTTCACAGCAATTATAAGCTGCTCTACTCCAAGGGTTCTTGAAAGAAACACGTGCTCTTTTGTCTGCGCCATGACACCATCATTTGCAGCCACTGCAAGAACACCTGCATCAGCCTGTGAAGCTCCTGTGATCATGTTCTTGATAAAGTCCTTGTGGCCTGGCGCGTCTATTATGGTGAAGTAATACTTGTCTGTCTCAAACTTCTTGTGAGCCAGGTCAATGGTGACTCCCCTTTCCTGCTCCTCCTTAAGGTTGTCCATGACAAAGGCGAATTCAAATCCTGCTTTTCCCAGCTCCTGAGCCTTGTCCTTAAGCTTTCTCATTGCCTGCTCTTCAATGTTTCCTGTGTCAAAAAGCAGCCTTCCTACTATTGTGGATTTTCCATGGTCTACGTGACCTATGAATACAAGGTTTATGTGTGTCTTATCTTTAGCCATTTTATAACCTCCTAATGCTCTTGTTTTTCAGTGTGAAGCCCTGAAAAAGCCTAATTTAAAGCCCCCCAGGGGTGATTATGGAAAAAGGGCTTATTTATAAAGTTTTCTGTGGGGGGCTGAGGATTCCCTACGGGTTCTCTCGCATGGTTTCACAGGGCTGAGACCTCACTGGTTCTCTCCCAGGCCCTTTCTCTCCCTGATCTGCTTTATTATCTTCTGCTGCATCTCATCAGGCAGCTTCTCAAAGTTTTGGTCTATAAGGAAGTGGTTGCCCCTTCCTCCTGTTGCTGACCTGAGTTCTGAGGTCATGCCGAACATCTCAGCAACAGGCAGTTTTCCCTTCACAACCACGTCAGGCCCTTCCTGTTGCATGTCCAGCAGCTGGCCCCTCTTGTTTGATATGAGCTTTGAGATCTCTCCCATGTAGTCTACAGGAGCCTCAAACTGAAGTGTCTGGATGGGCTCAAACAGCACAGGGCCGGATTTCAGTATGGCCTCCCTCAGGCCTTCCCTCACAGCAGGGTATAACTGGGACGGCCCCCTGTGTATGGCATCCTCGTGCAGCTTGCAGTCTGTCATGTTGATCCTCATGCCCACGCAAGGCTCTCTCGCAAGAGGCCCTGCGTTCATGACATCCTCAACCATGTCAAGCACAAGCTCTATTATCTCGTTTATGTAGACTATTCCTCTTGTCTGGTCAACGAATATGTTGTTGTTGTGGATTGCCCTTATCTTGTCAGCATCCTTGGTCTCCCATCCGCAGGCGACAAACTTGTCCCTCATTCCTATATCCTTCTTCTTAATCCTGCCCTCATAAACCTCTCCTGACTTGAGAAGCTCCTTTGTCTTGTCATTGAGGGGCTCTATGTTGAAGTAAAGCTTGTTGTGCTTGTTGGGGGATTTCGCCTCAATATTCTGGGGAGTCTTCTTTGTAACAGCCTCCCTGTAAACGACTATGGGCGGCGAGGTGGAGACTTCAATGCCCTTGTCCACCTTTATTCTGTTCTCCACAACCTCAAGGTGCAGCTCTCCCATGCCGTGCATAAGATGCTCTCCTGTCTCCTCGTTTATCTCAATCTTTATTGTGGGGTCCTCCTTTTGGACCATTCTCAGGACCTCTATCAGCTTTGGCAGGTCGCTTGGGTTTTTTGCTTCTATGGATTTGGTGACAACAGGCTCAAACAGGTGCACTATCTCCTCAAAGGGCTCTGCCTCGCTTATGGTTATTGTCTCTCCCGGCATTCCTTTTACTCCTGCAATGCCTATGATGTTTCCTGCAGGCACATTGTCAACTATCTCCTTCTTTGCTCCATTGTATATGAACACCTGCTGGACCTTTGCTTTCTGCCTTCCCCTGTTGAGGAACACTTCAGTTCCCTTCTTCATTGTTCCTGAGAAAAGCCTTCCGGCGGATATCTCCCCTGCCTGAGGGTCCACAACAACCTTTGTCATCACAAAGTATAAAGGCCCGCTTGGATTGCAGTTCATCAGCGATTTTCCGTCCTCGCTCTCAAGGTCTCCGTGCCACAGCTTGGGTATCCTGTAATGCTGGGAATCAACAGGGTTTGGAAGGTGCCTTACCACTGCATTCAGTATTACGTTATGAAGGGGGGCTTTTTTTCCGAGCTCCTTGTACTTCTCACCGCCTTCCTGGTAAACGTTTATTATATCCTTGAATGACACGCCCGCGCCCTCCATGTATTTTATTGACATTGCCCAGTTGTGGAATGCCGAGCCGAAACACACTGAGCCGTCCTGCACATTGACCTGCCATTTTTCCTTGAACTCGTCAGGGGCGTTCTCCTCTATGAACTTGTTGACGTTCGTGATTATCTTCACAAACCTTTCCTGCATCTGCTCAGGCGTGAGCTGAAGCTCTTTTATTAGCCTGTCCACCTTGTTGATAAAAAGTATTGGCTTTACTCTCTCTTTCAGGGCCTGCTTCAGCACTGTCTCTGTCTGGGGCATTATTCCCTCAACAGCGCAGCACAGCACTATTGCGCCGTCCACAGCTCTCATAGCCCTGGTAACGTCCCCTCCAAAGTCAACGTGCCCAGGAGTGTCAATAAGGTTGATCAGGTACTCGTCCTTGTCAAACTCGTGCACCATTGAGACATTAGCGGAGTCTATTGTTATTCCTCTTGTCTGCTCATCCTCGTGGAAATCAAGAACAAGCTGCTTTCCTGCCAGCTCCTCTGACATCATGCCCGCGCCTGCAAGGAGATTGTCAGAGAATGTCGTCTTGCCGTGGTCTATGTGCGCGCAGATAGCTATGTTCCTTATGTTCTTCTGCTCCTTCATGAGCCTTACCACCTTGTCGGTCATCTTTTCTCCCATGATCAATCACCGTGTTTGCTCTCTTGCATGCCTAGTTTATCAGGATTCCTTGTCCCCTGTCATGTGGAATTCAGCCACTGTCCTGTAAGAGTGGAGCTCCTCGGGCCTGAACCAGAGGCTAATCTCGTACTCGGCATCCTCCTTGTTGCCGCTGGCGTGGATTATGTTCCTCACAGCAATGTCCTTGCTGTCAGCGTATGAATAGCTCACATGGCAGAAATCCCCCCTTATCGTGCCCGGCAGGGCTTTCTTCGGCTCAGTGTCCCCCACTATCTTCCTTACATTCTCAATGGCATTGACTCCCTCAAGAACAAAAGCGACTACAGGGCCTTCCTTGACAAACTCCACAAGGAAGTTCCTTACCTTCTCGCCTCTTCTCTTGCTTATGTCCTCTGTATAATGCTTTAATGCGAATTCCTCGTCAACCCACACCATCTTCAGGCCTATGATCTTGAGCCCGGCGTTCTCAAACCTCTCTGTTATCTTTCCAACAAGCTGGCGCTGGACCCCGTCAGGCTTTATCATGACAAATGTTTTTTCAATCATGCGCTCACCTCATGCTTTCATGCCTTTCTTGACTTTCTGGTACTCGTCTGTCCACTTGGTTGTTCTTGGCTTTCTCTTCAGCTTGAGGACATTCTTTTCGCATTTCTTTGAGCAGAAATTCATCACCCTGCCGTCTGTCTTGACAAACATCTTCCCTGTTCCCTTTTTTATGGTCCTTCCGCAAAAAGAGCACACAGCCATTTTATGATCCTCCCCTTCCCTTTCTGTCAAGAGGCCTTGCCTCAAACTCTGTCTCCCTGAGCATCAGCATGTCCCCTGCTTTTACAGGGCCTTTAACATTCCTTCTGAGGACCTTGTCCTTGTCCCTGCCCTCAAGCACCTTGCACCTGACCTGGGTGGCCTCTCCTCTTGAGCCTGTTCTTCCCATGACCTCCTCAACCCGTGCAGGGGTTGCAGGGGAAAAATTGACTCCCTTCTTCTCTTCTGGAGAGGACTCCTGCCCTCTCTTTCCGGGGGTATCTTTTGGCGCTGCCATTTTACTTCTTTGAGAGCTCTGCAATTACCTTCTTGGCGTCCCCTTCCTGCACAACAGCAACTGCTGAGGTGCCAACTCCAAGGCCTGCTGCTGCTCCAAGCTCCTCTTTTGAGGGAACTTCTATGCATAAAATTCCCTTCTCTTTTGCAAGAACAGGGATGTGCATTGTGACCTCAGGAGGTGTGGTGTCTTTTGCAACAACCACCAGCTTTGCCTTTGCTTTCTCAAGAGCCTTTGTCACTTCATTAGACCCCTTTCTTATCTTGCCTGTCCTCTTGGCCAGCTCAATTGCCTCGTATGCTTTTTCAGTGTTTTCAGCCATTTTCATGCCTCCTATACATTGCTCTTTTGATTATGAAATGAGGTTTACAGAAATTTAACACCTCATTCAGGCCCGAGAGCCGTCATTAATCACCGGTATCAGCCCTGAACAAGAGGGGGTTTATAAAGCTTTTGCAGGCAAAGCAGGCCTGGATTTGCTTGGACAGCTGCTTTGACAGCTTAAACAGATATATGGCTGGCGCGCTGCTGTCAACACCAGAAACTCGCCTCCACTGGATATCATCTTCAGGGGGAAATTGGCTGGCCATGGCCTGGATATGGCCAGGAAACATTTATAAAAACAGGGCATAAGCTGGATGGTATGAGCCAGCAGCAGATAAGCGAGGAAGAGCTCAAGAACATGAGCCCTGAGCAGATAGCAGAGATGCAGAAGCAGAACTGCATTTTCTGCCATATAATAGCAGGCAAGGTCGCGTCAAAGCAGGTTTATTCTGATGACAAGGTTACTGCAGTGCTTGACATAAACCCAGCCAATCCCGGCCATGTCCTCCTTCTTCCGAACGAGCATTATTCCATAATGCCCCAGATACCAGAGGATATTCTTAACCACCTGTTCATGGTTGCCAAGGGAATATCACACGCGTGCCTTAAGGCGTTCAAGGCCCAGGGCACGAACATATTCATAGCCAACGGTGTTGTGGCGGGCCAGAGGGCCCAGCACTTCATGATTCACATAATACCCAGGAAGGAGAATGATGGAATAACAGCATTCCAGATACCCCACAAGGAAATCTCTGAAGGCGACCTTGCAGAAATAAGAAAGGTCCTGAAGGCCAAGATAAACCAGATGATGGGAATCCAGGAAGAGGTCATGGACCTTGACAAGGCAGGAAAACCAGAGGAGAAGGAAGCTGAATTCACTGAAGAGAAAGAAGGGCAGAAGCATGAGGAAGGAGAGAAAGGTGAAGAGGCAGGAGGGGGGCAGGAAAGCAGCGGGGAAACGCCTGAAGAGGAGCCGGAAGAGGCAGGACAGCAGGAGGAGGGTAAAAAGGAAGAGGAGGAAGTGGACATAGACAAGATAGCTGATATGTTCAAGTGATTCAAAATGAACAAAGACTGCGCTTTTTGCCAGAAGATAATGAGCAGGGAAACAGAAAAGCTCTATGAGGATGACAAGGTAGTTGCAGTCATGGACGAGAGGCCTGCTGCACCGGGCCATGTTCTTGTGATACCCAAAGAGCACTATCCCATACTTGAGCAGGTTCCTGATTACATTGTCAGCCACACATTCATGATAGCGAACAAGATATCTGTGGCATTGTTTGAGAGCATGAGCATGCAGGGCACGAACATTATTGTCAACAACGGTATTGCGGCAGGCCAGGAGTCAGCCCATTTCATGATACATGTCATAGCAAGGAAGGAGAATGACGGTCTGGACTTTCAGTGGAAACCGAGGCAGCTGGAGGAAGAGGAGATGTCAACAATAGAGCTGCAGCTCAAGGAGCAGACAAAGTCAATAGGCGATTTCCAGAGGGAGAAGGACACTCCGATTGAGATAGAGGACAAGAAAAAGAAGATAGCAACTGACGAGGAAAATTACCTCTACAAGAGATTCAGGAAGATTCCGTGAGGGGCGGAATGCTTGTGGGCGGCCATGTGAAGTTCTTTAGGTTCATGCGCAGGGGTCACTGCAGCGGGAAGTAACAAAAATCCGCGGCTCGTGGCTATCCATGGGCTAAAGCCCGTAAGCTAAGGCATAGGGTGTTTCTTTACCATTACATTTTGCACAAAAACACAAAATTTATATAATCTGTAATGGTAACGAGATGCTATGAGGGTCATAAGAAGGAAAAAGGGCAGGAACAGGTATTTTTATCTCCAGCATTCATTCAGGATAAAAGGGAAACCAGTAACCAAAGAGGTCTATCTTGGCAGGAACATACCGAAAGACATTGAAAAGATAAGGGACAGCCTCAGAAAAGAGGCGAAAAAGGAGCTGTACGAGAAGCTGGATAAGATAAAGAAGAACTTCCAGAATGAATGGAAAATATCTCCTGCTTCTGCAAAGAGAAAGCAGGAACAGGAGATAGCAATAGCCTTCACCTACAACACAAATGCTATTGAAGGCTCAACAATAACACTTGAGGAGACAAGAGAGATTGTTAAGGACAAGATAGCTCCCAACAAGCCTTTGTATGACATCAAGGAGACAGAAGCGCACTACAGGGTTTTCCTGGAAATGCTGTGCAACGGCGATAAAATAACCAAAAGGCTGATATTGAAATGGCACAAGGAACTTTTTTCAGAAACAAAAAAAGAGATTGCAGGAACATTCCGGGAGCATCTTGTGAGAGTTGGAGATTATGTTGCTCCAGACTGGCAGGACGTCAAAAAGCTCATGAATGATTTCGTCAAGTATCTGGAAAGGAAAGATATGAATCCTGTTGAGCTTGCAGCAAGAGCCCATTACAGGTTCGAGAAGATACACCCTTTCAGCGACGGAAACGGAAGAGTGGGAAGGCTTCTGATGAACAAGGTCCTGTGGGATGCGAACTTTCCCATGCTGATTATAGAATACAAGAGAAGGAAATCCTACTACAAGGCATTAAAGAGAGGTGAGGATAACTTTGCTGATTATTTTCTCAGAAGATACCTGGCAGCGCATAGAAAAAGATTGCGCTGAAAGGCCTATAACACCAAAAGAAACAAGTTCCCCCCAGAACGGCTCGCTCCGTTCACACGCGAGCCAAGTGGGATCTCGTTCCACTCAATCCCACGACCAACCAAAACCCATATCAGAAAAGAACCACTCAAATAAACAAAAGAAACAAGTTCCCCCACAGCCATGTCACAATAAACGCAATCAGAAAGCTCGGTACAAAAGGTATTCCCTCTTTTATCAGCACCCTGTCAATCTTCTTCTGCTTCTTCAGCTTTTTCAGCTCTTTAATCTGCTCCCTGCTCACTCCCAGGTCCTTTGGCCCTGTTATCCTCTTTCCGCCGACAACAATATCCTTGGCTATCCAGTCCCCCTCAGTGAGCTTTTCAGGAGGCACGCGCTTAAGCATGCAGGATTTTTCTATGACCCTGACAAACACCCAAAGGTAGAATGCCGCAGCATAAAGGAGGACAAGAGAGAAGAGCATCAGCCTCATGGCAGAGTCTCCTGCAAAGAGCGCGACAACAAGCAGCGCAGCTGCAGAAACTATTATCATCTTCCTTGCCCTGATTATGTTCCTCCTGCCGAGCATCCTCTTCAGCTCTTTTGCAAAGTCTTTCCTGTTCCGTGCAACAAGAGCTATGCTCCATCCCAGAGCGTACACAGCCCCTACAAGCAGGATGTTAAGGACAAAGCCCAGGAGAAACGAGTCAGCCTGGAAGGGCAGGCCTATGATTGCGCCCAGTCCCATCATCATCTTAGCATCCCCGCCACCCCACTGGCCTGCGTAGAACATTGCATAAGCGAGGGCGACTCCTGCAGCAAGACCCAGCCCCCCTTCAACAATGTAGCTCCAGTCAGAGTATGAGGCAGACCATATCACCCTTGCCCCTATTGCTGAAGCAATGAGACCATAGTTAAGCCAGTCAGGAACCTCTCTTGTCTTAAGGTCAGCGTATGAGCCTATAATGAGGACAGCAACTGTCAGAATTCCAAAAAAAAGCTCAGGAGGCATTTTGTCTGCATTATAAGGGTAAAATATATAAATATTATGTGTTTATTATACAATAGTAGATACACTTTAAAAACGGACAATGTTCAGAACAAAAGAAATGCCAAGGCACGCTGCCTTTATAATAGAAAAAGAGCCGCGCGCCAAGAATCTGGATACAGAAGAGCTATACAGGAGGATGTTCTCCAAGGTGAAATGGCTCATGGACGTGCAGACAGATCATAACATTCCCCTAATGACAGCATACATTCTTCCTGCTGACGTAAAGAATTCAGAGGATTTCCCTGTTATAATAGACAAGCTGGTTGAGTTCTTTGAGGGGCTTAGGAATCACCAGAAAATATACTGGAAAAAGATAAAGGTGTCTGTCCTGGGCAAGTGGTACGACCTTCCTGGCAGGGCAATAGACCCCATAAAAGCCATAATAGACGAGACAAAGGATTATGACAGCTTCTTTCTCAACCTGTGCGTTAACTACAGCGGCAAGGAGGAGATAGTTGATGCCTGCAGGATAATAGGCAGGAGGATACAGGCGGGAAAGCTTGACCTTGATGCAATAGACAAGGAGGTGATAAAGGACAATATCTACTCATCCTACTTCCTTCCCCCTGACATAATGATAAAGACAGGAAAGGAGAAGAAGCTTCACGGGTTTCTCCTGTGGGACGCGACAGAGAGCCACATTCACTTTGCAGGCAAGAGCTGGCTCAGGCTGAACGAGAAGGACATAAAGAAAGCGATTGAGGAGTGGAGAGGGGATAATGGTTGATCACGCACTCCCATCCAGACAATATCATCTCATCCTCTTGGCCTGTCAAAAACGCTTCCTGTCAGGTATGGTATTCCGAAGTTGCAGACAAAATGTGATAATGAGACAGTCTTGTGCGTATTGGTATAGTCTCCTCTGATTATGTTCTCTTTCAATGATTTTATGATTTCCATGCCCGAGCTGGTATTAATGCCAGGAGTTGTAATCCCCGCAGTCCCCATGTCATACAATGCCCTCCTTGTCCTGGCATGGATGTCGCTGTCGCTCACCACTGGAAAGTTCTTCCCGTACCTTGACCATTCATTTGAAAAATCAACAACCTCCCTGTTAACATCCCCTCCAAGCATGAGTTTCCGGAGCCAGGGTATGCAGTAGCCG
This sequence comes from uncultured Methanosarcinales archaeon, assembly GCA_964397315.1. Lineage (GTDB taxonomy): Archaea > Nanobdellota > Nanobdellia > Woesearchaeales > UBA12501 > WJJV01. The sequence continues at coordinate 39,527 of CAYNHV010000008.1, forward strand.
TTCCACTCAAGGAAAAGCTCAGGCTCATACTTGACGCATATGTCCCTGATATCCTTTCTCTTGCTCTCTGAAACCCTTTTCCTGAGGTTTCCGTTCTCAACAAAAGGATGGTCAAATATGGCTATTGCTCCTTTCTCAATAGTTGAGTCTATGATGCTCCTTATCGGGCTTCCAGGCTCCTGATCGTCAGAGCCTATTGTAAGAACATGGTACCCCTCCCTCGTGCCGAGCTCTTTTGCCCTGAGGATGTAGAGCTGCCTGCCGTCCTCCTCTGACTCAACACGCATTGCAGTGTCGTCAGAATCAACACAGTATCCTCCCTCTTTTGAGAAATGTTCCTTAAATCTCTTTTCTGCATCAGAGAATGCGCTTCCATCCAGGTATTCCAGGGCCAGGATGTCAATGCTTCTGGACTGCATTGCATCAACAACATGTCCTGGGCTGTATGCGTTGAAGTAAGGATGGAGGTGAAGCTCTATGTTATACTCTTCCTTGGTTTCTGGATTATTCTCAAGCTTTTCTTCAGTATTAACACTCCCCATTGCCTGCAGTTCCGGTCATCACATATTTAAAGCTTACGCATGACTACTTCTGAGTGGGATAGTTATTGAAAATGGCGCAAAGCCATTTTCCAGTGGGTTTAAAGAAAATCCCGACTCTCAGGCTTAAATATAATTCCGACTGAAGTCGAAATTATAAGACTTGCCTAAGCTTCGCTTAGTCAAGCGTCTGGGATTACTGAAAATACAAAGTATTTTCAGGCCTGCAAAACTTTGTTTTGCAGTATTAGAATTGCCAAACTTCGTTTGGCAATCACCCACCCCTTCACACATGCTTAGCGCACCAATTCCACAGAGCGCTTTAAGCATATTGCTGGGTGGGCTTATTTGTTGAAGAAGCGGAGAGTTGTGATGTCTGAGAAGCAGTAAGCCTGCTGGGTGGTTGTGCAGAAAGGGTGGGAGGAATCTGGATTTATCAGCATTAACCCAGCCTCGCAAGGGTGGGAATTACCAGGAGTTATTATAATAAACAAACCACTCTAAAGGCGGGAAGTACCAGGAATTATAAGCATAGGTCATTATCCCTCAAGGAATTACCAGGACTTACTAACCTAAATATTATCTCACCAGATTGGCTGGAAGCATCAGGAATCATTAGAATAAAAGGGCTTCCTCAGGCAAGGCCTATGTTCTCCATTATCACTTTCCTGTTGAACTCCTTGAGGTCATCATAGGCCTGCCCCATTCCCATGTATATTATTGGCTTTCCTGTCACATAGCTTACAGACACTGCAGCACCCCCTTTCTCGTCCACATCAGCTTTTGTGAGTATTATCGCGTCAATGCCCACTGCCTCGTTGAATGCCTTTGCCTGCTCTATGCAGTCATTGCCTGTTATGGACTCTCCCACAAACACCTTAAGGTCCGGCTTTGCCACCCTGACTATCTTCTTCATCTCATCCATTAGGTTGGCGTTGGAATGCTGCCTTCCCGCAGTGTCTATGAGGACTATGTCAAGGCCTTTTAATCCTGCGTATTTTATCGCGTCAAAAGCCACTGCTGCAGGGTCGCTCCCGTAATCGTGCTTTATCACCTTAACCCCCAGCCTGCTGCCGTGCTCCTCAAGCTGCTGTATTGCTGCTGCCCTGAAAGTGTCTGCCGCGGCTATTACAGGCTTAAGCTTGTTCTCCTGCATGAGCCTTGCCACCTTGGCGATGGTTGTTGTCTTGCCTGAGCCGTTGACTCCGAGAAAGGCCACAACATACGGCTTTTTCTTCTTTACCTCCTTGATGAGGCTTGTCCTTTCAGTGTCAAACAAAGAGCTTATGGAATCGTGAAGCGTTGCCTCTATCATCTCAGCGAACTTTCCCCTCTGTATCCTTTTGTTAACGAGGCTTTCCTTCATGTCCTCCTTTATCTTCTCCACAACCTCCATTGCAACGTTGTTCTCCAGCAGGGCCACTTCCAGCTCCCAGAACAGCCTTTCAAACTGGTCTTTGGTGAGCATCTTTGTTGAGACAGCCTCCCTGACTCTTGAGAACAATCCCTTTTTCCCCCCCTCTTCTGCTTCAGCCTCTTCTTCGTCTGCCTTGCCTTCCTCATCTGCCTTTTTCCCGGCAGGCCCTTCTTTCTCATCTTTTTTCTCCTCTGATGAGAATCTCCTCTTCAGCTTTCCAAAGAACCCTCCTTCCTCTTCTGCCCTCTCCTCTTCTTTGCCTCCCCCTGGCTTCTCATCCGGTTCCTCTTTTTCTGCTTTTGCCTTTTCTCCAGAAGGGTTTTCCTTTGCCTCTTCTGCATTCTTTTTCTTTGCTGGCTTCTTTCCAGAAGGTCCGCTTTTTTTCCCTTTTGACGGCTTTTCTTCAGCAGGCGCTTCTTTTTTCTTTGCTGGCTCCTTCACTGCCTTCTTCTCTTTTCCGGGCTTTTTCCTGCCTTCAGGCTTTTCTTTTGCAGGCTTCTCTTTTTCTTCCGGCTTTTCAACTGTCTCTGCCTCCTCTTCTGCCTTGCTGGATATGGAGGATATTGCCCCTTTGAGTTTCTTTTTCAGGAAATTGAACATAAGAATCCAGGTCTGCCTGTCCTTTATAAAGATTGTTGTATGAGAACTCAATGCTGTCTACTGGTGCTTGTTCTGCATCTCCTCAACTTCCTTCTGGAGCTGCTGGGCTCTTGACACCTGCTGCTGGAACCGGCCCAGAAGCTGCTCTCTGGTTGAGGATATCTCAGTTATCTGCTCTGTTATCATCTTCGTGGTGTCTGGTATGCTTTTCTCAACTGTGGTGCCAGCTCCGACATTGACTATGAATTTCCTGTTGTCCTTAAGCTCGGTCCTTGCAAACACGCCTCCTGCAACAGGAACAAGTATTTCAGTCCCCGGCTTCACTTCCCCAATCTCTTCAATGCTCTGGCTGGCGGACTCAAGCTCTGATATGTGATTGTCAACAGTCTCAATGTTCTTCTGCAGCTCCTTTATCTGCTGGTCAAGCATCTGGAGCTCAAGATATTTCTGCTGCAGTTCCTTTTCCATCTTATTTGCCTCTCTCCCTTTCAAGGTAGCCAAGCACATCGTCAGCGTTAGCCACTTCAGGCCCGCCGCTGTTGCCCCCCACAATGAGGCCCCTGCTGTTGCATATTATGCCTGATTTTATGTAAGGGTTTGCCATGTTTACTGTGCCTGTGTCTGCCTTGACATTTAAAGTTTTCCTTATGCTATTCAGCTCCTCTTCCGAAGCATCCCTGTGTGCAAGGCAGTGGGTCTGGTTGGACACTGCTGCAGATCCGACAGTCTTTACTCCTGCTATCTCTCCCTGCACGGCCCTGACCCCAAGCGCTTTCCTTATCACCTTTTCCTGCTCCTCTGTGAAGTCAGGATTCATTATGCAGCCGCTGTCATTGCAGAGTATGTTATTGCCGAGGGCTGTAAGCCTAGCGTCCACGACCTCATAATTTATGTTGAGCTTGTCAAGCCTTTCAAGCTCCTCCTCAAACGCTATTGATGGGATGAGAAGTCCGCTGTTGTTGCCCGCGCAGAACACTCCTGCAAGGGATGTGCCGCAGATTGTCGTGTGGTGCACAGGCACCCGGAGTATCTTTTCCATTCTCTCCCTTATGCTCCTCTTCAGGTTGTATCCTATGAGGCAGTAGGTGTCTGTGGCAAAAGCGTACAGGCCCACGTTAGGGTTTCCGTAAAAGCTCTCTGTGATTATATGCGCCATGTTACCCCGCTTGCAGTGTTTTGATGAGTGTTATTTAAATCTTTGGTGCTCAGAATCAGCTTAGCTCCCCCAGCTCCCTGTCAACCTGCTTTTCAGAATTCAGCCTGACCTCTATCTCTCCGAAGGGCTCCTCCTGTATGAGGTCCACCTTTCTCTGGTTTGCCAGGTGCAGAAGTGGGAGGAATGTAAGTATCATGTCCTTCTTCTCCCTGCTTGGTGTGAGGTGGCTGAAGGTAAGCTTTCCCTGGCTGCCCCCTGTGAAGAAGCTCACAATGTTGTTATAAACATTCTTCATTGCCTGGGAGATGTCCCATGTCTTCTCAGGCACTTCCATCTCAACTGGCCTTACCCTGTTTATCCTTTTCCTGTCAGTGTCAAGGGCCAGCCTCAGCGCGTCCACAAGCTCAAACACAGAGACCTTTCTCTTCCTGGGCTGAGGGGTCTTTGGTATCAGGCTGAGGCTGTCAGGCTTGCTGGGCCTCTGGCCTTCAGGCTCTGCAGCCGACTCCTCCTCGTAAAGGGCATCCTCGTCCCTGCCTGAGAGCAGGTTGTCAAGGTTCTCAATATCCTCCTTCAGCAGCCTTTTTGACTTTATCTTGAGAAGGAGCGCAGAGGCAAGCACGACCTTCCCTGAAAGGCTCATGTCAAGCTCTTTCAGCTTTTTGAGTGTCTCAATATACATTTTGGTCAGGAGGGAGACATCAACATCCCAGGGGTCCATCTGCTCTGACTTCACAAGGTCATATATTATGGACTGCCATGTAATCTCATCCTTGTTTGAGAGTATCTGCAGAATCTGCTCATGGTGCTGGAAACTCTCTTTTTGGGGGCTGTTTTGGGGGTTTTCCATTCTTATGGTCATTGGAAAGTTAAGTTTATCCTTTATAAATCTTGCGCCAATGCACAGTTTCTGGGTGTATCCTGAGCATATGAAGCAGCAAAACCGGCTCCCCAGAAACCCCCTATATAAAAAACCATAAGTTTCCCATTTCTTTAGA
>CAYNHV010000009.1:0-17197 GCA_964397315.1 uncultured Methanosarcinales archaeon
ATGGTCAAATTTTTAGTCTTGAAAATGGCGCATTCGCACTAAAGTGCGAGGTATTAAACCCACTGGAAAATGGCTTTGCGCCATTTTCATTAAGAATATTCCAGATAGAGTGCCTCAAAAATCTTAAGATTATTCTCTGCATCTTGTTTATTTGGAAACCCATTATTTCTTAATATATGATTAAACCGTTCTACTATCTCTTTTGGAGATACTCCATGAGAGATAATGATCTCAATATCTTCTTTATCAGGTTCATTTAATCTTGATAGTTTTGTGACTGCATTATCTAACAGGTTTATGATTTCAACATCAAAATTCTTATATTTCTCTTTATAGATGTCAGAGTCAGTATCAGACGGTAAAGTTGTGCTAAATACATATGGAAAAGGCCACACATCAACTTTTAGTCTTTCTGGAAGTCTATTGAGATACGCTTTGAGTTTTTTTATATCAATATCTTTCACCATGAAATCAAAATCTTTTGTTGAAATCTTTAAGTTTCTTAAGACAAGAGAAGTTCCTCCAACTGCAATTAATGTAAACTTGATTGAAGGAGCTTCTAAATCATTCTTAATCTCTTTGTCAAGTAATTCAAAGAATTCATCAATCCTTCCCTTATCAAGTCTTTGCATGCTTCTCACCATATAATTCAAAATAATTCCTGTAATCATCCAGCTTATTTAAGGTATAGATATTCCATTTTCTGCTTATATCGTCCTGCTCTATTAGATTAAATATTTTTTTATACCTTTTATCTCTTAATATTCTGATATTATCCTTATTTTTTTCTAAAGATTTGATAAACTCCTTAAATTCTCTTGAAGGAGAATAATTCTGGACAATATCAAAGATATAGCCCACAAAGTTTATTATTCCATTATCAATTGCAAATTGATGAATCTCAAATAAATCTATCTTATCCCTATTATTTAAGATATATACCGGAAGCAAATCAGCAATTCTTGTATCAATCTCCTGGTAATTCTCAAATATTTTCTTTATAATCTCTGTTGGCGGTATAACCTTCTCTTTAGAAAGCTTATAACCAATCAGCTCCATATCTGACTTTTTGTAACAGGATATGATTAAATCTAATAATTCTTTTTTTGTTTCTTTATGCTCATAAAGGTTTTTAAGATTTATGTGGCTTAGAAGAACTACAGCTTTGATTTTATCTTTTATTGCATTAGAAAGATAATTCTTTTCAGTCTGGCTTAATTTCTTGTTTTCAAGCCTTTTTATCAATACTCCAAACTGCCGGTCAGTAAATAGGGAGGGAACTATTAATGACTTGATTCTCTTTAACTTGGTTTCATATAGACTTTTGTTCATCTAAATCACCCATGCATGTACCTTTTATTACTATAACTATTGTAATAGTTACTAATATATAAATATTTCGTTCTTTATTATCATAGCCCTTTAAAAATCAGTAAATAAAACAAAACATTTATATACTTCTTATTATATCAATTGATATAATATGACAAGAACACCTAACCTGGCCACAATAAGCATGATAAGGGACACTATAAGGGCCCAAAATAGAGAATTCTCTGTCTACCAGCTCTGGAAGGCCCTGCCCAGGAAGATGATGTACCAGACCTACAAAAAGGCAATATCCTACCTTACAGAAAGGGGCGAGATAATCACAGACAGCAATGGAAAGATAGCATATATGAAGATAAAAACAAAACACAAGCAAATAATGAGGAATGACATACTCAGAAGCCTCTCACATTACGGCTATGACCTCATAACCAAAGAAAAAGTCAGGGCCAGTATAATCCCCCTCCCAGACCTTATCATAGAGATACTGCTGAGGTTCCCTGAAGCAAGGCTCATAGAGGCAATACCCTTAATTCTAACAAAAAACAGCATTGACAAGTTTGAGCTGTACAGAAAAGCATACAAGAATAACCTGATCAATGAGATTGGATTCCTGCTTGATATTGCAATGAAGCTGTCAAAGAAGCTGGATCTTAAAGAACTGCTGGAAGAGCTTAAGAAGCAGAAGCAGAAAAACATCAGATACCTCACATCAATAAAGGACAGGGAATTCCTTGAGAAGAGGACTCCTGCAATAATGAGAAAATGGAATCTCAGAGGACTGTTCTCAATAGATGACTTCAGGAAAGAGGCTTACATATGATAACAAGAAGTCATGGCCTGGCTCTGATGAGCAGCTTGAAAGCAATTTCAGGCTCATCCTGAAAGAATTCTTTAAAGGATGATATAACCTGATCATTCTTGTCCATCACCGCCATCTCTCCCTGTGCCGCGCCTGGCCCCTTCTTAAAACTAATAATAACTGATGCCGCTGCCTCAGAAGGCTGGAAAGATTCTGTGGGTTTCAGGGATATAAAAGACCGGCTTACATCTGCTGTCAGACATTTTAATCAGCCATGAAGATATTTCTCATCAATTCCTGCTATCTCCTTGTAATGATAGTATATGACAAAAAGCACAGAGGATATGACACCAATCACCAAACCATAAAGTATCTTCATTATTGAATCATTCCAGATGCCAATGATAAGGTAAATCATTGATGCTGCATAAACTATAATGGTGAATAATCTAAGATAAGGGAGAACAGTCCTGGCATCCTTTATCTTTCCCATGAACCTGCCTACTGTTACATCATTTATAAAATTATTGCGGGATCTCAACAACAATATGCTTTCCCTTCACTTTCAGATTTACTTCCTTTCCTTTCTTCAAACCCAGAGCTTCTTCAACACTCTTAGGCACTCTAAGAATCAGGTTGCTTCTTACCCTGCCCAGCTTAACCTTGATTGACTCTTTCTTAAGCTTGTTAAGGAGAAGTATCCTCTGGGCCTGTTTTGGATCAAAGTAGACCTCTCCGCAGGAGCACTTCCAGCCGTCAATCTTATAATTATTGAAATCAATTCCCTTAACAAATTTCATCTTCCCTGAGCATTTATGGCATTTCATTTTCGGGTGAACCTTCCGAAGTGTATGAGTATCCACACATCTTCCCTGTCATGATGGCTCTTTGCAATGACTGCATTGTATGTTTTCCTTCCCTTATCAAGCCATTTCTCGCTCTTTCCCCTGCCTCTTTTTCTTGGAGCACCATAGCCCCTCTCAAGCACCTCTGCAGCATGAGCAAGTGTCCTGCCCTGCTTCATGAGATCCCTCATTGCAGAGGCTGAAGGGACTATCCTGAGGCCCTTGTACCTCACATCCAGCGTATTTAGGTGGAGTATGTTAATAACAAATGTATATAAATCTTTCGCTTTCATGCAGAATAACAGCAAGGAAATCTTTATATGCCTTTGTAAGAAGAAACCGGAGAATCTTCAGCCAGCAAAGGAATAACTCCGGAAAGAAAACAATCATACCGGAAATCCTGCCAAAAGACTTAAAAACAAAGCATTATTTCTGTAATGCATGGGAAACCACTCCAAAAGGATACCATAGGAACATCAGTGCTGCTCAGGTGCCTGGCAAGTGCCTTCAGCAGGGGATGTCCGGAGGTATCCAGAATGGTGTCAAAGAAAGACAGAAGAAGGAGTGGCTATATTACACCAAGAGCAACTGTTTCTAAGAAAGAGTTGATAAGATATAATCTGTTTATAACCCCTTTCTATGATGACTGGGAGGATTACAGGGACAGTCTCAGGGACTGGTACAGTGATTTCAAGACAATAAAAAATCCTGATCCATGTGCTCTTCCAAAAAACATGTACTGGAAAAGAATAAGGATGAATAAGAAGCAGAAAAAGCTTCTGAAAAGAAGGCAGGCAAAGAGATGCAAAAGAAAACTCAGAATGTGATGGTCTTGTTGTTCTTCCGCTTTATCCGGAGCTTGTCACTGGTCACTGAACATGTGTGGCCAATATGTTTATATAGCTAAACCTCTGGATTCTGAAGGTTCCGGAAAAATGACAATAAAACATAGAACATGCTCTATAAGAATATCATTCCTGAACATTGGCTGGGAAAGCAGAATCTCCCGGAAAAGATCCACATTGAGCATCTCCATCAACAAGCTTGTTGCAATAGGGTCCTGCCTGAAGAAAGGCCAGACAATATACTGCTATCTTGCTGAGGATATGCAGAAAAGGCCTGTAATGATAGCATACCTTGATGGAAAAGAGAGGGATCCATGACCACAACATTTATATATAACCTACCAATAGTATCAATTGATACTATCAATAGTATAATTAAAATGCTTACAAGAACACAAGAGCAGATACTGGCATTTTTGCTGGCCAATCCTGAGCAGAAGCCAACTATCAGGGGAATCTCCAAAAGACTGGGAAAGTCATACACTCTTATCTACAACAATATCTCTGATCTGGAAGAAAAGGATATCATCAGGAAGCAGGATGTGCCTCCTGCCCAGATAATCTCTCTGAACAGATTTGCTCCAAGAGATATCCTTATTGATATTGAATTGAAGATAAGAAGGCAGTTCCTTAAAGAGAACTCCTGGGCAAAAGTCATGCTCAAGGATATCCTGTCAGCAGTTAAGAGTCATTTTTTCATACTGGTTATATTTGGATCATATGCAAAAGGCACTCAGTCAAAGGGATCAGACATTGATATTCTGGCTATTGTCCAGGATAAGAGGGATGCAAAAGAGATAGAGCATGCAGTGAAGAAAGCATACACTAAAGCAAGAAAAAGCCTTAATATTGTTGACATAAATGATCTTAGAGAGATGATGAGGGATACAGATGAGCTTAACATCAGCAATGAGGCAAAGAAACACCATATAATTCTGCATGGTATTGAATCATATTATCAGATAGTCAGAAGAGAATGAAGATAGAAGAGCTTATAAGGTAACTCCAGATGTAGAGGAATATAATGCAAGAAAGGCAATAGACACTTCAGAGGAGTTTATCAGCACAATAAGGCAGTTGATGGCCAATAAATACTGATTCTGCACCCGCAAAAACATACGTCATAGTTATATAAACAAGCAGTTTTCATAATAAGATCTGAGAAAAAACAAATGAGATGGTGATAGCATGAAGCTCGGAGAAGCATTAAGCAGACTAAAGAAAGACAAGAGCAAACTGGCAAGACTGATCTCTCTGAGAAAAGAGAATGCATACATAGAAGAAGGAAAAAAGACAAGATTTGATCCAAAAAAAATGTCAGAAGAGATAGACAGGAAGATTGAAGATATAAGAAAACAGAAGATCCTGATACAGAAGACCAACCTAAACAACATGGTTTCCGGAGAAAAGATAAGCCTTGCTGAAGCTATAATCAAGGTCAATGACTTAAGAAGCAGGATAGCTCACTTAAGCGGGTTATCCGAGAAGAAAGAGATATACACATCACGGGACAATGACAGGAATATGGTGGCCCAGTTGGACGAACTTGAAGTAGAGGATGAGATAGAGAAACTGGAGATTGAGAAAGTTCAGCTTGACAATAAGATCCAGATAACCAACTGGACAACAAGACTGAGTGATTAAGCTTATCTGTCCAACAGATAAGAGGCTGGTAGGTCTGGAGGTAAGCATGGGAAGCAGGTTTGTCCAGCCTCAAATCAAATGATTTGTTATTGGATAATGCCTGCGCGATGCCAAGATCGAACTGATGAGATGTGATGCCTTACAGATAAATGATTAAAGATTACTGTTTAAGGATCACAGCTCAAGGATCATATACCTGTGCTTTTCCTCCAGCTATCAGCATTTTTTATTCAGCATATTCCATAAAATAACATGGTTAATTCTCAAAACCCCAATTCCTCTTCAAAGAAACACCAAACCACAACCTGGCCTCAGAAAGGTCCAGGCCATTATGGAGGTTTCGCCTGCTTTCTGGGAACAGTGACATATTTCATAAAAGAATGAGCTGCCTCATCACCTTATCTTCAATGCCTTCATGATCTTGTCAAGCTTCATGTTTATCATTGCTATGTCTTCCTGTGTCACGCCCTGCTTCTGGCCTCCAGAGCCTTCTTTTTTCCTGTAACAGTCACTGCAGTACACCGGCTTGCTGCTTGTGGGCCTGAACGGAACCTCGCATTGCTCTCCGCAGCTGTCGCAGACCACCCTGTGCATCTCCAGCCTGCCTGAGTCCTTTCTGTCGGGCCTTGAGTTCCTGCCAGCCTTTCCTGAGGCTTTCCTGCCTGGTTTTGAATCCCTGCTGAATGATTTCCTGTTTTTTCCTTTGCGTTCTCCCATCTGGCACAGGAAATTGAACCCCTTTATAAACTTATGGTAAAAGCTGCTTCTTTCAGGAGATAGAACTATTCCGGAGATTCCCTGAGAGATGAGTGTATTCAGGAGCAGGTATTTTTCTCACAAAATCCTATACTGGTTCAGTGCTGTCGGAATCTTCTCCTACAAGGCCATCAAAACCCCCTTTTCCTGCATCCTTTGCAGGATCTTGACATGGAACCGGGGTTCTTCATGAAAAACCCCTCAAACTTGTTTTGAGAAATCTGTCGGAATAATGCCAGACATTGTCAGTCTTTTCCACACCAATAAAATCATTTATGCCATTATCCCAGAATACGCCCTTTTTTCAGAAAAGCAAGATTCGGGATTATGCCGAATAAAAAACAAACTAAAAATTTTAGGCAAAAAAAGGCGTTTTCAGAGGATACAAACCCCTTCTGAGAGTGAAAATGGCCTTATTTGGCCTGCATCTAATTCTGCTATAAACCTTTAATCAAAAACAGAAGTTTATGCTGACTTTTTGGTGTCTTCAAGCTCTCTCTCACATCCAGGAGTGTAGAGTATCCCTACCATCTCATGATTCCTTATCCTGTACTCAAGCCTGCCCACATTGGCTCAGTTCTCATCAACAACAAAGAAGGGCTCGCAGCAGATATCCAGCATCCTGTTCACATGCTCTCTTGTCAGGTTATCTCTGGAGCTGCAGAGAGACACCACATGATAGTTTTTTCCGGCAAGCTGGCTGAGATCAAGCTCCTCCTGGGTCAGGTAATCTATGAAAGATGGCTTGTACCTCTCCTCCACAACCCCCAGGAAGTCCCCAAATCTGAGCATCATCCAATATACGCATTCCTGTTATATAAATTTTCTCCCACACCCTCGCTAAAACTTTTAATCAACACTAAAAGATTTATGTCCTCATTAAAGCAATTGTCGGCAAAATCCCAAAGACTTAAAAAGGATAATGCAGGAATAAGGCACACAAGGAAATACCAGAACAGGAGGTGATCAGGTTCAAACACAGCAAAATAGTCCTTACACATGCAGAGCCTGGAATGAATCCAGGAGCAGACGAGCTGGCCAGCGTGATAATGGCAAGGATAGGCCTGCTTCCAAGAAAGAAGGGCTCCACAACAAGGATGCACAACATACTCCTGGAGCTTTACGAGAGGGCAAAACAAGCCTACAGGAAGAAAAGGCCTGAGATGGCTGTCATGACAGTTGAGGACATGGGTGATTTTGCCGGAATAAGCAGGCAGACAATGTATGATTACCTCAGCAGGTGGACAGAGCTCGGGCTTATAGTGAAGACGAGCTTCATAAGCGAGGGAAAGGTTGTCATAGGCTACAAGCTCAATGGAAACACGCTGGAGCAGGCCTTCCAGAAGTCAGTCTCGCAAATCCAGGAAAACCTTAACACAACACAAGGCCTCATAAGAGAGCTGCAGAGAAGTGTTAAGAATGAGAAGATCAGGGAAAAGCAGGGCATGAACCAGGCTGACAAGCGGGACTCTGGAGTATCAGAATCTAACCAGGAACATTCAATAGAAGCTTAAAATTTTTTGTCATTATTTCTTTGTTCTGTTATTTTAACATATTATTGTATGGAAAAGTATCATTCTGAAGGTATTAAAAATTCCGAATGTTGTCGTAGTTTAACAAGAACCAGACAATACAAAATACCCTATCGCTGTCGGAATAATACAGACCTACAAAATCCAGACAGTTGTCGGTAAAAAACCAGAATCAAAAGGATTTCCAGGACAAAATGAGTGGGTGTCGGGAAGATACCGAATGGATACATCCTAGCTGCTGCATCCTTCAAAATGCTTATAGCACCAACCCACAGAGCACTTTAAGCATATGATTGGGAGGGCTTATCTGAAGCAGGAGCTGGGAGTTGAGCTGTTTTGGAATGTGTGAACCTGCTGGGTGGTTGTGCAGAAAGGGAGGGAAGTACTATGATTAAAAGCCCCTCTAAGTGTTTTGATTAATCCAGACTTAACCACCGCCCTTATCACAGTTACAGATGGACAAAGCCCTCCCGCCTCCCCCTCACATATGCTTAGCGCACCAACTCCACAGAGCACTTTAAGCATATGATTGGGAGGGCTTATCTGAAGCAGGAGCTGGGAGTTGAGCTGTTTTGGAATGTGTGAACCTGCTGGGTGGTTGTGCAGAAAGGGAGGGAATTACCAGGATTTATTATCACAAACAAACCACCCTAAGGAGGGAATTACCTGGAATCACAATCATAAACCTGTTATCATAAGAAGCACCAGCAATACCCTAAACAAGCCAAAATGAGTGGTTGTCGGAATAATCCCCTAAACCAGTTCAGACAGAAAAACTTTATATAATCAGCACCAAATGAGAGCCTCCCATGGACCCTTTATTCGCCCTGCTGGTGTTCATAGCAGGAATAATACTCCTCGTCAAGGGAGGTGACTGGCTCATAACCAGCGCCTCAGTAATAGCGAGAAAGTTAAGGGTCTCGCCCCTCATAATAGGCCTGACAGTTGTGTCAATAGGCACATCCCTCCCAGAGCTTTTTGTGGCAATATTCGCAATCCTTGGCAACACTCCTGACATCTCAGTGGGCAACATAGTGGGCAGCAACATAGCCAACATAGCCCTTGTAATAGGCGTTGCAGCTCTCATACAGCCGCTGGTGATAAGGGAGAAGACGCTCCTGTACGAGTTCCCTTTCCTGCTTGTGTCAAGCTTCCTCCTGCTTGTTCTCTCAAATGACAACAACATATTTCAGGTCAGCACATTCACCATAGGAAGGTTTGACGGGCTCATTTTCCTGCTCACCCTCATATTCTTCACAGGCTATGTTTACAAGAGCATGAAGACGCAGAGGGAGAAGAAGGTTGAGAAGGAATTCAAGGAGGAGTTCGGCAGGGGAGAGAGGAGGATACACAAGAGAGTCATATTCCTCTTTGTGGGCATAGCCTCACTTGTAATAGGTGGAAAGCTTCTTGTGGCATCAGCAGAGGATCTTGCCCTTACCCTCGGCCTGTCAGAGAAATTCGTGGGCCTGACAATGGTTGCCCTGGGAACATCGCTTCCAGAGCTTTTTGCCACTGGAGTGGCGGCATTCAAGAACCAGCCTGACATTGCAGTGGGGAATGTGGTTGGCAGCAGCATACTCAACATACTCTTTGTCCTGGGAATAAGCGGGCTCGCAATCCCTTTCAGCATGTCAGCCTCTCTTGTCCATGTTGACATGGTCATAATGACAGCAGTAACATTCATGTTCCTCGTCTTTGCGATAACAGGAAGAAAACTTGAGAGGCATGAGGGAGGAATACTCCTGGCAGGCTACATCGCATACATAGCATATCTTGTCATGGCCTTATGACAAGCTGCTGACAATGCTCTCTCTCACCTTCTCTACCTCACCCTCATCATACTTTCCGCCCGGCCAGAGCTTCAGCCCGTCATCCCTGAACCTGGGGACAATGTGAAGGTGGGCGTGGAACACAACCTGTCCTGCAGCAGCCTTGTTGTTCATGCCAAGGTTAAATCCGTCAGCATTAACCCCTTTCATCACAGCAGGAGCCACCTTCTTCACAGCCCTGAACATGGCATCAACTGTCTCGTCAGGAGTCTCAAGAAGGTCATTGTAGTGCTCCTTCGGGATTATTAAGGTGTGGCCCTTGTTAACCGGCTGTATGTCAAGAAAGGCATACACCTTGTCATCCTCATAGAGCTTGCTGGATGGAATCTCTCCCTTTATTATCTTGCAGAATATGCAGTCATGCATTGTGTATCACCCTGCCTCAAAGGGAATGAATGATTATATAAAATTATTGTTTCTCCATGACCGCGGCATAATCTGGTATCTCTCCTGCGTGCCTCATTGCCTTTGATTCCAGTATGCTGCATCCTGCCACACCTGCGTCTCTTTTTACTCTTCAATCACAATCTATCTCAGGGAAACTGCAGGCTCTCTTCCAATATTTCTCATGCTTATCTTTCAGTCTCTTGTCTTTTCAGGACCCAATCCTTTTTTGAAAAGGCTCTCCTGCAGCGGCTTAAGAGTAAGTCATCTTCAGAACGCTCTATGGTATCTTCCTGTAAGCCCATCAAACAACCAACTGCCCCCTCAACACACAGCAGCCTGGAGAGGAACAGCTATTTTCGCAGGCATTTCATCAGAATCCCTCGCCTTTATGACAATGCTGACAATTATGCTGTCCGGCCTGACAACTGCATTGAAGCCGGCTTGTTCAATACTCTCAAGAGCATCCCTTCCAATGCCGAACTCCCTGAAAAACCTTGAAGCATTCATCACTTCAATCCCTCTCACTCTGCCTTTTGTGGACACGTCAAGCACAAGATCGCCTGCATCTATGTTGCTCTTGAATCTTTCATCTGATGAAAAACCCTTGTGCACTGCAAGAATGTCATTCTCCTTGTCATAGGATATGCGCTTTGCCATCATTTCCTCCTTGCCATGTTCTGCCATGACCTGTGCCTCACAATGTAGGTGATTATATATAAATTTTTCCTGCCCTCTTTATCAAATATTACAGGCAGTCTCATTGTCCTTGTGTTGCTCATCTTAAAGTGCAGGCAGTGTATTGTGCTCCCCCCTGACTTCTCCTGATAGGAATACACAAGATTCTCCGGATTCAGGAGATGCCTTGCAATCTCTTCGTGGCTGCCCTCTCTTACCGCAGTCTGGTTCCTTGCATGATTGCTGAAAGATATGTCCTGCTTGTTGTATCTTCTTAATTTCTTTTTAAGGAGTTCAATATCATCATCCTTCATCAATGTATAGCCTGAAGAATTTTTTATATGTCTTTCTGAGAAAAAACCGGAAGGTTTCCGCTACTCAACATCCCCCTTAACAGCCTCACCAGGCATTGTTGCCTTTCCAGGCCATACCTTCCTTCCTGGGTAGATGATTGTCCTCACTCCCAGCTTTGCATTATCGCCTATTATTGTGCCGAACTTCGCAAGCCCTGTGTCAACAAGCTCCTCTTTCATGACACCCTCAATCTCCTTCTTCACAGAGCTTCTTATTATGCCCTTGTCATGCCTGAGATTTGCTGTCACTGTTCCCGCGCCCAGGTTAACATTCTCTCCTATGACTGAATCCCCGATGTAGGAGAGGTGCGGCACTGCAGAGTTGTCCATTATTATGCAGTTCTTTATCTCAACCTCATGACCTATCTTCACGTTATTGCCTATGGATGTTGAGGGCCTTATGTAAGCGTTAGGGCCTATGGTGCAGTTCTCCCCTATGACCGCAGGCCCCTCAATGTATGAGTTGGACTTTACAACAGCGCCCTTCCCTATGACAACCTCGCCTTTTATTGTGACATTCTGCTCAATCTCTGCCTGAACATCCCTGCTGATCCTAGACAGCAGGAACTCGTTTGCTGCAAGAAGATCCCATGGATATGCTACCGGAAACCACTGCTTTGCCTCAATACATCTTACTTTCTCTGTCTTCATCAGCTCTGAAACAAAATCAGTTATCTCTATCTCCCCTCTTTCTGATCTCTCAGCCTTTAAATCAAAAACTTTTTTGTTTAACTTGTAACAGCCTATGTTTGCGGTGTCTGAAATATATTCTTTTGGTTTCTCAACAAGCTTTTCTGCAAAGCCTGACTTAACAACATAAACCCCGTAGTTTTCCGGCTCTTTCACTTTTTTTACCAGAACAGCATACTTCTCAGAAGCGGCCTTCCTTATGTCCTCAGAAAAGAAAAGGTCGTCTCCGTTCATGGCAACAAAATCAGAATCACCAACTGATTCTTTTGCAGAAAGAAGCGCGTGGCCTGTCCCTAGCTGCTCCTTCTGCTCTGCATAGCTCAGCTTCAGTCCGCCGAAAGAATTCCCGAACTCCTTTTTTATCATGTCAGCCTTGTATCCCACTATGATTATCACTTCATCAAACAGGCCTGTCTCCTTCAGCTGCTCAAGGTTGTGCTGAAGTATTGTCTTGTTTGCCGCTTTAAGCAGTGGCTTGGGCCTTGTGAGAGTAAGAGGATATGCCCTTGTGGACTTCCCTGCTGCAAGGATTACTGCTTTCATACAGCATGAGTTATACCGAGCATATTTAAATGTTGTCAATGCCTGAGAAGAGAAAACTTTATATACAAGTTAATAACTATTAGTTATTAGTTGATAAACATAGGGTATTAAAATGTCACAGACAGCACAAGCGATGAAGCACGCGCCGACCCTCAAAACCATCCTGATGGTGGAAGAAACTCTGAAGAGCATGGAAGGCAGTGTCATGACAATAGCTGAGCTAAAGAGAAAGCTGCCAAGGCAGGTGAACCACAACACGCTAAAGGCAGTGCTTGAGTATCTGGAGAACAGCAACAAGATTTACATGAGCATAAAAGGCATTACATGGCTTGAAAATCCAGGCCCGAAGATGAAGAGGCTTATCTCAGAAGCAACAAGAATCTGACGGAAATCATCCGGAATTTCTGCCGCAAGGCTTATAAAAAACAATCAGTGAAAAATCCTGATGAAAAACAGGATTGAAGTGAGCCTGTCTCCTGAAGCAAAGCAAACATGCAATTTTCTTAATGAGAAAGCAAGGACATCAAAAAGCAGCAGAATGATCCTGGATGCAATAAATAATAAGCTTGAACTGATAAAGGCTGATTCTCATTATGGAAATCCTGTTGCAAAGAAGCTTATTCCAAGAGAATATATCATGAAACACGGCATCTCAAACTTATTCAGGGTTGAGCTTCCCCTGTTCTGGAGGATGCTCTACACATTGACTAAAGAAGATGACATACAGGTGATTGCCATTGTCATGGACATATGCTGCCATCAGGACTACAACAGGAAGTTCGGCTACAGGAACAGGTGATCAGGCTCTTATACCGCATACATCTGAGAGAACACAACCACTACATTCAGGCCTGCTCCTGCAGTGCCTCTTGGCGTGCTCAACAATAAGCGCATGGTACTCCCTGAAGATTTCAACTCTCTTCTTTTCCTTGATACGGCCAAGCTCTTTCATGAAGAGCTCCTGTATCCCGTCGTATGATGAATTCTTGCCAAGCAGGCCGAGCCTTGAGAAGATCCTCCTTGTGTATGCGTCAACAACAAAATAAGGCCTGCCAAAGGCATACAGCAGTATGGAGTCTGCTGTCTCAGGGCCTATCCCTTTCACAGAAAGAAGCTCCTCTCGGGAAGGGATTGTTTTATCATCAAAATGCCTGGAAAAATATCCTGCAAGCAGCTTCAGCCGCTCTGCCTTCTGGTTGAAGTAGCCCGCGGGCCTGACAAGCTCTGCAATTTTGGAGACAGGCGCCTTTCTAATCCTCTCAATCCTTATCAGCTTCTGCCTGTTAAGGTTCTCAATGACCCTCTCAACATTCTGCCATGAAGTGTTCTGGGTCAGAACTGCTCCAACTATTATCTCCCATCTGTCATGGTCTGTCTGGGGCTGGCCATTGTGATGCCTTGTCTTCAGCCTTCCTTTTGATAATGGCCACCAGCCCTGCGGGCCGTAGGATTTGTGCAGTAGCTTATAGACTTGATTAACCATGCTCATCTTCCGGCTCTTATCAGTTTTTTCATTATTGCTTCGCTTTCTTTCTTTTGTTTTTCATCCAACATAGTATCGTCTCCTCAGGCGCAGGAATGATTCCGCGCCCCTCAGGATTATGTGTTTTTTCAATAATTCATTCCCTATATTGAATTTTAATGGTGTGCTCCACATCTCTAAAAGCCCTTCCTCTGTTGTTATGTGTATGTCCGCCTTTGGGATGTTAATCGCGCTCTTAACACTCTTTTCAAACTTTCCATAATCATAATCTCCAGGTATGACAAACAACAGGTCAATGTCCGAATCTTTCTTTGCAGTTTCTCCTGCGTAAGAGCC
This sequence comes from uncultured Methanosarcinales archaeon, assembly GCA_964397315.1. GTDB lineage: Archaea > Nanobdellota > Nanobdellia > Woesearchaeales > UBA12501 > WJJV01. Next base: position 14,053 of record CAYNHV010000009.1, read on the forward strand.
GAATAGAACACAGATGAACTGGTTATAGCCTGCCCTGTCCAGCTCATCGTCCAGCACTCCGATTACTTCATGCCTGTCAATCTTGTCTCTCCTGCGCTCTAATTCAGTTATTAAGTATTCTTCTTTGAACGACTCAAAATCAAGAGTGATGAATGAACTCCTGCCTTTTTTTGTTTTCTTGACAAGGCCTCTCCCTGACAGAGATTGTACTGACCTGTGCACCTGGGGGTACGGCAGTTCCAGAGCTTTGGACAGACCTCTGATGGTGTACTCTTTAGTTAAATCCCCAAAAAGCGTCTTCAATATCCCCAACTCTGTCCCAGGAATCATATATAACACCAAAGATATAATATTATATGTCTTAAGTTATATTTAAATTTTTGGTTTTGCTGGCCACCAGCCCTGCGGGCCGTAGGATTTGTGCAGAGCCCCATAGACCTTAACTGCCTTGTTCATGATATATGTAAGAAACAGATTGAATATAAATATTACTGCACCAGAACAGCATTAACACTTCCTTCCTGGCCGGGCCTTGAGGTTATCCTTGCCCTGCCCTTCTCAGTCTCTATGATGGTGCCCTTGGTGAGTATGTTCCTCCTCACGTAATGCCTGTTGGCCGGGTTCTCCACAATGTTCTTTATCCTGGCCTTTATGAGCTTGCCTGTCTTCTTGTCAAGGACATTGGCTGTCTCCTCATTCAGGAGCCTGGACTTTATCCTGCCGCCCCTCGCCCTTGTGTAATGGACCTTTCTCTTTCCAAGGGAGGAGAGAGTGGGCAGGCTGCCTTTCTCATGCAGCCTCTTGCTCCTGTAAGCGTGCTTTTTCTTGCCTGTGGCCTTTCTCCTTGATCTTCCCTGTGTGATTGGCATGAGAGAGCGGGAGAAGGAGCCTCTTTAAAAGGTTTGCGGTAGGAGGAGAGGGGTGTTTTCTGCAGCATCCGTTCCTCCAGAGTTTGCTTATAGTATTAGCATCCTGTAAAGATCATAAACCCTCAGGTGTTTCACTTCTCCCTGTTCAGAGTTATGTTCAGGCCGGCCAGGGAGGTAATGTAAAACTGATAATTTTTCCAGAGTTTACCGCCGCCCTCTTTAGAGTTACAACCGCTTTGTCCCGCCTAAAAATAATCCCGACTCGCAAGCTTAAATATAATTCCGACTGAAGTCGAAATTATAAGACTTGCCTAAGCTTCGCTTAGTCAAGCGTCTGGGATTACTGAAAATACAAAGTATTTTCAGGCCTGCAAAACTTTGTTTTGCAGTATTAGAATTGCCAAACTTTGTTTGGCAATCTCCTCCCCCACACACAACCTGAGAGCACCAACTCCATAAGCCCCAAGCGCACCCAAGCAAATTTATGGGCAGGGCTTATTAGAGGCAGGAGCTGGGAGTTGTGCTTTTCCAGAAGGTGCGAGCTTGTGAGGTGGTTCTGCAGTAAGGGTGGGAAGTACTATGATTAAAAGCCTCCCCTAAATATTTTGGTTAATCCAGACTTAACCACCGCCCCAGCCGCAGTTACATATGGATAAAGCCCTCCCGCCACCCCCCCACATATGCTAATTGCACAAACACCAACCAGAGCGCACCTGAGCAAATTACTGGGCAGGGCTTATTAGAGGCAGGAGCTGGGAGCTGTGCAGACTTAGAAGAAAGTAACCTGCTGTTTGGTTGTGGAAAGGGGGAGGGAAGTACCTGGAGCTATCAGCATTAACCCAAAATCACAGGGAAGAATCCTGAGCTGCCAATACCAGGAACACGTCCTCATAAGGCTTCCAAATACAAAAATTTATAAATGGCCTGGTTTTCCAAAGCTGTATATTTGTTTTTTGAGGGGTGTTAGAAAATGACTGAAGCATCAAGACCATTGGACGCGTTGAATGAAGCAAGGAACAAGAGAGTTATAGTTGACCTTAAGAACGGCAAGCAGTATGTCGGAAAGCTGAGGGCTTTTGACATTCACATCAACATAGTTCTTGAGGATGCAGAGGAGAGGGTTGACGGAGAAGTAAAGAAAAAGATGGGGTCCCTGTTCCTTAGAGGCGACGCAATAACAATCATATCTCCTGAAGCCTGAGCAGGCTGTGGGCAGGAAGGTGTATTGAATGACAAAAGGAACTCCATCAATGGGAAGGAAGTCCGGCAAGAAGACCCACATCTACTGCAGGAGATGCGGGAAGCACACCTACCACAAGACAAAGAAGGAGTGCAGCTCCTGCGGCTACGGAAAGTCCGCCAAAAAGAGAGCCTTTTCCTGGCAGAAGAAGTGAGATGTGCAGGAAGTTATTATCTACTTGAAAATCCAGAGTAGAAATATTTTGTTCTTACGAAGGTTCCGGAAGCATTGCGAAAATAAAAAGAAAAATTTATAAACGAGAATCCATCCTCTCATAAGGATGGAAACCAGCGATAAGATAAGAGTTGTTTTTTCCAGAGAGAATGTGGCAGACATGCTGAGCTTCTTTGACAAAGCTATTGACAAGAAAGGATACATAGTATACAAGAAAACCGGGGAGGCAGTCTTGTCAAATGAGCTTGAACCCATTAAAGCTGAAGAGTTAGGCTGCATACTGCCCGGCTCTGAGGTTTTCATAAAAGCCGAGTCTGCCGGCCTTGCAAAATATTTTGAAGAGACCCTGATTGAGCAAGATGGACATTAAGAGATTCTTATGAGCTTATTATCATTGTAAGCCGCTCAAAAACAGAGCAGAACATCCTTTATGAGATAAACACAAAGCTGGTTAAATATAACGCCCCATTTGTGGAGATTCACAGTCTGGGGGGGAGAACATAATCAAAAGCGACAATGCAGTCAGTAAGTTAGGTAAAGAGTTTATCATAGACAAGAGAGAAAGCAGGATAGGGGAGCTTATATGGAAGACATATACTCCAAGGCTAAAAAAGACTAAAAAGCAAAAATCTTTATAAACCAGGGCTTTTTCTTTAATCTTCAGATGCGGAGGTGCCGGAGCGGTCAAACGGGACAGATGGCCTGACCAGGATCAAGGCGAGTCCAAGCTTAGGTTGACCATAGGCGGAAGGGTGTGATGAGCCTTTTGGCTGTGATTTTAAGACACCTGTTGGCTTAGTGCCTTCTGGGGTTCAAATCCCTGCCTCCGCATTAATTCTTCCATTTCAGAGACAGTGTTTGG
>CAYNHV010000009.1:17297-41843 GCA_964397315.1 uncultured Methanosarcinales archaeon
TTGCGCAGCAAACGTCCCACTTAGCGTTGCGTGTCAACTGAGCGTAACCAGTTGCGGGGGTTCAAATCCCTGCCTCCGCATTAATTCTTCCATTTCAGAGACAGTGTTTGGTCGTGGGACTTTGCGCAGCAAACGTCCCACTTAGCGTTGCGTGTCAACTGAGCGTAACCAGTTGCAGGGGTTCAAATCCCTGCCTCCGCATTTAATTTCTTTTTTAGCGTCTCTAAGTATAATAAGAGGTTATAAAAGCTTTATAAGCTTATAGGACATCTAAAAAACCTTAATGCGCTTTTTGGACTATTATAATTGGATTCCTGCTCTTTAAGGCCTCCAAAAGTATTTATATAGTCCCTCATATGATAGTACCTTGATGGCTAAGAGAGATAATAATATCATGGGCGATGAGTGGGAAACGCGGGTAAAGCATAACATGAGGACAGAGTATTTCCCATTAGAGAGTGATGAAGTCGCAGAAAGCCAGAAATTGTCTCTCTCAAGCCTAGAGAGCCTCTCAGGGCTATTGAGAGGCGCTTCAGAAGGCAAAAAATTTATAAATAGGCGGTTTTTTCATACCCTTGCCTATATTCTTAGGCAAGATAACCTATTGCCGAAAGAAGTAACCTATTGCGAAGTAGCCAACCTAAAACATGGAGGTGTGTAGGCTATGAAAGTAAAGAAAGCAATTAAAGCGATTGCAGCTTTAGGCGCAGGAATTTCTATGGTCGGAGCCACTCTTATGGGTGCGATGGCAGCAGATCTGTCAAACTACCCGTCTCCGTTCGTGAAGAACGGAACATTTGATGGCCTGATTGTAGTTGGAGATGACGCAGCTGCACAAGACGTAGTGGGAGCGATTGACGTTGGAGCAAGCCTTCAGTACGCAATGAGGCAGGAAGCCCAGATGGGCACAGGACTGCCTGCAGTGACAATAAGTGAAGGAAAGAAGATAGAGAAGACAGGAAACAACCTGAACTATGGTGACTCGTTCTATGACATCATAGAAGTGCTGGATGACGAGGATCTTCCTGTTATCCTGGCAGACGAGCAATACCAGGACTCAGAAGGAGAGACAACCAACAAGGAGGATTACAAACAGACCCTGAGATTCTACGACAACACAGGAACCCTAGTGTTTGAGGCTGACGATGATGGTGATGAAGTGGCTGACAACTATCTGTTCTTTGACGACGGAGTGGATGCATACAACTACAGCCTTGAGTTTGACAGCTCAGTGGAGTACACCACCACTTCCTCTGACACACCAGCAGAGGATCTTGAGGACACTGTGCTGACAATACAGGGCAATGAGTACACCATAACAGACATCAAGTATGACACCACCACCTATGCCATAGAGAAGATAACCCTGCTTGCTGGCGAGACAATCATCTGGCTCCAGCAGGGAAAGACACTGACAAGAAGCATAGGAGGAGCTGAGCACGAGGTTGAAGTCACAGACGTGAACGACAATGAGAACATGTGCGGAGTGTCTGTTGACGGAGATGTTGTGTGGATTGATGTAGGACAGACACAGACCATCAACGGAGTCACAATAGGAGTGACAGACGCTGTTGCAGTGCACGCGCAGCTTCAGGACGTTGACATCTGTAAGATCAATGTCGGAGCAACAGAGCTTGTGCTTGAGGATGGCAAGGATGTTGAGATGAATGGTGACGACATTGAGGACAGCAATGTTGAGTTCTTCGGAAATCTTACAGGAGGAGAGCTTGACGGAATCAGCATCCAGTGGCAGCCAGAGGATGACGAGTACATTGCAGATGGCTCAAGCCTTCAGGATCCTGTGTTCGGAAACTTTGAGTTCAAGTTTGCAGGGGTGTCCAAGAACACAGAGGAGATGTCTCTGACAACATCAAGCGACGATGCAGAGTTCAAGTTTGTCAACAATGACGGAAAAGAAGTGGAGATCCCTTACTTCTACTATGAAGATGATGATCAGATCCACCTTGGAACAGATGACATAGAAGACGGAACCTGTGAGGGAATGCTTCTGCTTGAAGGAGAGAACTGCGATCTTGGAGCCGGTTATGACCAGGATGACATTGAGGGAGTGATGTTCCTCCTCATAACATCAGGAGAAGAGGCTCATGTCATGGAAGTGTCAAAGATTGACGAGGGTGACAGTGAGGTAGACCTTAAGGATCTAACCTACAGCAAGACCTATGACGGCAATGACTACACCAACGGTTCGGCGAGCGACATCTCACTGGGCTCACTTGGCACAATACAGCTCACCATTGACACAACAGATGGTCAGTTTACTGCCAATGATGTGGACCTTGGAGTCGGGCATGCAGAGACAAAGTACGGAGCAAAGCTCTACTTCAACTCTACAGGAGGTAACTCCACAATTGGAACAAATTCAAGCAACACCCAGATAGTGACAATTGAAGAGGAAGGAGATGACGACAATGAGATGAACTGGTCACTTACCCTGCGTTATGACAGTGGTACAGATGACCAGCTGGAGATAAAAGCTCCAGTAATAACCGACGTGAACGCCGCAGGAAACCACTACACCAATGAGGGAGTGTCTGCAAGTGACTCAGACGATGACAACAAGTACTATGTCACTGAATGGGGTACACTGGCGCTGTACGACTCTGACAACGACGATGACCTCACCATCTGGTATCCGGATGAGCAGGCATACGGCAACGCATTCGTTGCTCCAGTCGGAGCTCAGATCAGCGGAAGCAGCGGTGAAGTGTCAACAGTGACTCTGAACCCAATCAATGTGGGTGCTGCAAAACTGGCCAGCGAGGTTTCAGGCCAGGAGACATCGCAGAACCTCATTGCAGTGGGCGGACCTTGCATCAACGAGGCTGCAGCAGTCGTAATGGGACTTGAATACCCAGCATGCGGCGCTGACTCCACAATACCAGAGAACAAGGCTATCGTTAAGCTCTATGAGAACGATGGCAATGTTGCAATGGTAATTGCTGGATGGGAAGCCCAGGATACAAGGCTTGCAACAACTGTTGTCGCTGACTACACTGAGTATGCAGACAAGCTTACCGGAAGCGAGGTTGTCGTGGAAGGAACAAGCGTGTCTGACATAACAGTTAGCGCACCAAGCGAGTAGACAGCCTAAATTTTTCTTTTTCTTTTTTTCTTTTTCTTCCATAATTGGGTTATAGAGATATGAAATATCCCCCCTGCTTTGCGCTATCACATGATACAGCCTTCAAGGGGAAACATTTAAATAGAAGTTCATATACCTATATAATTGTATATGATTATGAGGATTCATAATGATTATAAAAGTCACAATTCACGCCAAAGAAAGAATGGCAAAGAATGCCATAACAAAAGACATGATAAAAAGAGCAATCAAGGAAGGCGCCAGGCAAAGACAGACAGACGGCTTTTTGGCATCATATTCCTATTTTAAGGTTGCTTACAAGAAAATAGGGGAAGACGCATACAAAATAAAGACTGTTTTCATAAAATAAGGTGGTAAAATGAAGCAAACAAAATGCGAGGAATGCGGAGGAAAAATAACAAACAAGAAAGTGGACTTCAGCCTCTACGGCCAGAGCCTTGGGAAGTTTCCTGCTGAGGTGTGCTCTAAATGCGGAGAAACGTGCTTTTCAGAGGAGGTCAGCGACCAGATAGACAGGATTGCAAAGGAAAAAGGATTATGGGGCCTGGACTTGAGGACAAAGGTCTCAAAAGCAGGAGACAGCCTGATGATAAGGATAAACAAGAAGATAGCTGATTTCATGGACCTGCACAAGGGAGAGGAAGTGCGCCTGCATCCAAAAAACAAGAGAAAGCTGATCATAGAAATCTGACATGACAGTTAGCGCACCAAGCGAGTAGACAGCCTAAATTTTTCTTTTTCTTCCCCAATCCCAGGATAATATTTATAAATAAGGGCAACTCTGTTCCGGAAATGACAGCAGGATATGAAATAAAGGGTGGCTTGATAATAATCAAGAGGGAGCTTACAGAGCTGGACCTGTTTCTCAGGGACTTCATTAATGTCCTGAAAAAGCACTGTGATTACCTTGTAGTAAGCGGGTTTGTCAGCATATCAACAGGAAGGGCAAGAGGAACAGAGGATATTGATGTACTGGCTCAAAAGCCCAAGAAAGAGAAATTCGCCGGACTGTTCAGGGACCTGACAGAGAACAGCTTCTGGTGCTATCAGGGAGATTCTGCTGAGAATGTTTTTGCCTATATTGACAGGATGATTCCTGTAAGATTCGCAAGAAAGGGCGAAATGTTCCCAAATGCCGAGCTGATCCCAATAGATGAGAGCAAGAAAGCGCAGTTTTTTGAGTTCAGCCATCCGCAGAGGATAAGAATCATGGATTTTGAGTTCAAGATACCGCCTCTTGAATTTGAGATACTGTACAAGGAGATGGCACTGGGAGGAAAAAAGGATATTGAGGATGCATGGCACCTGAGAACATTCTTTTATGACATCCTGAAAGAGGATAGATTCAGGGAATACAAGGCCATAATAGGAGGGAGCTATGACAAAACCTGAAACAGACCTGGATTATGTGGAGCTGTACGCGAAAATGCTGAGAGAGGACAACAGCCTGTTCAAACAGCAGAAAAAGCTTATAGAGTCACAGCTCAAGAGCAGCTCCTCCCTTTTCAGGAAGATGTTCGGAAAAAAGGATTTCAAGAGAAATGCCAGGGAATACCTGAAGAAAAGCAGAAACATGCCTGTTCTTCAATAATGAACATCAGAGATTAAATATTAGCTCATTTAGTGAACTGTTCATGATAAGCAACAGAAATATCCCCTCACGCCATCTCTCCTGTGAACAGGTTATGCTTTGCAGTGAGTATCCTCGCCTTAATCCTCCTGCCAGGCCTTTCTGCGCAGTTGAACACAACAATACTCCTCTGCCCTGCAGCAGCAATCATCTCCTTTCCCTTTCTTCCCCTGCACATGACCTCTGCTGTCACAGTATCACCTTTCCTGAAGGGCATCGGCAGCTCTCTTGTCCTTGCAGGCTCTTTCATGACTTCGTGCCCCAGCTTAATGCCGTGCTTCTCCCCCCACTCCCTGAGCTTCTCATAGAACTCATCCCATGAGGCCTCCTTTGCTGGCTTCCTGCCCCTCTTGTGGGAGGTGAACTTCTGGATTCCAATGCCGCAGCCGAGCTTCCTGGCAAGCATTATCAGCTCCTCAACATCATTATCATTAACACCCCTGAGCCACACAGGGGCTATGACAACATCCATCTTCTTTGAGGCATGCTCTGCCATTCTCTTAACATGCCCTGAATCATATGCATTGCCTGACAGCTCCCTCCCCCTCTCCCTGTCCAGGGTGTTGATGGAGATGTTTATCTGGGAAATGCCCGCCTGTGCAAGCCTGTCAATCAGCTTCTCTGAAAGCATCATGCCGTTTGTCATCATTGACACAAGACCAACCCACTTGATTCCAGCTATCCTCCTGACCAGGGAGACAATGCCAGAGTACAGAAGCGGCTCTCCATGAGGGTTTATGAAAACCTTCATGCCCCTGCAGGCCTTGAACTCAAGCAGCTTTTCCAGCTCCTCAACAAGATAGTCCTCCTCAACAACATAATCTGTCATTCCAGGGTATAAGCCCTCCCCCACAGAGCAGAATACGCAGCTGATATTGCAGCCTGTTACTGGCTTGACCTCAATCATGTCAGAGCCCTTGTCAACTATGCCAAAGTAAAGCGCGCCAATGAGAGGTATTCCCGAGTTCCTGTGGATGTAGACAGCTTTCCTTCCATTGAGCCTGTTCTTCAGCCTGTGAAGGCGGCCTGCCAGGAGCCTGTTGAACTTCCTCTCAAGCTCATCCTCTCCAGCCCCATCCACCTCAATGTAGCTTCTCCCCACAGTGAAGCCCTGCTCCCAGGGCAGCTCATCAAGAGGCATGTCAAGCTCAAAAAGCCCCATGAGCCTTATTTTAAGGATGTCTCCTGCCTTTTCCAGCTCCAGATTCTCAAACTCCAGCCTTGCCATGGCCCGGGAATTGGCAGGCTCATTTAAAACGTTTTCCTGCCCCTGCAATAAATTTAAATATAAGATAACCAATCTTGAGCATATGGGGGATGACCAGTTAAGCCAGGAGGAAGAGGACTCAAAAGAGGTGGCTATCACGTATGACACCCTGTTTGAGCTTCTCAGAAGAGAGAAGAGCAGGGACGAGCTGCAGGAGCTCCAGCCCACCTTCTTCAGGGATGTCATAAAATACCTTGAGAGCAAGAATAACATACTCTCAAGCCAGAAGAGCGAGCTCTTTGCCACAGACGAGAAAGAGAAGACCCTTATAGAGCTTCAGAACATAAAGAAGATACTCAGGGAGCTCTATGACAGAAGGGAGAAGAAGATAATAACCCTTGCAATAAACAAGGCAAGGACAAGCAGCAGCCTTATAGACACCTCAGCCCTTCTTAAGGAGGAGAAAGGCATTTTTGAGTCATTATGCAGGATTCTGGAGTCATACAGGAATAGCGTGCTTGAGAACGTGATTGAGGCAAGGCCCCCAGAGGCAGCTCAGGAGGAATCCAAGGGGGACTCTCCTGCAGCAAAAGGGGGCAGCGCAGATGCAGAGACTCAGGAGACACAACCTCACGCCTCACAAGCAGAGGATGATGAGCAAGCCAGGGAGGAGACAGGCCAGCAAGGGCAAGCTTTAAATACTAGTTCTGAAGAGCAAAAAAAAGGGGCAGAGAAGCCTGACAAGGTCAAGGTGAGGTTTTTAAGCCCTGTTCCCCAGTTTGTCGGGCCTGAGCTTGAGGTTTACGGCCCTTTTGAAGAGGAGGAGACTGCAGAACTGCCGAGGGAGATTGTCAATGTGCTCCTTGAGAAAGGCAGGGCAGTCACTTGCGACAGTGACGACACAAACGAAAGCGGGGAGTGAGAAGCTGATAATAATACAGAGTGATTTGAGATGAAACTTCCAAAGGCAACAAAAAGGTACTGCCCCTACTGCAGGAAACACACCCAGCACAGCATAAAGCAGTCAAAGAAGAAGGGCAGGAGCGCGCTTACATACGGCGCAAAGCAGAGGGCTAAGAAGAGAGGAGCTGCAAGAGGGTTCGGCAGCCTGGGAAGGTACTCAAAGCCGGCAATCTCAGGCTGGAAGATGACAGGCAAGAAGTCAACTAAAAAGACAGATCTAAGGTATGCCTGCAATGAGTGCAAGAAGATGCACGTGCAGAAGCAGGGAGTAAGGGCGAAAAAGGTGGAGTTCGCATGATGGTGAGATAATGACAGCAAAAGAGCCGACCTCAAAATTCATCAAGGTAAGATGCCCGAAATGCAAGAATGAGCAGATAATCTTCGGCAAGGCCTCAAACACAGTCAGCTGCCTGGTCTGCAGCAAGCCGATAGCAGAGCCAACAGGCGGCAAGGCAAGAGTCAGGGCAAGGATTCTTGAAGTTCTTGAGTGACGAGATATACAGGCGGGGAATCCTCCGGATTTCTGATATTATATTGGCCCTCCATATATTGCAACTGCCCTGTTTGTGAGTTCTAAGAATGATTTCATTGTAAAAATGGAAATTCATCCAGACTTAACCACCAGAAGCATTACTCAGTTCACGCGCAGGCGGGATTAAGCGCAGCGAAATTCTACAAAAAGCGCGCTTTAAGCGTTCAAGCACCATGATTAAGGATCTCCTATGCATATCTTGGTTAATCCAGAGTTCTCCACCGCCCCGGTCGCACTTACATCTGGATAAGACCCGCCCCCCGTCCCCCTCACACATGCTTAGCGCACCAACTCCACAGAGCGCTTTAAGCATATTACTGGGCGGGCTTATTGGTGGAAGAATGAGTAAGTTGTGCAGACTTAGAAGGTGTAAACCCACCTTCTGGTTCTGGAGTAAGGGAGGGAAGTACCATGAAAGACCACAAAAAACATAGCTTCCAAAAGGGAAGCACCAGGCATAACAATCATAAACTCAATATTCCCAAGGAAACACCAGAAATTATTAAGGTAATAAACTTAAGAAAACAAGCACCAGAACTACAAAACCCTACTTGCCCTGCTTCACCCTCTCCTCAACTATCCTCTTCATCTCCTTGACAAAGTCCTCTGCGTCAGCAAGGTGCCTGCTGTACTGCTCTCCTGTTATCTCCTTTATCTCCCTGTGGGTTATCTTTCTTGAGAGGTCGTAGAAGTTCCTCATTATCTGGACGTACTTGGGGGATGTTTTCCCCTGCGGAACGAGCTTGTCCTGCATAAGGTCAGCAACGTGCTCAGGCGTGGGAGGCACCTCTCCTGACTTCATGAGTGCTGCATGGGCGGAATCTATCACAGCCCAGTAAAGGTCAAGGGATGCCTGAAGAACGTGCCACTTGGAGTTTGTTATTGTTGCAGGGGCCCTGGTGAAGTAGTTCCACACTGCTTCTGCAGTGGGCCTTATCCTGCCCTGCTTCAGCAGTGTCTGCATGGGGTCAAAGAAGCCGGTGTCAAGCAGGCTTGTTCCATCCCGCAGTATGTTTATTGCAACAGGATCCCCCATCCTTATGTACTCCCAGAAGGAGGTGAGCTTCAGTGTTGTGACGTGAAGCCTCAGTGACACATCCCTTATTATCTTCTGCTGTATTATCCTGTAGGTCTCTGCTACCTCCGGAGTTACTGATATTGAGAGGTCGTCAACGAGAATGAGTATGTCTATGTCCCCTCCTGATGATTTCTTTCTGGTTATTGAGCCGAACATGGCTATTGTCTTGACAAAAGAGCCGAATTCCTTGTAAGCGCGCTTGGCGAACTTGTAGGCAATGTCAACCTCCTCCCTGCCGTACTTCTCTATGTTCTCCTTCGGCTTTTTCTTGACTTCAAAATCCAATATTAACACCCCTTTTTAAAGAAGCCTTATTGAATTACATTTATTAAGTTTTGTGACCATTGGAGAATAGGTAATCAGATTTGGGAAAATTTATTAATGCATGAACCATCTCCAGATGCCATGGCAAAACAGCATGAGAAGCCTGATGACAGCAGGAAAAGAAAGCTTGAGGACAAGGTGAGGCCTGTTGTTGACGAGGCCCTGCACAAGGTCATGGGCATAACAATTGACGAGATGAGCAGGGACATAACAGAGAAGCTTAACAGGTCGCCTCTTCTTGACTTTGAGATTGACACAAGCCAGGGGTTCAGGAAAGCGAAAAAGAAATTCGTTAAAAGCTACCTCCAGAAGCTGCTTAAGATAAACTACGGCAACATATCAGAGGTCGCGAGAATAGCTGACATTGACAGGCGGTCAGTCCACAGGATGATAAGGGAGAGCAGCATTGATGTTGAGAGGATAAGAAAGGAGATGGCCAGGGCATACGAGATAAGGCAGTCTGCGGTAAACGCAATAATAGAGGATGTCATTGACAATTACAAGACATTCATACACCCCGGAAAGCTGGATGAGGTTTACAGGAATGTCTCTGAGTTCTCAAAAGACATACTTGACGTGCTGCCTGAAAAACCGCCCTCTCTCAGGGAAGCAGAGGAGAGATTTGAGAGGGAACTCATAAGAAAGGCTCTTGCTGAGAACAACGGCAATGTCTCAAGGACAGCCAGGAAGCTGGGCATGAGGTATGAGACCTTGCATAGGAAGATGAAAAGGCTTGGGTTGTGAGATTTACAGATTCAGCATAATATTCTCTAACCCCTGTTTTTATCCAAAAACAACTGTTATTTAAATATGTCAGTCAATCCATATTATGACTTTTTTGTCACACTATCCTATACTGGCCTTCAGATGTCTTTATAAAGCCTCTCTGCTTGTATAACCACTGTATGACTTATTCACCCCAATTCCCGGGCTATAATTGCTCAGGATGCAATACAGGGTACATAACAGAGCAGGGTAACCCCGGCTACTCCTCAATAGACTCAGTAATATCCTCTTACACAGGCCCTCCTGCAAGCTGCATGGAGGCTGCTGTGCAGCAGTATGAGCCTGTCCTGCAATTTAAAGAGAATAGCGGCAACAGTTACGGCATTTCCGAAAGCATCAGCTCAGCAGCGTATACAGGCCAGGCACAAGGCTATTCAAGCAGACATGAGTTAAGAAACTCAATTGCTGACACATTCACCCCCAATCTCTTCCTCAACAGGGACAGGCCTGCATCTCCTTTCATAGGCTCGTCAGAGGAAGTGAAGCATTACATAAAAGACGCGTTTGAGAAGACAACAGGAAAAGCATTCCCTGATAATATCCTGATACGGGTTGTTGACACTCACGAGCTCAGGCAGCTGCATGAGGAGTTCGGCGGGCAGTGGAATCCCGGAATTCAGGGATTCTCAATAAACAAGAAAGGGTTTGGCCAGAGCATTATAGTCTGCAGGGAGAATGATCTTGACAGGCTGCTTGTCACAATAGGCCATGAGATAGGCCACGTAATAGAGTTTCCCCTCTCAGGAAAGCTTGATGAGGAGGCAAAGGCATTTGCATTTGAGATGGCATGGCTCAAGGCCCTGCACGAGCACAACATAGGGGGTCTGAAGAGGTCAATAAATCCTGATCCAGAGCCTGCAAGGAACGGCCTGCATGACGTGGCATTCAGGTTTGTCAAGAAGCAGCTCCTTCTTGGAAGGGACTGCTTTGAGCTGATAAAGGATCTCATGTCAAACATCATCAGGGTTGAGGGTGAGAATGATGTACTGCAGTAGCTCCTGCAGGAACCCATTGTCAAAGCCCGCATACTCTGCTGAATTTGAACCCGGAAGAAGCCATTCAGGAACTCCAAAGCTGGACATGAGCATGCCCTACCTGAAGCTTGACGACATGAGGATGTACTCAAAAGGGCCAGGAGTGAAAGACAATGAGAGTTCAGGGGGGATTTACAAAGGCGTGAGAGACCCTCTTGAGCTGGGCTATTCACCAGGCACCTCATCCAGCGGAACACCAAGCCTTTCAGATGATTACATCAGCCAGATAGCGCAGTCAAGAATAACCAACGGCTGGAAAGAGCCATGCCCTCATTGATCCTTATGCAATACCCTGATGAGGATTACGCAAGACAACAGCACGAATTTTATGTCAAGCAGAACGTATTAGATGAAAAGCCGTCTTTTGTCCTGAGTATTCCTGTGTCGTCCTCAGTCAGGTTCTGCCTGAGCTCTTTGTTCCATTCCGGATGCGTGAAGTCCCCCGTGCCCAGCAGATCTACCCCCTTCATCAGGGCGTACTTCTGCAGATTGCTGATGTTCAGGGTCTTGCTCGTGCCCCTGCTGAACCTGCTGTGTATGTGCAGGTCTGCTATTATTGCCATTATCCCCCCTCAAGCGGCCATAGCCTTAAATTCTGTAAAATCTTGAATCCTGTCAAAAACCACCGGTCAGAGACCGGTGGCATGAAGCGAAAGCTTCATTCTCATTCTTTATTGACCTGTGGTTTTTGAGCATGCTCAGAAATATACCCTCTGCGGATATGCCTTTGTGGACTTTGTCCACTGGTTAAATAAACCAGTGGTATATTTCTGACATATAAAAATATTGCGCCCGCTTACTGCGCGCCGCAAAACAACACACCCCCAAACATTTAAATACCTGAAAAACCATATATTATGTATGGAAGGGCTGGCGAGGTTAGAAGAAGGTGTACAGTGCGGCGTTCATTACAATAATGCCTGCATTCCGGCCCTTGAGGAGGACATTTCGAATATCTGCGCTTCTGATGAAAGGATCCGTAATATAATAAAAGACGGCCTCACCCATATCCATGATATAATGAGAGAGGGAAGGATAAAAGGGGATGGCCATATAAGGCTGCTCTTCTGCAGAGACATTGACGAGCTTATTGACACCCCATTGTACGGCCTGAAAGACATGATAGAGATGCTTGCGCATACCAGATTCAGGGATGAGAATAAATCAAAGAACTTTTTCAGGCTTCTGAAAGCGATGCATGAGCTTGAGACGGACTTCAGCATATTCACTAAGTTTGATGAAGCTTTAGAGGCGACAAGGATAAAAGATGAAGTTTATGGGAATGCGGATGGTTTCTACGATGACAAGCTGGAAAGGGAGAGGTATGGCGCCCTGACTTTTGTAGTGTTCAAGCTTTTCCAGTTCAGTGACTGGTTTGAAGAGAAACCCCTCAATGAAAGGGTGAGCCTTATACTGAAAAAAGATGCAATAGAGAAGACAGCTCTTGAGATTCTTGCGCCCTTGAGAGATGAGGTAAGCAAGTACGCTGAAGGATCCAAGATAGTGGTGTTCGGGCCGGCAGATCTCAGAAATTACAAAAGGTATGATTTCCACAGGGCAAGGCTTGAGAAAGTGGTGTTTGATGAAGCGGCAAGGAGTTACAGTGATGATCCATTGTTTGATTTCTTGGATAACAAAAGCCTTGTACACATGATGAGGTACCTCAGGGCGGGATATGACATAGAGTGATGAGATACATACAATACTGAGATGCAAGAATGAGGAAAGGCCATGAGGAGCACTATTGACCAGCCAGGTGTCTTGTGCAGTCATGGACGCGAATCCTGTGGCTCATATCCTCATCCACATCAAGCACTGTTATGCTTGTGTTGCCGAAGTTTTCTAATTCAAGGATGTCCTCTGAGGGTCTTCCCTGTATTGCGCACATTATCGCCTTGTTTATTCCGTTATGGCCCACAAGAAGAATTATCTCTTTGTCATGTTTTTTCAATAGCTCATGTATGAACTTGTCAGCTCTCTGAAGCATCTGATTTAATGTCTCCCCGTTCTTAGGCTGAAGATATACCAAACTCTTTTCCTTGCCCCACCCAAAATCTTTTTTTGCCTTTCCCTGAAACTCGCCAATATCCCTTTCCCTCAGCTCAGCAACAAACTTCAGCCGCGCATCAGGATGGAATTTCGCTATCTCTCTTGCAGTATCAGCGCTCCTTGCAAGGTCGCTTGAGTAGATGAAGTCTATCCTCTCGCTCTTGAGCCTTTCAGCCACCATCATCGCCTGCTTCCTGCCCTTTTCAGACAGGCGTCCGTGAAGATGGCCCTGTATGATGCCTTTTGTGTTCTCAACAGTCTCTCCATGGCGGGTAAGCATGAGTCTCAGCATAATCATCCGACCTTTATCTCTATGGTTTTTTCGCCGGGCTTTGGTTTTATGCTCAGCTCAGTCTTCCTGCTGTCAAGCCCGAAAACCCTGACGATGTCCTTGGGGAATGTGAGGCCCCAGCTGTGGCCTATCTGGATTGGATGCTTCTTGTACTGTTCTTTAACCCTTCTCTCCTCTAACCGTGCTGCAGCTCTTTCTGCCAGCTCCTCGGTGTAGAAGACCTCCTTGCATTTAGGGCACTTGAGCGCCTTCACATAAACGCCCATTATCTGCTTCCTGACAGGTTTTACGGATGAGCCGCATTTATAGCATTTTATCTTCTTCCCCATTTTATCACCACTGTCTTTATGATTATTAACCTTCTGCCCTTCCTGATGCAAACAGCAAAAAAGGAGTATCCTCCATTGAAGTAATGATAGTATACAACCTTGTTCCGCACACTGCTAATGCGCTTTCCCTGCCTTACTGTGTTTATTGTCCTGCTGACAGCGTCCTCAATGTTAAACCCGAATCTAAAGCAACGCTCAGATAATCTCTTAAACGCGTGGTCTGTAAAGACAATCCCTTGCCGCACTGATACCACCATGTCAAGCATAACTTATATTTAAAACTTATGGTTAAACTTATTGTTTTACACAAAAATTATGTGAAGAATAGGGTGTCTGTCCTCTTTTTTACATATTTCCGGCTGCTTCGCATAATAGCTCCGGATGAGATGAAGATGTTCCGCCAGGCTATGGAAGACTGCCGGAACGGATTACAAGGAAGCAATAGGTTTTTCAACAAAAACAGAGGATTTACGGCGAATACACGCCAAACCAAACGCCGTCAGCATTGTATTCCTTCTCAAGCCTCATGTTTAATGGCTTGTACAGGCCTCCGAACACAACAAGCCTCTGGCCTGCTGACATCTCTGCCCTGAGTTTCTTCTCAATCTCATGCAACGGCTGGTCAGGGTTTATGAAGAGCACCTCATAGCCTGAGATGTCAGTGTCAAGAAAATCGCCCTCCATGAAAGACGCGCTGCTTATTCCCAGCCTCTTCCTGATATTCTCTGCCGAACTCACAAGCTGCCTGTCAATCTCAACACCATGCGCGTTTGTGAAGAGAGAGGCAACAAGAACAACCTTGCCATCCCCTGAGCCCAGGTCAAGAAAGCCACTGTGGTTCTCAAGCCCGAAGCTCCTGAAGAAACTGTACATGGTCTCAGCAGAAGCAGAGCCTGAATAGCCCTTCTCTGTGGGCTTCATAAGCTGCTGTTCTTTAATCATCTCTCCGTGTAGCTTCAGGTATTCCTGCTTTATTGTTTCAATACCTCTCATTTGCTGCCTCATTCTCTCTCATATTCCAGCCAAGGCCTGTCAATAAAATCCAGGCCTGTCTTTAGTGAAGGAAAAGCGTCTCCTCCTGCATATGAGCGCTCAACATCATTCCATCTGACCTCATGCCCTGCACAGCTGTCCACGGATTTACAGCAAGCCCTCATATGGTAATCTTTTTTCATTGTGACAACAGGCATAGCGCCTGCTTAATTTAAAGTTTTTGATGATCAGAAGCATTAAGAGGGACTCATTAATCCGACGTGTCATTCCTCACCCCTGACAGACAGAGCTTTGCTGATAAAATGTGGTAATCACTGCCCTTTGGAATGTATGTTTATACTGATAGCTCATGGTACCTCCCACCCTTTCTGCACAACTATTTAGCAGGCTTACACCTTCTGGAAAAGCACAACTCTCTGCTTCTGCCTCCAATAAGCCCACCCCTTAATTTGCTTAAAGCGCTCTGTGGAGTTGGTGCGATTAGCATATGCGAGGGGGACGGGGGGAGGGAAAAATCAGGGTGTAAAGCAAACAGGGCGGAGGAGAACTCTGGAGGAATTCCCCTCTTTACAATGAAATCATTCTTAGAACTCACAAACAGGGCAGAGGCAACACCAGGAAGATCCATTATCTTTATTGAAAATGGCGCAAAGCCATTTTCCAGTGGGTTTAAAGAAAATCCCGACTCTCAGGCTCGTCTGGGATTTTCAGACTTGCAAACAGGTTTGCAAGCAATACCTCGCACTTTAGTGCGAATGCGCCATTTTCAAGACTAAAAATTTGACCATCTAAAATGCAAATCCGTTAATACCACACCCTTGAGGGTGTGGTTAGGATTTGCTTTATAAGATAATGGTCAAATTTTTATTATACAACCATCAGGAGAAGTTAATAATATTAGATCAGAATGCTCTGGAGATTGGAGAGATTATGAGATTGGTTCCTGCTGATTTGAGAAGGAGCAACAGAATCAAGTTTTATAACTTAAAGTGTGTTTTGGTTATTCTGGAGGGGTATATGAAAATAATAAGATTTAAATAAAGGTTTATATATTATACATAATGGGATGGAGCATAACATAATATTGATAGGACCAAGATGTGTCGGTAAGACTAACACAGGGATTTCCTTAGCAGAAAATTTAGATGCAGAGTTTATTGATTCTGATCCTGTTATAGAGAGGGCAACAGGCAAATCTATCAATGAAATAGTCAGAGATAATGGTTGGCACTACTTCCGCAGGCTTGAAACAAATTTAATAAAAAAAGTTACCTCAAACAGTCTTAACAAAAAGGTTGTATTTGCACCTGGAGGGGGGGCGGTTTCCCATGAATATGCTGACCTGAGAGAACAAAATATAAACTATTTAAAGTCGTTTGGTAAGGTAGTCTTATTAATGCCTTCTGAAAGTTTAGAAGAGAGCGCCAGGATAATCTGTGAAAGAATGTTAAGAGATAGCAGATCCGTTATACAAAGGCCAAGTCTTACTGGTTCAGCCCCCCAGGAAGAGGTATTGGAAGTTTTGACTAAAAGAGCTCCTTTTTATAAGAAAGTTCAAGACTATGTTATCTACACTGAGGGACTTAATGAAAAAGAAGTAGCTAGAAAAATTGTTTATACATTAGAAGGGGATTATTATTAATTTCTCTTGTAACTTTGTCAAAAACCACCGGTCAGAGACCGGTGGCATGAAGCGAAAGCTTCATTCTCATTCTTTATTGACCTGTGGTTTTTGAGCATGCTCAGAAATATACCCTCTGCGGATATGCCTTTGTGGACTTTGTCCACTGGTTAAATAAACCAGTGGTATATTTCTGACATATTAAAGAAGAGTTTATCATTTATATCTAAAATTTTATTTTTGTCATCCTTTGGCATGTATCCTGCCCCCCTTAGCAGTATTCACTCCAGCGGCACCTGGGTCCAGAGCTGCCAGTCATTGGATGGCGAGTATGTTCCGAACACATAATAAGGCGGCTGGTTCCTTCCAAAGTATGAATGCTGGACATCAGACCACCTATCCGGAGCTCCGGGCCTTACAGGCCCCTGCGCGCCGTAGATGGGGCTTCCGAAAGACTTCCATGCCTCCCTCAGCATCCTGGTGGCATCGCCATAACCCTCAGAGAGGTATGCTCCTGTATAGCCCCTCTTCTTCAGATAGGCTACAGCATCTGTTATCGGCATGTCACCATGCCCCACAGGCAGGTTGGCGTGGCCGTAGCCAAAGCCGTCAGCAAGATGTATATGGCCTATTATCCCTGCCTGCTCCATCTTCTTTACCTGCTCCATGTACCAGCTGTTGAATCTCTTGTTGAACTGCTCCTCATTCTCTCCCGGCTTTTTCTGGAAGTACCTCTTCCACAGGCCAACGTGCTCTGTGTCAAGAGTCATCTTCAGGTGGTCTGCTGCCTTCTTCCTTGCCTCCTCTTTTGATAATCCCCTTTCCTTAATAAGCCTGTCAGCCATCTTGTCCCTTGACTTCTGTATGAGCTCTATTATCTCCTCAGGGTGCGAGCCATAGCCCATCTCAGGGAACACCTGCTCTGCTGCTATGAACACCGGCTTCTCAAGCTTCCTTGCCTGGGTCTGCTCCATGGCATAGATGCCCGCCTCTGCGTAGGAGTCTGTTGACTTCTCAATAGCATACCTCTCCACAGGCCTTGCATGCTCCAGCATGTTCATCTGCTCCTCTGCCTGCTGCTCATAAGTTGCAGAGCCCTGGTATGTATGCTCAAGATCATGCCTCGTCTCTCTTATCTCTTCCTCAAGGATTTGTGAAGGAAGCTTGTCCTGCCGGGGAGCAAGACCCAGCTGGGATATTGCATAAGATATTGAGGAGCCGGGTTTCATGAGCTTCCATCTCTCTTCTTCAGGGGTTGCTTCTTCAAGCTTCTTGTAGTGCTTGTAGGCCTCTTTCAGCTTGTTGAGGGTCTTTACTCTCTCGTCAAACATCCTCATGTGATACAGGGCCCAGCCTCTTGCCTGGGCTGCCTGGTTCTCTATTGTCGCCCTCAGGAACGCCTCTTCAGGCTTGACAATCTCGTCAGGACCCAATGGCCTGCCCAGGTCCTGCGCCTTTTTCTCGTTCCTCTCTTTTGCCTCCTCAACAAAGTCATCCCATGTCATCTTCCTTGCCTTGAACTTTCCCTCCTCATAATCATAATTAGGCACCCTCTTCTCAATGTCCAGTTTCCTGTTCTCGTAATCAATATAATCCCCTTTCCTAACATATACATTCTGGCCTGTCTTCTCGTCAGTATAGGAATAATCATGGTCTGCAGTGTGCCATACAGGCCTGAATACATCCTGATTCTTCCTTACCTCTGTGATTACCTTGCCTGTCCTGTCATCAACCAGCCTCATGACAGCCCTCTCAGGCTCTTCATGGTAATGCTTGAACATCAGCCTGCCGTAATCATCATAAGCCCAGGTCTGCTCTGACATGGGCCTCTGGAACTCTCCTGTGTGCACAACAACTGCCCCTCCTCCTGTCACGTCAGCTGCAAAGTTAACCGCCTGCTTTACCTCATTGACAAAAGCCTCTCTCTGCTCGTCAACAAACCCCTTCTCAGGGCCTGCAAACCCTGAGAGGTTGCCGACCTGCGTGGGAGTGTGCACCGATGCTATGTTGACCTCATTGGCCCTGGCTATCTCTCTAAGCTCCTGCCTCTTGTCAACACCGTATGACGCAACCCCCACTGAAGGCTCTGATCCCACAGCGCTTGCAGAAAGCTCCAGAGAGCCGGCGCCCTTTCTTATTGCTGCCTGCGCGCTCTCTATGAAAGTGCCTCCTCCTGCCCTTCCCTCTGCAACTGTCTGGCCTATCTGGTCTGTGTCAAGAAGGGGCTCCTGCCTTGCATAGCCCACAGGCTTCTCAAGATTGGCTGCCCCTGTGTAGCCTGAGTTGAAGTCAGGGGATGCATTAGCAACATATTCCCTGTCCATTGAATTGGATATTGAGTACGCGTCCCTTTCATTAAACATCATTTTCAGACACCTTTGTATCCTGTTATGCCCTTTATCCTCTCTGAAAGGTGCATTTCCTTTATCTGCTCATTGAGGGATTCATACTGCTGCATTCTCCCCACGCTCTCGTACATCTGGCTGAGCTCTTCCTCATACTGGTTCTTGTACTTCTGGAAGCGCTCCTCGTCCATGCCGCTGAGCTCTTCAAGCCTTTCATTCATCTGATTCAGCTGGTCAGTGTACTGCTTCACCACGTCAGGAGGCATCTCATCCGGCTTTTCCTTCCTAACGTTTTCCTCCAGGCTCTTCTCCTGTTCCTCTGCCTCAGGCTGTTTTTCTTCTGCTTTTCCTCCTCTGACAAACCTTTTGGTTTTAAACATCTCCTTCTCTTCCTGAGTGAAAAGATTTGTTATGTCAATGGATGTCAGCTGGGGTATGGGTACGTCCCTCTTCCTCTCATCCTGATCCTCCAGCTCCCTCATTGACTCTGTCATGAGTTTCTGGGCTTCCTCAATCTCTTTCCTGCTCTTCTCCTCTATTTCCCTGAGCTTTTTCACCCTTTCCTCAGGGCTAAGCTTCTTCAGCTCTTCAAGTTCTCCCATTGTGCATTAAACTCCATCCAATTGATGCTTTCCGCGGCACTTCGGTTGACGCTGCCAGTATAAACATCTTCAGTAGACAAATCCGTGAGCAGCCTTTATCCTTTTCATGAAATGATAAAGCTTTGTTGTTGCAAATTCAGCTGCATCCTTTTTTGCATCCTGCGCCTCAAGCATCTCCTTCTTGGAGGGCTTTTTTGGCTTGCTGCCCCCTCCGGTGAATGCTGTTCCAAGCTCTCCAAGTCCCTTGAAAACAGATGCGAAAGGGTCAAGCATTGAGGGTGTCCTGGGCTTTGCCGGCGCGCTTTCAGCCTCAAAACTCTCTCCTGCCTCTGAGAGGTACTGCTCAAGCTCATCTCCAAGGGCAGTGTAAGCTGCCTGAACTGAGCTGTCAATCGTCCCGAGGAGCTCAAAGTCCTCTCTTGCCCTGAACTTCTTGTACTTCTCAAGCTGCTCTTTTGTCCATACATACGTCCTGAAGGTCATTACGGTCCTTCCGACATGAATGGGGCCTCTCTGGTAGCCCTCCTGTATGTATTTCATCTCAGGCCTTGACCTGTAATCAAAATGGCAGTTGAGTATCGCATACACCTTTCCGCCTGCAAACGGCTTCATGGCAAGCGTCTCTATCTCCACAAGGGATCCCTCAAACGCGGATATCAGCTTTGCAGAGTCTGTCTTTTCCTGGTCCATCTTGATCCTTCTTATGGTCTTCAGGTAGGGCTTGACCCATGTCATGTACATCTTTATTATCTCATAATGCTGCCTGAGGTATTTTATGGTGAAAGTCCTTCTTGTGTGGTGCTCCTTGTATGTCTTCTCCCTCCATATGAGGAAGGTCTTCAGCTTTCTTGACAGCACCTCCTTGACCTTCCTGTTGAACTTGAGCGAGGCCACGTAATCGTCCACCTTGCTTGACTCCATGGACGGCGCTGCGAAGAAAAGGTCAGGCAGTGTCACAAACCCGAGCTCTCTTGACATTCCATAGACCGAGGCAGGGTTCTTTGCGCCGCCCTCAACAAGGTCTATCCAATACCCCTTGAGGCTTATCTCTGCAGCCTCGTCTCCCTTGTTGCTCTTCTCATACAGCTCAAGCCTCTCGTCAATTATCCTTACCTCCCTGACAAGCTGGAAAAGCTCCTTTACCATCTTCCCTATTGTGGCCAGAAACTGGCTTACCTTGTCCTGATAGAGGCCCAGCCTCTGCATGGCAACGCCTGAGAATGCCGAGTGCTCAGAGGCGGCGAACACGTCCTGAATCTTCAGGAATTCGGTGAAGCCCTCCTCCTCGTGCAGGTTGTCAACAGCCCAGAAGTAAAGCTCCTCTATGGACTGGTTGTAAATCTCATAGGCCAGCCTCACCCTGTTTCCCGGCTTGGGCCAGCCAGTATGCATATTGTGCTCCAGCACCTCTTCAGCATACTCCTCCTCAAAGTCAAAGTCCTTTATGCTCACCATTTTTTTCTTTTTTTCTGCTTATTTTATTTCCTGCTCTCAGGCTTCCTGAGCCGTGCTTGACGCTTGGCTTGCCGCTTGTTATGCATTAATTAGGCCTTGTTTATTTAAATAATTTTTTGTTCTTCTGCAGCTTGTCGCACCCTTCTTGTTCTTCTTTCCAGCTCCTTAAAGTAGACTGCAGTGAATCCTGCTGTGCTGATAAGCAGGGAGTTTGTGCTTCTGGCTATCCTTTCCGCAGTCTCTCTCTTGTCATTAAAGCTGAGGAATGACTTAAGGAATTTGACCTTCACAAGCCCTTTCCTCTTCAGCTGCTTCTTAACCTCATTTATTGACTCTGCAGACAGGCCGTTCTTCCCTACCTGCACAGACGGCTTCATAAGTCTTGCCTTTGACCTCAGAGTTTGCGTATCTGCATTGACTGCCATCAGATCACCCTCTTGGATGCTCATGCCCCAGATCCCTCCTGCTGTCCACCTCTTTTCTGGAGCTTTTCTTTCTCAATGAGTTTTCAGGGTTGTTTAATAATGTTTTCACTTTCACCTGTAACAAAAATCCGCAGCTCGCTTTTGACAAGCTGATTTTTGGAACTTTTAAAAGCCTTCATCTCCGCACTAAAGTGCGGAGCCTCCGGCTTATTAAAAGTAAAATCTGTGCAGGTTCTTTGTTATGTCTGATGCTATGAAAGTCCTTCCGAACCTTCTTTTAAGATAATCTCCTGTCTTTCCGTTGAGGTATGCTGCCATGCACGCTGACCTGAAGAGGTCTCTGGTCTGGGCTATGAAGCCCGCGCACAGGCCTGCAAGCACGTCTCCTGTGCCTGCTTTTGCCATCACACTATTGCCTGTCCTGTTCAATGCCACACTGTCTTTTGAGATTATCCTGTCAATATGGCCTTTCTGAATTATCACATTAGTGCTGAGGCTTTCCCTGAGATGCCTGTCTGATATCCTGCTGTTCCTCAGCAGTATCTCAAGCTCTTTCATGTGCGGCGTGAGTACTGCATTTTTCAGCTCTTTGATTCTTACTGCCTTGAGCGCGTCAGCGTCAATCACCTTTGGCCCGGTGATTTTTTTTGATGCCTGCCTCGCGAATGACAATGAGCCTTTGCTCCTTCCCATGCCAGGCCCTATGAGGGTGACGTCATGCTCTCTTGAGAGCTTTACTGCTGCGCTGACATTGGCCTGCGACAAGTTCCTGCACCTGAGCTTCTTTGTTATTATGTCAGGAAGCAGCGAGTTTATGGCCCATGCTGTTTTCTCAGGCGCAGCTACTGTCACAAGGTCTGCTCCTGACCTGAGCACAGCCTCTGCAGCCATCGCAGCCATTGCAGGTGCGCCTGCATAATCCTCGCTTCCGCCCACTATAAGGGCCCTGCCGTAATCTCCCTTGCGGGCTGTTTTCTTCCTCTCCCTGAGATTCAGTATTGAGCTGGTGAGGTATTTCATTGCAGCATCCTCTCCATGAGCATCAGCTTGTCAGCAAACCTCTTGCCCATGTATAGTTTTCTTGCCTCATTATTGCAGGAATGCACCATAAGGTATGTCTGCTTGAGGTTTCTTTTGCTTGCCCACTCTACTGCCCGGTCAAGCAGCATGGAGCCTATTCCTGACCTTCTGAAGCCTTTTCTTGTGTAAAGGTTGAACACATGGGCCTTCTTCCTGTGCTTCATTGACGCTGGATTCTTTTCTTTCTTGACTCCGCAATAACCAGCAGGGCTGTTGTCATGGTAGGCTATGAAAAAGGCGCAGTCTTTTTTTCTCAGGGATATTCCAAGCTGGGAAGGCAGGCCTCTTCTGAACCATCCCTTGTTTATGTTGCTGTCTATCCGCGCCATCTGCTGGAAGAACTCCTGCTTCATCTGCTTCAGGCTCTCAAAATCCCTTGTTCCTGCTTTCTTTATCTTCACTCCTTTCATTTTTCCATGAACATGTCCAGCATTGAGTCCTGGCAGGCATCCACCTCAAACCGCGACGGCTTCCTGTGCATGGCCCTGTGGTGCTCCACAACCATCTCTTTTGTATCCTTAAAGTCTGTCAGTCTTTTGTTCATCCGCAGATCACCTCTTCATTTTTTGTTACTCTTTTTTGTTTGCTCCTGTTTTGCTCTTCCTTGCTCCTGTCTCCAGCCTGCCTCTGTCTATTTCGGGCTGAGGATGATATTGCCCGTGTCATCAAGGGATACCCTTATGAGGTCTCCTTTTTTCCACCCCTTGGCCTCTATAATGGCTTTTGGGAGCGTCAGCTTGTACTGCTTGTTCTGGTCATACTGCAGCTTTACCATGATTGCCTGCCTTCACGCATATATATTATACATATTTTTATGCCTTACTTAATACAACTTTATATATCTTTTTTAAGGTATTTTTTTATGCATATTTAAATGTTGCGGTTCTTTAAAGCCAATAAAGGGCGCATATACTGGCCTGAGAGGGTTGAAGCAGTTACTCAAATAGAGTGGCCAGAGAGGGGTCAGGGATAGGATTTATATAGTTGAACTGCAATGATACTGGCACAATGATAGATGATGGCCTGCAGGAGGACTTTGACGGAAAGTACGGCTTTGTGGTGTATAATCTGCTTCCCGGCCTGTTCATAGGCATTGATGACAATTATTTTGAGGTTAAAGAGGGATGCAACATAAGGCTTCACTCAGAGTCAGAATTCTCCCACAATATGATAATAAGAGGAAAACGCACCAGGGCGGCCATAAACATATACAGCATGATGGGTGTTGACAGGGAAATCCATCCCAATAATGCTGTTGCAAGCCTCATAAAGCCTGAGGAGGTGGGGGGCCTTGATGTAGCGCTGCTGTATGACCATATTCCTGAGTTTGTGAGGTTTGGAAAGGAACAGATAGGAGATGATATTGATTTAAGACAGCTTAGGGGCATTGACGCAGGCGCGGTTATGTCAATGAAGAGAATTGCTGTTTACATGCAGGAGGGAAAAGAAAGGTTCATGTTTGTTCTGGACCTAAAAGACAGACTTGAAAAATACATTCCAGGACACCTTGAATGTGAGAAACCCATCTACAGATGATTTATAGAATACATGTGCGGACTAAGGCAGTCTACCACTGTCCACGTCTCACTTCTTCTTGTGATGAGTCCACCCATAGAGGGTGTCATATATTACATTTGCTCCCTGCATGGCCGAGTTCAGGCTTTTCTTTGCAAGCGCGTTTGCCTGTTTCAGCCTTGTGTTAACGCTGTCCTTCACATAACTTAAGAAAAAGTTTCCCCATGGCTTGTCATAATCCCCTCCATGAAGCCTCTGCTGGGGGTCTGTTGTCTTCCTGAACTTGTAGAGCGTGAAGTCATCTGCAGCAGCAGCCTCTTCAGGATCAATGGAAGGCTGAACATAAGGTCCTTCAACCTCAACCTCTGAGCTGTACTCCTTAAGATCCTTGCCAGCAGAATAATCAGCTGATGATGCGCCATTCTCTGCATTTTTCTCCTCTATCTCCTCATGGACCTTATCAACAACCTCGCTCACTTCCTGCTGCGCGCTGGAGCTTGACTGCTCTGTCTCAGCTGATTTTAACACTTCTGAGAGATCCTCAGGCTTGACAGGCTTCTTCCTTTTTTTGGCCTTCTTTTTCCCTCCATTCCTGCCTGAAGCCGGTCTCCTGCCTTCTGCTGATTTCCTGTTTGGCTTGCGCTTATCCGGAGGTTCTGTCATGCTTCATGCCCTTTAACAGCAGGCAACACAGGGCTCTGCATTACCTTATCAATATCCCACTGGGGTATAAAAGGAAAAATCGCCTTAAACAGCGCCTGTGAACGCGCCCAACACACCCCTTTTGGCGTAATAACAAGTGTTTAAAGTTATGATATTTAAATATTTTGAAGTTAAACTGCAGCCGGCCTGATGATTTCAGGCATTTCCCACCCCATCAGTAAGGATATCTTCTTATTTCAGATTCCAGGTGCTTCCTAGGGGATTTATGAGCTTATGATTCCTGCTAATTCCCTCCCTTGCGAAGCTGGGTTAATGCTGATAAATCCAGATTCTTCCCACCCTTGCGAAGCTGGGTTAATGCTGATAGCTCCTGGTAATTCCCACCCTTACTGCACAACCGCCCCACAGGTTTTTTCCTTCCAAAACCGCACAACTCCCCCGCTCCTGCCTCCAATAAGCCCACCCAATCATATGCTTAAAGCGCTCTGTGGAGTTGGTG
>CAYNHV010000010.1:0-41776 GCA_964397315.1 uncultured Methanosarcinales archaeon
TCGGGATTTTCTTTAAACCCACTGGAAAATGGCTTTGCGCCATTTTCAATAAAAAAGATTGTCTTCTTTGATGCTCAGAAAAACCCAGAAGATAAGATTAATAAAATGAAGTCCTCCGGATTATTTCTTTTTCTTCTTGCTTTTCTTGAGGAGCCTTTCTATCTTGTTTTCTTCCTTCTCTATTTTCTCCTCTTCTTTCGCAATCTTGTTGGCCATCCTTTCTATGTTCACATCAACCCTTGCTATCCTTCTTTCAAGAAGCACGAGTATTCTCAGGCTGTACACGATAGCTGCAAGCGTGCCTATGATTATTGCAAGAATTACCCCGCTGAGGTCAAGACTCATTTTATCACCCTCTTTTTTATTGAACAGGCATAGGTGGCTTTATATATAAAAATCTTTCTTTTTGGAGTCGCTAGGCGAGGGCAGAGCGCCTTTTCTGCCTGCTTATTTGGTCTTGCCCCATTCAGAATCAAAAAGGTTCTTCAGTGTCTGGGAAAACAGCTCTGTGTTCACCCACACCCCAGTATCATAGGTGGGATGGACTTTTGCGTCATGAAGAAGCATGAATGTTATCTGCTGATCGTCAACAACACAGAATCTTGAGGTTAGCGCTGGCGTCTGTCTTACCTCAGCAATGCCCTTGAGGTTCTCCCTCGCCTTCTTGGCCTCTTCTGACTCTGGCGCGAGCAGCCTTATTGAGACTCCTCTTTCCGTGGCTTTTTTCATCGCCTGCCTGAGGGCCTCTGATTTTCTTACAATTCCCTGCTCTGTGGTCGCTATAATGACTGATTTCTTAGCGTTCTTGATCATTGATTCAAGATGGTTGTAGAGGGCCGATCTTCCCTTCAGAGAGCCTGACAGGTCTGAGGGCTCCACAAGGTCAACGCCCTGAGAGTGAAGCATTTCCAGCTCTTTAAGGATTTCAGAGCCTTTCAGCTCTTCAAGCACCTTTGTCTTGTCCTCTGCATCCTTATTTATGTTCTTTTTAACTCTTTCAACAACCTCCTCAGGAGGCACAGCAATATACTTAATCGGCTTGCCGAGTTTGGTTACTGCAAAGCCTTTCTTTTCCAGGCTTTCCAGAACATCATAAGACCTTGACCTCGGAACATTAGCAATATCAGAAAGCTCACCAGCAGTAGAAACACCCCTGGAAAGCAGGGCGGTCCAAAGCTTGCTCTCGTATGTGTTAAGCCCAAAATCCCTTAATTTATTTAAAAAGTCTTTTTGAACGAGCATTTTG
Organism: uncultured Methanosarcinales archaeon; assembly: GCA_964397315.1. Lineage (GTDB taxonomy): Archaea > Nanobdellota > Nanobdellia > Woesearchaeales > UBA12501 > WJJV01. The sequence goes on from CAYNHV010000010.1 coordinate 1,247, forward strand.
TCCCTCTCTATGTTTTTATACCTTTTGCTTCACGCTTATATTGGCTGGGTTGGCTGTGCTGTCTGAGTTGCTAAACCCCCTTAGAACCTCTTTTGTGGCATTTGCGCCAGCTTAAACTGCTTTTTTACTATGGTAGGCGCAGATTATATATAAATGTTTCGGTTTTTTAGTATTGGGCAGTAATAAAAACCTGCATTTTTCATTTTAGATGTGCTTTGTGTTTGATGAAAATAATACCTCACCCCTTGATTGCGCATGGAACCGGGATTTATTATTATAATTATTGTAATAAATATATATTATTATTCAATATAGAAAATAATATAAGTTTAACAAACATCTTATTTTATGCCTGGTTTCCAAAGGAAATAGGGGGGTGAGGTATGCCTGCATGATTAACACAGATATATATTTGAAAATATATTTCCCACCACAAAAGCCTTTATTAAGATGAAAACAATACTTCAGAACCCCGGTTTCTTATGGAAAAAGAGAGGGCGAAAAACATGGATAAAGAAGGACTGTCAGGATTTTTTGAAGATTTCCTAAAAAAGGAACCCATATTTCTTGACAGGACAGTTCTACAATCCAATTACAAGCCAGAAGACATACCCCACAGAGAGGAGCACATCAACCAGCTTGCTCAGATACTTGCTCCTGCCCTGCGGGGGAACCGGCCATCAAATATTTTTATATACGGGAAGACAGGAACAGGAAAAACAGTGTCTGTTCAGCACACCACAAGATACCTCACACAAACCGCCGACAAGAACAAGAACCATCCCCTCCATGTGGCAACAATAAACTGCAAGCTGAAAAAAGTTGCTGACACCGAATACCGGATTGTTGCTCAGCTTGCCAGGGAGCTGGGGAAGGACGTTCCGATAACCGGGCTTCCCACTGATGAGGTCTACAGGGTTTTCTTTGACGCGCTTGAAAAAAAGAAGATAACACTAATACTTGTTCTGGACGAGATAGATCACCTTATGAAAAAAACAGGAGATGAGATACTCTACAATCTCACCAGGATAAACTCAGAGCTTAAAAACTCCCAGATTTGTATTCTGGGGATATCAAATGATCTTGTTTTTGTGAATAACCTTGACCCGAGAGTTAAAAGCTCCCTTTCTGAAGAGGAAATAGTGTTTCCCCCATACAATGCCCTTCAGATTCAGGATATACTAAAGCAGAGGGCGGCAAAGGCATTCAAGCAGGGGGTTCTTGAACCCGGGCTTGTTGAAAAGTGCGCCGCCTATGCAGCCAGGGAGCATGGAGATGCAAGGCGCGCGCTTGAGCTGCTGAGGGTGTCTGCTGAGCTTGCCGAGAGAAGGGGCAAGGAAAAAGTCAGCATAAAGGACATTGATGGGGCAGAAGAGAAGATAGAAAAGGAGAGGATAATAGATATTGTGGTGGCCCAGCCAAAACAGTGCCAGATAACCCTCTATGCCATACTCCAGATCCACCAGAAAAGGAAAGGGACGGTCTATACAGGAGAGGTTTATGATGTCTATAAGAGGATATGCGCGAGGACAGGCATGAGGCCCCTCACCCAAAGAAGAGTGTCTGATATAGTGGCTGAATTTGATATGCTCGGCATAATAAACGCGAAGGTTGCGTCAAAAGGCAGGTATGGCAGGACAAGAGAGATTGAGCTGGCGATAAATGACAGCATAGTGGAAAAGGCAAAAAACACCCTTGAAAGGGACACAGACATAAGTTCCGGCGAGGGCGGAATCAATGCAGGCCCCCTCTGAAAAGAAAAAGGAGACAGTAAGGCATTTCCTTGATAGAAAAGTTCTTTTAGGCTCTGATTTCACTGAAAGGATTACAGAAAGCTTTGAAAAGGAGAAGCTCTGCCAGTGGCTTATGCCCCGCATTGAGGGAGGGGACTGCGTTTTTCTCAATTTTCAGCTTATTGAGCTTCTGAACAACGGGGGGCGGGTTGATTTTGCAAGACTGGAAAGAGAAAAAGCCCTCCGGGAAAAAGGCATTGACGTGGGGGAGCATAGCGGTCTGTCGAAAAAGAGCGAAAAAGACCCCTCAGAAAAGGGCGCAGCCCCAGCAGTGAACATCAAATTCTCATACGACAAGGAGCCAAAGAAAAAGGAAATCAATGATTTTGTCCAGCTCTTCAACAGAAGGTTCGAGTCTTTGAGAAAAATACTCATGAACCGTCAGGAGCTGCAGGGAGCCACCTCAATAGCAAGGGTGGCGGGAAAAAAGGAAAAAAGCGAATGCGCCATTATCGGAGCGGTGATGCAGAAAAACCATACCTCAAACAACAATATCATGCTGACCCTTGAGGACCAGACAGGCACGATAAAGGTGTTTGCAGGAAAAAACAGGCAGGACATATATGGGCTTGCGAGGGAGGTTGTTCTTGATGAGGTGATAGGGGTGGTGGGCACAAGCGGAGATAACATAGTTTTTTCAAACACAATCATAACCCCTGACATACCCGCAAACAAAGAGGTAAAAAAGGCTCCGGAAAGCGGCCACGCCATCTTCCTCTCAGACCTGCATGTGGGCAGCAAGCAGTTCCTTCCTGAAGAGTTCAGCAAATTTCTTTCCTGGATAAAAGGGGAGACAGGAACAGAAAAACAGAGGGAGACAGCTTCAAAGGTCAAGTACATCTTCATCGTCGGGGATCTGGTTGACGGCGTGGGCGTGTATCCTGAACAGGATTCAGAGCTTGTGATTCAGGACATTTACGAGCAATACCAGAGATGCGCGGAGCTCTTAAAAGAGATCCCTGAGAGAATCCGCATAATAATCTGCCCTGGAAACCACGATGCTGTGAGAATATCAGAGCCCCAGCCATGCCTCAGCAGGGAGTTTGCAAAGCCACTCTGGGAGATGCCCAACGTGACAATGGTGAGCAACCCATCCATAGTTAACATTCACTCATCAGAAGGCTTCCCTGGTTTTGATGTTCTTCTTTATCACGGATACAGCTTTGACTATTATGTGGCGAACGTTGATGTGCTCAGGGAGAAGGGGGGCTATGACCGCGCGGACCTTATAATGAGATTCCTGCTGCAAAGAAGGCACCTCGCGCCTGCTTATTCATCAACCCTTTATGTTGCGGATCCTGAGCAGGACACGCTGGTTATAGAAAAGCCGCCTGACTTCTTTGTCACAGGCCACATACACAAGTCCTTTGTTGCCAATTACAGGAACATAACCACTGTCTGCGGAAGCTGCTGGCAGTCAACCACATCCTTCCAGGAGAAAGTAGGCCATCACCCAGAGCCAGCAAGAGTTCCTGTGGTAGACCTGCAAACAAGGCAGGTCAAGATACTGAGGTTTGACAAATGATACTTTTTGACAAGGTTTACGGAAAGCAGGAGATCAGGGACCGGGCAGCCCTTGACATAATGAAGACAAGAGAAATGCAGAGGCTTAAGGATGTCAACCAATACGGCGCGTGGAGATATGTGACGCCTGAAATGAAAACCACCCGCTTTGAGCACAGCGTTGGCGTTTATCTGCTTTTAAGGAGCATGGGGGCAGGAAGAGAAGAGCAGATAGCCGGCCTGCTGCATGACATAGGCCACACAGCATTCTCCCACGCTTTTGATTATGCAGTGGGGAAGTCAGAGGTTCAGGACACCAACGACATTGCCCAGGAAGAAGTTTTGAGGAATTCCGGTGTCTGGGGGCGTATCCTCAGGGCAGGCATGGACCCATCCTCCCTGCTCAGGCATGATTTATTTCCTCTTCTTGAGAAGCCGCTGCCTGACCTGTGCGCTGACAGAATAGACTATGTTTTCAGGGACAGCATATGTTACGGCATCGCCAGCAGAGAAGAGGCAGCAGGCCTTCTCTCAAGCATGGCGGCAGAGAAAAACAGGATATTCCTTAATGACGAGGAGTTCGCTTTCAAGCTCAGCGAGATATTCATGCGTATGGACAATGAATACTGGAGAAGCCCCACCCAGGGAGCGATATATCACCTGATGGGGGAGTCTATAAGGATAGCAATGAAAGAAAAAATTATTAACAAGGCTGACCTCTTTACAACAGACACGGAACTGATGAAAAAACTCACTGCTTCGGGGAACAAAGAGATACTAAGCAGGATATCGCTTATCAGACCGGGGATAAGGGCAGAGGACAATCCGGAGGACTATGATTTCTTTGTCCGGGGGAAGTGCAGGTACATAGATCCTCTTGTCAGCACAGGCAGGGGAGTGAGAAGGCTCTCTGAAATAAACAAGGCAGTAAAGGAGAGAATAGCGGCCTTTAGGCATGAGCATTCAAAAGGGCACCACATAAAGATAATAGAAGGGAAAAAGTAAGAGGGGAAGATGGCTGAAGCGACCAAACCAATGGAAGAATATTTCAGGAGCATTGAGAAGAAAACGGATTCAGCATATCTCATAGCTGAAAAAGCAAGAAAAAAGGGCTTTGATCCGGAGGAGAAGGTTGACATTCCTGTGGCAAGAAACATGGCAGAGAGGGTAGAAGGCCTGATATCCTCGCTTGCCCCGCAGCTTAAGGGCAGCGGTATGACAGAAAGGATACAGGAGCTGGAAAACGAGTACGGCACCTCAGCCTGGGAAGTTGCCCTGCTTATTGCCGAGGAGGTAGCTAAAGAAAAGTTCTGCAGCTTTGACAACAAGAAAGAAGCAATGGAGATAGGCATAAGGGCGGGCTTTGCATATCACACCCTTGGCATTGTTGCAGCGCCCCTTGAGGGATTCACAGAGCTTAAGATAAAAAGAAGAAATGACGGGAAGGAGTACGTGGCTGCCTTCTACTCCGGACCCATAAGGGGGGCAGGCGGAACAGCTGCTGCATTTTCAGTTATTCTGGTTGATTATGTGAGGAAGAAGATGGGATATGAGCCCTACGACCCCACTGAAGACGAGATAAAGAGATTCACTGCAGAGCTTCATGATTACAACGAAAGAGTTACAAACCTTCAGTATATGCCATCTGACGAGGAGATAGAATTTCTTGCGCAGAGGATTCCTGTAGAGATAAACGGGGACCCCACAGAACAGATGGAAGTGTCAAACTATAAAGACCTCACCAGGCTGGAGACGAACAGGGTGAGGGGGGGGATGTGCCTTGTGCTTGGGGAAGGGGTTGCCCAGAAAGCGCCAAAGATATGGAAGCGGCTTTCAAAGTGGGGGGATAAGTTTTCTATTGACTGGAGTTTTCTCAAGGAATTCCTTGATCTGCAGGGGAGGATAAAGGCCGGGCAGGAACCCACAACAAAAGAGGATAAGGAAGATGATAGAATAAAGCCCAACTATGTTTTCATAAAGGACCTTGTGGCAGGAAGGCCCGTCTTCTCCCACCCAAAAAAGGACGGCGGTTTCAGGCTGAGGTACGGCAGGTGCAGGACATCAGGGTATTCTGCCGCGGCAATCCACCCCTCTCTCCAGTATGTCATGAAAAAGTATGTGGCCACAGGAACCCAGATAAAGGTGGAGCGGCCGGGCAAGGCAGCGGCGCTGACAATCTGCGATTCTATTGAGGGCCCTATTGTAAAGCTTGATGATGGGAGCGTTGTCCAGCTTAATGACACTGCAGAGGCAAAGAAAAGGGCGGAGAACATTGTTGAGGTGCTCTTTCTCGGCGATATTCTTTTCAACTATGGTGACTTCTCTGAGAACAGCCACACTCTCGCGCCGCCAGGATATTGCGAGGAATGGTACATCAGGGAGCTTGAGAAGGCAACAGTGGACATGTTCGGCAATCTAGATCCTGAGAAGCTTTCAGAGCTTCTTGGCATCTCTGTTGAGAACATAGACCGCCTCATGAAAGACCCTCTCACGCACAAGCTCGCTGCAGGCGCGGCCTTCTCTGTCTCAGAAAAACTTGGCATACCCCTACACCCCCTTTATACGTTTTACTGGAAATCCATAAGCAGGGAAGAGCTGCTTCTCCTTGTTGGCTGGCTTTCCAGGGCAAAAATAGAGAGGGACGGGCAAGGAAAAACAAGCAAGATAATACTCCCTGTGGAGGAAAAGCCCAAAAGAGCCCTTGAAAAGCTTGGGGTTACCCACTCTGTGATTGCAAAAGAGAATGTTGTCATCGGAAAAAATAATGCCGCAGCTCTTCTTTACTGCCTCAGCCTTGAAAGCAGCAGCAACATAGAAGGCCTCAAAAAGACCATAGACGAGAACAAGGAGAAAGATGTTCTTGAGATAGTGAATCTCGTCTCACCTGTTAGAATAAGAGACAAGGGGGGCGTGTTCATAGGGGCAAGGATGGGCCGGCCTGAAAAGGCAAAGATGAGGAAGCTTACCGGAAGCCCGCAGGTGCTTTTTCCTGTAGGTGATGAAGGCGGAAGGCTGAGGTCTTTCCAGGCAGCAATAGAAGCCGGGAAAATAACCGCGGATTTCCCTATATACAAGTGTCATAAGTGCGACAAGGAAACTTTATACAGGGTATGCCACACCTGCGGCGAAAAGACCGCAAGGTTATTCATCTGCAACATCTGCGGCCCAAAGGAGAACAGGATTTGCGAGAAGCACGGGGAGGCAGTGGGATACCAAAATAGGGAGATAAACATAAATGAATACTTTGAAAGCGCTCTGAGGCTGGCTGGCAGCATTGATTACCCTGACCTTATCAAGGGGGTCAGGGGGACCTCCAACAAGGATCATGTTCCGGAGCATCTTGCAAAAGGGATTCTCAGGGCAAAGCATGACATCTATGTCAACAAGGATGGCACCACCAGATACGACATGACAGAACTTCCAATAACCCATTTCAAGCCAAAGGAGACCAGAACGACCATAGAAAAGCTTAGGGGGATGGGTTACACTCACGACATAAAAGGAGAGCCAGTTCATGATTCAGAACAGGTGCTTGAGCTGAAGCCCCAGGACATCATACTGCCATCTCCCTTTGAGGTCACTGATGAGCCGTCTGATGAGGTTCTCTTCAGGGTTGCGAACTTTGTTGATGAAGAGCTGAAGAACATTTATGGAGAAAAGGCGTTCTATAAGATGAAAGGCAAGGACGACCTGGTGGGCCATCTTGTTGTGGGCCTGGCCCCCCACATCTCCACAGGCACGTTAGGAAGGATAATCGGTTTTTCCAACACCCAGGGCTGTTATGCTCATCCGATGTGGCACGCTGCGTTGAGAAGGGATTGCGATGGGGATGAATGCTGCGTTACTCTGCTTATGGACGCACTTTTGAATTTTTCAAGACAGTATCTTCCTGACAAGAGGGGGGGAAGAACAATGGACGCGCCGCTTGTTCTCACACTGAGGGTTGTTCCTTCTGAGGTGGATGATATGGTGCATGGGCTGGATGTTGCTTGGAATTACCCTCTTGATTTTTATAACGCGTGCCTTGCATACAAGATGCCCTGGGAGGTTGAAGTGGAGCAGCTGGGAAAAAGGCTCAGGACAGAAAAGCAGTATGAGAAAATAGGCTACACCCACCCAGTTTCTGACATAAACGGAGGAGTCACGTGTTCCGCTTATAAGGTCCTGCCTTCAATGGAGGAGAAGCTTAAGGGCCAGATGGAGCTTGCAGAGAAGATAAGGGCTGTTGACACCAACGATGTCGCAAAGCTTGTCATAGAAAAGCACTTTCTCAAGGACACAAAAGGAAACCTGAGGAAGTTTTCAGTGCAGAAGTTCAGGTGCGGCAAGTGCAATGAGAAATTCAGGAGACCGCCCCTCATGGGCAGGTGCACGAGATGCGGAGGAAAAATAATATTCACTGTCGCAGAAGGGTCTGTGATAAAATACCTTGAGCCTTCTATAAGCCTGGCTGAGAAATATCATCTGCCGCCTTACCTGAGGCAGAGCCTTGAACTGGTGAAGATGAGGGTGGAGAGCGTGTTCGGAAAAGAGAGGGAAGTGCAGGAGGGGCTTGGCAAGTGGTTCGGCTGAAGCGCCCAAAAAAGAAAAAGGCCTTAAAGCAATCCCCTTATAATTTCATTGCTCGGGGGCAATCGCTGCCTGGGCGTGGGGTATGTCTTTTATTCTGATAATATTCTCCTTATCAACAAGACCCTTCTTTATGCAGAAGCCAACTGATTCCTCTCCTGCAGCATTCAGGTGGCACGGCCCTTTCCTTATCTCTGACATCAGCCGGTCCTCTTTCATCTCCCCTCCCCTGTAAAATTCACAATCAAGATTAAGTCTCATTCCTCCATCCTCATACACCTTTCCGAGAAGATTCCTGTCACAGACTGCTATAACCTTGCTTCCGTCTGCTCCTTTGTGTATCTTCACTATCATATTATTCTCCGGAAATCATAAAAGCATATTAATCAGATATGGGATTTTACAGGATGCTTTGTTCCGCAGGCAGCGCACTTGAGATAAACTGCACCTCCCTCTTTTACCAGTTCTGTGTCAGGCTTTCCGCATTCTGAGCAGAGAACGAACTCATCAGCGTATTTCCGAACCTTCTCGTTGAACCTTGACGCCGATATCTTCCTCTTCAGAACCAGCTGCCCGCCTTTTAGGCTTCCCGGGGTGGCAAGCTCTTTAAGAATGAACTTCAGGAGATGGTCAGGTGCCCTGCCAAGACTGTTTGCTATCTGTCCGAAGTTGCTTATTATAGTCTTGTTGCCTTCAATGTGGCCTCTTGCTTTTGGGATGTCAAACCTCTGTTTCTCTATTGCAGACTCTGGAAGACTCTCCATTCCCTCATCCAGCAGCTTTTCATAATCCATAATGGATTAGAAAAAGAGCCTGTATTTAAAGCTATTTGTGGCATGAAGCCTTTTTTGTGCTGCAGCAGGCCGGTAAAGGCAGCCGGGAGTTTTAAGCCCCACAGAAACATTTAAATACACATCATAGCAAGAACAGCCCATGGTCCTTGAATCTCTTGTCACGCCATTCAAAGCAGAGAAACACCCTGTGGAAATGTTCTTTATAGGGCTTGTGTATTCCTCTGTTGCCATGTTTGTCAGCCTGCAGATATTTGAGGAGATGGCCGGGCTTATAGCTGTGTTCCTCACTGTTATGGCTTCAATTCCCCTCATGTTTGCCACCATAAAATATGAAGAGGGAAAAGACCTGGTTTGCGAGGGAGAGGCGCGTCTGATTAGGGAGCATTCAAAGGCAGTCTACTTCCTGGTCATGCTTTTTCTTGGGATTACTGTCTCTTTCACCCTCTGGTATGTGTTTCTTCCGGAGCCGCAGGTCCAAAGCCTTTTTTCCCTGCAGATAAACACTATAAAGAGCATAAACAGCGGAGTTGGAATGGCAATCGCCTCCCAGGCGAGCATATTTTCAAAGATATTCTTCAATAATCTCCGGGTTCTCCTTTTCTGCATACTATTTGCTTTTTTTTACGGCGCCGGGGCCATATTCATATTGACCTGGAACGCCTCAGTTATAGCGGTTGCAATAGGGACCTTTGTGAGAGGCAATCTTGCTGAATACGCAAGCTTTCTGGGGCTCCCTGCCATAGCAAATCATCTTCACATATTCTCGCTTGGCCTGGCCAGGTACATGATTCATGGCATTCCGGAGATAATGGCTTATTTTGTGGGCGGCCTCGCAGGAGGGATAATATCTGTGGCCATAATAAAAAAGGATTTCAGGACAGAAAGGTTTGAGCGGGTGCTTCTTGATACAGCAGATCTTGTCCTCATCTCTGTGCTGCTCCTTTTCATCGCAGCTCTTGTGGAGGTCTTTATAACTCCTGTCTTATTCTAGAACCTTAATCTTTCCAGGAGTCAGCTCAAACACATCACCATTCTTTAGAAGGCCGTTTATTATCTCCTCTGACCTGCCGCCTGCCTCTGCTGTGACCTTTTCAATATCTGCTCCGCTTCCACTGTCAAGATCTCTTATTATTTTAAGAACAGCATCAGCTTCTCCCTCTTCTTTTTCATCTTCCCCTCCGGCGTCTGCGCCTTTAGCTTCATCTTGTTCAGCAGGCAATTCTGTTTTTTGTTCTGCTTTGTTTTGGGTCTCTTCAGCAGGCCGGAATCCCTTGTCTTTTTCCTCTTTTGGCTCTTCATTCAGTGGAGGCTGCTTTTCCGGCGTTTCTGGGGCAAAGTTTTCAATCATCTCTGTCTCCAGCATTCTTACTTCAGCCCATCTCTTGTCCTCCACCTTTCTTATTATCTCCGGTACAAGGTATATCTCGTTGTTGTACTCCCTGGGGCGGCCTATAACAAGCACAAGGTCCCCCACGGCAACGCTTTCCATCATCCTGCTTGGCTCAAAGACCCTTGCGCTTATCCTTCCAGAACCGTCATCAATCACAATAGAAGAGTTGTTTGAGAATTCGTCCTGGTTTTTTGCCACCACAGCCCCAAGGATGTTGGCCCTTGATATTTTTCTCTTTCCGCAGAGCACGTAGTTGGGCTCCCACCCCTCTCTTACCACATAGCTTCCATTAACAAGATGGGCTGCCTTGGCCTTTACAGCGGTCTGTCTCTCTTGGCTGGTTTTCATAGCGCATCATGTTCTCTGTATGAACCCCCTCCTGGGCTCAAACAGGTCTCCTGATCTCTTGAGCTTTTCTATTGCCTCATCCACCTTGTCTGCCTTAAGCCCTTTCTCCTCAGCTTCCTTGACAATGTCTTCAACAGGTATTGTTTTCCCTATCTTTCCTTCCATCTCTGTTATTATCTCCTTGACTACTGTTATGGAGCCTCTTTGCGACGCGGTTATTCCTGTAGTTATCCTGTCTATGTCTATCTGGCCGGTTTCCCTGTCAAGGCCGACCCCCCTGAGGCAGTAGTCAAGAAGGTCTATGGCTCTTTTAGCGTCTTTTTTGGTCACCTTCTCGCTGAGACGGACTTTCGCGTTTGCCTCTGCGAGCCTTACCATGGCTTCAAGCTGTCTTGCTGTTATTGGTATTGTCCTGATTTGGCTCTCCTCTGTTGTTCCCGAGCCCCTCATTGTTATGTAATAGTTCCTTATTTCCTCAACCGCACCGTCACTAAGAGCAGGCCGTATGTTTTTTCTTGCATAAGCTATGTATTTTCTCAGAAGGTGTGTTTCAATCTCCCCCTCTCTTGATGAGGTTTTCTGGTGGAGGTCCAGTATGAACTTTGCCATCCTCTCGTCGTTTTCCTTGTCAGGAAGGTCCTTTATGGGAAAGATAAGGTCAAACCGGTTTATCAGTGTTGGGGGGAGGTCTATCTGCTTGCCCACGACTTCATAAGCGTCAAATCTTCCAAACTTGGGATTTGCTGCGGCAAGCACTGTTGTCTCTGACCTCAGGGTTGCCTGGATGTTTGCCTTGGATATGGTGACTGTCTGCTGTTCAAGAGCCTCGTGCATGGCAGACCTGTCCTCCTTTGTCATCTTGTCAAGCTCGTCTATCATGCAGAACCCCCTGTTTGCAAGAACAAGGGAACCCGCCTCCAGAGCCCAGCCCTTGAGGAACTCGTCCTTGACCACTGCTGCTGTCAGTCCGGCTCCTGAGGCCCCTTTTCCGCTGACATACCTTCCCTTTGGGGCGATTGTCGCTGCCCTCTTCAGCAGCTGAGATTTTCCTGCTCCAGGATCCCCTATAAGGAGAATATGCATGTCTCCCCTTGTTGTCATGCCGTCATCCCTCACCTTTCTTACCCCTCCCACAAGCTGCAGTATCATTGCCTCCTTTATCTGGTCATAACCATATATTGACGGGGCCAGGGACGCGGCAATCTTTTGGAGAACTTTCGGTTCCTTTGATATCTCCTTTATTTTTTCCAGTTCATCATCGGTTATTATTATGTCCCCGAACTCCTCCTCCACTGTACCGACATAATTGGCTTCAAGAAGAAGGTCAAACCTTATGGACTGGCCGCCGGTCCTAAGTATTATGGGCACTTCCTTAACCACACCATTTATTATTATCTTTGTTCCCGGGTTTGTTTTCTTGTCCTCTATGGGGCTCACCAGGTCTTCCTTGAGAAACACATCAATCCTCTTTGGCTGCCCCCCGCTCTCCAGCGTCTCTGGAGACTCCTCAAGCACGATTCTCTGCGCATCCACAAGCTCTTTATTCATCAGCCTGAACTTTCCCTTTCTTCCGCAGCCGCACCTTGTCGGCTCCTTGAATTTTGTGTCAAGCTGCAGGACAGAAATGACGTTCCCGCAGGCAGGGCACTCAAACCTTGCTGAAGTCACTTGCGGCCGCACATCCGATTTCTGCCTGACAACACCATCTGTGAATATAAACTTGCCGATGTGCTTGCTTCTGATGTCCCTTATGTAGGTCTTCTGGGTTTCCGGAATATCCTTAATCCTCGCCCTGAATCCCTTGACTTCCTTTGGAAGATCAAAGTTCTCAACTGCCAGCTCTGCAGCCCGCGCAACCTCTTCGGGCTGGTCAAGAAGAAGGTCTGCAAGCTCTGGATCAAACTTTGAGAGCTCGCCAAAATCCAGCACTATAAAGTTCTCCCCTTTTCTTACCTTCTCAAGTAGCTCTGCATGGTGGTGGGACTGGATGAATTCTTCAAACTTCTTTATCTGGTCCGCAACCTCCATTTTCAGAACAATAAATCAGGGGGCAAAGATAAAAACAAAAAACCACAGCACCCCGGAAATTATTTTATCTTGTTCAGGTTCTCAATCAGCTTCCCGAGAGCCTCGTGCACTTCTTCCTCGCTTTTCGTTCCTGTGCAGACCACCTTTCCGTTGCTGAAAAGGAGGAATGTGGCTTTTGCTTCTGCAAGCTTGTACACAAGCCCGGGGAACTGCTCTGGCTCGTACTCTGTGTTATCCAGCTTCATGGCCAGGGTGTTGAGGTTGAGGTCCATCCCCACGGTTCCTGATGCAACTATGTTCTGAATCTTTATCTCGGGCTTGATCTTTATCTTGATGCCTATCTTCTCAAGGCTCTTGATAATCTTCTGGATTGACTCCTCAACCTTGTCCATTGACCTCGCCCCTGTGCACACTATCTTTCCTGAGCTGAATATCAGGGCAGAGGTCTTTGGTTCCTTTATCCTTATCACTAGTCCAGGGAACTGCTCTGGGTTGTACTCTGTGTTGCTCAGAGTGGCAGCCATCTTCTCAAGAGGAATATCATGGCCCAGAGAAGAAGAAACCACTATATTAACCACCTTTATATCTTGCTTGTTGGTCATGTTCGCACCCCCTCGCGCATCTCTCATTTATAAGCTCTTATAAATGAAGACCATATATGTTTTTAAATAAACCCAATCTTTATAAATACTTTGTTTTTTAAATAAATATTTTCCGGTGCATAAAACCCCTTTGTTTCCACTGGAAATCGCTCAGAACATGATTTAAAGGCGGAATAAGAGGATTTTGGCATGACGATTATCAACCAAACCAGGAAAAAAACACTGGCCAGAAAATCCAGGGTATGCTATTCTTGGCTCTTGAAAGCCCGTGGCTTGATGTTCTCCTGGCCCAAAAAGGACTTTGGGATGGTTTTTTCCTTTAAAAATGACTCCAGGAGGCCCCTGCACATGCTTTTTGTGTTCTATCCCATTGATGTCCTGTTCCTTGACAGGAACAAGAGGGTTGTTGAGGTAAAGCCTGGCTTAAGGCCTTTCTCAGCCTATTTTCCAGAGAAAAAAAGCAGGCACATAATTGAGCTTCCAAAAGGCAGAGTCAGCTGCTGCAGGTTGGGAGACCTAATAGATTTTAGATAAAATTTAAATAAGCAATGGGTTTCTTTTGTGTGGCAGCGCATGGCAGCATATGGCTGTGTGCATTATATGTGTGCTGAGGCAGCGTTGCAATATAAAGGGGCTGTAGTATAACCTGGCTAGAATGGCTGGCTCCAGTCATGGAGCGGTGAGGCTTACAAAGTAAGCTGATGATGAGGTCATCGGTGAGAACCTTCTTCAAGGTTGGGAGTCACCAGCAGATCAGGGTTCGAATCCCTGCAGCCCCATCTTCTTGTTTTGTTTTTGGGCTTTGTTTTTGAATAAATTTATATAATCACATTCTTAATCAGGGGCAGGAGGATGGCGGAAACAATCAGCAGAGTAACCAACCAAAAAGAGGGAATTGCGTGGCTGACATAAGATTCTGGGAGGCAACAGCAACACTTGTCGGGTGTATCATAGGGGCAGGCATATTCGGGCTTCCTTACATGATAGCAAAGGCAGGATTCCTCACAGGGGCCCTTGTCATAATCCTTATGGGCAGTGTTGTGATGCTGGTGTACCTCTATCTGGGAGAGGTGGTTCTCAGGACAGAAGGGAAGCATCAGCTGACAGGATACGCAGAGAAGTACCTCGGCAGGTGGGGCAAGAGGGCGATGATGGTTTCCATGCTTGTGGGGCTTTATGGAGCAATGACTGCCTACCTCATGGGGGTTGGCGCTGCTCTCGCAGCCATATTCGGGGGCCAGCCTTTCTATTACACAATAGCTTTTGCGGTAGTGACAGCAGCGATACTCCTTATAGGTCTGGGGGCTGTTGAAAAGTCAGAGCTTGTGACGATGATTCTCATATTTCTTACAATAATCATCATAATGGTGTTCACCGTCCCTTTTATGAGCGCAGGCAATCTTGGTGTTTTTGACATAAAAAACTTCTTCATGCCCTTTGGTGTTGTTCTTTTTGCGTATCTTGGCTTTATCGCAGTGCCTGAAGCCAGCCACATATTAAAAGAGAAAAAGCAGAAGATGAGAAAGGCCATAATAGCAGGGGTGGTGGTTCCCATGGCTGTGTATCTGGTCTTTGCCTTGATTGTTGTGGGCTCTATAGGGCTTGAGAATTTTGAGCTCATGAATGCAAACAGCAGGATAGCCACCATCGCGCTTGGAACAATAATCAGCCCAAAGCTTTTTGTCCTTGCCAACATCTTTGCTGTAATGACCATGTTCACATCATTCATAGCCATCGGGTTTGCGCTTAAGGAGATGTTCGTGTATGATTACAGGATGCCTGAGAAGCGCTCCTGGCTTCTCACCTGCTCTGTTCCTCTTGTGATAGCCCTTGCGGGTTTCACGGATTTCATAGAGGTAATCAATGTTTCAGGAGTGTTTGCAGGCGGGCTTGATGCCATCCTGATAATACTCATGTTCCACAAGGCAAAAGACAAGGGAAGCAGGAGGCCCGAGTACACCATAAGGGAATTCGCTCCGCTGAGCTTTCTGCTGGCCGCGCTCTTCATAGCCGGTGCTGTCTTCTTGGTCTTCTGAGATCTCCGGGGTTTTTCTTATTTTCACAAAGCCGAAAACTGCAAACCTTCTCGGTTTTCCGCATCCTAAAAGCTCAAAAATCCCTCTGGGATTTTTGGCTCCCTGAAAACACTTTATGTTTTTTTGGAATCCGCTATGCATACAATCGCCGTCAAACTGAACCAACAGAAAATATTTCATATTTTCTTAGTTCCAAAGCCTTTGGTTTTGAAACCTTTATGGTTCAGTTAGGCGATTGTGCGGATTTTTATGATTCAGTATCATTCAGGCTTTCTATTGTTTAGCTGGCTGAAGCATATCCTGTGAGAATTCCGGCTGGAATGAAAATTTGCGGGCATTCATAGAATCATTTAAGATTGATGTCTGTTTTTTTGCTGCCCTTGCTGCCTTTCTTTTTTGGCTTTGGCTCTTTTACCTTCTCTGCTTCTCCTGCTGTTTTTCCCCCTCTTTTTCTTAACACAGCTATTATCAAAGAAAGGACAATTATCCCTGCCAGTGCGTAGAGCAGGTAGGACCACGCAGCAGAGAACCTGTTTTCTCTCACCTGCAGAGTAAACCCTTTTGTGAACCTGTCCCTCTGGCCAGGCACCGCTATGTCAACAGAGAGCCGGTAATTTCCGTCCATCACTGACTCATTAGGGGATGCAATTATGTCAATCACCCTGCTTGTGTTAGGCTCTATTTCAACCTCTCTCTCATCAATCTTTATCCAGGATATGTTGTCATTCATCATTATCCTGAACGTGGCTGTCTCGTTTGCATTGTAAATCCTGAGCGGGATCTGAGTTTCACTGCCTTTTTTCACGAACACTTTTTCATATGATATCTTGCCATCATCTTCAGGAGTTTCGCCCTCTCCATCAGGAGCGCCTCCTTGAAGCCCCTCCTCTTGCAGTGTCTTGTTTGCTGCCTCTTCCACCCCCTCAGGGATGCCTGTCTGGTTGGTTGTTTCATTTCCTGTGAGGGATGCCAGGCTTTTTACAGCGTAAATGCTTCCATATATTATGCCTGCGAGAATGATGACCATGACAGCCCCAAGCAGCATGAACTTGAGCCATGTCCTGTCCCCCTTGCTCTCCAGGGTTCTTTTTTTCCCGCTCTCGGATTTTTTATCCTTCTTTTCCTTTTCTGTAGGCATTTCCAGGCTTTCCTGCTTTCTTTTCTCTCGCCACCCTTTTACCCATGATGCAGCGGCCAGAAGCGCGAGCAGCGCAGCAGCGGCAATAAGGTACCAAAGGTATTTCATGTAGAAAGGCTTGTCTTTTGTGACCTTCAGAATGATCTCTTCTGAGATTGGTGTTGTTCTTCCCTCCACGTCTATCCTGATGCTTATCCTGTAATTTCCCTGGCTTACCTCATCTCCAGGAGCCACTATTATGTTTACTGTCTCCTTTTCTCCAGGGGCTATCTCTGCTGACTGTCTGTCAACACTTATCCACTCAACATCCTCTCTTATATCCACCTTGAAAACATTTGGTTCATAGTTATTCTGTATTGTAACAGGTATTGTTATGTTCTCCTTCCCCCGGACCTCTATCACCCTGCCCTCTCCTCTGAGGCCTGTCCTGTTTACGTATATGGTTGCGTTCTCAATCATGCCCCTGTCTTCTGTTGTTTCATTCTTCCGGCCGGACAGCCATGACCAAGCCTTTGACAGGAATCCTTGCGCGGCGTTCGTGTCATTCATTGCAGGCTCCTGCAGCTCTGGAGCCTCCTGGGTGGTTGCGTTTGTTTCATTAATTCCTTCTGCAGGGGCGCCTGCTAGAAGGTAAGCTCCTGCTCCGATAGCTCCCAGAAGTATGAGTATCCCGAGGATTATCAGCAGCCATTTCAGCCAGGGCCGTTTTCTTTCCTCTACATCAAGAAGCTTTTCCTCAGGCTCCTGTGGCTCCACTTTTGAAGGCTCTCCCTCTATCTCTTTCCATTCCTCCTCTTCCCTGCTCCTTTTTCTTGCTGCCATCAGCAGAGCAAGCGCCAGGATTATTATGAGCAGCAATCCAGGCACTATGAAAATCCATAGGTCTGCCAGCTTTTCAAAAAAAGTCTTTTCCCTGAGCTCTATGCTGAAAGCCCGCTCATAACCTATGTTCTTTCCTTCAGGTACTGCTGTGAGGGTGAAACCATACGTGCCTTCTTCTGTCTCATTGGTAGGATAGATGCTTATGTTCAGGTGCCTGCTTTCTCCGGGAGACAGCTCAATTGAATTCTGCCTCGTGGTTATCCAGTCCTGTGTTGTGTTAAGGACAATATCATACTCGCCTGCCCTTATTCCTGTGCTGGAAAGCATAATCCGGGCGTTTTTTCCTGAGTAGTCAATATCTATCTCGTCTTTCTCTCCACCTATATTGACAGCATATGCTTCCTGGAGGGGTATCACTTCAGAGGCAAAGGTTTTCTGCACAATTTTTTCAGGAAAGCCGGATATGTTGGCCGAGACCGTGAACTCATAGGTTCCTGTTGCATTGCATGGCACGTCAAGCTTTACAGGCACATCCTTTGAGTCTCCGGGAGGGACTCTTATTGACGTGTAGCCGAGGCTTGACCACGGCATTCCGAAAAGCTCAAGAGAGTATTCGCTTTCCCTTGTGCCGTCATTGATTATGCGGGCCTCTGTAACGTGCTCCTCGCAGCTTGCCAGCGGCGGGACAGCGTCTATTGTCAGGTTAACAGAGTAGCACTCCTCAACACCCACATTCATTGATTTTGAAACTCTCAGCTCGCCTCTTTCTGAAACAGATGAGATAGTGAGATTGTACATTCCCTCTGGAGCTGAGGAGGGGTAAAGTGTCAGGTTTGTGCTGGTTGACTGCTTCTTTCCAAGGCTTACAGCGCCCTGTTCAAAGAAGGCCCACTCAGCATCCGCGTCCAAGAAGTAGCTGTTCGCCACGTCCGCGTCGTTACTTACTGTTATTGGAAGCACATTCCTCACGCCCCTGCATACTGAAACGCTTTCAGGAGATGATATTGTGTAATCATAGCAGGGGTTTATCTTCAGCTCAAAAGGGAGTTCAGCAAGCATACCGCTTCTCTGGGCTTCCGCCATCAGGGTAAAGTCAAGGTCTCCGAACATGCCGCAGGGGGTGGCCACAAAAACATATACCTCCTCGCTCTTTCCAGGCCCAAGGACAAGCAGGTCCTCGCTGATGCTGATATACTCTGGAAAGGGGGCCACATTAATGTTATATGTCTCAACAAAATCTCCTGTGTTCATGACAGTGAAGTCGTACCTTACAGGCATACAGGGGCATATCTCTTCAGGCTGCCTTGTCTGTTTTATGTCAACATTAACGCACTTCCTTATGTCAATTGTCTGCTCAATCTGTTTTGCAGTGCCGAATGCTGTGCTTATTGTGGTTATGAGGTCAAATTTTCCTTTCCTGTTACATGGCGCACTTATGAAATTATGAAGCTCTCTGCTCTCTCCGGGTTTCAGGGTGAATGTTTCCTGACTTACTGCAGAATAAGCTGCGCCTTCACCGCTCTGGTTTATCTCATAGGCGCTTGTGACCTCCCCTGTGTTCTCTACAGTGATAATGTTTTCGGTGCCTGAGCATGCGCAGGAGTAGAGAATCTTGTTCTGCGCATAGGCGTTGAAGCCCTCATGGGGGCTCTGAACAGCCATGGCAGACTTCAGGCTTATGATGAGAAGAATTGCAAACAGGACCCCGTAAAAAAGCTTTGTTTTACTACTCATGGTTAATAACCCCGATTTATTACTTAGCAATAGAATATTAATATATAAAGGTTTCGTTTTAAGTATTTTAGCTCATATATGGGATGAGATAAGGCCAAACCAGGGGGAGAATGAGGCTTGAGAGCAGTATTGGCTAAAACAGCAAAATTTATATATGAAATCTTAACTATTGTTAATTCTGGTATACATGGCAGTCCAACAAAAACAGTATATGCCCCAGGAGATAGAGGTGTGGTACATAATACCTGGCTTGAGAAGGGAGCTCGCAAATGCAATGTCCTCAAAAGGGAGGAGCCAGAAGAGGATAGCAGAGCTTCTTGGCATAACAGAGGCTGCTGTAAGCCAGTATGTTAAGCACAAGCGGGCCAGTGAGGTAGAGTTCCAGCCAGAGACGCTGGCAGAGATAAGCAGGTCAGCTGAAAGGATAGCAGGGGACCCTGAAAGCATGGTCTGCGAGATGCAGAGGCTGCTGGCAATAGTCAAGAGAAGCAAGACCCTCTGCAGGGTGCATTACAGGTTCGGAAGAACGCCAAGAAAATGCGAGGCCTGCATGGGGATAAAAAAAGATGCAGAGGCCGGAAGGAAACAAGGCAATCAAGGAGAAATGTAATATAAACTAATATACAAACTAAGGATATAAACTCTGGGAAGAGAAGGAGTGAAAATGAGAACAATCTATCTTGACAATGCAGCAACCACAATGGTTGATGAAAAAGCAGTGAAAGCCATGCTTCCGTATTTTACTGAAAGGTATGGCAATGCCTCATCATCCCACCACAAGGGGCAGGAGGCAAAGATGGCCCTGGAAGAAGCCAGGGAGAGGATAGCGAAGTCAATAGGCGCGAAGCATGACGAGATAATATTTATGTCAGGGGGCACAGAAGCAAACAATCTTGCGATAAAAGGCATTGCTTTTGCCAACAAGGGCAAAGGAGGGCACATCATAACAACAAAGATAGAGCATGACTGCGTTCTTAATGCCTGCAGGTGGCTTGAGACGCAGGGTTTCAGGATCACATACCTTGATGTTGACAGAGAGGGATTTGTCAGCCCTGAAGAGCTTGAAAAGGCTCTAACAAAAGACACGCTTCTAGTGTCAATCATACACGGCAACAATGAGATAGGGACAATCCAGGACCTGAAAAAGCTCGGGGAGGTGTGCAGTAAGCACAATGTAGCATTCCATACAGATGCCTGCCAGAGCTACACAAAAGCTGAGCTTAATGTTAAAAAGCAGAACCTTGACCTTGTCACAATAAACAGCCATAAGATACATGGTCCAAAGGGAGTCGGAGCTTTGTTCATAAGAAAGGGAGTTAAGATAACGCCCCTCCTGCATGGCGGAGGGCATGAAAACAAGCTGAGATCAGGCACAGAGAATGTTCCGGGCGTTGTGGGGTTTGCAAAGGCGGTTGAGGCAGCCAAGAAAGGCCATGTAAGAAGGATGAGAAAGATGAGGGATCGCATAATCAAAGAGCTTCAGAAGATTCCTGACGCGGCTCTCAACGGACCTCAGGGAGAATGGAGGCTGTGCAATAACATAAACTTCTCATTCAGGTATGTTGAAGGAGAGTCAATAGGCGCGTTTCTTGACGCAAAGAAGGGAATATGCACATCAACAGGCTCTGCATGCTCCTCACACACTCTTGAGCCAAGCCATGTCCTGCTCGCGACAGGCCTTGAGCCTGAAGAAGCCCACGGAAGCCTCAGGATAAGCCTGAGCAGGTTCACCACAGATGAGGAGGTTAAAGTCTTTCTTGAAACCCTTCCTGGAGTGATAGAAAAGCTGAGGAACATGAGCCCACTTGCAAAAAACAGGGACATGAAAGGGAGCGAGGTATGATGACCAGGCCTAAACAGCAGGGAGGATACAGCGAGAGAGCCCTTGAATACTTTAAGAACCCCCTGCATGCTGGGGAGATAGACAAGCCTGACGGAGTGGGCAAGGTGGGCAACGCTGTTTGCGGAGACGTAATGCACATATTCATCAAGGTAAAGGACAACCGGATATCAGACATAAAGTTTAAGACCTTCGGGTGCGTTGCTGCCATAAGCTCCTCTGAAGCGCTGTGCAGGATTGCCAAGGGAAAGACGGTTGAGGAGGCAGAAAAGATAACAAACAAGCAGATACTTGATCATCTGGGATGGCTGCCGCCTATAAAGACGCACTGCTCTGTGCTCGGAGCAGAAGGCCTGCACGAGGCAATAAAGAATTACCGGGAAAAGGATAAGGGAAAGAAGCAGGGAAAAGCATAAAAATAAACATCCAACTGTGAATTCTGATGAAAGCAGTTCTTGTAAGGTACGGGGAACTGGCCCTGAAAGGAAAAAACCGGGCTGATTTTGAGAGCAAGCTCAAGAGCAACATTATCAGCTCACTAAGCCTCAGGCCAGCAACAGGGCACCCTAGAGTCAGGAGAATCTCAGGCAGGCTTGTGATTTATACCGAAAACCAGGGGGGGGTGATGCAGCAGCTCAGAAGGGTTTTTGGGATTGTCTCGTTGAGCGCTGCAGAGGAGCTGCCCCTGGACATGGATGGGATAAAGGGAGAATGCCTGAAGCAGGCACAACAGGAGAGCTTCTCAACATTCAGGATAAGCGTGAGCAGGCTGCAGAAAAACCTCAGGCCAAGCCCTGAGCTTGAGAAGGATATCGGAGCCTTCATTGCGGATGAGACAGGCAGGAAAGTTAAGCTGAAGAGCCCCGGCCTTGAGATATTCGTTGAGATAGCTGAAAGGGCATATGTTTTCACAGAAAAGCAGAAGTGCGTCGGAGGGCTTCCCGCAGGCATTGAAGGCAGGGCGCTGGCTCTTATTGAGGGCCATAATTCTGTGCTTGCAGGACTGCTTGCAATGAGGAGGGGATGCGAGCTCGTTCCTGTTGCATATCCTGATACAGAATGCCTTGAATCCTTTAAGGAGCTGCTTGCGAGATATGGTTGTGAGAGAAAGGTGAAAATTGTAAAAGACATTAAAGAAGCAGGGGATGTTGCAGAAAGAAAGGGTGCAAGAGCAGTAATAACAGGCCAGCAGCTGGAAACCCTGAGAAGCATTGAAGGAGATGGGGTTGCGTTGCCTGTGCTGAGGCCTCTTGTCGGGATAAGCCCCTTAATGGCTGAGAAGATTCTCCTTATAGGGAATTCATAGAGAAAAAAGGCAAAATGAATCATAAAACAGGGGATAAAGGAGATGAGCAGGAGTTCTTGCGCTGCTTTGAGAAAAAAGTCAGAGACACGGTAAAAGAGCACAAGCTTTTCTCAAAAAAGGACAGGATAATTGCGGCCTGCTCAGGGGGCAAGGATTCCACAACAGTTCTGCACATACTTAACAAGCTTGGCTTTAATGTTGAGGCCTTCACAGTTGACGCGATAATAGGGAATTACACTGCAGAGAACATCAGGAACCTGAAGTCTTTCTGCAAAGAGAAAGGGATAAAGCTCAGCGTGATATCCTTTAGAGAAGAGTTCGGGGCGTCGCTCTGCTACATAAGGCAGGCCCTCTCGTCAAGGGGGGTGAAGCTGAACTCATGCACAGTCTGCGGAACATTGAGGAGATACCTCCTGAACAAGGCTGCAAAGAGCATGGGCGCGGATTGCATTGTGACAGGCCACAATCTTGATGACGAGGCCCAATCCATAATTATGAATATGCTGAGGAACAACCTGGAGGTGTCTGCAAGACTGGGCCCGAAAACAGGAGCTTTGAGAAGCAGGGCAGCCGGTGAAGGCAGAGATGTTAAAGAAAGGAAGAGTTTTGCTGCCAGAGTCAAGCCCCTCTACTTCTGCCCTGAGGCAGAGACAGAAAGGTACTCCAGGATAATGGGTTTCCCTGTGAAGTACGAGCCATGCCCCTGCAGGACAGGCTCTTACAGGAACAAGGTTCGGAAGATGCTTGACAGGCTGGAGCAGGACAATCCCCTCCTGAAAAGGAAAATTGTTGAGGGCTTCAGCAGGATCCTGCCTGCGCTGAAAAAGAAATACTCTTCAGGAGTTCAGATGTATTGCACGAACTGCGGGGAGCCCTCAAAGGGAAAGGAATGCAGGACATGCGAAATTCTTTCTAACCTTCATTACAAGAGAAGAAGAAACAAAAAAACAAAAAAATGAAAGAGTGTGGAACTTTGGTTCTCACACTTCTAGATAACCTATTGCAGGGACATTTGTTAAAAGACCCATTTATAAACCTTTCCCGGACCGTAAAGGCCAAAAAAGGATAAAAAAGGCCCATTTATGATTTATAAGCATTATAACAGTCCAGAATACAAAAAAAGCCCATTTAGCTCTTCTCTTTTCCCAAAAACCAGTCTGTAAGCCTTATTTTTTTGAGCTTCCCTATCTTTTCTATCTCAATCACTCTTTTGTTCTCAAGAGACTGGAAAATCCTGGCCAGGGATGTTTTTGGTATTCCTGTGCTGTTCCTTATTGTTGCCTGGGTGCTTTTCCTGTCGTCCTGAGAGAGCAGGAACTCCACTATTTTTCCCTCCCTATCATTCAATGTTTTCATTATGTCCCTTGCCCTGGGGTTTAATCCTTCTTTCTCACCCTCAGAGCCCTCATCAGCGCTCTTGCCGGCTTCTTTAGGCGGTGCCTTACCTGGCTTTCCCTTTTTCCTTCTCCTCCTGTCCTGTTCTGTTCTCTTCTCTTTTTTCTTTCTTCTTCTAAATATCCTATACCCTGCAAAGATTCCCCCTCCGACAACAATCAGCCCAAGAACCGCATAAAGGTACTGCCTTGTGGAGTAAAGAATAGACTTGTTAAGCCTTACTGTAACCTCGTTTAGCTCTCCTTGTGTCACGTTGGCTGTTGTTGAGCCAACCATGCCCTCATAAGCTGCCTGCACCTTACACTCCCCAACAGGAAGCAGCTCTTTCTTGAATGTGCCGAACTGGTCTGTTTTCGTGGATGAGCTGTGGGACCTGCACTTGAATGTGACATCAGCTCCGTTCACAAGCTTTCCAGAGGGGTTGGCCACGCTGCCCTCAACAGCGCCCACAGGAGCCAGATAAACAGTCATGTTGGCGGAGGGCCTGAATTCCTCTACAAGGAAGGTCCTCTCAGCAGCATAATCCATCTCAGGAGTTTCTGGCGCGTCAAGGCTCATCACAAGCTTCCAGTTGCCTATGCTGATTCTGTAATTTATAATGCCCTGCCTGTTAGCGAACTCTGTGAGGTTAATGGTCGTTCCGGTATTCACATTAGTGAACTCCATGCTCACAGGCTGTGCAGCCACTAACTGGTTATTCTCCAGCTTCCTGACTGTTATGTAAAGATCTGAATACTCAGCTGCCTGCGAGGCTGCCAGAGCAGCCAAAAACAGGAGTACAACCCCTATCGCCGTAAAAGATTTCCTGGCCATGAGCCTTATTAAATATCAACCATATTTAAATCTTTTTATGCCTTAAATCGCAGAGAGAGCATACAAAGTTTTAAAAATAAGCTGTTTCCCTTGAATCATGATGGAAGATGCCACAGAGTATTCTTACACCATAAAAATCCCTCATGAGAGGGTTGCTGTGCTGATAGGCACAGACGGAAGCGTAAAGAAGGACATAGAAGGGGCCACAAGGTCAAGAATAAGGGTGGACTCCTCAGGGGGAGATGTCTTTATAACAGGAAAGAATCCTGTGGGGCTTTTCTCTGCAAGAGAGATAATCAAGGCAATAGGGAGGGGCTTCAATCCAGAGGTGGCAATGCTTCTCCTGAGGCAGGACTACTGCTTTGAGCTCATAAACATTGACCAGTATGCGGGCAGGTCAAAAAAGAAGATGGCCAGGCTAAAGGGCAGAGTCATAGGCGAGGATGGCAAGTCAAGAAAGACACTTGAGAACCTCACCCAGACAAACATCTCTGTCTATGGAAGGACAGTGGGCATAATCGGCCACCACCCCAATGCTGAGCTTGCCAGGAAGGCTACAGAGGCGCTCCTGTCAGGATCAAGGCACGCAACCGTGTACAGGATGCTTGAGAAAAAAGCAAAAGAGTTAAAAATGGAGGCAATTGGAGAAGAGCTTTCAGAGGAAAGAACAAGGGAAAACACAGGAGAAGAGGAGAATGGCAAAGAAGCAGAAAAAAGAGGAGAATAAGAGCAAGCCCATAGCTTACGAGCTTGCAGAGAAGCACAGGGAGATATCTGTTGCAGAGTTCTTTGAGAAAAACAGGCATCTGCTGGGTTTTGACAACAAGAAGAAAGCCCTGCTGACCACAGTAAAGGAAGCGGTTGACAACAGCCTTGATGCCTGCGAGGACGCTAAAATCTCCCCTGAAATATCCCTTGAGATAATAGACATGGGCAAGGACAGGTTCAGGATAATCATTGAGGACAATGGGCCGGGAATAATCAAGAAGAACATACCAAGCATATTTGCAAAGCTTCTTTATGGCTCAAAATTCCACACCCTGAAGCAGAGCAGGGGGCAGCAGGGAATAGGCATAAGCGCCGCAGCCCTTTACGGTCAGCTCACGACGGGAAAGCCGATAAAGATAGTGTCAAAGATATCCCCTGAGTACCCGGGATACTCTTATGAGCTGCACATAAACACCCAGAAGAACAAGCCGGAGATAATAAAAGAAGAGGAAAAGGAATGGAAGAAAGATCACGGAACAAGAATAGAGCTGGACATAGAAGCATCCTACCAGCAGGGGGGCCAGTCTGTTGACAATTACCTAAAGCAGACAGCAATAGTCAACCCCCACGCAACAATAATCTACACAAACCCAAAGGCAGAGCAGATGATCTTTGCAAAAGCAACAGAGCACCTGCCTAAAGAGCCCAGGGAAATAAAGCCCCACCCATACGGCATTGAGATAGGCATGCTAATAAAGATGCTGAAATGGAGCAGCTCAAAGACACTCCAGCATTTTTTCACAAGCGAATTCTCAAGGGTGAGCCCTTCTGTTGCAAAGGAAATATGCTCAAAGGCAGGCCTCCTGCCGAACTCAAGGCCCAACAAGATGACAAGGGATCAGGCAGAGCGGCTGATATCTGCAATAAGAGATACGAGGATAATAGCGCCCCCTACAGACTGCGTCACTCCCATAGGCGAGAATCTCCTGCAGAAAGGCCTGAAAAAAGAGATAAACGCGGAGTTCTACTGCGCTGTCACAAGGTCGCCTTCTGTGTACAGGGGCAACCCATTTCAGGTGGAGGCTGCCATAGCATATGGAGGGGATCTCCCTGCAGAAAAGCCCGTAAGGCTCATGAGGTTCGCGAACACAGTTCCCCTGCTTTACCAGCAGAGCGCGTGCGCAATAACAGAATCTGTTATCTCAACCCTGTGGAGGAGTTACGGACTGAGCCAGAGCCAGGGAGCACTGCCTGTGGGCCCCGCTGTTATGGTTGTGCACATGGCATCTGTATGGGCCCCTTTCACTTCAGAGGCAAAAGAGGCGATAGCCCACTATCCTGAGATACTGAAAGAGGTAAAGCTCGCTCTTCAGGAATGCGGGAGAAAGCTTGCCCAGTACACTTCAAAGAAAAAAAGATACACTGACGAGCTCAAGAAAAGAAGCTACATAGAGAAATACATGCCCTACCTTGGAGGGGCATTAAAGGACATTCTTGACCTAAAGAAAAGCGACGAGGAAATCATAGAAAAGAGGCTGAAGGAAGTGCTGGAGCACAGCAGGGGCAAGCTGAAAGAGGTGAGCATGGAAAATCCGGAGTATGATGGGGAGTTTGCTAAAATAGGGAAGGAGGAAAAAGAGAAGGGGGTGGAGGAGGATGAGTGATGTCATAAAATCAATACGCACGGTGGCAAAGGACGTGCATGATAAAATCCTCAAGAAGAAAGCCCCATCTCTTGAGATGCCTGTAAGAAGCCTTCAGAACGTGACTTATGACACCAAGACAGGGTATTTTGAGCTCAAGGGCAGGATGATGAAAAGAACCCTGAGCGCCCCCACAATCAAGACATTTGCGCAGACCCTGCTCATGATGAACGAGTCAAAAGGCATAATAAAAGCAGATGACATGGCAACAAAGAGAGAGGTTTATTACGTGAGCAAGAATTGGGGGGATGCCATGTTTAAGGAGCAGCCAGACTCTGATGCTGTGATGGATGACATAGAGGCAATGCTGTGCGTCAACAGGGAGCAGCTGGGATTTGTTCCAGAGGAGAAAGGAGGGGCTGTGGCAGGCAAGCTTACAGTGGTTGACAGGGATGAGCAGGGAAAAACCCTGAAGATAGACTGCACAAAATTCGGCTCAGGAGCATATTCTGTCCCCATATCTGTTGAGGGGCTGAGGTTTGAGACACAGGCAAAATTCATACTTGCAATAGAGACAGCAGGTATGTTCCAGAGGCTTGTGAAGCACGGCTTCTGGAAAAAGTTCAACTGCATACTCATAAGCCTTGGCGGAGTGCCCACAAGAGCCTGCAGGAGGTTCATAAGAAGATTAAGCGATGAGAAGAACCTGCCAGTCTATGTTTTCACAGACGGCGACCCTTATGGGTTTCTGAACATCTACAGGACGCTTAAGGTCGGATCCGGAAACTCAGCCCACATAAACAAGTTTTTCTGCGTGCCAAAGGCAAAATTCATAGGGGTTACGCCCCAGGACATAATAGACTACAAGCTGCCTACTCATACTCTCAAGGAGGTTGACATCAAAAGGATAAAAGACGGCATAAAGAACGACCCTTTTGTCAAGGAGCACAAGGAATGGGAAAAGGCCCTGAGAACAATACTCAAGCTAGGGAAGAGGGCGGAGCAGCAGGCATTTGCCAAGTATAACCTCAACTATGTGATGGAGAATTATCTTCCTAAAAAGCTCAAGGAGCAGAAAAGCTGGCTCCCATAAGGGGCAAAGCAGGGAAATTTTCTCAAAACCTTTATAAAGGAGGATTTTGATTTTATTGGCTGATGGACCCGTTGCATAGCCTGGATAATGCGTTGGCCTTCTAATCATGAGGCAAGCCAAAGATCGTGGGTTCGAATCCCACCGGGTCCGTTTAAGAAAGGCAAAATGCCTGACAAAGGCACTGGATAGGTATTTCATCAACCAACGGCGGCGTGGCCAAACGGCTAAGGCATTCGGCTGCAACCATAAGGCAGGGCCCGAAGATTCTGGGTTCGAATCCCAGCGCCGCCTTAACCACTTTCATGGATAGTCAGCCGCGCGCCATGAAAAACACAGCATAGAAAACACAACATGGGGAGGAAGTAATGCCTCAAAAAATAACAGTCTCAACAAATAGCAGCCAGGAGCTTGTGGACATAACAGAAAGGGTAAAGGATGCAGTTTCAGGCTCAGGAGTGGATAAGGGAATTTGCCTCGTGTATGTGCCTCACGCCACTGCCGCCATAACAATAAACGAGAATGCAGACCCAAACGTGAGCAGGGACCTTCTGAAAGCTCTTTCAGATGCTGTGCCACATGGGGGATGGATGCATGACCAGGTGGACAACAACGGGGCAGCCCACATAAAAGCCTCAATAATAGGCCCTTCTGAGTCAATTCCTGTGGAGGGGGGAAAGCTTGTGCTGGGAACATGGCAGGACATCTTCCTATGCGAATTTGACGGGCCCAAGGAGAAGAGGAATGTTATTGTGACAGTGGCTCCTGAATGATGTCCAACACCTTTTTAACATGGGATGCTCAATAAAAACTTAAGCTGAAAAATCACAAAGAGGAACAAAATGCCGAGCTGTGACATGTGCGGGGCCGAAGGTAAGCTTGTGAGGGCATCAGTAGAGGGCACTGAGCTGAACGTGTGCAGCAGCTGCGCGAAATTCGGAAAAGTCATGAAGAAGCCAGTCACATTCCTGAAGAATAAGAATGTTGTCAGGGAAACAGCCAGGGAAGAGAAGCCTGAGATTATAGTTCCTGATTACAGCAGCCTGATAAAGAAGAAGAGGGAGGAAAGAGGGATGAAGCAGGAGGAGCTTGCAAGAGCCATAGCAGAGAAGGAGTCGCTCATTCACAAGATAGAGGCAGGCCAGACAGAGCCCAGCATAAGCCTTGCCAGGAAGCTTGAGAGGTTTCTTAAGATAACCCTTGTTAAGGAGTTTGAGGGGACTGACGGCACATTGCCTTCAAAAACAAAAACCCAGGAGTTCACCATTGGAGATCTGGTCAGGGGGAAGTAGTCAAGAGGAAGAAGAGGCGGTCTCTCCAATGCCTTGAGTCCCTTGAGCATTTTCTGTTGTATTTCCTCTTTTGAGCAGGGATTCTATCTCTCCCGCCTTTCTGAATCCCTCATACTTCTCTCCATTTATTATTAAGGTAGGCACCATGGTTACATTATACAGGAATTTGAGGCTTTCCAGAGCCGGATTTTCTATGTGGAAGTCAAAGGAATATACATTGATATTGTTGTGCTTGTCGTGAAGGTAGCTGAGGGCGTATCCCTGCTCATGGCATTTGCCGCAGTCCTTTCTGTTTGAGTAGAAATACATTATGAGGTCATAATCAAACCCGCACTCTTTTTTTGCTTTTTTAAGAAGCATCCAGTGCCTCATCTCCAGCAGGTGGTAATATTCCTTGAGATTCAGCACAGCCTCATCCTTCTTCCCCAGCTTTGATTCCATGAACTCCAGCCGTGTTCCCATCCTGAAAAGTTCGTCGCTTATTCTTGTGTAATTTACTGTTGAGCATGGGTCTTCAGAGAATAGGAGGTACTGCAGCTCTGTTCCCATTGTATCCATCCTTATTCCCTGCTCCATCTCGTCAAGAGTGGAAAGCTTTTGCGAGCTGAAATGGCTCCCCAGGAGTATGCCTGCTATGAACACAAGGGTGGTTATTGAGAATGCAGCAACATACTTTGTCTTGTCTATCTTCTGGCTTCCCATCTTACCCCGTCTTTTTTCCCCATGCTATTTTTCTTTTTGTTGCCTTGCAGACTCCTGAGACAACCCACCAGTAAGCGAACACAAACCAGTAAATGGCCATGTAGAGGACATACGACAGCGCAAGAGGGCTTTTCTCCTCTGAGTATCTTTTTGCTATGAATATTATGCCGAGGCTGACTGCAATAAGGGTTATAGATAGGAAGACAAGAGTGTCCATGCGGATCATGAATAGGTCAAAGTTAAGGTTAAAAAGGCTCATTATGTCAAAATCCACTGCCATAAGATTATAGAAGTCCTGGTAAATTCTTGTGCCGTATGTTATTGCGCTGTTTATGCATATTATGACCACCATGAGCACAAAGATAAGCGACATTGGCAGGACGAAAACCCCCAGGTTGCCGAAGGAGGGGCTGAAAAGCTTCTTGTACCTGAACACATTGTCCATGAAGCCCACATACCATCTCTTTCTTTGCGCGCTCAATGCCCTGAATTTGCTCGGCCCGACTGTGTAGACGCTTGAGTCTATGGAATTCTCTATGTTGTATCTTTTGCTCTGTATTCTCAGCGCAATCTCAATATCTTCTGTTATGTTGTTCTCATCATAACCCCCATGCTTTTTAAAGAAGCTTTTCCTGTATATCGTAAAGGGTCCGGGTGTTACGTGTATGCTCCCCAGCATACTGAATACCTTTCTGAGGTAGATGCCTATCATATACTCCACTGCCTGTATCCTCTGCAATATGCCTTTTGGCCTGTATATCTTGAGCGAGGGCGTGACAGCCATTATCTTGGGGTCATTGAAATAGCCCACCATCTTCTTCAGGCAGTCGCTGTTTACAAAAGAGTCAGCATCAAGGGCTCCGAACAGCTCCCCCCTGCTGCGCTTCAGGGCAAAGTTAAGGCTGCTGCCCTTGCCGGTGTTAGGCTTACTGAACACAAGGGCCCCCTGCTTCTCAAACCTTTTTGCTATCCTGTATGTGTTGTCTTTGCTTCCGTCATCTATAACCATTATCTCCAGCTTTTCTCTTGGGTAATCAAGCTGAAGAAGGGATTTTATTGTTTCAGCAATGGTTTTCTCCTCATTGTAGGCTGGAACAGCCACCGTAACCACAGGCAGCCTCCCTGGCTTGGGGTTTTTTGTCTCCCCCAGTCTTTCAAAAAAGTTGAGGAAGAAGAAGGTTGAGGCAAATAGCCCCATATAGCTTATGATGTAAACCAGTATCTTGCTGAGCAGCATGTTTCCTCCTCTGCTTGAGACCTCTTTTCCTTAAGAGCCTTTTATGTACTTCCAAATCTCTACCTCGTCCGAGCTATATACATTTTTAAATGTTTCGTTATTCCTGAAGAGGTAGAGAAGACCCTCGTCAGGTTTCCTCCAGACCTTACCGTTCCTCATGGGCTTTGTAACTGCAATGTATCGTATGTTGTATTCTCCTATAATCTCCTCCGCATTTTTTAATCTTGGAGTGTGAAAGAGGGAGTACATATCCAGGTATCTCCCTTCAAAATCCTGTATTGAGCTGAAGTAGCTGTCTATGACCACAGGCCTTCTTGCGAAGTACTCTATAAAATAGCCGCTGGAGTGGTGCGATACAATCACATCCCCTTCTCTTGAGTTGCCCCTTATCCACTCAAGGCCAAGCGCTGTCTTCTCGGCAGGAGGCATGGTTGACATCCTGACAGAGAAGGAGACCATTGAGAAAAGCAGTCCGCAGGCAATCACTATGAATGTGAGGTTCTTTATCATGGCCATCTCCCACTTAAAGTCCCTTATCATTTTCAATCCTAATGCTCCGAACAATGCAAGGCAGAAGTTCGCGTATACCATCACAAACACGCCTCCGATGTACATTAGGGCCAGGACTAATGCCAGGAAAATATATGCCGGGTAATACCTCTTCTTGAGCTTCCATGAGTGGATAATTCCTATGGTGGCCAGTATGATGTAGAATATCCCTATTGCAAACACCCCTCCCACATCTGATATAATTCCTCTCAGAAAGCCAGAGGTCGCAGGATTCAGATTGTATAAGAGAGGGACGGGGTTAAGAATGTATAATATCCCAAATGCGAGGAAAAGGGCAAGGCTGAACCTCTGCCTCTCCTTCTTTAACAGAGAGTATGCCAGCAGAGGCACCATGATAAGCAGCATATTCATAATGCTGAATGCTCCTGCAAGAAGAAAGGCGGAGAAGGAGAGTATTGAGCTGTCCCTCCCTTTTCTCAGGAAGAAGAGGGCTCCGGCAAGACTTAAAGCTATTGCCATGGAAGCCTGCATTGAGCTGAAAGCGTATATGAAGGCAGGGGATGATGAGAGGATCAGAACAGCCATTATCCTTGTGAAGCTTTCAAAACCCAGCCTTCTGAGAATGCAGTAAAACAGGACAGCCGAGAGCACGCCTAAAAGGAGCGGCAGCACCCTCAATGCTGTTTCAACATCAGAAGCAAGCGAGACAATGGCTGCCAGGAAGTGGTAGGGGGTGAAGTCCATATGCCTCCCTCCTGAAACGAGGCTGTCACTCTCAGAGAAGTCCCCTCTTGCCAGCTTCTCCGCCAGTCTGGCGTGATAATAGGGCTCCTCCCCTATCAGAGTTGAATTCCCATCCTGAAGCCTCAGGAGGGCGGGCAAAAGAAGGAATACGAGCACCATTATGCATAGGCAAAGGATATTCACATTCACTCTTTTTGCTTTTTCTTTTGTTCTTCTGATCATTTTAGCTCACAAAGCACATCATATATTCTTGTCCGGCTGTCATACCTCAGTCTGAAGCACCGCTCGTCAGACGCATATGAAATGTTGTTTATATCAAACTTTTCTCTCGCGTGCTCAGACACGTAGATGTAATCAACGCCGTACATTGTCAGAGCATCTAAAGCATCTGTCTCAAGTTTTGCAGTGTAAATCTTCTCTATGGCGTCCATCCTGCTATCAATGTCCCTCTTGAGAAGAAAATTGGTGTCTGCTATGTTCTTCCTTCCAGATATGGCCGCTACCATAGCCCCCTCCCTGACAGGAGATGCGACCACAGAGCCGTTCTCAGAGTTCTCATTCAGCCACTTGAGGGCTGAGAATTCATCTTCAGACACTGCGTTATCTGCTGAGCTCACTCCTGACATTACAGAAGGAAGCACAGACGCAGCCATAAAAGCCAGCAGCAGGGCCGCGAAATAAACCCCCTTCAGCCTTGCAAACTTTGTCTTTTTAATGTAGCCGAAAGTAAAGCTGTAAAATTTTGAAAAAAGCAATGTTGCTATAACACCGAGGCACATGAGCCCAACCTCAACCTCTATAAGCCTCGCCCAGAGCAGGATGGCTGCTGAGAACGCAAGCGCTACGAGCAGGTATATCTTCCTGTCCTTTTTCCTGAAAAGGTGATCATATACTGAATAGACTCCGTATGATAGGGGAAGGGGGCCTATGTGGTATATGGCGCTCAGTATGGTTGTTCCTGAAAAGTGGCTTTCCAGAATAGATAATGGCATGTTCTTCCATATCACTGAAATGCCATGCGCAAGAAAAGCGTCCTTGAATATCATAAAGATTATCCATGTGACAATAACAAGCGAGAATATTATGACCTCAACCTCTATCCTCTTCTGCTTGAGGCTTTCCATGCTGAGCAGGAAGAGATACACCAGGAACCCCAGTATAAGTATAAGCACTGAAGGGCTGGTGAGAGTGAGGATTAGAAGAGAGGCAAGGAAATAATAGACATAATCCTCCTTTTCTATCCTGAGGAAGAAATAGATGGAGAGCATTAGAAGAGGAAAGATCAGGCTGTAAGGCGAGATTGTGTTGACAGTTTCCATGAAGAACACCGGAATGAACCCTGCAATGAAGGCGGAGAACAACGAGGCGCCATCGTCCCTGCTGATATCTTTTGAGATGAGGTACGCGAGCAGGACCATTGAGGCAACAAGAACATTGGGTATAATCTTTCCCACCAACCCGATGGGCAGCAGGAGGTTGAACAAAGCCAGGAAATAATAAAAGAAGGGGGTGAATATTCTCTCGCTTCCGCCATAGCTCAGCCCGTCATGGAACAGGGGAAGGCCTGTTGACCTTATGCTCTCAACCTGCCTTATGGCGTCATAGGACTCCTCGCCTGTGAAATGCGGCGTCTGGAAGGCGATGAGAAGCCTTGCAGCAAGCGTTATTATGAATATCAAGGCCAGGATGTAGGTGCTCTTTCTCATATCCCTGAGCTTAGCTCCTTTATATATATAATTTTAGAAAGATATATAAATCATCTTGTGATAATTTAATACAGCCTGACAAGGGCGGCTAGGGGTTTTTTATGGGTCTTGAAAGGATATCTACAGGAATATCAGCATTGGACAGCATGCTTGACGGAGGGTATGAGACAGACATAATCACCACAATATACGGGCCTGCTGGCTCTGGAAAGACAAACCTCTGCCTTATGGCCATGAAGAAGGTTATAGAAGGGGGGAAAAAGGTCATTTTCGTGGACACAGAGGGCAACTTCTCCATATCAAGGCTCAGGCAGATATCAGGCGACCACAAGAGAATACTGGACAATACCCTGCTTCTCAAGCCCATGAACTTTGAGGAGCAGAGAAAGGCGTTTGACAAGCTGAGGCAGATGGCCAGCGACAAGATAGGCCTGATAATTGTTGACACCATATCAATGCTTTACAGGATAGAGAGGGACAAGGACGAGAACTCAGTGTCCTTCACCAACAGGGAGCTGAGCCTCCAGATATCATACTTAACCGAGATAGCGAGAAAAAGAGGGATTCCTGTGCTGCTTACCACGCAGGTTTACAGCTCTTTTGATGACAGGGACAAGGTGAACCTTGTAGGGGGGGACATTGTCAAGTACGGCAGCAAGTGCCTCATAGAGCTTCAAAAGGCCCACAAGAATAAGAGAGCTGTGATACTAAAAAAGCACAGGTCCCTTCCTGAGTCAGAGCGCGCGCTTCTGGAGATAAGGGAAGGAGGGGTTTTTGGAATCCAGAAAGGAGGCGAAGCAGGAGTTGATGAAAAATGCAAAAATGAAGGGGAAGAAACCGAAAGAGGAAGCTGAATGCCAGCTCACTCCTCTACAAAATCCTCAAGCTTCAGCTCTTTCTCAGGCAGCCCTCTTCTGCTGATGTACTCCTTTGCGAGTATCCAGAAGAAAAGCCCCAGTGATTTCTTTCCCTTGTTGTTGCTTGGGATGGCAAAATCAATGAAATTGGCCTGGTTGTTTGTGTCACACAAGGCCATCACAGGAATCCCCATGATCATAGCGTCCTTTACAGCGTTCCTGTCAGGCCAGGAGTCTGTCACCAGCAGTATCTTCTTCTCAAAGAAGTCCTCAAGGTCAGGGTTTGTGAGTATGCCTGGAGGGTATCTTCCGGCGAATACCTTAATGCCTGTCGCCTCTCCGAAAGCCCTTGCTGCCTTCCAGCTGTTCTCCCTCCGGCTCGCAACAAGAATATCTTCAGGAGCATACCTTGCAAGCATGCTTGCTGCAATGTCTATCCTCTCGTCAATCCTCTGGAGATTAAGCACGAAAAGGCCGTCTGTTCTTGCCTTGTAAATGAAGCTGTCCATGTGGGATGTCTTGAACTTTGTCCCTATGTGTATTCCCGCCTTCAGGTACTCATCAATCGGCACAAGCAGTTTTTCCTGTTCAACCATCTTATTCTACCTCTCAATTGCATTTCAGGCAGCACCGCAGAATCATGCTGCTGATTTTTTCTTGCCTCATCAGCTCCAGCAGGGTCCGCCTCCCGGGCCTCAGAAAGCACTCAGGCGCCATTCCCCGCTTTTCGGCTTTATCAGAAAGATTAAGAAGGGGGTTTATAAATCTTTTGCAGGGAATTCCTCCAGAACAGCATACTCCGGCCCCTGGCGTGTCAGCTCGCTCTTTACAAGCTTGAAGCCCCTGACACTGGTTTTAACCCTTTTTATGCTAATCTCCTTGAGCAGCTCCCTGAACTTCTGCTTGTCATGGACGCGCTTCACCCTTGCGAGGGTTATGTGGGGGTGAAACCTGCTTTCCCTGGGAAACATTCCCTCAAGGGATTCGTCAATCTTTTGCTGCAGCGCGCTTATCCTGTCCTTTGGCTCTGCTCCTGCCCACACAACCCGGATATGATTCTCTGAGGGAAACACCCCGATACTGTCAAGCCATGACTCAAAGCTTTCAAACTCAACCCCTCCCACTCTCTTTTTTACCTCCTCAATCTTGCCCTCCCCTACTTCTCCGAGAAACTTGAGGGTGAGGTGGAACTCGCTGGCAAGCCGGATATCCGCACGATTCAGCTTTTTGACAGCTCTTGAAAGCTCTTCCTCTGCCTCCTGGCTCACATTAAAAGCTATGAAGAGTCTCATAAAAACAGAAATCAAAAAATAACTATTTAAAATTTGTGAAGAAGGTTTATTGTTTTTCCATTTCCTCAGTATTCTCCTCCAGGTACTCATCCTCTTCTTTCGGAGGCTCTGGAATCTCGGGCTCCTCTCCAAAGTCTTCTGTGTCCTCTGCGTGTCCGCTTTCAGAAGATGTGTCTTCTGATCCTCCTTTGTCCTCTTCGCTGGATTCTCCTGTTGAGTCTCCTCTTCCTACAACTTCTGCAAACCCGACTTTTCTCAGGACCTTTGTCACTCTTATCTTCACTTCTTCGCCTTCTTTTGTGTTGGGCACAAACAAGACAAAGCCGTCTTTTTTAGCTATGCCGTCGCCTTTCTCACCGACAGCCTCTATCTTCACACTAATCTCGTCGCCGACATTGACCGGCGCAGCCCCTCCTTCTGGGTTAAACCCGCTGTCTCTATCTCGCATTCCTATTTCACCCTTCTGTCTGTTTTAATCTGCGCAAAGCGCATACTGGCTTAAAATAACTTTTTATTTATAAATCTAGTGTTTATGAAAAAAAGAAAAAGCCCCCCTCTCAGGGGGTTAAGGCTTGTTTCAGGCCTGAAAAGGCAGCCCATCTAATGAGCGCATCCTGGAGAGATTATGATTTTATGTCTCTCAACCCTCCTTCTTCAATGAAGAACGCGCACTCTCCGTCTGCCAGATGAGGGCTGTCTATGAGCTTTGCCACCCGGCTCCCTTTTTTTCCCTTTCTCAGGTATATCCTGAATGTGGAAGCGTGCGCCACAATGTGGCCTCCAATAGCCTGGGTTGGATCTCCAAAGAAGACATCAGGCTTTGCCATCACCTGATTTGTGACATACACGCACACATTATGGGTGTCAGAAAGCCTCAGCAGGGTATGCATATGCTTGTTCAGCTTCTGCTGCCTCTCTGCAAGCGTGCCTCTGCCTATGAACTCTGCCCTGAAGTGCGCTGTAAGGGAGTCAACAATCAAAACCCTTATGTTCTCCTTGTTGTTCTTGATGAGCTCCTCTGCCTTGTCCGCGAGCAGCATCTGGTGGTCTGAGTTGTAGGCCTTTGCCACCTTGATGTTTGCAAGAGCTTTCATCGGATCTACCCCTGCTTTCTTGGCCAGCTGCGTTATCCTCTCCGGCCTGAAAGTGTTTTCAGTGTCAATGTAAACTGCAACAGCTGTCGGGTCCTCCTTCTGGCAGTTGACAGCCAGTATGTGCCCCAGCTGGGTCTTTCCGGAGCCGTATTCTCCAAAGCATTCTGTTATTGATGCTGTCTCAACTCCCCCTCCTATGAGTTCGTCAAAAGCAGTGCTTCCTGTTGGTATTCTTGATACCCTTTCTCTTCTCTTCAGAAGCTCGTCTCCTGATTCAAACCCCATGTCCAGGCTGTCCCTGGCCGCGCTTATCATCTTTCTGGCTACCTGTTCTGAGATGCCTGTAACTTCCACGACCTCTCCTGGGGATGAGACTGCTATTGCCATGAGGTCTGTGAAGCCCCCTTCTCTCAGCTTTTGTGCTGTTGCCGCGCCCACGCCAGGAAGCTCCTCTATTCCTGCTTTTTTCATGACATCCTCAGAGGCGCTTACCTCAATATCGCTCTTCTCTTCCATATTTGTCTCTTCCTCAACAATCTCTTTTTGCTTGCTATAAGCCATAATTATCACCCTTGTTTTTATTAAGTTTGTGATGGGAGGGCTTATACAGCCTCTCCCTCACTGCCTGGCTGCTTTAGGACGAGATGCTCGTAAGCCTTCTGCAGCACAATCATTGCTCTTGGCAGGTCATTAAGCCTCATTGAGCTTGTGTTCTGCCACACGTCATTCCTGTCCTTGTAGCCTCTGTCCAGGGATATTGTCCTGAACTCAACAGCCTGACCGTCCCTCACTCCTGTGTTCTTCCACACAGTAGCTGCCACAGGACCGGCCCTGAACTTCTTTTCAGGCAGGTTCTTTCCTGCCTCTGTACTTGTTTGGGTTGTCATTACAACCACCTCCTTGCTTTCGCTTTTTGTTTCAACCCTGTTTTGAGCCCTCCTTTGCAGGATGCTCCAGGGCGGAGCAAGAAGAATGTATCATGAGCCATTTAAATACCTCATTCCGCCATGTCCAGTGTCCAGTGCAGGAACAGCAGCCGGCCAGAGCCTAATAAAACCGCTCACAAGAGCTCTCGGAAGAACAACAGCTGTCCAGTGGCTTAGCCGCTTGCTTCTGCATCTTTCCTGTCTATCTTTCTTTCTATTATATGCCCAGGCTTAACAGTTTCCACGCGCCTGCCAGAAGCAGGGCGGCAAAGAGAACATATTCAGCTGTCCTTCCTGTCCTTATAAACCCGTTCAGCCTGAATCTTGAGAGGGGGTGGAAGGGCATGATTCCCTCTTTTGTAAACGCATCACTTATTATGTGAATCAGATATCCTGCTGTGACAGCATAAAGGTAAACCCCCACCCCGGAGCCTGTTATGTAATATACCAGCAGAAGGAACAGGAAGAGCGCAGCAAAAAGGCTGTGAAAGAAGCCCCTGTGCTCAAACAGCATCGCACCTATCTTGACTTTTCTTCCTATTTTGGATTCAGGATGGTCCACATCAGGAAGAGCTGAACCAAGGAGTATCAGGAGCATGAACAGGACCTGGTTTTCCGGCTTCCACGCCTGCATGAGGAACAGTCCCAGGAGGAAGCCTGCTGTGAGGTGTGTCTTGAACATCATTTTTCTGATTGAGTTAAAAAAATAACTTTAAATACTTTTCCTGCCTGCTGCAGGCTATGGTTAATAAAACAGAGGCAGGCAAGGCAGAGGACAAGGCAATCAGAGCAGTGTCTCTTGCAGGTGTCGCTTTCTTTTTTGTGTGGGGCATTGTAACAATAGCGTTAAGGGATAATGAGCTGATATTTGACAGGTTCTACTCAGCAGGCATAATGCTTGCAGCGTATCTCCTTTACAGGAGAATGCACCTCAGAATCTTCACCCTGGTTTTCGCTCTTGCAGTGCTTTTCCTGCATCACATCAAGCTTTACGGACAGACTTACTGGGGTTTTCTGCAGTTTGACATGATAATGCATTTTGCTGCAGGCATGGCTCTTGCCCTGATATTCTATAATTATCTTTCTTATGATCATTCAAGGGCATGGTCTGCTGTTATGGCATTTCTCATTGCGGTTGGGATAGGCTCATTGAGCGAGATAATGGAATATATCGGATATTACCTTCTTGGCCCGGGAGAGGGCCTGCTCTTTTATGGTGAGGGGGATTTTGGGGAGTATGCGGATGTGGCCTGGGACATGATATGCAACTCTATGGGGGCGTTTATCATGGCAGCAGGCCCTGCCCTTTTGTCGTGGGCCTTCTGCTTGAAGAATAAGTCGCGGCAAAAGGGGGGATTAGAAAAGTGAGGATCCTCCTGGATATAATCCTAATGTTATTTTATGAAGTCCACGTCGCTTGAGGACACCACAGTCTCGGTCTTATCATGGCTGCTTGTCTCTTCCTGCTCAACAGCCCCGGTATCCTCCCCAGCAGCCTCTTCTTCACCCGCCTGCGCCCCTTTTTCTGCTGCTTCCTGTTGGGGCGC
Organism: uncultured Methanosarcinales archaeon; assembly: GCA_964397315.1. Classification (GTDB taxonomy): domain Archaea; phylum Nanobdellota; class Nanobdellia; order Woesearchaeales; family UBA12501; genus WJJV01. Next base: position 40,706 of record CAYNHV010000010.1, read on the forward strand.
TTCTGCAGCAGTCTGCTTCTCCTGCTTCACGCTCTCAAGCCGTTTCTTCTCCTCCTCTGGATCAGGGTCAGGAAAGACGAGCTGGGCGATAAACTCTATCCTGTCAAACATGGGGTTCTTGTTCACTCTCCCAACCACTTTTATCTGCTTTCCAAGGAGATCATGCTTTACCTGCTCAAACTTTTCAGGGGATTCCCTGAACTGGACAAGCTCATTGCCCTCCATCTTGAGCAGGTTCTCAACCTGTTTCCTGAAGAATGTAGTCCTTATGTTGCCTGTGCCGTCGTCAAGTATGACATTGAAAACATATGATGGTGCGGGCGTGACATTGCCGTGCTGGGAGCATACTGTAGAGCCATCTTTTGGCATGGCTTTCTTGCCGCACTCAGGGCAGGTCTCAAAGAATTTGATATCATAAGCCTGGACTATTGTGCCGAGAAGCTCTACATCCTGCATGTTTTCATCAAGCTCCTTCACGCTCTTTCTTGTTGAGGTTGTCCTTTTTACCTCTCCTACCTCCTCTCCCTCTGGCTGCAGCTCAAGTTGGCCATGGTCTCCGAGGTGAACCTCCTTTCTTCCCCTGTTCTCCTTGACATAAGCAGACTCTATCTTTATGGTTATGTCCTTGCTCAGCTCATTAAGCCTGTCAGCCTGCGAGCCCCACATCACAACCCTTATCGTGCCTGTTTCATCACCCACTATGAAAGAGCCCACTTTTCCTGACCTTGTCTCTGTCTGAAACTCCCTGACCTCAAAGACCTGCTGGACCTTGCCCACCAGCTCCACGTTTCTCATGCCTGCAAGAATGTTCTTTATCTTAAGCCTTCCTGATGACTTGTCAAAGAGCTTGACACCCATCTCGTTCGCTATTATGTGGGCTGCCCCCTCCTTTGATATGAGTCCTGAAAGCTTGTCTATCTTGGCCCTTATGCGCTCGTCAAGCTGCTCATCTGTGATGCCTGCACTGTCCTTCAGCTTCTGCCTGACCTCCTCATAAGGAACCTTAATCATGTTTTATCAACACCCTGAAGAGCAGGTTATGCCTTTATTTATATAGTTTTTTGTTGTTTA